>DMYD01000002.1:24514-41608 GCA_003483745.1 Roseburia sp. | reverse complement strand
AGACGGATGGTAGAGTGTGCGCAGCTTAAAGTGCGTCATTTGAAACAGGAAGAGATAGAAAATAGAAAATATAAAAGCGAAAACAAGTCTGAGGCGACGCAGAAGAAAGGTGAGATCAAGCGCCGAGCAGCAAATAAAGAGCGTGAGTTAAAGGAAAAAATTGCAATCGAAGAGATCCAGAACGTACAGAAAGAAAAGGCAAAACGGATTGAAATACGGCAGAAGCGCAACAGTCACAGACGACAGGAGCAGAGCAAGATCAGCGAAGCAGATATGAAATACATCAAAGACCAGATGGGAAATCGCAATACATCTGATATATCACCGGATTCCGGTGTGATCGTGAGTTTATCTGCCGAGTCCACAAATTTACAGCTGACAGAGGCACAGATTAAGATGCAGGCACAGCAGGATGCGGAGTTAGAGACAGATCAGGCAATGACTGGCGATAGCAGTGCACTGTCGTCAGGCACATCTGCATCTTATACCGGTGCTTCACCGGAGACCTCATCTACAGCAGGACAGGGCATGACTGAAAATATTAATATTTCAATATAAGAAAACGACACAGTATTAAATTACAAAGAGAGAGGGGTTCCCGTAAAACCACACGTAGTAGTTTTACAGGAACCCCTCTCTTTATACATGATAACAGCTTGTCTGTAAAGAAGACTGTCTGATGTTACTGATAGGAATAAAATGTTTTCTGTCCACTGTAAGAAACGCCGGCGATTTCGCGGGATTCCGCAGTGGTTGTCTTGTAAAGTTTTTTGTTTACCTTAACATTGTTAGCAACAACATAATAGTAATAACTCTTGTTTTTATTTAAACCTTTGTTGGTAAGGTTTGTGGATTTCACAGTCTTTATTTTCTTAAAGCCGGTTTCTGGATTGATGCTGCGGTATACGGTGTAACTGGAAGCACCCTTGATTTTTGCCCAGGAAACTTTGATGGTTTTTCCGCTGCGTTTTAAGGAAACCTTCGGCTGGGCAATGACAGTTTTATTGCCGGACCATGAACCATAAATGGAAGTACCATCAATGTCTTTGTAGGCGCGGACTTTAAAGATAAATCCCTGGTTCTTGATGGAGGCTAATTTAAAGGAAGCGGAGGTATCTGTTGTCTTAAAATTCTTTACCTTTTTTCCGGCAAGATTTGTGATGTAGACTTCGTAACCGGAATTGTTGTAGGAGGCGGAGTCCCATTTGATGGTTACGCGGTTTTTGACAGAATCCCATTTCTCCAACACGTTGTCCTTAATCTTTCCGGCAGCCGTATAACAGTCATGTCCTGATGTTGTATAAAAGCCGGTTTCGTAGCCGGATCCGGACTCGCGCATTGCGGCAATGCTGACTTCATAGTGTGTGTCAGGGTCAAGTCCTGTGATCGTGTAGCTGGTCTGGTCGGTGCTTCCGCTTAAAAACCAGCTTCCGCCCATTTCATAATATACTTTGTAAACAGTGGTGCCCTCAGCAGCTTCCCAGGAAACGGAGATGGAGCTGCTGCTTCCACCGGTCTGTTTTACGTCATCAGAGGAAATTGTGGAAGGGCTTGTAACTACTTCAACTGGTGTGCACCAGTCAGAAAAAGTGGCATCTTCGGCAGGTTCAGTATGTTCCCAATACCAGTAATAACCTTTATCATAACTTCTCATGCGTACATAATAAGAACGACCGCTGTTTAACGTACCAAAACTGTAATTTAAGCTTGTAGTATAGTTACTGGATGACCAATTTGAGCCGTCCATAGAGTATTGGATTTCATAGGCATGTGCATTGATATCTTTGTCCCATGTTACCTCAAAAGAGCTGCTGTTTGCATCGGTCTGATGCAGGTTCAGCACACCGGTCAGTGTTCCGGCCCACACGGTGGCAGGGCTGCCGGAGAGCTGCGGTACGAACAGGCACGCAAGAATGAGCAGACAGCCGGCAAATAACTTTGAACACAGACTGTATGTAGTTTGTTTTTTTGAGTGTTGATTTTCTTTCATAACATTGATTCCTCCTTGGAACATTATTTTTTATCAATCGTATATACATAGTGGATATTTGTATATTTCCTGATCAGTGAACGG
Organism: Roseburia sp.; assembly: GCA_003483745.1. GTDB lineage: Bacteria > Bacillota > Clostridia > Lachnospirales > Lachnospiraceae > Roseburia. The sequence continues at coordinate 39,534 of DMYD01000002.1, read as the reverse complement.
CTAAGATCGATACATTCGCCATTTCGGATACCGGAGTCGTTGACTTTGATCACGCCGTCTTTTAAGTAAGCCACTTCCGTGTGATAACCGTCCTGTCTTATGAGCACGCCCTGTGGACGGCTTGCAAGAAAGTTGTATAATTCCTGTTTTCTTGCAGCCTCGGATTTGCCGGTCAGGGTGTATCTGGTAACTTTGACGCCGTATTTTTTCTCTATTTTTGCACTGTTAAATGCGACACCTCCAATGACGTCATAGAGCTTGTTTGGGTCGCAGTCGTATCCCATTGCGTGAAGTACCATGGCAGGGGCACAGCAGAAGCAGGAGACAAGACATTCATTATAGGAAAACTTCCAGCCATCCAACTGATAATAATAAGGCATACCGGAGGAAACGTTTGCTACATTTCCCTGTGGTGTTTTGGATGGGGAAGAGTTACTGCCGGATGACGTTTTGGTACAATATGCACTGACTAAGGGGCTTGCCTCAGTTGTAACAATTTTTCCGGATACTTTATACACGGCTGAAATGCGGAAATAATAATTCTTCTTGTAGGCAAGATTTGGAATCGTTGCCTTTGTGCCGGTTACAGTCGCGCAGGCGCGGAACTTTCCATTTGGTGAGGTGGACTGGTAGATTTTGTATTTCAGTGCACCGTCACATTTTACCCAGGTCAGCAGCACCTTGTTTTTGGAGCTGGAAGCCTTGCTGATGCGTGGATTGTCCAGCCATTTGGCGTAGAGAGTGATATTTTTGGTGGTTCCTTTTTTTATGGATGTGACCGGTTTGGTATACTTTTTGTCCGTAAACCATCCTCCAAAAGTGAAATCCGTCCGTGAAGGATCTTTGAGCGTAATAGTTTTGGTGGTTTTCTTAAATTCATCCGGGTTTGCTGAGTTGTTAACGCCTCCATCTAAAATGTAAGTGATCGTATAGCCGCCGGTTGATTTCCAGTGGGCATGCAGGGTCGCGTCATCTGTGAGGGTGCAGATGGTTTCTGCCGTGATTTTCGTGCCACCCTTTTCTTTGGTATACCAGCCCTGAAATGAAAAACCGCTCCTGGAGACTGCGGGAAGTTCACCGTAAGGTGCGCCAGTGGTGACCTGAATCGTATTGAAGGAACTGGTGATATCACCGCCGTTCTCATTGAAATAAACGGTGAACCCTTCGTCCTCATCGTCCTCGTCATTGGCAATGTTCTCGGTGTCATCTTCCGTGTCATCCTCGTCGTCTGCTTCTGTTCCGTCTATATTTTCATCTTCATCGTAGTAGGAGTACGCAAAAGTGGGAACAGGTGAAAAAGAGACGAAAAAGATGGTGGTAAAAAGTAGAAGCAGACCATATAAAACATATCTTTTCATAACATCATCTCCTTTCTTTGGGTCAATTATAACAATACTAAAGTATTTTGTAAATGGGCATTGTGCGCATAATACTTACCTAATATGAAAAAAATACAAAAAGAAATAAAGTCTGGGAGTGGGGAGACAGGCGCCAAGGAAAATCATAGGGGGAAATGCAGAAAGCGTATGCTGGGAGAAGTGATCCATAATTTAAGAAAATCAAGAAATTTAAGCCAGGTTGATGTTGCGAGGGAACTTGGTGTATCGAAACAGAGTGTTTCAAACTGGGAAAATGATAATATACTTCCGTCCATCGATATGTTAATTAAGATTGCACGATTTTTTTCCGTCAGCACAGATTATCTCTTAGAACTGGATGGGCGAAGCTATCTTGAGGTCAGCGGGCTGACTTTAGAACAGCTTTCACATATCCAGGTGATCATCAATGATCTGAGAAAGAATAATGACCGCAAATAAAAAGTATATGTTAAAATAGAGACTAAAGGAGTAAGAAGATTATGATATTTGAAACACATGCACATTATGATGATGAGCGGTTTGAGGAGGACAGGGACGCATTGATCACATCTATGCCGGAGCGCGGTGTGGGAACGATTATCAATGTCGGTGCCTCGATCGAATCCACCAAAACAACGCTCGTGCTGTCGGAGAAGTATCCGTTTGTCTATGCAGCAGTCGGAGTACATCCGAGCGATATCAGTGGGCTGAATGAGGAAACATTTGCATGGTTAAGAGAGCAGACTAAAAAAGAAAAAGTCGTTGCTGTCGGAGAGATCGGGCTGGATTATTACTGGGACAAAGAGCCGGAAGTACAAAAACAGCAGAGATACTGGTTTGCGGAGCAGATGAAACTGGCAAGGGAGGCATCGCTTCCGGTGATCATCCATTCCAGGGATGCGGCAGCGGATACTATGGAAGTCATGAAATCGGTACATGCGGAGGAAATACCGGGAGTGATCCATTGTTATTCTTATTCCAAAGAGATGGCACAGGAATTTATAAAAATGGGATACTATATTGGTGTCGGCGGTGTTGTGACTTTTAAAAATGCGAAGAAATTAAAGGAGACCGTACAGGAGATCCCACTTGAGAGGATTCTTCTTGAGACAGACTGCCCATATATGGCACCAGAGCCACACCGTGGGGAGCGAAACGATTCTTCATACATCCCGTTTGTGATCGAAAAGATCGCAGAATTAAGAGGAATCACGCCGGAGGCAGTGGAACAGGCGACGAGGGAAAATGCAGAAAGGCTGTTTCGTATCATGTAATTTATTTTCTACTAAGTTCCGGCGTATCCCCCCAAAAGCGCTTCGGAATGTTCTGCGCCTGGAGTTTTGGATTGATCCGCGTCTGAATCGCAATGTGGTTAAAAAAGGTTAGCCATAGTTTCTGATACGCAGACTCTTTTTCGGAGGTGCGTTTTAAAAGTTCCTGATCTATGCCGGAGGCATCCACCAGCATGAAGTTTTTGCCGGCGGCATGGACTGCGGCAAGCTGCCGGTTCTCATCATATATCATAAAATTCTCCTGTGGGAGACGATCGGTAAAGTGCTCTGCCAGTATTGGCAGGGCGTTATTTTTTGGATGGATTGTGGAAAATAGAACGCCATTTTCCAGTTCCGAAAAACGAAGAAAGCCGAGCAGGTGATGTGCTTCGTTTGCGGTAGCGCGCGACAATGTAAACAGGCGGTGGACATAAGGATTGGAAAGATCATGGATGGCGCGTGTTCCAGCGGCTGTATTCAGACCAAGTACGAGAGTGTGGTAAACAGCGTCGGCTTTGTCTAAGTCATTCTTTTTCGCAGGAACAATGGAGAGGATCGCATTTAAAATGGCATCGTAAAATTCACTGCCAAGCCTGCGCTGGATGGTGCGGGCGACTTTATCTGCCTTTTCTGTGGAAGTTTCCACATGGATATACTCATAAAACAGTTGATAATTGTCCGGTTCACGGCATACAAGGTGGATATCTTCGTGCGAGCAGACGTGTGGGGGTATGTGGGAAGGACTGCCAGCCGACCTGCTGCCGGCAGGATATATTTTATTTTGCTTTACTTTAAAATCCCATGCATCATAAATGCCGGAAAAAATTCCGTTGGGAGAATCTTCACAGATGAATGTGTACATATCATGAACCTCGTGAGTATAAGTGGATGCCTTAATATCATTGCGAACAGACAGGCAGTGAATATTTTATTCATGACAATAGAATGTTCGCAGAGCGTGCATTCTATTGTATGACCCCGTCATCATCAGGAAAATAAACTGAGCTGCTGATATCCTGCCTCCCGGATTTCACGTGGAATCTGGGTACGGTCGGCAATCAGGCTGCGGCAGATATAGTCTTCGTCTAATTTTGTAGGATACATCATGTGACCGGAACAGGTGATAAAATACAGGGCACGTTTTAGTACGACACCGATCTTTTTTAAGTCGGAAAAATCAAGCTTATTCATACGTCTTGCCTTTACGATGCGTGAGGCAGATTTTGCACCAATTCCGGGAACACGTAAAAGTGTATGGTAATCGGCACGGTTGATCTCAACTGGAAAATACTCTAAGTGACGGAGTGCCCAGTCACATTTGGGATCCAGGTAGATATTGAAATCAGGCCGATCTTTGGTCAATAATTCGTCTACTTTAAAATCATAATAGCGCAGCAGCCAGTCAGCCTGATAGAGGCGGTGCTCACGCAAAAGAGGCGGTCCGCCCGGCAGAACCGGCAGGTTTGAGTCGTGGTTGACATTGACAAAAGCTGAGTAGAAAACTCTCTTTAGGTCAAACTTCTGGTAAAGTGTTTCGGCAACCCGCATGATTTCATAATCGTGTTCCGGTGTGGCGCCGATGATCATCTGGGTACTCTGACCGGCTGGAACGAAACGCGGCGCTTTGCGGTAAATGGTCAGTTCGTCTTTATTTTCCGTGATGCGGTTCTGGATCTGGCGCATTGGTTTTAAAATAGTGGTTCTGGATTTATAGGGAGCTAATTTTTTTAAGCTGTCAGCGGTTGGAAGTTCTAAATTGATACTCATACGGTCTGCAAGAAAACCCGCTTTTTCTACCAGGGTGGGATCTGCACCGGGGATCGCCTTGACATGGATATAGCCGTTAAAATGATAAACATTGCGCAGCCGGTAGAGTGTCTGATAGATCAAGTCCATAGTATAGTTGGGACTGATCATAATGCCGGAACTTAAGAAAAGGCCCTCAATATAGTTGCGCCGGTAAAATTCCATTGTCAGTTCACAGACTTCATCGGGGGTAAAGGAAGCCCGTTTCACATCGGAGTTACAGTTGTTCTGGCAATAGGCGCAGTTAAAGATACACTCATTGGTAAAAAGTATTTTCAGAAGGGAAATACAGCGCCCGTCCGCAGAGAACGAGTGACAGATCCCGCAGGCGAGAGAGTTCCCCATGCCGCTGCCATTGCCACGGCGGTCCACACCGCTGGAAGTGCAGGCAACATCGTACTTTGCAGCGTCAGTCAGTATGGCAAGCTTTTCTATCAGGGACATATTTTGCTGAATGTTCATGTTGATCTCCATTTCTCATGGTCTTTGGTTCGGATGCAAAAAGGTGGCATTTACTTTCTTGATTGGCAAATTGCACAAAGCAGTGTCTGCTTTGTGTAATTTGCCAGCCGTTAAGTATGAACCACCTTTTTGTATCTGAATCTTTTCATATTCTTCGTTACATATATACGGGTTTGGATTATTGGATCGCATATTACTAAAAACAGAACGAGTGTTCGACAAAATCAATATAACATAAAATCAAAACACATGCAATAGAAAAAACGAAAATATGTTCGATAAAATGAATAAAAAAATAGCATATAATTTTTGAAGTCTACAAAAAAATAACGAAACAGCATGCATTTTATTGAAAATAAAGTCGAATATGGTAAAATTGAATTAGCGTAAGGAATTTGTACGGAGGGGGAAATTTGTATGAAATCAATAAAAACCAAAATTATTGTAACTGTAATACTATGTTCGCTGGTATCTACTTTTATCTGTGGGGCCATCAGTATTGTAAACTCAGTCAGCACCTCTTATGAAGATTCACAGCAGGAAATGCAGCTTAAGTGTGTGAGCCAGAGCGATGAACTTGATACTATGATGCAGAATGTTTCACAGTCAGTGGAAATGGTATACAGCATTGCAGTTGCCAAACTGGAACATGCAGCATCTTTTAAGACAAGCAAGGATTATGTGGATACTTATACAAAGCAGATGCTTCCTATCCTGATGCAGTCTGCACAGAATACAAAGGGAGCACTCACAGCGTATATCCGTTATAACCCTGAATTTACGGAACCAACAAGCGGACTTTTTCTTACAAGGGACAACAGTGACAGTGAATTTGAGAGTGTGACACCAACAGACTTTTCCATGTATGACCCGAGTGATGTGGAGCATGTCGGATGGTACTATATTCCGGTACAGAACGGAAAAGAAACCTGGATGGAACCATATCTGAATTCTAACATTGGTGTGTATATGATTTCTTACGTTATTCCAATTGAGGTGGATGGAGAGTCCATTGGTATCATTGGAATGGATATTGATTTCAGTGAATTTACGAATACGATTGATTCTTTAAGTATATTTGATAGTGGTTATGGCTTCCTTGCCAATGATTCCGGTAAGGTAATGTATCACAAAGATCTTGAGATTGGAAGTAATCTTGTAGATGCAGACAGTGGTTTGCAGGCTGTAGTGGATGCGCTGGGAAATGAGCAGACGGAAGAGACTGCCGTTTCTTATACATATCAGGGCAAAGATAAGGTCATGTATTATCGGACGTTGGAAAATGGCATGAAATTTATCCTTACTGCACCGAAAACTGAGTTGCAGGCAAAATCGAAACAGCTTGCAGGACAGATATTTGGAGGAGCAGCTTTTGCAACTGTTCTGGCTGTAATTATTGGTATTGTGCTTGGTTTTACGATCACGAAGCCGATTTCACAGATTGATGGAATTGTAAAGCAGACAGCAGACTTTGAATTTGCAAGTAATCCGGCAAACCAGCATCTTTATAAGAGAAAAGATGAAACCGGAAGAATGGCAATTTCGCTGCATAACATGCGTAAAAATCTGCGTGAAATGGTAGGCAATATCCGCCATGTATACACAGATCTTAGAAATACGACAGAACAGCTTTCTAACACGACGAAGCGCGTGCGTGAGATGAGCAATGTCAACACGGATACAACGCAGGAGCTCGCAGCTGCCATGGAGGAGACTGCAGCAACGATGGAGACAGTCAATACTACAGTCAGTGACATCAAAGAGCGCGCAACGGATATTGAAAAGTATTCAAAAGAGGGACGTGAGTCCTCTGTTGAGGTAAAAGAACGTGCAGACCAGCTTAAATTAAAGACACAGTCTGCAAGTGAAAAAACAGTTCAGATGTATGAAAATGTACAGCAAAAAACAGAGTCTGCTATGGAACAGGCAAAAGCGGTAGAAAAGATCAATCAGTTTACACAGGCGATACTTGATATCTCAAGTCAGACGAATCTGCTGGCACTGAATGCTTCAATTGAGGCAGCAAGAGCCGGAGAGGCAGGAAAAGGTTTTGCGGTCGTTGCAGGAGAGATTGGCGCACTGGCAACCCAGACATCCACCACTGTTGGCAGTATTAATGAGATCATTGCCGAAGTAAACCAGGCTGTGGCAAATATGACAGGATGCTTAAAAGAAAGTACAGATTTCTTAGAGCAGACAGTACTAAAAGATTATGAGGACTTTATGGGAGTTGCAGATCAGTATACGAAAGATGCAACTGTATTTGATGACGATATGTCTGCCATCAGTGAACAGATTAATACATTGTTAACATCCATTGTTGAAATTGCGGATGCCATGCAGGGTGTCAGCTCAACAGTTTCTGAGGCGGCTGATGGTGTGACGGATATTGCACAGAAAACACTTGAGGTTTCCGGAATTGTACAGGGTAATGAAACGCTTGTGGATAATAACCATGAGAATATTGAAAGACTTAACCGTGTCATCGAAATGTTCCACGATGAAAAATAAAAACGACGAATCATGTGAAAAATATTTTTTACATGCAGGAATGGAGAATAATATGGATAACAACATTTTTACGCATTTTCCGGACAGGGAAACATTTGATAAATACTGGAATGAAAATTATGTCCCTGTTACATATGAGGATGTGGCAACGGCATTTCGCGATTTTGTAAAATCTGCAGAGGGACATATTTATCTTTCTGATTATGAGGAGAAAGGCTGCATTTCCAAGGAAGATTTCAAAGATAATCTTTCCCAGGAGGCACAGTTTGCTTTTCAGGATGGATTGACAGAGGTATTTTATGATAAAAATCCGGAACTTTATGAAACTGCATTTGCGCTGTTTGAGGAAGCACAGATGACCGGTCAGGGAGATGCAAGTGTAGCGCAGACGTTTCATGAGACATTTAATGGGCTGTATGCAGAGTTCTTAGATACACTGTTTGAGGAAATGTTAAGTAACCGGAAAGATTGAAAGGAGTTTTATGGCTACATTAGGGATTCCGCAGAATACGATCGCGGTTTTGCAGAAATATCATTTTAATTTTCAGAAGAAATTCGGACAGAATTTTCTGATCGATCCGCATGTGCTTGAGAAGATCGTTGAGGCAGCTGGAGTGACGAAGGATGATTTTGTCCTTGAGATTGGCCCGGGTATCGGTACGATGACACAGTATCTGTGTGAAAATGCCAGGGAAGTGGTTGCGGTAGAGATCGACACCAATCTGATACCAATCTTAAAGGATACATTGAGTGCCTATGACAATGTAACTGTGATCAATCAGGATATTTTGAAACTGGATATCGCAAAGCTTGCGATGGAGAGAAATGAGGGAAAGCCGATCAAGGTCGTTGCAAATCTTCCATATTATATTACTACGCCGATTATCATGGGACTTTTTGAAAGCCATGTTCCAATCGACAGCATTACGGTTATGGTGCAGAAAGAAGTTGCAGACCGCATGCAGGTAGGACCCGGAACAAAGGATTACGGCGCACTGTCTTTGGCAGTGCAGTTTTATGCAAAACCGGAGATTGTTGCGAATGTTCCGCCAAATTGCTTTATGCCGCGCCCAAATGTCGGCAGTGCAGTGATCCGGCTGACCAGACACGAAGAAGTGCCTGTGCAGGTGGATGATGAAAAGCTGATGTTTAGTATTATCCGTGCATCCTTCAATCAGAGAAGAAAAACACTTGCAAATGGATTGTCAAATGCGCCGCAGGTACATCTTTCCAAGGAAGAGATACAACAATGTATCGCAGAACTTGGAGAGCCGCTTACCATCCGGGGGGAGGCACTTACATTAGAGCAGTTTGCAACGCTTTCAAATATCATAGGAAAAAAACAGAAAAAATAAAGCAAAATTAAGGAGGAGAAGATTATGGACAAAAATCAGAACATGAACAATGGACAACAGACTTATGGGGATCAGCAGTATAACCAGAATACCTGGACACCGCAGGAGCAGCATGGCCCGGTTTCAGATATTTTTTGCTATCTGTTACTGATCATAATGCCATTGCGTGAGATCATCAGTATGATTTCATCGTCATCCATATTTAAATCAATGACTTACGACAGTATTATGGATGGCAGCTATATGAATATCATGTACAGTGGAAAATATGTGGTATTTTCCCTGCTCAGTTATGCATTGCTTGCTGCATTCATTATTTTTGTAGTCATCGATATTGTAAAAATTAACAAGCAGAATTACAAAATACTGGGACTGATTCTATTTGCAATCTTTTTAAAACCTGGCTATTATGTATGGCGTGCACATCTTTTGAAACGTAAAATGGCATTTCCAATTGTGTATACCGTATTTTATTCCCTGCTGATCATAGCAGAAATCGGATTTTCAATGATGCAGGCATTTGGTCTGGTAATGAATATGATGTAAAAAAATTGAATGAGAAGTCTCTCTGTTTCATATATTAAATGGACAGGGAGATTTTTTATGCGAAGAAGACGAAGAAAACGTGCAAGTTCCTGGTTTACGGGAATCTGTCTGATACTGCTGGTGCCGGTTTTTATTACAACGCTGATGCAGAAAATGCGCTTAGAAAACCTTATTTATGGAAAGGAAGGAGCGCAGGAAGCTTTAAATACGGTAGACAGTGTAGAGGGCATGGCGGGGGAAGTCCGGCAGTATCAGGAAAACAGGAAGGATCTGCTATCAGGACAGGCAGAGACACAAAGTGGAATAAGTAACGAAGAAAATGAGGCAAATGAGATAAAAGTACTGCAGATCGCAGCACAGGAGATTGGGATGGATAAGTCGCCCGAGACAATTAAGGCGCAGTGTGTGATTGCCAGAACCAATCTGTATGATGCCATACAGGCGGGAACAAAGGAGCCGGAGGGCATGTCACCGGATCAACAGCAACAGTTGTGGGGTGAAGATTTTGATAAAAATTATCAAAAATTAAAATCCTGTGTGGAGGCAACGGCGGGCGAGACACTTTCCTATAAGGGAACTTACATATATGCGGCATATCATGCGGTCAGCAACGGACGGACGCGCAATATGTCGGAACTGTATCAGGATGTGGATATGCCATATCTTGTCACCGCAGAATGCCATGCAGATACCACGGCAGAAGGTTATCTTTCCGTATTTTATTATGAAAAAGAGGAATTTCTGGAAAAATGCCGGACGGCATATCCCAACGCAGAATTGACGGAACCGGTACAGGTAGAGGTTATAAGCCGTGATACTGCAGGATATGTAACACAAGTCAAAGTTGCGGGAGAAATATATGATGGAGAGCAGTTCCGCCATGCATTAGAACTTCCATCTGCCTGTTTTACAATGACAGAAATGGATGACCATGTGCGTATTGTGGCAGAGGGAATGGGACATGGTTTTGGACTAAGTCAGAATACAGCGGAGGAGTTGGCAAAAGAGGGATGCAGTTACCGGGAAATCCTCGCGTATTTTTATAAAGGCGCAGTGATCGGGCAGGCTCAAAATTAAAAAACAACCGTATAAACCATCCGTAAACCGGCAACACTATGGTTAAAAATAAATAATGGATGGTGAGAAATAATGAAAAAGAAAGGTTTTTTTGGGTACAGACAATATGTAATTGCAGGACTGTTGATCGCTTTAGCAGCAGTTGGAACGACTGCTTTATACAGCAGTAAACAGGAAAAAGAACGGGAGCAGATGGAGGCAGAACTTGCACAGGAAATGCAGGAGCAGGCAGATGATGTCGCAGCCGGGGAGGATTCGGAGCAGTCTGCCGAGGCATCGGCGTTGATTCCGCCGAAACAGGACAAAAATAATCTTGAGAATGAACTGGATGATCCTGCTGTGACTGCAGAACTTGCAGAGGAAGACAAAAATGATACGACTGAGACAGAAGATACGGAAACATCACAGACTGCTCAGACTGCAGGCAGAGCACAGGCACTTCATTTTTCCGAGGAGCTGCTCTGGCCGATGGAGGGAAATGTGATCATCAATTACAGTATGGACTCCACTGTTTACTTTCCGACACTTGACCAGTATAAATATAATCCGGCAGTGATCATTGCAGGCGAGGTCAATGATAAAGTTTATGCGGTTGCCAAAGGACAGATCAAGAGTATTGAAAATGATGAGGTGACAGGCTGTACAGTTACGGTCGATCTGGGTGATGGTTATGAGGCAATTTACGGACAGTTAAAAGAACTGAATTTTGCAAAGGGAGATTATGTGGAGGCTGGACATGTATTAGGATATATCGGTGAGCCGACCAAATACTTCACGGTAGAGGGAAGCAATCTGTATTTTGAACTGGATAAAGATGGTACCCCGGTTGATCCTGTAGCATATTTCGAATAAAAGAAAAAGCATTCTTCCTTGAATAAGACATAGTTCTATCATATAATAAAAAAATGGTATTTTTTTTATGAAAAAAATGGTAGAAAAGATGCCTGGTGTGAAATGAGAGGAGGCAGTGCACATGGAATATGACGGATATGATGAAGTTGTCCGCGCATGGATACAGGGAGTGTACGACAGCCGGGGAAATGATGCAAAACGGACATTGAAGTTTTGTTATGATATTGAACAGTATGCAATGAAAAAAAATGATACAAAATTGCTCGGATTTGCATACTATTACAGCGCAGAGACATATTATCTGCTCAATGATAGCGAAAAGTTTTTTTTCTGCATTACCAAAGGGGTATCCTATCTGAACGAATCAAACCAGTGGGAACTTGTGGCGCGTGCATACAATCTGATGGCAATTACGGCGATCAATCGGGGGAATGAGCCGATCGCGCTCGATTATTATCTGACCGGTTTGAATTTCTGTACAAAATATCAGTTAAAACAAGAGGAAACCATGATAGATATAAATCTTGGAAATTTATATTTATCCTGTGGACAATATTTAGAGGCGCAGAGATATTTTGAACATTGTGGTCAGCATGTAAAGAAATTTGTGAAAGATGATAGAAATTACCGTCTGATTACCTGTGTTTATATAGGAATGGGAACCGGTTTTTTGCATCGTGATATGCCGGAGCGGGCAGCACATTATGTGGAACTTATTGCTGATGAGTGTGAGGATCATATTGAAGGCATTGAACTGCTCAGTTATCGCTGTTTTAAGGCACAGGTATGTCATGCAACCGGAAAGACAAATGCACGTGATGAGTGTATACGATTAATCTGTGGGGAAATCAATGCAGATATTCCGATCATGGATATTTTTATTGACCTGTATGCATTCAGCCGGCTTTTACTTGAAATAGGAAATGATGATGCATTTTTGCGGGTTATGGAAATTTTAGAGCCATTGACACGGCAGGCAAAAATCGTTAATCTCCGGAGGCAGATTATTTCCCTGAAAATTAAATTTTACCGCATGCACAAAAATAATGAAGAATATTTAAAGGCTGCAGGGCAGTATTATGAGTTGTCTGAAATTATGGAAAAAGAAAAGCAGGCGATGATCGCAAACATGCTTGATGTGCGGGAATCACTAGAGCGGGCAAATAAAAAAAGACGCGAGATTGAAGCAGCAAATATCAGACTTCAGGAGAAATCAGAGACGGATGCATTGACGCGGTTAGCAAACCGGTTTCGTCTCAACGATTATCTGGATCAGGTGTTTGAGAAATCTCTGGCAAATCAGACACCGCTTGCCATGGAGATTTTGGATATTGATTATTTTAAACAATATAATGATAACTATGGACACCAGGCAGGTGATGAATGTATCAAGCGGATTGCAAAGCAGCTTGAACTGATGCAGAATGATAGGATCTTTTGTGCAAGATACGGGGGAGATGAGTTTATCATTCTCTATCAGAACATGACGGAGGAAGAGGTCAGCCATGCGGCAGAAGGCTTGAGAGAGCGGATCATCGATCTTGCAATCAACCACGCGTATTCTAAGACAATGCCGATTGTGACGATTTCACAGGGAATCTGTTATGATATTCCCAAAGATGATACGAAGAGCTGGGATTTTCTGCATGCTGCGGATGCGATGCTTTACCATGTTAAGAAAAAATCCAGAAATGATCTTGCATTAGGACATTTAGCGGATGTCAGCGATAAATAAAACAGGAAACATTTTATGAATGCGGCATAGAATATAACAGATGGAAACAAAAATCCGCAATCGAGTTTTTCACACGGAAAACCGGAAGTAGAAATTGATGCAGTAGAATGGATAAGATACATGATTGTCGATTGCTTTTAAATAGGAAGTAACACTCAGACCATAATCCGGTGACAGTTTTGTCGAAAGATCTGGTCTGGGGTACATAATTCCCGAAAAGCCGCAGATGATGTGAACTTTTGAGAGGGGGAATTTCTTGACAAAAGTACGGGCACCATGTTATCATTCAGACTGTTGCGCTTATAGGGGCTGTTGATCAGCCCCTTGTTTTACGCGCGCCCATCGGCGCACGTTTCTATAGAAAGGAAATATATGGAAACAGTTAGATTCGATCAGTTAGATTTATATCCGCAGGTATTGCGTGCGATAGCAGAAATGGGATTTGAGGAGGCAACACCAATTCAGAGCCAGGCGATTCCGGTTGTGATGTCCGGTGTGGATGTCATTGGACAGGCACAGACAGGAACAGGAAAAACAGCATCTTTTGGAATCCCGGTATTGCATAAAGTAGATCCGAATAATAAAAAAACACAGGTTATCATATTATCACCAACAAGAGAGCTTGCCATTCAGGTGGCGGACGAGATCCGTAAACTTGCAAAATATATGCATGGAGTGAAAATCCTTCCGGTATACGGTGGACAGGAGATCAGCCGTCAGATCAAAGCATTAAAGGGTGGCGCGCAGATCATTATCGGTACACCGGGACGTGTCATGGATCATCTGCGCAGAAAGACGATTCGCTGCGAGGCAGTCAATACGATCGTGCTTGATGAGGCGGACGAAATGTTAAACATGGGATTTCGTGAGGATATTGAGACGATTTTAGAGTATATTCCGGAGGAAGGACGTCAGACAGTCTTATTTTCTGCGACCATGCCGAAACCAATCCTAGATATCACCAAGAAATATCAGCATGATGCCGTGACGATCAAGGTGGTAAAAAAAGAACTGACCGTTCCAAATATTGAGCAGTATTACTATGATGTAAAGAGAAAAGACAAAATTGAAGTCTTAACCAGACTTCTTGATTATTACAATCCGAAGCTTTCCCTGGTATTCTGTAACACAAAACGTATGGTGGACGAGCTGACAGAGGAACTGCAGGGGCGCGGTTATTTCGCAGAAGGACTGCATGGAGATATGAAGCAGACCCAGCGTGACCGTGTGATGCGCGGTTTCCGTACCGGCAAAACAGAGATTCTGATCGCTACCGATGTTGCGGCGAGGGGAATCGATGTGGATGATGTGGAAGCGGTATTCAACTATGATATTCCACAGGATGATGAATATTATGTACATCGTATCGGAAGAACCGGACGTGCCGGGAGAACAGGACGGGCGTTTACTTTTGTCAAAGGAAAAGAAGTATATAAATTAAAAGATATCATGCGCTACTGCAAGACCAAGATTGTTGCGATGCCGATCCCATCCACAGATGATGTGGCACAGATCAAGGCAGAGAAGGTCATGGAAGAAATCGGAAGAATCATCGATGAGGAAAACTTAAAAGATACCATTGATATCATCGAGAAGCAGATCAATGAGTCCGATTACACGGCGATGGATATTGCTGCCGCATTTTTAAAACAGGCGTTAGGGCAGATCAATCTCGACAATGACAGAGAGGATGCTTTTGATTTTGACAATACCGGAGCCGAAGAGGGAATGGTACGTCTGTTTATCAATATCGGTAAAAAAGACCGCGTAAAACCGGGCGATATCTTAGGTGCAGTTGCAGGCGAATCCGGCATGCCGGGTAAATTAGTCGGTGCGATTGATATGTATGATAAATATACGTTTGTGGAAGTGCCAAGAGAGTATGGCAAAGAAGTATTAGAAGCCATGAAAAATGCAAAGATCAAAGGACGTTCCGTCAATATGGAACCGGCGAACCAGAAATAGAAGAGAAATAAAAAGCCCCGTATGAGAATGATTTTTAGAATCAGTCTCACACGGGATTTTTTTGTAATGTTACTGTCCGATC
>DMYD01000002.1:21469-24208 GCA_003483745.1 Roseburia sp. | reverse complement strand
GCGATCGGGAATGCCCACCATACCAGATTGACATTGCCGGACTGTGCTAACAGGTATGCTGCCGGAAGCAGGATCACCAACTGCCTTGCAATGGAAATGCACATACTGTAGACTGCTTTTCCAAGTGCCTGAAAAATACTACTGCAGGAGATTCCAAAGCCGGCAAGCAGGAAGCTTAAACTGATGATACGCAGCGCAGGGACACCGATGGAAAGCATTGTGTCGGAAGCCTGAAACATGGAGAGAAGCTGCTTTGGAAAGAGCTGGAATAAAAGCAGGCCGACTGCCATGATACCGACTGCGTAGGCAACACAGTGTTTTAAAGTTTTTGTGACACGCTCTTTATTTCCGGCACCATAGTTATATGCCATGACAGGAATGACACCATTATTCAAACCGAAAGCCGGCATAAATACGAAACTCTGCAGTTTAAAGTAAACGCCGAATACGGCAGTTGCAGTTGAGGAAAATGCGATCAGGATACGATTCATGCCGTAGTTCATCACGGAACCGATTGCCTGCATTACAATAGAAGGAACACCAATCACATAAATCTGTCCGATGATATGTTTGTCCGGACGGAAATGATGAAGATCGATCTGAACTTCTTTATTTTTGGTATGATTTAAAACAACGGCTAAAATACCGGCAACCATCTGTCCGATCACAGTTGCAGCGGCGGCACCGGAAATGCCCATTTTTGGAAGTCCGAGCAGACCAAAGATCAGAATTGGATCTAAAATAATATTGATGATCGCACCAACACCCTGTGTATACATGGTATAGATTGTCTTTCCGGTTGCCTGCAGCATACGCTCAAACATAAGCTGTGTAAAAATACCGAAAGAAAGACAGCAGCAGATCGTCAGATACTGTTTGCCATAGACAATGATTTCCTCGATATCTGTCTGGCTGCGGAAAAATGCTTCTGCAAAAAACAGACCGATGACTAAAAAGAGCAGATAACTGACAAGTATTAAAAATACAGCGTTTTCTGCAATCTTATTTACTTTTTCCATATCCTTTTCTCCCAGGGAGCGGGCTAAAAGTGCGTTTACACCGACAGCAGTTCCCACACCGACAGCGATCATAAGATTCTGGATCGGGAATGCCATGGATACAGCAGTCAGAGCATTTTCGCTGATCATGGCAACAAAAATACTGTCGACAATATTGTAGAGCGCCTGAACGAGCATGGAGATCATGATCGGCAGGGACATCGAGATAATAAGTTTGTCAATCGGCATGACGCCCATTTTATTTTCTTCCATAAATCCTCCTTGTTTTCCGAAGGAAAATGCGACTGCCATTGCAGGAGCAGAGGATTTTCCTCCTTGTTTTCCGAAGGAAAATGCGACTGCCATTGCAGGAGCAGAGGATTTTCCTCCTATGTAAAATTTTCCATAATTTACTCCCGGAAAATGAAAAACTTCCGGGAGCACTACCTTCCTATATTAGCATTCCTTTTATCCGAATACAAGGTACAACTTCATCAAATCTTAATGTTTTGACTGATTGGAAATTCATAATTATTCCGTTACAATAAGAGCATGATCATAAAGAGACAGGTTTATGTAAAAATTGATCAAAAACCTGCGGAAAAGAGGAAAACATGTACAGTATACTGGTGTGTGACGATGAAAAAGATATTGTTTCAGCGTTAAAAATATATCTGATGGCAGACGGTTATCAGGTATTTGAGGCATATAACGGAAAAGAGGCACTTGAGGTGTTAAAGGAACAGGACATCCATCTGGTACTGATGGATATCATGATGCCGGAGATGGATGGGATTGCAGCGATGGTGAAAATCCGTGAGACGAGCAATGTTCCGGTTATTTTACTGACAGCAAAAAGTGAGGATACAGATAAAGTGTTAGGACTGACTGTCGGGGCGGACGATTATATCACCAAACCGTTTAATCCGATTGAAGTGCAGGCGCGCGTCAAATCACAGCTCAGACGCTATATGCAGCTCGGAGGCGGAGCTATCAGAAAAGATGTTCTCTCGATCGGCGGGATCGAACTTGACGACCGCAGCAAAGAGGTGTCGCTTGACGGCGAAAAGATTTCTCTGACACGCACGGAATACGATATTTTAAAACTTCTGATGGAGCATCCCGGAGAGGTGTTTTCCCCGAACCAGATTTACGAACAGGTATGGCAGGATAATCCCTACGGAACGGAGAATACGGTGGCGGTACATATCAGGCATCTGCGGGAAAAAGTGGAGTATAACCCGGCAGAACCGCGGTATTTGAAAGTTGTGTGGGGACGCGGTTATAAAATGGAAGGACAGGTGTGAGAAAAGTGAAAAATTGGAGAGGATCGACAGCGGCAAAGATCATTGCCTGGATCGCGCTCAGTGCCAGTGCACTGTGTTTTGTGTTCAGCGCGGTGGGTGTGATCTTTATGTTTGATGAAGGAATCTATAGAAATTCAAAGGATGAAACAAGAAAGCAGTGGTTTGAAAATGTTTCCTATGAATATGGTCTGTCCGCGGTGGATGATGTAAGGCGGGAACAGCCGGCAGGTTCTGTAGAAAGCAAATATTTTAAATATGGTATTATCAAAGCAGACAGTCTCGAGGGGATTGACCTGAATGATGAAAAATCGTATGCGGAACGCAACTTTTCGGATAAGATCAGTCTGGAAGATGTGTATACAAACAGTGTGGAATTATCGGACGAAGATCAGATTGTATACACAAATGGAAATTTCCTGACCGGCGGCGGTGTG
>DMYD01000002.1:14596-21169 GCA_003483745.1 Roseburia sp. | reverse complement strand
TTTTTGTTTATCTGGCGGGAAATGAGTATTATCCGGTGCAGACGATTGAGACGGACATAGACGGATATGGAAGCGCAGTTTTTACTTATGATACCGAGAAAAAAATGTATCTGTTTGAACACACAGACGGGACAGGAGATGCTGCTTCTGCGGAAAGAACGGTTACAGATGAGACATTGACCGATGCTGTTTCTGTGGAAAGAATGGCTGCAGATGTGGCATTGACCGATGCTGCGGACGGGGATACAGTAGCAGAATCAATCGAAGAGCGGATGAAGAGTGAACGTTTCAAGACAGAACTGATCACGAACGTGTCCCATGACATTAAGACTCCACTGACATCGATCATCAACTATGTGGATACGACGGAAGAGCCACTGACGGATGCCACAGACAGCGGCATGGATGATATTGCAAATGGAGAATACGTCACGTTTGACATGTTTGATGGCACGCGCATGGATGTAAATCACTGGGGAAATGTGTTATTAGACGGAGTCCGGGAGATATCCATGGATGAGATCGACCGGGTGGACTCATCTGAAAAAAACAAAGAAGATGCCAGTGTTTCGTATACAACACACGAGGATTATTATCTTGACAGCAACTATACACTCTGGGTAAACATGGGGAACACATCACCGAAAACCACTTATCAGATGGTTGTGATCCTGCCGCAGAATGTTGGGACAGACTGGAACAGTACGGACTGGTACGTACAGGCAAATACCTTGCTGGATTTTGTATACAGCATGCGTTACACGGCGTTAGTCACAATGTTTGTAAGTTTTATCATCGGAGCAGCAGCCTTTGTATTTCTGATGTGTGCGGCGGGGCACCGGAATGGAACGGATGAGATCGTTACGACTGTCTGGGATCATCTGTGGCTGGATGTTTTTGCAGTGGGGGCTGTGCTGGCAGAGGTATTTGTTTTCTATGTGGCAGCGATATTCCTGATAAATGTCGATGTTGCGTATCTGCCGTTTATCTTATTTGTTACTGCAGTTGCAACCCTTTGCATGGGATGGCTGTTGTTACTGTTTTTATTAAGTTTTTCCGTGCGGGTAAAATTGGGAAAATGGTGGAGACATACCCTGTGTTACCAGCTTTTCCGTAAAATCGGACAGTTCGGCCGGATGATCTGGGAAAATATCGGGTTTCTCTGGAAAGTGATCCTGGTCATGCTGGTACTTGCATTTTTTGAGGGCATAGGGGTATTGATGTTTTTTAATTCAGACATAGCCCTTTTACTCTGGCTGTTAGAAAAACTGGTTTTATATCCGCTGGTCCTGTGGTACTGTGTGCAGTTAAACCAGTTAAAGAACGGAACGGAAAAAATTGCAGGCGGTGAGCCGGGCTATCAGATCAGTACAAAGCGTATGACCGGTATATTTAAGGAACAGGGAGAACAGATCAACCATATCAGCGACGGTATGACACATGCGATCGAAGAGCGGATGAAGAGTGAACGTTTCAAGACAGAACTGATCACGAACGTGTCCCATGACATTAAGACTCCACTGACATCGATCATCAACTATGTGGATCTGCTGGAAAAAGAAGAATTGCACAACGAGACAGCGCAGGAGTATTTAGAGGTGTTAGAGCGCCAGTCAAGCCGATTGAAAAAGCTGATCGAAGACCTGATCGAGGCTTCCAAGGCGTCCACCGGAAACCTTCCGGTACATTTAGAGCGGTTAGAAGCCGGGATATTTATGACACAGACGGTCGGGGAATTTGAGGAAAAGACAAAAGCGGCAGGACTTGATCTTGTGATCGAAAAGCCGGAGACACCGGTCTATATCATGGCGGACAGCAGACATTTCTGGCGTGTGATCGATAACCTGATGAATAATATCTGCAAATATGCCCAGAGTGGGACGCGTGTCTACATCAATCTTGAAGTAAAAGAGGCACAGGTGTCTATCACCTTCCGCAATACGTCAAAATACCCGCTCAATATCAGCAGTGATGAACTGATGGAACGTTTTGTGCGGGGCGACGCATCCAGAAATACGGAAGGAAGCGGACTCGGACTTTCTATCGCAAACAGCCTGATGGATCTTATGGGTGGTACATTCCGTCTGTATGTGGACGGAGATCTGTTTAAGGTCGTGCTTGGGTTTGCTGAGGCGGCAGAGAAAGAAACAAAAGAAAAAATCGAAGAACTGTAATTGTTGGAAGTTGCACTACAGGTGTGAACAATAACCCAAAAGCATGGTTGTCCAGAGGGATGCCATGCTTTTTTCATTCATAGGAAATTACGTCCTATGAATGAAAAAGCCCTCCGGGCGGGATGTGCACTTCGCAGAGAAGAAGTTTGCTGTAAACAGCACCGCCCGGGCGCGAAAGAGGCGCAAGTGTTACTGTTCACTCGTAACTCGCAAGTGACTCTTTGTCCCTGTGCGGCGAAAAGCAGATTGTGAAAAGGAAAATTGGAGGGTATAATATGTAGGGAAAAGGGAGAGCAGCTTATGAAACAGATAAAACAAAAGTGGTTGTAAAATAATCAGTTGAATCAAGTGGCAATAGTATAAAAAATAAAATTTTTTACATATAGAAATGGAGCTTTTATGGATAACAATAAAATCGATGAGGGATTACAGGGAAATGAAAAAATAGAAACCGCAATCGCGGCACTGCAGCAGGAGGCAAGCGAAGAGATGTTAGCGCATACCCTGACAGTGATACGCAGACGCATGAAAGAGGGCGGTCAGTTTATCGTAGCGGTGGAACCGCCGACGGGCGGGAACCAGATGCAGATACAGGCAGTGCAGACGCCGGACGGCAATAGCTGGTGGGCGGCATTTACCAGTTTTGAGGAAGAATTAAAGGGAAGCGGGAGTGTAATGTCTACATTTTTAACAGGAATTGAGCAGGCATTCCGCGCGGTACTTGCCGCAGAAGGGGCAAAGGGAATTATTGTGAACCCGTGGAACCGGACGATCATGCTGGATAAAAACCTGATACGGATCATACTTGGGGAACCGGCATAAAGTATATATATTGATTTTCAAACGAAAAGGATAGACAGCTGACAACTGTCTATCCTATGAAATGCTTATTGTCTATGCGGTTTAAAGATTAACCGAAGTATCTGTTCAACAGTCCTTCAAATGCTTTTCCGTGTCTAGCCTCATCGCGTGCCATCTCATGAACGGTATCATGGATTGCATCAAGGTTTGCAGCTTTTGCACGTTTTGCAAGATCAGTTTTTCCTGCTGTTGCACCGTTCTCAGCGTCAACTCTCATCTGAAGGTTCTTTTTGGTGCTGTCTGTTACAACTTCACCGAGCAGTTCTGCGAATTTTGCAGCGTGTTCTGCCTCTTCCCATGCAGCTTTCTCATAGTAGGAACCAACTTCCGGGTAACCTTCACGGTAAGCAACACGAGCCATTGCAAGATACATACCAACCTCAGAGCACTCACCCTCGAAGTTTGCTCTTAAATCGGATACGATATCCTCACTTACTCCTTTTGCAACACCAACTACGTGCTCAGCAGCCCATACTTTCTCACCTTCCTGCAATTTGAACTTTTCAGCCGGAGCTTTACATACCGGGCAGATCTCCGGAGCTGCATCGCCTTCATAAACATAACCACATACTGTACATACATACTTTGCCATAATTTTAATCTCCTTTTCTTTGAAAAATGTTATTTGTCTGCTGTAATAGATTTCCCCGCTTATTTGAAATCTATTACTGTGTGCTTTAAATTGATATCAGTAACTATTACTGATTTTAAATGAAAAACTTCTTTTTGTCAACATTATTTTATGTTATTTTAGAAGTTTTTTGGGGAAAAATGATCAGGAAGTCTGTCTTTTGGCTTTACAGGAAGGGCATTTTCCGTAAAAATAAGTCACATGTCCTTCAATCTCACCGTCAAAGTCCTGTGCGGCAAGAACATTGATATGATCCAGTCCCGTTACATTTAAATCCAGAACGCTCCCGCATTCCTTACAGATAAAATGGTAATGCGGCTTTGGATTACCGTCAAAACGATCAGGTCCAATTCCGGTGGACAGTTTCTGGATCTCACCGATATCTGCCAGTAATGACAGATTGCGGTATACCGTACCGAGACTGATATTCGGAAATTCTTCCTTGATATTCATATAGACGGTCTCTGCGGTAGGGTGGTCATAACGCGAGATGAGAAACTTCTTGATGGATTCCCGCTGCTTACTTCGTTTCAGCATATTACCATCCTTTCTTGATAATAGTAATTGTTACTAAAATTATTATATAATCACAGAGAAAAAATGTCAAGATGAAGATGGTTTGATTTTTCATTTTAATCTTTGATAAACGAATGTTTTGTGGTATATTGGCATATAGCTTTGACAATAAATGGCAGTGTAAGGGAGAAGCAGTTTGAAAGTAAAGACAATTTTGAGCAGGATATATTATATCATAGTGGCAGTGTGTGTCTTTCTGCATGTTGTTATTTTATCATTGAGTTTTTTTGACAACAAACATCAGGAAAAATATTGCCGCAGCATTATTCCGGACAGGGAATACCAGACAGATGAGGATAACCGCAGGTTTGTATTTTCTGCACAGAAGATAAAGGATGGAGGGGACTGTCTGCGTTTTTATACGGCGCATATGGAAGTCAGTGTGTACGCTGATGACACGCTGCTCTATCATGTCGGACAGCAGCAGGCAATGCCAAAGGTGTCACCCGGAGTTATGTGGAATTATGTCGGGATACCATCCGGGGCAGAACAGATCCAGGTTATGATCCGTGCGGTCTATCCGGAGGTCAGACAAAAGCAAATTGATTTTTCAATCGGCGGGTATACCCAGATGTATAGCGGAATGTTGTACAGATCCATGCCGGTAACATTTATCTGTCTGCTAGAGATATTATTGGGTTTCTTCATGGTACTGTGGTGGCTGATCGCACGGACCAGAATGAAAATGAAGCAGACTCTGCTGCATTTTGGCACTTTTTCCTTTCTGACCGGAACTTGGGCACTGAACGAGACAGATGCCGCACTTCTGATCCTGTTTCCGGTCAGAGTTGAGATCGTATTCGTATCAGCGGTAGCCCTGATACTCATGGTGCCTTCCTTTGTGTGGTTTACCAAGGGATTCTTTGATATTGAGGACAAGTGGGGATCAGATATTATCTGCACGCTGGCATATCTGAATCTGGCGGTACAGCTTATATTGCAGCTTGCCGGGATCCGAGGCTTCCGGCAGATGTACACGGTCACACATGTCCTGTTGGGGATAACGCTGCTTTATACGATAGTCATGCTGATTTCTGAGTATAGAAAAACGAAGGTACACCGTCATCTGTGGGTTGTTGTGGTTGGTGGGTTTATTCTTCTGGGAACGCTTGCGGCAGATCTGCTGCACTTTTATTACGGATCATTTCAGACAAGTATATATGACATATATGGTGTTTTTATCTATATCATTATTTTTGCGGTCGAAGTATGCAGACAAGTGGCAGAGCAGGTGGATGCAGGGCAGAAGCTGCAGATCTATGAAGAACTTGCAACCAAAGATATGCTGACGAAGCTCTATAACCGGAATGCATATGATGAATGGATCAAGGTAAACAGGCAGCCGAAGAAGGCGAAGATTGTTGTTTTTGACCTTAACAATTTAAAACAGTGCAATGATACGATGGGGCACGCAGCCGGAGACGCATATATCCAAAATGCTGCGGGGATCATATTGCATGTGTTTGGAAATTGTGGAAATTGTTACCGGATCGGTGGAGATGAATTCTGCGTTGTGATCTATGGGAATAATCCTTCAGATATGGAAGAGTTATTCCGGCAGATGAAGCAGGAACAGGATGAGTTTAATGCGAAAAACGCAATACCACAGATACAGATTGCCTATGGCTATGCGGAGTTTGACCCGGAAACAGACCGGGATATCGAGGATACCAGATCCCGTGCAGATGACAAAATGTATCAAAAGAAGAGAGAAATAAAAGTGGGATACCAATGAAAATGAAAGGATAGAGTAAGTAGTTATATTTAGACCGTCAGGCAATGGATGTTATCGTTTATGTTCTAATTTATAAAAAAACGGAATACAAATAGAAGAAAACAAAAACAGAGATGAGAGATTGCCTATGGCAGGAATGAAACGGTTTATTGCATATATATATGGGTATGAAAATGCAAAAAAGGCAGGCAATACGGGATTTGCCAGGATCGAGCTGCGGGGAGAAGAGTGCAGGCTTGAAATCCATCTGCGTAGTGTCTATGCTGCGCAGACGCACTGCAGGGTTTATCTGTTTCGCAAACAGGGTAATCAGATGGAGGGAAGCCTGATCGGAGAAATGGACGTCCGCAATGGTGCTGGAGATTTTGCCACAGCAATGAAAATAATGCATATACCGACATCATCACTCAGTTTTTTTGAGATGGACGGGATTTTTTTGTGCAGCGAAGATGGACGTATTTTCATGAGCCGCTGGACGGAGGGGGAGCCGCTTACCGTGGATATGGAGCACTTTGGGGAGTGGAGAGAAAGCCAGCCAGAGGAACCGCCGGTGGAAGAAGAGTTGTATACAAAAGAAGATATGCATGCAAGAGAAG
>DMYD01000002.1:0-14282 GCA_003483745.1 Roseburia sp. | reverse complement strand
CAAGAGAAGATATGCATGCAAGAAAAGATATGCATGCAAGAAAAGATATGCATGCAAAAGAAACTTTACATGAAACAGAAAAAATTATATCAGAAACAGAAAACAAGCCGGCAGCAGGGAAAATGTCCGTGCAGGACAGCATGAAAAAGCAGCAGGAAAACAGAACCCAGATCACCCGGTCTGCACAGGAATATGAAAGTGAACTCGCCGCGACAGAACTTCCCGCGCGCAATTTTTTCCCACAGTACCAGTGGAAGGATATCTGGGAACAGTTTTTAAAAAGCCATCCGGCAAACACGCCGTTCTCAGAAAAAAATATTACCTGTATCAAAATCGAACTAAAAGATATTCGTGAACTCCCGAAAAAATACTGGTATCTCGGAAATAACAGTTTTCTGTTACATGGATTTTTTAATTACCGGTATCTGGTGCTTGGAAAAATAGAGGAAGATACACAGAGCAGGTGGTTTCTTGGAGTGCCCGGCATTTATCAGAATCAGGAGCGTGTCATGGCGATCATCTTTGGATTCCCGGAATTTATGCCGGAGCAGGTTGAAAACCGGTTTGGCTGCTGGTATCGTTTTTTAGAAGAATAACTGTCTGACAAAATGGAGACGTTTTTGACAGGGGCTGTGAGTAAACAATGCAGCTGTCAATTGTCGGTGGAAGGGTTGAGATACGCGTAGCGCAGATGATCTGCCCATCGGTTCTGGATAAAAAAACAGCCGCGTTCTACACCTTCATACTGAAAACCCAGAGATTCCAAAAGGTAGATGGAAGGTTTGTTTTCCGGCATAACACGTGCGAATACACGATGAAGATGAAGGTCGTAAAAGGCAAGTGACATGACTTTTTTAATCGCTTCTGAGGCATAGCCCATGCGCCGGAATGCTGCGTCAAATTTATAGCCGATCTCTGTGCAGGAATATGCTGCAAAGCGGATGTCGTGCAGGCATACGGTTCCGATGATCATTTGCGGATCTTCTTTCCGGAAAACATAGAAACGGATACACTGCTGTTTTAATGCGAGATCCCATTCACACTTTAAAACTGCCTGCTGGTAGGATGCGGTATAAAAGTTAGCAGGTCTTGTCGGTTCGTAGGCTTCAAAACTTTCACGGTTGCGGTTCTGGAAGTTTAAGACTGCGTTTGCGCAGCCCGGAGTTAAGACTTTTAAAATCAGGCGTTCCGTCTGAAATTCATATTTTAAAGAAGTGTTTTTCCACTGCATCGGGCAGATTGCCTCCTTCTCGACAAAAATGAAAAAATGCGATAAAATATTGCATATTATATAGTATAACATTTTGGGGAAACTGTCCATGAATCAGGATGAGAAATACATGAAAGCAGCGATACGGCAGGCAAAAAAGGCATATGCCTTAGATGAGGTGCCGATCGGCTGCGTGATCGTGCAGAATGATAAGATCATTGCGCGCGGATATAATAGAAGAAATACAGAAGGCAATACGTTGGCACATGCGGAACTGACCGCAATCCGCAAAGCGAGTAAGAAAACAGGAGACTGGCGGTTAGAGGACTGCACGATGTATGTGACGTTAGAGCCATGCCAGATGTGTGCAGGCGCAATTGTTCAGAGCCGGATGAAAAAAGTGGTGATCGGAAGCATGAATCCCAAAGCCGGATGTGCCGGATCGGTGTTAAATCTGCTTCAGATGCAGCAGTTTAACCATCAGGTCGAAATCGAAAAGGGTGTGCTGGGGGAAGAATGTTCGGCAATGCTTTCTGCTTTTTTTAGAGAACTTCGCCAGAAAAAGAAGTCTTAGTCGTTATCGTCTTGACAATATAGGGCGAAATAGGCTATACTTAAATCTCCGAGCAGCCGGGGTGGCAGCGGTACCCTGAACCAGCAATCCGCTATAGCTGGGGTGATGCCGAACGGAGGGTTGTCAGATTGTGGAGCTGCCCTTCATAAGTGGCGTTGAAGTTTGGGTCTTACGCAACAGGAATCTGTGAACCGGGTCAGGTCAGGAATGGAGCAGCCCTAAGCAGAAGCTCTTGTGTGCCGTAAGGGTGCCTGAGCCGAGTTAACTGTGGAGGTAACGTCTGTGGTCTGGATTCGATGGGAGGCGCTCGGTTTTGTATATCCAAAATTAGGATTGTATCAGGATGAAAGGAATTACAGTGGACAAACTCAGAAAAAGACTGTATCAGGTAAGTGAAGGTTTAGAACTCATCATAGCGTTAGTTGCTGTGGTTGGTGTGGTCATAGCGGCGGTAAATCTTTTCCCGGAACTTCTGGTATACTGGCAGAACCGGACGAATGGGGAGGCATTTCTTATTTTTCTCGATGCTGTGTTTGACGTCGTGATCGGGGTAGAGTTTATCAAGATGCTCTGCAAACCAAGTTCACAGAATATCATGGAGGTTTTGATCTTTCTGATTGCCCGTCATATGATCGTACAGAAAACGTCAGCATTAGAAGACCTGTTATCCGTAGTCAGCATCGGAATTTTATTCTTTTTCCGCAGATTCATGCTCGCAACCAAACCGGATAAGGAACAGCATGTGCCGGAACTGTTAGGTGCAATCAGACATTCAGGGAATAAGCAGGAGAAAGAAACAAAAGATAACGAACAGTAGATTTGTCGCAGACAATAGAAAATTATATGGAAAAGGTACCGTATATCAGACGCATGATCCGGGGATCAGGTCTCTGGTATACGGTACCTTTTGTATAAAGAAAAATACAATTTACGTTAATTTTTTCACAAAGATACTGATAGTATATCAAAGTTGAGAGAATATGTCAAATAAAACTGCATTTATTTGAATACAAATATTGAATTTCGAAAAAACTGCTATATAATGAAAGCATGACATGCGCTGGTAGAGAGCGCCAATTACATTTTATAAAAAGTGAGGAATTAATCATGTTTGGATTTGGACAACTGATCGACATCTTAAAAAAAGATCCTAAGAAAATCGTGTTTACAGAGGGCGATGATCCTCGTATTTTAGAAGCTGCTTCCCGTTTGTTAGCAGGAACATTCCTTCATCCGATCTTAATCGGTAATCCGGATAAAATTGCTGTTGAAGCGGAAGAGAGTGGTTTTAATATCCGCGGAGCAGAGATCATTGATCCGGCTAACTACGACAGAATGGATGAGATGATTTCTTTATTCTGCGAACTTCGTAAGAGCAAAGGTGTGACACCGGAGCAGGCAAAAGGTATCCTTTCCCAGGCAAACTACTTTGGAACCATGCTTGTAAAAATGGGTGTTGCTGATGCACTTCTTGGTGGAGCTACTTATTCAACTGCAGATACTGTACGTCCTGCATTACAGCTGATCAAAACAAAACCGGGCAACACGATCGTATCTTCCTGCTTTATCATGGTTCGTCCTGCAGCTACCGGTGAGAACGAAGTTCTTGCAATGGGTGACTGTGCGATCAACATCCATCCGACAGAGGATGAGTTAGTTGAGATCGCAGGTGAGACAGCACAGTGTGCAAAGATTTTCGGTGTTGATCCGAAGGTTGCATTCTTAAGCTATTCTACACTTGGTTCCGGTAAAGGTGAGGATGTAGATAAGATGCGTAATGCTGCAAACAAGGCAAAAGCGAAATATCCGGATCTTCCAATCGAAGGAGAAATTCAGTTCGATGCAGCAGTTTCTCCTCGTGTAGCACGTACCAAATGCCCGGGCAACCCGGTTGCAGGTCATGCAAACACCTTTATTTTCCCGGATATCAACGCAGGAAATATTGGATACAAGATCGCACAGCGTCTTGGTAACTTCGAGGCTTATGGTCCGATCTTACTTGGACTTAATGCTCCGATCAATGATCTGTCCCGTGGATGTAACGCAGCAGAAGTTTATTCTATGGCTATCATCACTGCAGCACTTGCATAAGACGGATGATTGGAACTGTTGGTACGGGTAGAATTTTCCGTGCATGACAGTACGTTTTAAATACAAAACAAATATGACAGAATAAAAACGTGGCATGGCGTAAAGCTATGCCACGTTTTGTGTGGAAACACATGTGAAAAATTGAATTTTCTACATGTAGGAATGTGCTTATGTTCAAATTTGTTATACAGAAAGACTGTGCAGGAATGTACTTATGCTCAAATTTGTGATACAAAAAGACTGTGTAGAAATGAGGATTAATATGGAACAACCGCTTTTTACAAGAGAGGATTTAAAGAAACTGATCATACCGCTGATCATTGAGCAGATGCTTGCTTTAAGCATCGGCCTGTTTGATACCCTGATGGTGTCTTCGTGTGGAGAAGCTTCCGTTTCCGGCGTGTCGCTTGTGGACAGTATCAGTGTGCTGCTGATTCAGATATTGTCGGCACTCGCGACCGGCGGTGCTGTTGTGTGCAGCCAGTATCTCGGCAAAAAGATGCCGGAGAAAGCAAAACTTTCTGCGGGACAGCTGATGTTTATCATGCTTACATCGTCCGGAACAGTGATGATACTTGTGTTATTTTTACATCGGTTTTTGCTGCGTGCAATTTTTGGGCAGATCGAAGCGGATGTGATGGATGCAGCTCAGATCTATTTTCTGATCTCTGCGATATCTTATCCGTTTCTCGGTGTGTATAATGCCGGGGCAGCACTTTTTCGAAGTATCGGAAACAGCAAGATAAGCATGTACACCAGCCTTGTCATGAATGTGATCAATATCGGCGGCAATGCGATTTTAATTTATGGTTTTGGGATCGGTGTGATGGGAGCTGCGCTTGCAACACTGATCGCAAGAATGGCGTCTGCACTCGTCATGATAGTGCTGCTGACGAAAAAAGATAATCCACTTTGCATCACGACACCGGGATGCATGCATCCACAGAAAGATGTAATCGGAAAAATCTTAAAAATCGGTATTCCAAGCGGTATTGAAAATGGAATGTTTCAGATTGGTAAACTTCTGGTGTCAAGCCTGACGGCAACATTCGGAACGGCTGCAATCGCTGCAAATGCCGTGGCAAACAGTATCGCAGGTTTTGCAAATATTCCGGGAATTGCAATCGGTCTTGCGATGGTCACGGTGATCGGACGCTGCATTGGTGCCGGGGAAAAAGAGCAGGCAAAGCGGTACAGCAGAAAACTGTTAGGACTTGCGTACGGCGGCATGTGTTTGACCGACATAACGTTATTGATTCTGGTCCGTCCGATGGTTGGGTGTTTTTCACTGTCCGGTGAGGCGTTTGCAATTACGGTACAGCTGTTACAGACATTTTCCATCTGTGCTATGCTTATCTGGCCGCTCAGTTTTGCGCTTCCGAACGTTTTGCGTGCAGCGGGGGATGCGAAATATACCATGGAAGTCAGCGTGTTTTCAATGTGGGTATTTCGTGTTGCAAGCAGCTATTTCTTTGCAGGAACGCTGAAAATGGGCGTGCTTGGCGTATGGATTGGAATGTATGTGGACTGGGTGTTCCGTTCGCTTTTATTTGTAATACGGTATAAACGTGGAAAATGGCTGAATAAGCGGGTGGTATAGGAAAACGCTGGAACAGCAAAAATATGAAATGACAGATGAATGTAAAATGTTAGACAATATACAAACAATACGCAAACTATCAGAAAAAATGTGGATAACTCTGTGGATAATGTGGATAAGAGTGCATAATAGTGGAAAACTATATAGTTGTTGCACAATTATAAATTATATGTAAAATAAAAGAAAAATATACATAAACATAAAAAAGGAGGCATATTGCAGCCAGCCCAGCTGGTTTCTGCAATATGCCTCTTTAGCATGTGATCTACTTCTCCGGATGGATATCGATCATACGCTCAATCAGTTCTACGGATTCTTCGATACCGTAGCATGCACTGTTGATACAAAGATCATAGTTTACGGCATCTCCCCATTTACGTCCGGTGTAAAAATGATAGTACTGTTCATGTCCTTTATCAATTTTCTTTAAACGGCGGACAGCTTCCTTGAGCGGAAGATTGTTTACCTCCATCATACGGCGCACACGCTGTTCAAACGGAGCGGTGATGAAGATACTGATGTGCGGGATACGGTTGTTTGTAAGAATCACATCCGCACAGCGTCCCATTACGATAAAGTCTTCTTTTTTTGCCATTTCCACGATCAGATCGCTCTGGTTGAAAAATACGGCATCTTTCTTCGGCAAGCCGTGATAACGGCTGAAATCTTTTAAGAAACGTTTTGCACTGGTATCATGTTTTGCAACCTGATCAAGTTTTGATGTAAAGCTGTCACGGTCTGTGACGGAATCTTTTTCTGCCTCTAAACGCTCTAATACACGGTTGAAAATTTCAACATCGTAGTAGTTGATCTTTAATGCATCCGCAAGCGCGAAACCAATATCCGTACCGGCGCTTCCGTGTGTTCTTCCGATGCAGATGATCAGATGATCGTCTTTGGAAAACTTCTGGTGCAGGTTGGATGTATTTAAGGAAGCAAGGTTCTGGTCAAGGATATCAACCGAACCAAAACTTTCCGGCAGTTCTGCGATCTGATGTAAAATCTCATTGTACTCGTGCATCATACGGCTGCGATCCTCTTTGTTACGGATCGTACGCGCCATATTACCGATTAAAGCGATCTCACTGCGGAGCAGGTGTCCCTGTGGATGTGTGGAGATCAGGGTTGTCAGGTTACGAATACTTGTTTCTTTGTCGCCGGTAAAAGTGCGTCCAAGGGAAGAACCTACCAGACGGTAAACTTCACTGTC
Source organism: Roseburia sp. (assembly GCA_003483745.1). Taxonomy (GTDB): domain Bacteria; phylum Bacillota; class Clostridia; order Lachnospirales; family Lachnospiraceae; genus Roseburia. The sequence goes on along the minus strand of DMYD01000002.1, from coordinate 7,597 downwards.
GAGATCATAAATGCGGGTAGCAAGTGCCCGTGATGTTTCGATATTATTTTCCATTGTGAAATCCCCCCTTTATAAAAAGAATACCAGAGTGTCAATGATAAACACCGGAACTAAAAATGCGATTGACCATAATAAGTATCCGAAGAAGGATGGCATGCGCACACCGTTTTCATCAGAGATGGATTTTACCATAAAGTTTGGTGCATTTCCGATATAAGTATTTGCACCCATGAATACGGCACCACAGGAAATCGCGGTAAGCATTTTGACCGGAATTGTTCCGACCGTGGTTGCAATACCCTGTGTGAAACCAAGCGTACCTGCAGTTGTCAGGAATACCAGGTAGGTCGGTGTGTTATCAAGGAAACTGGAAAGTGCACCGGTTGCCCAGAACATCTCAAGCGGTTTGGAAAGACCAAGCTCCGGTCCCATGGATTTAAGAAGCATCAGTGCCGGCTGCATGGTAATAAAGATACCGATGAAAAGAACGGCAACTTCTTTGATAGCACCCCAGGTAAAGTGGTTGCTGGTACGGATCTGTGGGTCCGTTGTTTTAAAGGAAAGTAAAGCGGCAAGCAGGATGATGGCAACCTCAATAATAGAAGGAAAACCAAGTGTCACCTCACGGAATACACGGATACCGCGAACGTTTCCGGCTGCATCCTGAAATGCTGCAAGGTTCGGAAGAGTTCCACTTAAAATAACAGCAGCAACGATCATAATAAGGAAAATAATGTTGTGCAGACCATCGATCTTTAATGTGGTACCGGCTTTGCTGATATCCGGTTTTCTGCCGTTTGCAATATCTTTGCGGTAATTGTGACGGTCTAAGAGATAGAATACAGTCAGTAAAATTACCATATTAAAGATTAAGATCGGGAACAGATGCATGCTCCAGAAGAACGGAACACCACGCATAAATCCCATTAAAAGTGGCGGATCACCGATCGGGGTTAAGCATCCTCCCATATTTGAGATCAGGAAGATAAAAAATACCATAATGTGACTCTTGTGCTGACGCCAGGAGTTCATCTTGATCATCGGACGTACCATTAACATACTGGCACCGGTTGTACCGATACAGCTGGAAAGTAAGGTACCGATCGCAAGGAAGATTACGTTGACGCGCGGGGAACCTGCGAGATCGCCTTCTAAAGTGATGTTACCGGCAACACAGAACAGACCAAATAACAGGACGATAAAAGTCAGGTAATCGTTTAAAATACACTCAAGTACTGTTTCGACCGCATCTCCGGCACTATAGGTCACTGCAAACGGAATGATAAATAACAGGGACCATACGGCTACGGCAAGCGGCTGGTTTTTCTCCCACCATTCCGGTTTTACAAGCGGAAGTACTGCGATACAGAGTAACAGACCGGCAAATGGGATACAAAGCCATATCGGAACTGTTGCAGTACTGCTTTCGCCGGATTCTGCTGCGAGGATCGTTAGCGGTGTGAAAAGCAGCATAGTTGCAATGCTTCCACAAAGAGCAAGTAACTTTTTCATAAAATCAGCCTCCAAATTCTATGATATATAAATCCATATCATTATTTGTTGATTGCAAAAAAATGTCAATAAATAGTCTTTTTGCAAGGTTAAATCTTAACACAATCTGAACCTTTTTTCTACCAGAAAATAAAAAAAACATAAAAACAATAAAAAAAAATACAAAATGCATTACGACCTTTAAAAAAGCATATACATATGATATAGTGGATTCTGGCAAGTTTATATGATATATGAGATGTTCCTTGTCTACGGGGTATGGCGTAGTTTGGTAGCGCGCACGGCTGGGGGCCGTGAGGTCGCAGGTTCAAATCCTGTTACCCCGATTGGTGTAAAACAGCCGGAAAGTCGAGATTTTGCAGTAAAATCAAGGATTTCCGGCTATTGTTTTGCTCTGAATAATACAATGTACTTGCTTAGGGCAGGTATCTGCTCCTGTTGTTGACTGGTATCCGGTTCGCGTGGGCGGTTTTTGTCATTTTGCATAGTTGACAAAATTATAACATATGATAAAATATAAATGAGATAACTTGTGAAGGAATAACACTGGGTCCCAGAAAGGGGTAGGCAAGTGCTGAGCATTCCCATGTGCCTGGGGTTATCTTATTTTTTGGATTTTTTTAAGCTTTCAACAAAATTAGTAGGATTTTTTCCTATTTCTGTAACGATAAAATCTACAAATTGTTGTGAATAAGTAAATGAATGTTGATTTCCAATTACGTGCTCATATGCATATTTTGGAGTATGTTTTATGTCATAAAATTCAATAATTAAATTAAGCACATAAGGATTAAAGCCAGATTTGTATGTTAATTTAATATTCTTTTTTTTCAGCCTTTCCTGAACAGCAGTAACTACATTGTTATAAGAGTATTTATGCGTATCAGATGGATCTTTTAAATCTTTTACCATAGTCACTTTTGTATCGGAATCTGAACTTATGCTTACACAAAAGTCTGCTTCTGATTTTTTCTTTGTAATATATAGATTCTGACGGATATTAATAGCAAATTTATCAGAATGGTATTCTTCACTTAGCACTTCTAATTCATTTCCTACAAATTACCGCTATCCCAGAGCTTAACGCCTAAAGTGCCAGCTTATTCCGCCTTCCTGATTTGGCAGCATGGGGCGGTTTTTATTTATTTCAGCAATTCTGTAATATTAATTGTCAGATCATCATAAATACATACCTGTATATCATCGTCAAAATTGTACTGGTCACTTAATTCCTCTTTTTCCAAATCAAACACGTTTACTGTTTTGGTGAGCGGATTTACAATCCAGTATTCACGGACTCCGGCAGAACGGTATTTGAATAATTTTATTCCAAAATCGAGGCGCTTCGTGCTGGGAGATGCAATCTCAATGATCCAGTCCGGTGCACCGTTACACCCACGGTCGTCAAGTTTTGATTTGTCACAAATAACGCTGATATCCGGTTCAACGTAAGTTTTATCGTCCTGATTCAGAAAAACGGCAAATGGTGCCGGATAGACTTTGCAGGAACCATTATTTTTTTTGATATAATCACGAATTTCTGCTGATAAATTCATCACAAGTTCCTGATGCAGTCTGTTTGGCGGTGCCATATCATAAATAACACCATCGATCAGCTCTGCGCGTTTCCCTTCTGGAAGAGAATAGATATATTTGGTTGTAAAAGTGTTTTCTTTTGATAATGGCATGGCGTGTACCTCCTTTTCGACAGATTCTTATACATCCATAATACAATTTAATTTTAGTATAGTCAAAAAGTATATTTTTAGATATTTGATTTCATCTGAAATATTGCAAAATATCCGTGAAAAGGGTAATATTTTAAATAGAGCGAAAGACACATATCCGTCGCATGCGATTGTGGGCGGTATATGTGAAAACTGGGCAAAGTAAATATGGGTATGCAGGAGGAAACGCAGATGAAGAGAATCGGTATGTTAACAAGCGGCGGGGATTGCCAGGCATTAAACGCAGCAATGCGCGGTGTTGTAAAAGGCTTAAGTGAAAATGTGGACGAGCTGGAGATTTACGGCTTTTTAAATGGTTATAAAGGACTGATTTATGGAGATTACAGATTACTGACATCTGCAGATTTTTCCGGAATACTTACCAAGGGTGGAACGATCCTTGGATCTTCCAGACAGCCGTTTAAACAGATGCGTGTGCCGGATGCGAACGGATTAGATAAAGTAGAGGCAATGAAATCTACCTATTATAAGTTGAGACTGGATTGTCTGGTTATCTTAGGTGGAAATGGAACGGAGAAAACGGCAAATCTGCTTCGCGAGGAAGGATTAAATGTAATTCATCTTCCGAAAACGATCGATAACGATATCTATGGAACGGATGTTACATTCGGATTTCAGAGTGCAATCAATATTGCAACGGATGCGATCGACTGTATCCATACAACGGCAGCTTCCCATAACCGTGTATTTATCGTGGAAGTTATGGGACATAAAGTTGGCTGGCTGACGCTTTATGCAGGAGTTGCAGGCGGTGCAGATATCATTTTATTGCCGGAGATCCCGTATGATATTGAAAAAGTGATCGCAGCCATTAATAAGCGTACCAAAGCAGGAAAAGGATTCACAATTCTTGCGGTTGCGGAGGGAGCTATCTCGAAAGAGGATGCGGCATTATCCAAAAAAGAGTATAAAGAAAAGGTTGCAAAGCGCAAATATCCGTCGGTTTCCTATGAGATCGCAGACCGTATTTTTGAGGAGACCGGTGTGGAAGTCCGCGTGACGGTTCCGGGACATACACAAAGAGGTGGAAGTCCGTGTCCTTACGATCGTGTGCTCTGTACCAGACTTGGTTCTGCAGCAGCACAGGCTATCATAGACGAGGATTACGGCAATATGATCGCCATGATCAATGGAAAGACAAAGCGTGTGCCATTAGGCGAAGTGGCAGGCAAATTAAAAACAGTAGATCCGGATTGTCAGATGATCAAAGAGGCAAAACGGATCGGAATCAGTTTCGGGGATTAAGATGTCATACACAGCACTATATCGGAAGTTCCGTCCGCAGGAGTTTGAGGACGTCAAGGGACAGGAACACATTGTTACAACATTAAAAAATCAGATCAAAGCAGACAGGATCGGACATGCGTATCTGTTTTGTGGAACCAGGGGAACCGGTAAGACAACCATTGCGAAGATATTTGCAAAGGCGGTCAACTGTGAGCATCCCGTAGATGGCAGCCCATGTGGAGAGTGTCCGGCCTGCAGGGCGATCGCAACGGGCAACTCCATGAATGTGATCGAGATCGATGCGGCATCGAATAATGGTGTGGATAATATCCGCCAGATCCGTGAGGAGGTGGAATACCGTCCGACGGAAGGCAAATACAAAGTCTACATCATCGATGAGGTTCATATGCTTTCCATAGGTGCATTTAATGCACTGCTAAAGACACTCGAGGAGCCGCCATCATATGTTATTTTTATTCTGGCAACAACGGAGGCACACAAAATACCGATCACAATCTTATCCCGCTGTCAGAGATACGATTTCAGACGTATTTCCATTGAGACGATTTCTGCAAGACTGATGGAACTGATGGAAAAGGAGCAGGTCACAGTGGAGGAGCGTGCGATACGCTATATCGCAAAGGCGGCAGACGGTTCTATGCGAGATGCACTCAGCCTGTTAGATCAGTGTATTGCGTTTTATCTTGGGCAGGAACTTACTTACGATAAGGTACTTGAAACGCTTGGTGCGGTTGATACTGAGATTTTCAGCAGACTGCTCCGTCAGATTTTAGAGAAAAATGTGACCGGAGCGATTGGTGTGATCGATGAGATGGTTATTGAGGGCAGGGAATTAGGACAGTTTGTCAATGACTTTACCTGGTATTTAAGAAATCTTATGCTTGTACAGAGCTCAGATGACATGGAGGATGTGCTTGATATTTCAACGGAGAATCTTGCACTGTTAAAAGAAGAGGCGCAGATGGTAGAGACAGACATCCTTATGCGCTATATCCGTATTTTTTCAGAACTGAGCAATCAGATCCGGTATGCCGTACAGAAACGTATTCTGATCGAGATTGCGGTGATTAAATTATGTAAACCGGAGATGGAAAAAGATTATGGTTCACTGATCGACCGCGTGGACAGTCTCGAAAAAAAGCTGGAAAAGGGTATCGTAGTAACACAGGCATCCGGTGACATGTCTGCGGGGACAACAGGTTCTGCTGCTGCGTCGGAAGCATTAAAAAAAAAGGAGCTTCCCAAGGCAATCCCTGAAGATATCAAACAGATCATGAGCAGTTGGAGTGGTATTTTATCACAGCTGACAGGAATTACGAGAACCTATCTCAAAAAGGCGGTTCCAACATTAGGAGAGGGCGGTACGCTGATCCTGGCATTTGAGGATGCCAACGCGTATACGTATATAGAAGAGAACCGTTCCAACTGTCAGGATGAATTTCGGGCAGCAGTTGCAGAAAGACTTGGCAAAGAGGTAGAGATTCTGGTAAAATTAAATGACACTGGCACGCCAAGCGGGGAGATCTATCCCGATTTACGCCAGTTGATTAATTTTGAAATAGAAGAAGACGATTTTTAGGAGTAAAATCGTGCCCAGTGTGCTGGGCATTGCTCCTGCAAAACAAGGAGGATTCACATGGCAAAAAGAGGCGGTTTCCCGGGCGGTATGCCGGGCAACATGAACAACCTTATGAAACAGGCGCAGAAAATGCAGCGTCAGATGGAAGAGGCACAGAAAGAATTAGAAGAAAAAGAGATTACTGCAGCAGCAGGTGGTGGAGCTGTTGAAGTTACTGTTTCCGGTAAGAGAGAGGTTACAAAAGTAAAATTATCCGAGGAAGTAGTTGACCCGGATGACATCGAGATGTTAGAGGATCTGATCATGGCAGCAACCAATGAGGCACTTCGTCAGTTAGAAGAGTTCTCTTCGGATTCCATGTCAAAGATCACCGGCGGCATGGGTGGTCTTGGCGGACTTCCATTCTAAGAGGAAAGAGCATACTATATGTTTTATGGGTAAATTTATCTATAAGACCCGGGTGCCAGCCAGCTTTTGACACCCGAATTTCTGTAAGAAAAAAGGCATAATGATTCAGGGAAGACAAGGAATGTTTTTCGCCTGAACCATTATGCCTTTTTGATTCATAGGAAATTACGTTCCATGAATCAAAAAGACCTCATTTTACAATTTTGCCCGGAATACTTCATCTGCCGGATATCCCCCGGCACATTTCTGCATGCCGCGCTGAATGCTATCCGCGGAATTTCCCCAGTCCTTATCTTTGTTCCGGTAGTCATTTTTTTCTACAAACCATGCGACTTCTTTTTGCAGGCGTTCCATGTTTTCCTGCATCAGTGCAAATGCCTTCGGGTAAAACTCCTTTTTCTGTGCATCGTTTAATTTGTTTTCCGCAGTCTCGATCAGATCTCCGAAATGAGGCAGACAAAAACCTTTGCTCTCTTCAAAAAGCTGGCGAAATTCTTCATTTTTCAGATACAGGTCGAAGAATGTATCCAGATATCTGCCATAGATTTTTCGGAAATGATCGCAGACATAGCAGTCCGTCGTCTTTTTGGAGATCCATGCGCCAAGCGCGGTCTGCGGTTCATGTTCTGCGGTTGCGTCTGTGCGTTTCATGCGTTTTAACAGACTTGATTTGCCTGGGGCAAAATCAGACATTTCTTTTGCGAGTTCCTGATTCAGTTTCTTCAAATGCGTGCTTAAGATTAATGCATTTCCAAGTCGGTTGCCGTAATCGTACATCATTTTAAAGTGATGGCGGCAGAATCCGGTTGCATCTGTCTTTTCACGGATATCATCCTCCATATAGGCAGAACCTAAAATAAATGAGACCGCATGCTGCTCGGCTTCGCGCTCTAAATTGCAGAAAGGGCATTCGTCTTTGGCATTAAAAGCCTTGATTAAAGGGATGGTTGCTATATTTTCTTTCATATGATCTATGACTCCTTTGGCTGGTTGATCCACTTCTTTATTTATAAGAATTATAACAAAGTCTGATAATTCAAACAATAACTCATAATAAATTTAAAGTTATGCCATAATAAATAAAAAAGGGGCTGTGAAAAAA
>DMYD01000056.1 GCA_003483745.1 Roseburia sp. | reverse complement strand
TCATTTTACAAGCTTGGGGGTGCGTAAATTTTTGTGACATTCATTTCAAAAAGGTTGAAAAATCTCGACGCAATCTGTTATATCTATGCTTTTAAACATACATACTTGGAATAATAATCTGCATTATTAGTCTGGTAATTTACGAAATGATTAATGTAATGCAACATAGCAGATGAAACTTCAGACAAGTCATCAGGCTGAATATCAATGATACAGCACATTAGGATTTTAAGCATATTTCCATTTGTGCGAATATCAAAAATTCACACCCACGCCCCCGGTTTTGAGATGAACCGCCCACCCAAATGGTGTTCACAACCTGAAGACTGGCATCTTGCGCAAAGCCGGAGCTAATTTTCTTATTTTCGTACAACGGAACAAAAATTACTCCGGCTTTGCGCAAGATGCCACTCACAAACCTACGAAATACCATTTGAGCGGGCGATTTATTTCATAAACAAACCAGCATTTGTGATATGCGTAATTGCGCAAATAAGATTTCACATTATATGCCAGCCCGGCACAGGAAAGAGGATTTAATATGTTATGGGATACACACATGCACAGCCAGTTTTCCGGCGACAGCCACACGCCGCAGGAAGATATGATCGCTGCTGCAAAACAAAAAAATTTAAAAGGGATCTGCTTCACGGACCATCTTGACATCGATTACCCGGATGAACCGGAGACATTTTTACTGGATCTTCCGAATTATGTTTCTTCTGTGGAGGCATTGCAGGAAAAATATAAAGAAGTCCTGCCGGTACGCCTTGGAATTGAACTTGGTCTTCAACCGCACCTTGCCGGCATTCACGCCGACATCCTATCCCAGTATCCGTTTGATTTCGTGATCGGTTCCTCCCACGTCATGCACGGTGTGGATCCATATTATCCGGCTTATTGGGAGAAGCACACAGAGGAGGATGGATATCAGGAATATTTTGAGTCAATCCTTGAAAATATTGCCGCATTTGACGGTTTTGATGTCTACGGACACATCGACTATGTGGTGAGATACGGTCCGAATAAAAATGCCAATTACTCCTATCAGAAATATGCCGACATCATCGACGAGATCTTAAAGGCTCTTATTATCAAAGGCAAAGGGATTGAGATCAACACCGGCGGTTTCAAATACGGACTCGGTCATCCGAACCCGACAGAGGATATCATTAAGCGCTATCATGAACTTGGCGGGGAAATCATCACGATCGGTGCCGATGCACATCAGCCGGAGCATGTTGCTTTTGATTTTGAAAAAGTTCCTTCTATATTAAAGGAAGCCGGCTTTACGCATTACACGATATTCCGAAAAAGGAAACCGGAATTTATCCCGATTCCATGACCGGAGCTGCTGTTAGGATGCCGGGGCAAATAGTGCACTCAAGTTTATTAATTGGCAAATTGCACAAAGCTGTGCCCGTTTTGTTCCGTTGTCCGAAAATAAGAAAATCTAAGCCTGCCTGTTTTAGATTTTCATGAAGTGACGTGAACGGTAACAACGAGTCATCCGTGACTCGATGCTACCTTGTTCTGCCATCCATGGCAGAACATCACTGTGTGTGAACAGGCAGACTAAGATTTGCTAATTTTCTTCCAAAGTCACAAAATCAGTCTCAGCTTTGTGCAATTTACCAGTCGATATATTGTGAATGCACTATTTGCCCCGGCATCCTGTCATTTTAATGTTTCACTGTGATTCAGCACGGACGTACTATATAAAAACAGTACATCCTGATCTTTAAAATCAATATAGTTTCCAATCCGCTCCATGGGCAGATACCTAAGATCCACCAGTGTGATCTTCGCATAACCATCTGCTAAGAGCGGAGCAATGCTGCTTCCAAAGGAATCCCGGAACATGATCAGTTCCCGGTCTGTTTTTGCATTTGGATTTTCGATCGAGAGCAAGGACTTTGATCCCCCAAGAAATATCTCATACAAATCATTTCCTTCTGTTTTTGTCAGGTCATAGATCTTATTTTCTGCATGATCCTCATAATCATACACCGTACAGTGATCCAACATATCATTATCCAGATAATATAACGTGTCCGGCTTTACAGGAAGTGCAAGCTGTCCATAATAGACACCATAAAATGGCTTTTCTAATTCTTTTGTCTCATATTGTTGTGTTAACTCTACCCCCATAGCCCCTGCAAGATGTCGTGCCACATCTGTGATCTGTTCCTGCCTCCAGTGCGCATCTGTGTGATAATAGTCCGAAATCTGCAGATCTCCAAATATGTCAATATATTGTGCATATTCCATCCCATCTCTCACCTGCTCTGCCAGTGCATCATAATCCATAGACGGATAATCATTTTCATCTGCCAAAAAATAACTTTTATCTGGCACGATCGTCAGATAGACATCCGTGTCTGTGCCTGAAAGATAACGTTCATAGACTTCCTCAAAACGCGCTGTGGCATACTGTAGTGAATCCGCATGAAGCGGATATTCCATTTTTGCAATAGAACCATTTTTGATATAAAGTTCATGCTGGTCGCTCTGCCCAAGTACATACAGAGAAAATGCCGTCTTTAACGCACGAAACTGCTCCCGCAGCGGAAACTGGTCTTTTGTATATGACTCAAATCCACTCATAAAGGTACCATCTTTGATGCTTTCCACACTTATTTTCGGAAATTGTGCAAGTTTTCTGCGTTCTGAGATAGAAACCTTCTCATCACTTTTCGCAATATTTCCTATTAAAAATCCAAACAGGATCAATACCATCACGCCAACAGTAATTTTGTCTTTTCGCTTTATTCCCATAATCGCCCTCAAAATCTGAAATATAAAAACGGATTGAATGACCCATCTACCAGAAATGCCACACAAAGAAGCAACAACATTACAAGAAGGATGATTTCTGCAATGTCAAGCGTCTGCTTTAAACATTTCTTTTTCTGCAATATTCCATATAATCTCACAGGAAGCGGAGTCGCTCCGATCACTGCGATCAGGATGACCATCACATAACTTTTCAGATAATACAGACTCTCTGTTGTGACGACTTTTACCTGCCCACCGCCAAACATGGATGCAACACAGCCAAAAAAATCCGCAAGAGATGAGGCATTAAAAAGCACAAACCCGATCAGTACAAAAAACAGCACATACAGGTGTCCGATGATCTTATGTTTCTTTAAATAAGGCAAAAGCCAAATTTTCTCAATCAGCAAAAGTACTGCGTACATCAGTCCCCAGAGTATAAAATTCCATGCCGCTCCATGCCAGAATCCGGTCGCCATCCATACAAGAAACATATTAAAAATCCATCGCGCAGGCTTTACCCGGCTGCCGCCAAGCGGAATATAAAGATAGTCACGGAACCACGAGCCAAGTGAAATATGCCATCTGCGCCAGAATTCCGTGATACTTCCAGATATATAGGGATATCTGAAATTTTCCGGAAAATCAAACCCCAAAAAAGCTCCCAGTCCGATCGCCATATCGCTGTACCCGGAAAAATCAAAATAGATCTGAAGCATAAACGCTATCGCATAGATCCAGAAAAATAAAACCGATTTTTCCTCCGAAGCCTGAAAATGACCGATCAACTCTCCGAGCACATTTGCGATCAGTATTTTTTTTGACAGCCCGATTACAAATCTTCGAATACCATATGCACATTTTTCCACACTGTGCAGGCGGTTTTCAAGCTGGCTTCTGATATCCGAATAGCGCACGATCGGTCCTGCGACAAGCTGCGGAAACATTGCGACATAAGCAGCAAACGTGATCAGATTTTTCTGTGCCTTGACACCGCCCCGGTATACGTCCACCGTATAGCTGATGACCTGAAATGTATAAAAGCTGATGCCAAGCGGCATTGCAATACGAAACAGCGGAATTTTCTGCCCTGTCAGCACATTGAGATTCTGTATAAAAAAATCTGCATACTTGCAATAGACGAGTGGCAAAATTTCCAATAAAACAGCGGCAGCCAAAAGAATCTTTGACTGCCGTTTGTTCTGACAGGTACCGATCAGACGGGCAGACAGATATCCAGCCAGTATGACTGCTGCCATAACCGGCAGATATTTCGGTTCTCCCCATCCATAAAAGACCAGACTTCCGAAAAGAAGCACTATATTTTTCATCCGTCCCGGAGTCACAAAATACATCAGCACCATACACGGAAGAAAATAAAATAAAAATGTGATACTTGAAAATAACATTTATACGATCCCGTCCTCACTGATGACTTTTGCATTTTCGTAAGTCTGCGTGAGTTTATCTTTAAACGTGTTTACCAGTTCTTCATTTCCAAAAACAGATACCAGGTAATCATCCACCGAAATTACTACCAGCTTGTCCGGGAATCCACACATCCACTGCCTGTTCATCACATTTTCTTTGAGGTCTGCAGCTACCGTCTTTACATCCTCTGCATTTTTTAAATGATAGGCACCGCAGGTAAATGTGTTGGCATTCATCATATGCATGATGGACGCTGCGCCGTCGATCTTGTCTGCATCTGATGCCGGAAAACCAAGCATACGGTCTAATTCATCCGCATCCGTGATTCCAAATGTTCCCGGCGCATCCTCCGTCATATTTTCTTCACTCATATCTCCGCCTGCAATGGCAAATTTATCATCTTCTTCATAGCTGTTCCAGACTGTGGTAAGAAGTTCTTTGGCATCTTTGATCTCTGTCTCCCCGGCTGTATCTGCGCTGCCTGTTTTATTTCCACAGGCAGTAAGTGACACTACAAGAAATATTAAAAGAAATATCGTTTTTATTTTCTTCATGTTCATCTCCATTTCATCATAACCATCGGCTATTCCAATTTGTACTTTTATCGTTTATTTTTTCTCAACTTACTTTATTTTATACTGTACACAGTATGTCTGAAACATGATTACTGTTTTATCGTCACACCTGAAATGCTGCATCCTGAAAACATGTCTTCCACTTTCGCATTTTCTGTGCTCCATTTTTCTCCAACCCAAACATTTATTAGTTCCGTATCATAATAAAACATAAATCTCATATCTGTTACATTCGAAGTGTCAAATCTGCTCACATCCAGTTCTGATAAGGATTCGCAATCGCAAAACATACCCGACATATCTGTCGCTTGTAATTCAATGTGATCTTAGCTGTTTTTTTCGCTGCTGCCATCACCGGCATTGCATCCGCGTAAAAACAACTTGTAATCAGCAGTACAACTGCCAGTAAAAATGATAGTACTTTCTTTTTTGTTTTTTCATTGGTAATCTCCTTGTGATATGGTATTAACATTTTCATTTTTTACTCCAAAATCGCTGTCATATTTTCTTCCGTGACCTGATACCATATAAGTGGAATCGTTTCCCCCTGTGTTAACGTCTGATATTCTTCATCACCTGCCTGCCCCTTTTCAGATATGCATAACACTTTCTGGTTGCGATCATTCCAGCCCACTGTAAAAAACATTCTTCGTTTTCAAGCTGTCTGATATTTTTACTGACTTCAACATAAGTATCCTGCATGATATCTGATATGATATCCGCCGCATTATCATTTCCCTGCATCACCTTATAAATGCAGGTATAAATATATTTGTCAGTTTCCTGATACAACAGGGTAAATGCCTGCGCATCTCCGTTTTTGTAATCGCTTACTGCCTGTCTTAACTTTTCTGTCGGTACCATATTTCCTCTTTCATCTGATGTGTTATGATTTTACTCGTATCTTTCCCGCCGTGGAATATTTTCCAATATAAGTTTTTCCGTTTATTTTTGAACACCGGACATAATCTCGTTTTTCTATTATAACAGAGCCATTGATTTCTGAAAAGATTGTAACATTTATAAAAAATTTATTTTTGTATTTTTACCGTAGATGCCTGTCCCTTTTTCTTTAAAATTGTACTGTATGCATTTCGTTTCTTAACCGGAACTTTGATCGTCACTTTTTTCTTTTGCCTCATTTTTTTCTTGCGTCTTATCTTTTTCTTCCGTTTCAGTCTTTTCTTCCGTCTCATCTTTTTTCTGATCTGTATTATTCTTCTTTTCTACCAGTCCCCGGACTGTAACAGTCACAACACCTCTGCTGTATAAAGGTCTGCCTTCTTCCGGGAAAATACTGATCGTATAATCTCCGTTTTCCGTCAATGTTACCGTATCTGTATTTGAAGCAGTAAACGTCAGACTGCTGTTTGCTGCTTTTGTCTGACTATAATCAAGCACGCCACGATAACAATTTATCTTCGAAATTTTCTCATGATCAAGAAGCCCAAGCTGCACTGTTGCCTTTGTGTGGTCTTTATCATAATTTATGACTGGCTCTTTCGCGATATCCGCTAACTTCACACCGCCAATATACCAGTTTATTTCCTGATAAATATCAATTCCATCCTGATTTGATCCAGCATTAACCAACAGATAATAAGTACCTGGTTTTAATGTACCATACAGATATCTGAAATATAATAATAAAGCATCGTGCGTTCTGTAAGCACAATTTTTTTTGCCATTGAATAGGACTGCCTGTACTGTGTGTGGGTCAGGATCGGTGCCTGTCCATTCTGAATATTGTTTAAAAGCTGCGAATAATCTGCCACAAGATACTTATCATCGGAATCTGCCTTGGCTCCATCCTGCAGTTTTTGTAATGTCACCTCTTTTTCTACCACGTCAGAATAATATTCTTCGGGCAGATAAGTCGATAATGCATATGTTTCATTTTTTGTTCCAAATACGATCATACACATCAAGATCATTGCACCTAATAAATAATGTTTTGTTTTTTCTTTCATAAAACCGCTCTCCTTCTTCTTGTTTTATTGATTCTGTCTATATAGAGAACACTTTTTTATGAAAGGTTTCACTTTTTTAAATTTTTTATGAAAAACTATGAAAGACCACAGGTATTTTGTCAGGAAGATTTAAATGAGGGCGTCTATCTTGCAAGCGGCGATGGCAGTGATGATACTTCTGCAGAAGTATGTAAAAGCATTTACATACAGGGAACCTGGCACAAACCAAACCACGGTTCATATCAGGGGACTAATCTCGAGATCCGCGGCTGCGAGGGCTGTCCGGCGGACAACGGTTCTTTCTGCACGCTGACAAAAGGGTATAAAACAGGTGATAAAGATTACCGTCCTATCTGGGAACGGAATGGGGAAAGTTCAGATAAAATGACCTCCCAGAAAGGATTTTTTCTTTTCCTTTCCGGGAGGTCTTTTAAAATTGTCCAGGGAGAATAACTATACCTTCCCTTTTATAATGTCGTTTCTTATTTAAAATAAGCCACACCGGACTCAAAGATCTTAAGATCCTGCTCTCCGTAAATGTTCATTGCAACACTTCTGTCACGTCTCTCAGAGTGTGCCATCTTGCCAAGTACACGTCCATCCGGGCTTGTGATACCCTCGATAGAACAGTAAGAACCATTGACGTTCCACTCTTCATCCATGGTCGGAACACCTGCCTCATTGACGTACTGGGTTGCGACCTGACCGTTTGCAAACAGTTTATCGAGCCATTCTTTCGGTGCAACAAAGCGTCCTTCTCCATGGGATGCCGGGTTGCAGTAAACTTTTCCAAGTTCCGCCTGTGCTAACCACGGGGACTTGTCCGTGACAACTTTGGTGTATACCATTTTGCTGATATGGCGTCCGATCGTATTGTAAGTCAGTGTCGGTGAATCTGCTGCCTGCGGGCGGATCTCGCCGTAAGGTACCAGTCCTAATTTGATTAGTGCCTGGAATCCGTTACAAATACCAAGTGCTAAACCGTCTCTCTCATTTAACAGTTTCATGACTGCCTCTGTCATCTTTGCGTTGCGGAATGCGGTTGCAAAGAACTTTGCAGATCCTTCCGGCTCATCACCGGCGGAGAATCCACCCGGGAACATGATGATCTGTGCCTGATCGATCGCCCTGGTAAATTCATCTACGGACTCGCGGATATCTTCTGCATTTAAGTTTTTGAATACTTTCACGATTGTATCTGCGCCTGCACGCTCAAATGCTTTTGCGCTGTCGTACTCGCAGTTGGTTCCCGGAAATACCGGAATAAATACGGTCGGTCTTGCCACTTTATTTTTGCATACATAGATAGAATCTACATGGTAAAGATCCGTTTTTACTTCTTCTTTGTCCTCGGTTGCACGGGTTGGGAATACTTTTTCTAAAGTGCCTGTCCATGCATTTAATGCCTCGTCGATTGCAAGTTTCATATTGCCACAGATAAATGCTTCTTCTTCATTGACAGAACCTGCTCTCTTTACGTTTGCGGATAAGCCTGCATTCTGCAGTGTCTCGTAAACTTCTGCAGTCTTATTTGCCGGAACTTCTGCCACGATATTACCAAAGCCCGGTGCAAACAGTGTCTCATTTGTCACATCGGTATCTACCGTCACGCCAAGTTTATTACCAAACGCCATCTTTGCAAGTGCTGCTGCAAGACCTTTTCCGTCAAGTGCGTATGCTGAAACGATCGCACCTTTCTGGATCAGCGCATGGATCGCATCATACAGTTTCATGACCTGTGCATAAACCGGCACATCATATTCATCTTTGTCGATCGTAAAGTATAACAGTTCATCCCCTGCTGCCTTTAACTCCGGTGTAATGATATCCTGCTCTTTTGCCACATCCACTGCAAAGGAAACAAGTGTCGGCGGTACATCGATGTCATTGAACGTTCCGGACATGGAATCTTTTCCACCGATGGAAGGAAGTCCAAAACCGATCTGTGCATTGTAAGCTCCAAGAAGTGCTGCAAACGGCTGACTCCAGCGCTTCGGATCCTCGTTCATTCTGCGGAAATATTCCTGGAATGTAAAACGGATTTTCTTATAATCACCACCTGCAGTCACAATTCTCGATAAGGACTCTAACACTGCATAGATTGCACCGTGGTATGGGCTCCAGCTTGCTAAATATGGATCAAATCCATAAGCCATCATGGTTACGGTATCGCATTTTCCCTTCGCAACCGGAAGTTTTGCAACCATGGACTGTGTCTCTGTGAACTGGTATTTTCCACCAAATGGCATGAAAACGCTTCCTGCTCCGATAGAACCGTCAAACATCTCCACAAGACCTTTCTGGGAGCAGACATTTAAGTCTGCAAGTTCTGCAAGCCATGCCGCTTTCATATCATTCTTTGCAACTGCATCCGCAACCTTTGGTGTGGAAATCTTATTTAAATAATTATCCTCCGGTACCGGCATATCCACTGCAACGTTCGTCTCCTGATGCGCACCATTGGTGTCTAAGAATGCACGGGAGATATTTACGATCTCTTTTCCTCTCCACTCTAAAACAAGTCTCGGCTCCTCCGTTACAACTGCAACTTCCACTGCCTCTAAATTTTCCTCTGCGGCATAGCCTAAGAAGGTCTTAACATCGGAAGGAGATACAACAACTGCCATACGTTCCTGGGATTCAGAAATTGCAAGCTCTGTTCCGTCTAATCCGGCATATTTCTTCGGCACTTTGTCAAGCTGTACGCGCAGACCGTCTGCAAGCTCACCGATTGCAACGGACACACCGCCTGCACCGAAATCGTTACATTTTTTGATGATGTGTGCCACTTCCTCACGGCGGAACAGACGCTGGATCTTACGCTCTGTTGGCGGATTACCTTTCTGTACTTCAGCACCGCAGACTGCTGTAGACTGTGTATTATGTGCTTTTGAAGAACCTGTGGCACCACCGATACCATCACGTCCGGTTCTTCCTCCAAGTAAAATGATGATATCGCCCGGATCAGAGGTTAATCTCTGTACGGCACGTCTTGGAGCGGCACCCATGACTGCACCGATCTCCATACGTTTTGCCACGTAGTTTGGATGGTAGACTTCTTTGACGTATCCGGTTGCAAGACCGATCTGGTTACCATAGGAACTGTATCCGTGTGCAGCTTCTCTCACCAGTTTCTTCTGCGGAAGTTTTCCGGAAATTGTCTCAGAAACAGGCACGGTCGGATCTGCAGCACCGGTCACACGCATTGCCTGGTAAACATAGGTACGTCCTGACAACGGATCTCGGATCGCACCGCCAAGACAGGTAGCAGCACCACCAAACGGCTCGATCTCAGTCGGATGATTGTGTGTCTCATTTTTAAAATTGACCAGCCATTCTTCTGTCTTTCCGTCCACTTCAACCGGAACAACAATAGAGCATGCATTGATCTCATCCGACTCTTCCTGATCCTGCAATTTTCCTTCTTTTTTCAGACGTTTCATTGCCATCAGGGCAAGATCCATCAAACATACAAACTTATCGCTGCGTCCTGCATACAGATTCTTATGTGTATTTAAATAGTCCTCATAAGTTTCTTTCATCGGCGCGCAGTAATAACCGTCATCAAATGCCACATTTTTAAGTTCTGTGGAGAATGTGGTATGACGGCAGTGATCAGACCAGTAGGTATCTAACACACGGATCTCCGTCATGGACGGATCGCGTTTTTCATCGTTCTTAAAATAATTCTGGATATGTAAAAAGTCTTTGAATGTCATCGCAAGATTCAATGAATCGTATAACTCTTTTAACTTAGCCTCCGGCATATCACGAAAACCATCAAAGATCTTAACATCCTCCGGTTCCGGGAAACTCTGCACTAAAGTCTCAGGTTTCTCTAAGCCTGTCTCTCTGGAATCGACCGGGTTGATGCAGTGTTTTTTGATTGCTGCAAACTCTTCGTCACTGATCGTTCCCTCGATCGCATAAGTCACTGCGGTGCGGATGATCGGTTCTTCCTCTTCGTTTAATAATTTCACGCACTGTTCTGCGGAATCTGCTCTCTGGTCAAACTGTCCCGGTAAAAACTCTACGGAAAATGTTCTTGCTCCGTTTAAATCAAACTCTTCCTCATAAATATCGTCTACCGGCGGTTCGGAAAAAACGGTTACTAAGGCTTTTTTATAAGTTTCCCCGGAAATATTTTCAATATCATAACGGATCAGCTCGCGCACCTTCGTCACACCACTGATTCCAAGATAACTTCTGATTTCAGACTGCAATTCTTTTGCCCGGACTGCATATTCCGGTTTCTTCTCAACATATACACGTTTTACACTGCTCATGTGGTAACCTCCATTCTCAGTTTCCATTTGTCTTTTCAAAGTATAACATAGGTTATAAAATAAGCATAATTAATATATTTAATCTTATTTATTAATTTAATTAATATTTGTATGAATTTTATCTGTATTATTGCCAATCTGATCCTGCTCTCACTCCTGAATGATTTCTTTTATTTGGAGAAATGTTTTCACACATTCCCATTATCAGTTTTCATTGACAGATTTATAAGCCTGCCTTATAATCATGATAGTTATTTTATTATCGGATCAACCTTCAGAAAGTGAGCCGTCATTTTTTCCTAAGATAATATGCGGACTCCCCGCAGAAAGAGGACTTCATGGATATCAATTACGAATTATATAAAGTATTTTATTAT
Organism: Roseburia sp.; assembly: GCA_003483745.1. Lineage (GTDB taxonomy): Bacteria > Bacillota > Clostridia > Lachnospirales > Lachnospiraceae > Roseburia. Next base: position 8,889 of record DMYD01000056.1, on the reverse strand, counting down.
GTAGCAACATCCTTAAGCTTTTCCGAAGCAAGCAAGCAGCTTTTCATTTCCCAGTCCGCTGTCAGCCAGTCGATCAAAACGCTTGAGAAAAAATTAGATCAGCCGCTTTTTATCCGCAGTACCAAAAAAGTACAGCTCACCCCTGCCGGAAAGGTATTACTAAAACACATTGAGCCGGCAATGAATTTAATCCAGCGCGGCGAAAGCCAGCTTTTAGACTCCGGCAGCCTTGGACTTGGCCAGCTTCACATCGGTGCAAGCGATACCATCTGTCGTTACTTTTTAGTTCCCTATTTAAAGCAATTCCACAAAAAATTTCCAAATGTGCCGATCAAGGTAACAAACGCAACATCTCTTAGTTGTGTTGATCTTCTCGACCAGGGAAAAGTTGATCTGATCGTGACCAATTTCCCGAACTCGAACCTGAATCACTCCTATATTCAGAAGACTGTCTGCAATTTTACCGATGTATTCATTGCAAACCCGGCATATTTTAATCTGAAACAGCAGGAGATCCCGTTTGAGGAGTTGAAACAGTACCCGATTCTCATGCTCGACCGCAAGAGTACGACGAGTCAGTTCCTGCACAATCTGTTTTTGCAGCATCAACTTGAACTGATTCCACAGATCGAACTAAGCAGTAACGATCTGTTGATCGACCTTGCCCGCATCGGTCTTGGTATCGCATTTATACCGGACTATTGCTTAAGCCGGGAATCCAAAGATTTGTTTATCGTAAAAACAAAGGAAAAACTTCCGTCGAGACAGATGGTCGCAGCCATCAACCCGACACTCCCGGTTTCACAATCCACCGAGGAATTCTTAAAACTGCTGCCTACGATCTGACGTCAGTTTAAGAACGGTTCCAGAATTCTTCCAGGTACTTTTCCACCGTATCTATCCTGCATACTTTCTGCTGTTCCCACTCTCTCGGGAACAGCGTGCGATATTCGCTCTGTAGGAAACGCTCATCTAAAAGTTCTATAACTCCGACATCTTCCACCGTTCGGATTACTCTTCCCGCCGCCTGCAACACCTTGTTCATCCCCGGATACCGGTAGGCATAATCAAATCCGGCACCAAGCCGTTTTTCAAAATATCCCATCAGGATTTCCCGCTCATTGCTGATCTGTGGCAGTCCCGTACCGACGACGATTGCGCCGATCAGCTGTTCATTTTTCAGATCGATTCCTTCCCCGAAAATACCGCCCATCACACAAAATGCAACCAGTGAATCTTTCCGCTCTCCCGATAATTCTTCTGAGAATGCCTCTAAAAAGGACTCTCTCTCCTCCTCCGTCATTCCCGGTTGCTGAATCAGTGTTTCCGCTTCACAAGATGGATCTGACTGATTTTTTTCAAGAAAAACATCATAGACCTGCTCCATCATTTTATAGGACGGAAAAAATACCATATAATTTCCTTTTTTTGCATCTGTTGTCTTTTTTATATAAGAAGCGATCCGCTCAAATTCTCCTGCACTCCGTCTGGTATACTTACTGCTCACATCATTTCCAAGCAGCAGTAATTTCTGTTCTTCCCGGAATGCGGTCTTTGCGTAAACTGCGTAATTATCCGTTTCGGTCGAGAGCAGGCTCTTATAATATCCCACCGGGAGCAGCGTCGCGGAAAAGAATATTGTCGCATTTCCTTTGTTAATACGCTCCTGCAGGTTTTTCGACGGGTCTACACAATATAATTTAAGTTTAAACCGTCCATCCTGTTCATGTTCTGCATAAACGACATAGTGGTCATCCAGCAGTTCATAAATATTTAAAAAACTGCGCAGGTTCAGATAAAATTCACTTAAATCCTTCCGTTCCGGGAACTCTGGCGCTTTCTGTAAAAATTCGTCGAGATCCGACGCCACATTCATTAAATCAAACGCAAGATTTCCAATCGATTCATAGATCACATATTTTTCACACTCACGTTTGTATGCAAGCAGAACGCGGTTACATTTTTCAAGTTCCTTTATCAGTTTTGCCTGACCGTATTTCTTTAGAATCTTCTTTGCCAAAAGGAAGTCTTCCTTATATATAACAGCACTGTACATCTCCCTGCTTCGCTCAACCAGATTGTGAGCTTCATCCACCAGAAAAATATAATCTCCTGCTGTGCCGTCTGCAAAAAATCGTTTCAGATAAACATTCGGATCAAATACATAATTGTAATCGCAGATAATATCATCCACCCAGGTCGCCGTATCTAAACACATTTCAAACGGACAGACATTATATTCCTTCGCCTGTTCTAAGATCACTTCTCTCGTGATCACATCCTCTTTCTGAAGCAATGAAAAAACAGCATCATTGACTCTGTCATAATGTCCTTTCGCATAAGGGCAATTTACGGGATTGCACTCCATCTCTTCACACAGACACAGCTTTTCTTTTGCCGTGATCGTAAGCACCTTTGCCTGATATCCGTTTTTGCGCAAAAGTTCAAACGCTTCCCGCGCTACCGTTCCCGTGATTGTCTTTGCCGTCAGATAAAATATCTTATCCGCCAAATCCTCCCCTACTGCCTTGACTGCCGGAAATACGGTCGAGATCGTTTTTCCAGCCCCGGTCGGTGCCTGAATAAACAGATTCTTTTTTCTGCTGATCGTGCGATATACACCGGCTGCTAATTCTTTCTGTCCTTCCCGATAAGGAAACGGAAACTGTAACGGCTTGATCGATGCCTGGCGCAGTTTTTTCCACGCAAACTGAAAATCCGCCCATTTTTTGTATTCATTGATCAATTTTTCAAACCAGTCTGCAAGTTCTTCAAACGTATAATCATAATGAAAATACCGGATATCCTCGGTATCTAAGTTGCAGTACGTCATCTGCACCGAAATTGCAGCAAGATCATGCTGCAGTGCATAGATGTATGCATAACACATTGCCTGTGCAAGGTGTACGCCGACCGCATCCTCTAAGAGATCCAGTTTCATATACATGCCCTTGATCTCATCAATCGTGACTTTACAGTCCGATGGCATTATCATATGGTTAAAATTGTCCGCAAATGTGATTTCTTCCTCTGCGCTCTCAATCAGGATCCCGTCTGCACGTCCTTCGATCACAAGCTGGTATTCTTCTTCCTCAATAGCAATTTTAAGTGGAACCTCCGCATGATAATTGCTGCCCATGCGTTTCTGTATCTTTCTATGGATCCTTCCCCCGGCAAGCATCGCTTCTGCGGAAGTACCGCGCCCACGTCGATTATCAATGTCGCCCTCCCGCAGGATAAATTCAACCAGATCACGGACTGATATTTTAATGATACCTTTTTCATTCTTTTCAATCTTTTTGCTCATATATGGATTATAGCACAAAAAAAGACTGATTCCATATACCTTTCCAGATATATAAAACCAGTCTTTCCATCTATCCCTTTATCTTCTGTTATACATCCTCCCATAAATCATGATCTATGGGTGACACCTCTGCTTTAGGCGATTGCGTATTTTCCTACAACCTTTTCAAAACGTGCATCCTTTTCACCATACTTGATCGTAAGCTCTTTGCACACGCCCAGATAAAGCATTCCAAGCAAAGATTTTGCATCAATTACCGCTCTGCTGTAACATACATCAATCTCAAAATCACATTTTCCGGCAGCATTTACAAAATCCCTTACTTCCTCTGTGTCAGATAATTTGATTTTTCTTTCAATCATTCGACTCATTCCTTCCTACATCGAAAACAAAAAAACATTATTTTTTCTTATCAGGTTGCGATTATTGCACATTTTTTTTCATTTGTCAATTTATGGAAAATCCCTGATATTCCTTGATTTATCAGCAAAATGACAATATTGGATTTTATTTCGACACGGTATGACAAAATTTTAACATGGCTTTTATGTTCTGCCACAAAATGTATATTTATACTTGTGCAAAAGTACATGAAGTGCCTTGTTTTTTGCCTTTATTTTAGAATTCTTCACAATTTTTTTCAATCGGTTGCGCGTCTGGATTTTTTCATTTTCTTAAAAAATTCTTCTTATCGCCAGAATTTCACGGTAAGTGACCGGTGATGTATATTTGATGCCCGTGCTTGGGGAACTTGCATGGAGCAGCGTATTATTTCCGGCGTAAATCCCCACATGTCCACTGTAGCATACGATGTCTCCGGGCTGTATCTCGGACAGGCTGACGCCATACCCTACACTGCGCAGCGCGCTTGAAGAATGAGGCAGGCTGATTCCAAATGCCTGATATACGCTCATCACAAACCCGGAACAGTCCGCTCCGTTTGTCAGGCTGCTGCCACCGTAAACATAGGGATTTCCCACAAACCTGTCCGCATAGTTGACAACTGCCTGACCATTGGAGACAGTTTGCGTTACCTTGTCCTTTTTTTGTTGCGCTTGTTGCGCATTCTGTGTCTGCTGCTGTGTTTTTTCTGAGCTCTGCTGCGCTGCTGTTTTTGCCGTTTCCTCCTGTGCCTTTCCTGCTGCTTCTGCCTGCGCTTTTCCTGCTGCTTCTTTCTGTGTCTTTCTTGCTGTCTCTTCCGCCTTTTTCGCTGTCTCTTCTGCCCTTCTCGCTGCCTCTGCTGCCTTTCTCTCCTCCTCTTCACGTGCCTTTCTTGCTGCTTCCGCCGCAGCTGCTGCCGCCTGACGCTCCGCCTCCTCACGTTCTAATCTCTCTTTTTCTTCCTCCTTCGATTCTGCCACACGAAATTCCGTCCGGATTGTCACATACTCTCCCGAAACATACCCTAAGCCTTCCTCCGTCGACACACGGTACCATCCATATTCCTCCAATGCATCATAGACGACCACGTCCTCACCCTCCGGCAGCATGGTAAGCACAGATGCCTCAGTTCCCGGTTCGGTACGCACAAACAATGTTGTTGTCGTTACCGTCGCATATCGTGTACTGACACCACGCGCCAGATCCTCGTCCCCGACTTTTATATATTCCGCTTTCACATAAGCATTTTCCACTGAACCGGAACTGACCAGATACCATTCCTCTCCCGCCTCATCCGTCACCGTCTCCAACACCGTTGCCGCACTGTTATTGTACAGCTTTCCGAGCGCCTCGCTCTCCACAGACGGCTCTGCGCGTAAATTCACATAATTTAACACGGACGCGATACCGATGTCGGCATATTCAGATGTACTCTGCGGTGTCTCATGTTTCTCGACATCTATATTTGCATCGTTCGTCACATGATTATCCGCTATATTTTTTTCCTGTATGCCCAGTCTCATACGTTCCTCATTCATTGCACACAGATCCCATACTACGTCCGCATACACCACACTGCCATGCCCGACTGCAAGCGCTCCTGCCAATAAAAATGCTGCGATCTTGTTTCTGTTTTTCATTATGTAGAAATCCTCCATTTACAGATATTTACTTTTTGTTAAGCAAATATTACATATTTATTTCATTTTTGATGTATCTGCATTGTAACAGAGGATGGCATGCGATTCTACAAGTAGATATTTCCAGTTTTTTGGCAGGTACGATGGGGAAGGGGGTGGGTGTCAGGCTATGTTTTGTTGTGATAATGCTGTGTTTTTTCAAATGTTATGCTGTATGCCAGATGGCACAAGCCTGAAAAAGCACTGGAATATAAAGAAAAATGGCTGTATGCCAAGACCGAACAAAGTAAGAATATTACACACAGGAACGCATAAACTATTAATGCCACTAACAAAAATACTGTTTGACATCACAGAATATCAATGGTATATTATTCGTAGTGGTTGTGCTACGGAAACTTGCGATGCCTGTAGCCGGTGGAGTTCCATGCGTGGGCTCCACTTTTTTTATGCCTGTTTCAGAAAGGAAATACTATATGGCAAAAAACTTTCTCACCTATGAGCAGCAGCTACATATTCTTGAATATGATAAACAGCTTGCTATTCCTGATCATGAATATGCCACTAAAAAACTGGAAGAACTTAGCTACTACTCTCTAATAGGCGGATACAAATCTCTTTTCAAACATGCCCCATCAAATAAATATATTCATGGTGTTACTTTTGAGGAATTAGTTGCTTTCTATTACTTTGATGAAGAACTTCGTACCATATTCTTGAAATATATTCTTCATGTAGAACGCCATATAAAATCCATGTTTTCCTATCACTTCTGTGAAAAATATGGAGAACAGCAATCTATGTATCTTGATATAAATAATTACAATCATACCAGAAAAAACCATCATGACCTGATCCGCCTGACTCACTCATTACAAAAAACGATTTCATTACCCAGCAAATATGCTTATATTGAACATTCTGCCAACGCATATCACAATGTGCCATTATGGGTTGCAACCAATGCCTTGACATTTGGACAAATCTCCAAAATGTATCAATATGCAACTACTGATATCAGGGCCAAAATCAGTAAAAACTTCCAGAATGTTTCAGAGAAGCAGCTACATCAATTTATCAATATTGTTGGCAAATGCCGTAATGTATGTGCACATGGAGAGCGTCTGTTTTCATTCAGAATCAATGAGACAATTCCTGATACTCTGCTGCACCAAAAGCTTCAAATACAAAGAGTCAATAATCATTATGTTTATGGCAAGCAGGATTTATTCGCAGTAGTCATAGCTTTACGCTATCTGATAAGCAATGATGAATTCAAACAATTTAAGGCTGCTCTTTCAAAGCATATAAAATCTGTACTTAAGCAGTGTCCTCATCTTACAGAACAACAACTGCTTGATCATATGGGGTTTCCTGCTAACTGGGATAAAATTAGCCGATACAGAAAAATATAGTTAAATATCTACCAAGAGTTCATTGACATTCCTATTCTGTGATGTTATGTACATATGGTTGTGCTATGTTGCTTGCGAGGCACATAGCCGGTGGAGTTCCATGCATGGACTCCACTTTTTTATTTTCAGTGGCAATATCTTATTACTCATATCAATAATTTGTTATATTACGTGTTCGTGTGAATGTCACCTCCTCTCTATTTCGTCGAGTTTTTTTAGGAAATCAATCTCCATCTGTTGCTTTTTTGTTTGTGCCTTAAGCAACCGATTCTCAATCTTTAATTTTTCGATTTCAGATAATTCTTCAACAATCTTATTCTTGCCACGACGATCATATAATCCGTCAATACCTTTAGCTTGATATTTCTTAACCCAAGAATACACCTGCCCATATGAACATTCGTACTTTATAGCGATAGAAGTGTAATCACAGCCAGTGCTTATACATTCCTCAACAATTCTAACTCGTTCTTCAAATGTTGTATTTTTTCGACTGTTATTCTTAACCATGTGGTGAACACCTTCTTTTCTTGAATTTGTCAACTCTTCATGGTTATTATACTGCTTAATCCATGTCCGTACAGTACTGGGTGCTAATATTTTGTGTTTATAAGCCAAATCCTGAATTGAAATTTTGCCTTCTAAATATTCTGTTACAACCATTTGTTTAAATTCCGCTGAATAATTACATTGGTCACTGTTGTGTTTTTCAAGACCTGCTTCACCAAATGTAGCATATGCATATCCCCATCTACGGATGATACTAGCCTCAATTCCGTACTCTTTGCCTAACTTCCAATATGAAATTCCATTTTCGTCATGTTCTTTTAATAATTTTAATTTGAATTCCTTGCTAAATTTTTTCCTAGACATAAATATGCTCCTCATATGATAGATTTTTGGATATTTCCATTGTCTACCATATGGGGAGCATACCAAAATCAAGGATTCTTACAAATCTGTTCGATATAATGCAGATATTGTCTCTATATGTAGAGTAATCTTTGCATTGTATGAAACAGTATTTTCAATGAAGCCTGTGTACTTGGAAAAATCAAGAAATTGATATTCTGAAAAAATTTTTTTAATAACAACATACACCTTCCATGTACATACTATTATCAAAAATAAAACCCGCGCATCCAAAACGGTATGTTACGTTTTGGATGCGCGGGTTTCAGGTAATATATTAATTTATGTACATTTATGCAAATGGATTCTCTGTCGGGTATGGCAGGGATGCAGGCTGGTTGTAGTTAATATCTTCCATTGGAACTCCAAGATATTTGAATACTTCAAACAGTGCTTTTCCGTAATGTCCGAATGCTACGGCTCCGTGATGCGGGAAGTTCTTTTCGATCAGTACATGACGATAGAATCTGCCCATTTCCGGAATTGCGAAGATTCCGATTGATCCGAAGGAACGTGTTGCTACCGGAAGGACTTCACCGTGTGCAATGTAAGCTCTCAGTACATTGTCTGATGTGCTCTGCAGACGGAAGAATGTGATATCTCCAGGTTTGATATCTCCTTCAAGTGTTCCCTGTGTTACTTCGATTGGAAGAGATCTTGCCATGATCATCTGGTATTTCATTTCGCAGAATGAAAGTTTGGATGATGCAGTATTTCCACAGTGGAATCCCATAAATGTATCTTTCAGTGTGTAATCGAATTTGCCCTTAATGTCTTCTTCATAAAGGTCGGCCGGTACAGAGTTATTAATATCAAGGAGTGTTACAGTGTCTTCACTTACAACTGTTCCGATGAATTCGCTGAGTGCTCCATAGATATCTACTTCGCAGGATACCGGAATTCCCTGTGCTGTCAGACGGCTGTTGACATAGCATGGTACAAATCCGAACTGTGTCTGGAATGCAGGCCAGCATTTTCCGGCGATTGCAACATATTTGCGGTATCCTCTGTGTTCTTCTACCCAGTCTTTAAGTGTCAGTTCATACTGAGCAAGTTTTGAAAGGATTTCCGGTTTCTTGTTACCGGCTCCAAGTTCTTCTTCCATCTCTTTTACAATTGCCGGAATTCTTTCATCTCCGGCATGTTTGTTAAATGCTTCAAACAGGTCGAGTTCTGAGTTTTCTTCAATCTCTACGCCGATATTGTAAAGTTGTTTGATCGGTGCATTACATGC
>DMYD01000026.1:34746-35213 GCA_003483745.1 Roseburia sp. | reverse complement strand
GTCAGACGGATAAATCTCTGAATTTGATTCTTACTCTGTCCAACCTGTTCAGCTAAAATATCTCTGGATTTTCTACCATCGGACTTGTGCCCAACTTGGGCACAAGTTAAATCCACTCGCTCTCCCTGGTGCTTCATAGCCTCCAACTTCATTTTATAGGCAAAGGCCCTCTCACTTGGAAGCAGGCTTTCTCGTTGCAGGTTGCTGTCAACCATATTAATTGTGGCAGCGTCATCGTCCAGATCACGGACAATTACCGGCATGGTCTCTTTTTCTGCCAGTTCACTTGCTCTGTGTCGTCTGTGTCCGGCCACCAGTTCATAACCACCCTCCGGGTCAGGACGGGCAATCGCAGGAACCAGCACACCATACTGCTTGATGCTGTCTGCGGTTTCCATCATTGCTTCGTCATCCTTGCCTTTGAATGGATGCCCTTTGAACGGATGCAGTTCCGACAGCGGGATTTC
>DMYD01000026.1:34166-34411 GCA_003483745.1 Roseburia sp. | reverse complement strand
GGGTCATGGGCGAAAATGCTTTTCCCCTCTGCGCTGATTTCCTTTGCACGGACAGAATGGGGAATTTCCGTTCCAAAGACTTTGATTTTACTTCCATAGGTATCCCGTAACAAAGCGGCAATCTCTTTGGCAAAGTTGGTGCGATTATCCACCATCGTCAGCAGGATACCGTCAATCTGGAGTTTCGGATTGATCTGCCGTTTTACCTTGCTGACCGTAGAGAGAAGCTGTTCCAGTCCTTTGGC
>DMYD01000026.1:0-33896 GCA_003483745.1 Roseburia sp. | reverse complement strand
TACTCTGCCTGAACGGGAATTATAATCCTATTCGCAGCCACCAGCGCATTGACCGTAAGCATCCCTAACGAGGGCTGGCAGTCAATCAAGATATGGGAATACTGTCCCTTCAATGTGTCCAAGTATTGCCGTAAAATCGTTTCACGGCTCATGGCGTTTACCAGAGAAACCTCCATACCGGAAAGCTGAATATCCGCAGGCATCAGGTCAACACCTTCTGCATGATGCAGAATACCTTCTCCGGGGCGTATAGGCTGATCCATCAGAATTTTGCCCATTGCATCCGACAGTGTAAATGGTAACTTGTCCGGTTGCGGATTCCCTAGGCTAATTGTCAGGCTCCCTTGCGGGTCTCCGTCGATCAGAAGCACTTTCTTTCCGGCCTGTGCCAGACCTATTCCCAAGTTCGCACAGGTTGTCGTTTTGCCAACGCCGCCCTTCTGGTTTGGCGATGGCGATGATTTGTGTGTTCATGACTTCACCTCATTTCTGATTGTTGCTGTTGTTTCTGGAAATAGAAAAAGCCGCCACTTCAATCGTAAAGTGACGGCCCTTTCTAATGCCGGAATCTCTGAAATAAAAAAAGCACCCAGTTATTTGTTACTGAGTGCCTGCATTAGAATCATATTTAATTGTTCAGATTTGGTCAAATTATGCCAAACCCTCCAGCGAAAAATCCGGTGTCTGAGAGTGCCAAATCACCCTCAAAAATACCCCCGAAATTGCTCTCTGGTTGTCCTATTTTTTAACCACTAAGGCCGTTTTTTGACCCCATTTTTGCCGGTTGTCCTATATTTAACCACTAAAAATTGGGTGAAATCGGCTCTCGTTTTGCCAAATTTGGTCAAACCATATCAGCCCGTTTAGATATAGCAAAAGCTCGGAAAACCTTGATTTTCCGGGCTTTTTGAACCATTTTGATATAGTCTGAGCAGTCGATTATCGCTTGCTGAACTGCGGTGCACGACGTGCTGCTTTGAGACCGTACTTCTTACGCTCTTTCATACGAGGATCACGTGTTAAGTATCCTGCTTTCTTTAATACTGGTCTATAGTCAGCGTCTACATTTAATAATGCACGAGCGATACCATGACGGATAGCTCCTGCCTGTCCTGTGTATCCACCACCGCGAACGTTTACTAAAACGTCGAATTTATCAGCTGTCTCGGTAGCTGTTAAAGGCTGACGAACAACAACCTTTAATGTCTCTAATCCGAAATACTCATCCATATCTCTTTTATTGATGGTAATTTTACCTGTACCTGGTACTAAATATACTCTGGCAACAGATGATTTTCTTCTTCCTGTTCCGTAATACTTTGTATTAGCCACTGTTTTTCCCTCCTAATTAAAATGTTAAAGCTTCAGGTTTCTGAGCTGCATGCTTGTGATCCGGTCCAACGTATACGAATAATTTTGTATACATCTCTCTTCCTAAAGGTCCTTTTGGAAGCATGCCTTTTACTGCGTGCTCGATAACTCTTTCCGGATGTTTTGCTAACATTTCTTTTAAGGTAGTCTCTTTCATACCACCTACATAATCAGAGTGATTGTAGTAGATCTTCTGCTCTAATTTCTTACCAGTTACTTTGATCTTCTCAGCGTTAACAACGATTACATAATCACCTGTATCGATGTGTGGTGTAAAGATTGCTTTATTCTTTCCTCTTAATACTTTAGCAACTTCAGATGCTAAACGTCCTAATGTCATACCTTCAGCGTCAACTACATACCATTTTCTATCAATGGTAGCTGGGCTAGCCATAAAAGTTTTCATTGATCTTCCTCCTAGAAATAATGTTACGGAACACCGCTGCAATGTGAATGTCCAGGACACACCGCTTGGTATTCAATAAATTGTTTATAGTTTAAATGTCGCTCCGGGGCTTTGGATTGACATTACTTCACTATCACAGACTTAAATAGTATAGTACACGATGCCTTGTGTGTCAAGAATTTTTTTACTTTCTGACAAACTATTTATAAATAAACTGACGATCCAAATTAATTCAGAAAAAGCAGACATCCTTTATCCGATGTCTGCCTCCCATCTGTCTATTTCGTTATTTCAAACTTAAATTTATTACTGCTCCAGACATTATCCTTAAAATGAATTTCGATTGTTTTCCAATCCGTAGGAACCTCATATCCGATTACACCATTCATTTTTTTCCCTGCAGCAATGGTTCCATCTAACTGATTTTGATCATTTTTCTCCAAAAGAGCACTCACTGAATAATTCAGTGCATAATCATCTGCATATGCCTCAAAACTCGCCACACTGCTTATATTTATCTCAGAATCAGAATTATTTGCGATCTCAAACTCTACCAGAACAAACTCATTTCCATCCGACGGTTTATTATACTCCGATCCGCTGCTCTGCGTATAATTGACCATTGTAACCTGCACATCATTCATTTCTGCTGTTTCACCAATTCCAAATATGTCTTTTTCACTGTCCTCCTGTTTAGCAGAGTCAATTTCTGCCGTATCATTCATCACATCAGCCTCGTTATCTGTATTGTTCTGTGTCGCAATATTTTCTACCTTTTTCGGTTTATCTGATCCACCACCTGACACTGCTCCGATCAGCACAACTGCTATCACAGCGATCACAATCCATTTCCCGATACCGCCCTGCTTTTTTCTGCAATTCGGGCAGACCTTCGCGCCTTTCGGTATCTCACTCTTACAGTGTTTACACAATTTTGTTTCGTTTTCCATTTCATAATCCTCCTTGTTTCGCATTTTATCCTACTTTATGCTACTTTATCCTACTTAGTGGTATATGTCAACCATTTATCGTATATATAAAAATAGAATTATTTCATTGAAAACGAAATGAGGCTGTCTATGAAACCATTAAAAAATAAAGTAAGCATCACACTTGATTCAGACATCATTGAACAGTTAAAGTTCCTCGCTGAGCAGGACGACCGTTCTTTTTCCCAATATATCAATATGATATTGAAGGAATATCTGACCCAGGCGGACAAAAAGAAAGAAGCGTAAAACATTTCTGCCTTATGCTTCTCTTATCTTAACTATATTTCTTTTATTTTTGGTATGCTCTGTGCATACATTTTCAAATTACATGATATTGCAGTCAAACCCTACATCCGGGTTGGCTGATTGACAAATTCCATTTAAAATAATACAAGAAGCTGGCAAAGAACTTGCGTCTGAACACCAACGACAAATTTCATTTAAAATAATACAGCTTCTAAGGTCACACAGATAATGGCGGCTGCAAAAAGAAATAGAATTTCCGCTGCCACATAGACACAGATTCTTATGAATCTGATCTCACTATTTGCAAATGGTATTTTTCTCCGCATCCCCCTATAGTCACAGACAAAAAATATAAATACGATCTGCGACAGCCAGACCACCAGTCGTTCCAGCGTCAATTCTGACTGTGGGAGCAGTTTTCCATTCGCATCATGCGCTTCTAACGACCACGCAGTAACTGTGGTCAGTGCATATCCTATGACTGCAACAACCATCTTCCATATTTTCCCCGTCCGAAATCCCGGTATTTTATAAAAAGGGATTTCACCGGCTTGATTTTTCTTACAGCTCTGCGCACAATAAAACTTATTTTTATCACTATCCATACTACTGCAGGGGATTTCCGCTGCATTGCAGATATCCGCCTTAAGCTCATCCACATTCTGATACCGGTCCTCAGGGTTTATCTTAGTGCATTTTAACACAATCGTCTTAAATTTTCCTTCGGTCAGCTTTTCCATCGGGAAATCTCTCACAAGCATATAATTAAGCAGCACACCCAACGCATAAATATCGGTTCTTGCATCCGTCTGTCCGAACCCAAACTGTTCCGGCGCCGCATAGCCTTGCGTTCCCATCATAACAGTATCCTTTGACTTGCCCGGCTGGTAAATTCTTGCAATGTCAAAATCAATCAGCTTCACTTCTCCCTCATTGGTCAGAATTACATTCTCTGCTTTCAAGTCTCTACATATGACTGGCATTTTCGCATTGTGCAAAGGGTAAAGTGCATTGCACAGACAGATTATGATATCAGCAGCATCTTTCTCTGAAAAAATTTTTTCTTTTAGTATTTCTTCGAGATTTTTTCCACTTAAATACTCTTCGATCACGATCAGATTCGTATTGGTCTGAATACACTCATAGATCTTTGGTATATACGGATTCGGATTTTCCTTTAAAAAAAGATAGATTTCCTCCAGATCCAATGCAATATACTTTCGCACACCAATAACACCATTCACTTTATTCCTTACGATATGTACTTTTTCATTATCATCCAGTCTGCCAAGATCCACATATTCTGACAAACGGTACTCTTCATCCAGCCGCATATAACTTCCTACCATTTTCTTGCATTCATCTGTACAACACGATATTATAAATGTCAGGGCAGTTCACGCACCCAGACCATCATTTACAATTTGTAGTATAAAAGTATTTTATTATTATTTACAGGACAATTCAAGGAGACTTTATGGATCAGAAAACGACCGGCGAGCTGATGCAGCTCCTCTCTTCCGCCAAAAATATTTCCGATTTAAAACAATATACAGATGCTCTTCCGGATATGACTTCTTCCGTGACTTTTCCGGAATATCTTAACAAACTGATGCGCACCCGCAGCATGACCGCTTCTAAATTGATCACAGCTTCCCAGATCCAGCGCAATTACGGATACCAGATCTTAGACGGCAGGCGAAGTCCTTCCCGTGATAAAGTCATTTCTCTCTGTCTTGCACTAAAGCTTGAGCTCCCGGAAACACAGCGTGCTCTCACACTCACAAAAAACGGACAGCTCTATTCCAAAAGCAAACGGGATTCCATCCTCATTTTTGCTTTAGGAAAAAAGCTGTCCGTGATTGACACAAACGTGCTTTTAGAAGAAATGAATGAGCCTGTTTTAAACTGACTTACTTCTCTTCAAACTCAATTCCCATCATCGTAAGCCCATGTGCCGGTGCCGTAGGTCCTGCCGCACTGCGGTCTTTCTTTAAAAGAATCGCTTCCATTGCCTCCGGTTCGATCGCACCACCACCGACCTGCACTAATGTTCCCGCAATGATCCGTACCATATTATAAAGAAACCCGTTGCCTGTTACACGGATTGTGATAATATCCCCTTCTTTTTCCACATCACAGGCATAAATCGTGCGCGCTGTCGTCTTTACCTGTGCACCGATCGCACAGAAACTCTTAAAATCATGTTCCCCCACCAGATAAGATGCCGCTTTTTTCATCTTCTCCACATCTAGCGGATAATGATAAAAATAGGTATCCAGCCGTCTCGTCGGCATACGGAATGTCCTGTTTAAAATGCGGTACTCATAAGTCTTTCTGCTGTTCTGATAGCGCGGATGCCAGCCATCCTCCACCTCAGAAGACCCCTGTACCACAATATCTTCCGGCAGTCTCTGATTGAGTGCAAACGCAATTTTATCTGCCGGCATTCTTGTATTCGTATCAAACACTGCAATATTTCCAAGCGAATGTACGCCAGAATCCGTCCGGCTCGCACCGCTCACCACGATCTCCTCTCCCAGAAGATTCGAGAGATTCTTATTTAACACTTCCTCTATGGTGATGCCGTTCGGCTGCACCTGCCATCCTTTATAATTCGTGCCGTCATACGCCACGGTCATTTTTACACGCATAGTAACCCTCATTTCTGAGCAACTTGTTGCGAAGAGACGACGAGAATCTCAAATTCTCGTAGACATGTTTTTTATGCCTTGTCATAAAAGCTATTTGTTTTTGCTCAGAAGCAAATAGCCGTGCGAAAAATAAACTATCGAACTTATTTTTCACACTAACTTCCTGTTTTCAAAATAAAGAGTCGCTTGCGACTCTTTCGCGCCCTGGCGGTGCTGTTTACAGCTAACTTCTTCTCCGCGAGATGCGCATCCCGCCCGGAGGGCTTTTTCATTCATAGGACGTAATTTCCTATAAATTCAAAAAAATTGCACAAAGCTGCTCATATTTTTCAGCTTTGTGCAATACACTTCGCTTTTACTGTGGAAACGGTAAAAAGAATCTGCACAGCAGTATAACCACAAAATATCCGATCACAAGCACATACGCTTTATGATCCACTCCCGCATAACGCAGCGGTTTCATCTTAGTTCTGCCCTCACCGCCATTGTAACAGCGCGCCTCCATCGCCATCGCAAGGTCATCGGCACGACGGAACGCAGAAACAAACAGTGGCACCAAAAGAGGAATCATATTTTTCACTCTCTGCAGCAGATTTCCGCTCTCAAAATCAGCACCTCTCGCCATCTGTGCTTTCATGATCTTATCTGTCTCCTCAATGAGAATCGGAATAAAACGGAGTGCAATCGACATCATCATCGCAATCGCATGTACCGGAACACCAATTTTTGATAAAGGCATCAATGATTTTTCCAGACCGTCTGTAAGCTGGTTTGGTGTCGTTGTAAGCGTCATGATCGAAGTTCCAAGGATCAGGTAGGTCAGACGGATTGCCATCAGGATCGCATTCTGTGCACCCTCTGCCGTAATCTTAAAGATCCAGAACTTCACAATCGGCGTACCCGGTGTCAAAAAAAGGTTAAATGCCGCAGTAATCAGCATCAGCACCACAATTGCCTTTAATCCTTTTACCATAAACTTGAAAGGAACTTTTGACGACCTGATGCAAAAAATCAAAAAAACAGTTGCAACGAAAAGTGCCGCAATCCCCTTAAAACAAAATAGCGAAATAATATAAATAAATGTAGCAAACAGTTTTACGCGCGGGTCCAGTTTATGAATGACGGAATCCGCCGGATAATACTGGCCCAGTGTAATATCTCTTAACATCTTCTTCCTCCGAACCGTTACATATGAAAGTCTGTTTTCCCGGAATCAATTCCGGTCAGCGCCTCAAGCAGACAAGCTCTTGCCTCCGCTACCGTGGTTGCATCTGTATCAACATTCAGACCTTTTTCTTTCAGTTCATGCATCAGGTAAGTCACCTGCGGTGCTGCAAGTCCAACCGCCTCAAGTTCTTTATAATGACGGAACACTTCTTTGGGCGCACCGTCTAACATCACACTGCCGTGATTCATCACGATAATGCGCTCCACATATTTCGCAACATCTTCCATACTGTGCGATACTAAAATAACCGTAATGCCGCGCTCTCTGTGCATCCGCTCCACAAGATCTAAGATCTCGTCACGTCCTGCCGGGTCAAGCCCTGCCGTCGGCTCATCTAAGATCAATACTTCCGGCTTCATCGCAAGTACACCCGCGATCGCAACACGGCGTTTCTGTCCACCGGAAAGATCAAACGGAGACTGGTAATAAAGTTCTTCCGGCAGTCCGACACTCCGCAGTGCCTCAAACGCCCGAAGTCCTGCCTCCTCTTTCGATAATCCCTGATTTTTTGGTCCAAAACACACATCATCAAAAATCGTTGTCTCAAACAACTGATGCTCCGGATACTGGAATACCAGCCCGACACGGTTTCTTAATTCACGCAGATCAAAATCATCTTCATAAATATCCTGGCCGTGAAAATAGATCGTCCCGGAGGTTGCTTTCATTAATCCGTTCAAGTGCTGGATCAGTGTAGACTTTCCAGAACCGGTATGTCCGATCACGCCGATAAACTGCCCGTCCTCAATTTTTAGGTTCACGTCCTTTAATGCCTGAATCTGGTACGCGGTCCCCTCGCTGTATACATAATTCACTTTATCTAAAATAATTGACATGTTCATCCTCATTTCTCAGTCAATCTGCGCAATCCGCAGAATATGTCCCACAAGTTCTTCCCTCGTTAACACACCAAGCGGAATATCAAGCCCTGACTGTCTGAGCAGATCTGCAAGGATCGTAATCTGTGGCACATCCAGCCGGTATTCTTTTAACTTTCCGACCTGGGAAAAGATCTCGCGCGGCGTTCCCTGCATGACGACTTTTCCCTTGTCCATCACGATCACCTTATCTGCACCAACGACTTCTTCCATATAATGTGTGATCAGGATAATCGTGACACCTTTTTTCTGATTCAGTTCATGTGCAGTGCGGATGACATCCGCTCTTCCGTTCGGGTCAAGCATCGCAGTCGGCTCGTCTAACACGATACATTTCGGCTCCATCGCAACGACACCGGCGATAGCAACACGCTGTTTCTGCCCACCGGAAAGCTTATTCGGCGAATGATGACGGTACTTTAACATACCGACTGCCTTTAAGCTCTCCTCCACACGCTGCCAGATTTCATCCGTTGGCACACCGATATTTTCCGGTCCGAATCCAACATCCTCCTCTACTACACTCGCAATGATCTGGTTGTCCGGATTCTGGAAAACCATTCCGGCAGTTTTTCGCACCGGAATGACATTTTCTTCCTTTGACACATCCATACCGTCCACAAAAAGGCTTCCCTCGGACGGGGCTAACAGTGCATTCATATGCTTGGCAAGCGTAGATTTACCGGAACCGTTATGTCCTAAAATTGCGATAAAATCTCCCTGCTTCACATCGAGATCGACATGATCTAAGGCAGTCTGGATCGACTCTACATTTCCCTCTTCATCACGTCTGATATATTCATGCACAAGCTGTTTTGCCTTAATAATTCCCATCTGTTTCTATTCCTTCCCGTATCAGTCGTCCCAGCGCAGTCTGTGCAGTTCTCCCTGCAGCTTCATGTGATCAAACTGATTCTGTCTAAGTGCCTCATAGAGCACGATCGCAACCGAATTAGACAGGTTTAACGAACGCGTCTCCCCAATCATTGGAATCCGCACACAGGTATCCGGGTTTGCTTTTAAAATCTCCTCCGGGATTCCTGCACTTTCTTTTCCAAACATAATATAGCAGTCCGGCTCGTAAGAAACTTCTGTGTATACATGGCGTCCTTTTGTCGTAGCCATATAGATTTTTGCGCCCGGATTTTTCTCACAAAAATCATCCCAGTTCACATAAGTCGTCACATCCAGTTCACTCCAGTAATCCATCCCGGCACGCTTGATTGACTTTTCATCGAGATGAAATCCCAGCGGCTCGATCAGGTGGAGTCTTGTCCCTGTTGCGACACAGGTTCTTCCGATATTTCCGGTATTTGCCGGAATCTCCGGCTCATATAATACAATGTTTAACTTTGCCATAATGCTCCTTATTTCCCACTTTTTTCTCGCAGCCCGGTAATAAATGCCTCCATGCGGTCCATCGCTTCTTTTAAGTTCTCTAACGAATATGCATAGGAAATACGTACAAATCCCTCTCCGCAGTCTCCGAATGCCGTTCCCGGAACAACTGCAAGCTTCTCCGTATTTAAAAGCTCCGTTGCAAACTGCTCGGATGTCATGCCGAATTCGCTGATACACGGGAACACATAGAACGCTCCAAACGGTTCAAAACAGGTAAGTCCCATCTCCTTAAAACGGTGCAGCAGATAGCGGCGGCGACCGTTGTATTCCTCACGCATCTGTGCTACATCCTCATCTCCGTTTTTGAGTGCCTCCACACCTGCATACTGGCTGGTGGACGGTGCACACATGATGGCAAACTGATGGATCTTTAACATCTGCTCAATGATCACACGCGGACCGCAGGCATAACCTAAACGCCAGCCTGTCATGGCATGTGATTTGGAAAAACCGTTGATCACGATCGTTCTCTCCCACATTCCAGGTAAAGATGCGATCGTCACATGTTTTTCAAGATAAGTAAGTTCTGAATAGATTTCATCACTTAACACAAAAATATCATGTTTTTTGATCACTTCCGCGATTTTTTCCAGATCTGACCTTTCCATGATTGCTCCGGTCGGGTTGTTCGGAAATGGAAGTACCAAAAGTTTTGTCTTTGGTGTGATCGCAGCCTCTAATTCCTCCGCAGTCAGACGGAATTCGTTCTCCGCCTTTAACTCGATTACGACCGGGACTGCACCTGCTAAAACAGCACATGGCACATAGGACACATAACTTGGCTGCGGGATCAATACCTCATCCCCCGGATCTAACATGGCGCGCATTGCCGCATCGATCGCCTCACTGCCTCCGATCGTTACCATGATCTCATGATCCACATCATAAGATACCCCGTAATGCCGGTTCAGATAACGGTCGATCTCTGTCTTTAACTCTTTTAAACCTGCGTTTGAGGTGTAATGTGTTTTTCCTTTTTCCAGGGAATAAATACCCTCGTCGCGGATGTGCCACGGTGTGTCAAAATCCGGTTCACCGACACCAAGAGAGATCGCATCCTTCATCTCATGTACCACATCGAAGAACTTACGGATCCCGGACGGCTGGATCGTTGTAATTGTTTTATTCAATGGATCTCTCATATTACATCTCTATCCTTTCATCTTTTGCCGGTTCTGCCATAACGGTTCCGTGATCTTTGTATTTTTTCAGGATAAAATTCGTCTTTGTGCTTAAGACAGAATCAAGCGGTGAAAGTTTATCGGAGACAAACTGGGAAACCTCACGCAGTGTTTTTCCTTCGATCGTCACCATAAAATCAAATCCACCGGAGATCAGATAAACGGAATTTACTTCCGGGTAGTTATAAATACGCTCTGCCACTTTGTCAAATCCCATTCCGCGCTGTGGTGTAACACGCACCTCAATTAAAGCTGTTACTTTTTCAATTCCTGCCTTATCCCAGTCAATTAAAGTATGGTATCCGCAGATGATATGCTCCTCTTCCATTTTCTGAAGCTCATTTACCACAGTTGCCTCATCCACACCTAAAATAATAGCCAGTTCTTTTAAATCAATTCTGCTGTTCTTCTCTATAAATGTTAAAATCTTTTCACGCATGATAATCCTCCATTGTTATGATACTACCTTATATAATTCATCCGTCTTAGGCGGCTCTAAAAACCGTCTCTCATCCTCATTTAACAAAACTCTGTCATTTCCAGCTGTTGCCTTTCCGATGATCGTCGCCGGTATTCCTGCCTTTTTCAGCTCATTTACCAGCAGGTTACCATCGGCTGCTGCCATCAGCATAGACCCGCTTGAAATCAGTTCATATGGATTGATTCCAAAAAATTCACAGATTTCGATTGTCTCCTGACGAACGGGAATCTTTTTTAAATCGATTTCAAGTCCGACGCCAGATGCTTCTGCCATTTCCCAGAGTGCGCCAAAGATACCGCCCTCTGTGACGTCATGCATAGCACTAACGCCAGACCGAACGGCGACTGCGGCCTCTGAAAGCACGGATAAATATACATCCAGTTTTTTCGCATTTTCAATAAACGGTGCAGAAAATCTTGTCAAAAGCTCTTTTTCTTTTTCCTTTGCAATGATGGAGGTTCCCTCAATACCGATCCACTTAGTCACAAGAATGTCCATGCCAGGCTTTGCACCTCCGGTGGAGATCAGGCATCCGTCTTTTACTTTACCAACGCCGCACACGGAAATAACCGGCTGATTTACAACCGCTGTAATCTCTGTATGACCACCCATGACCTGTACACCCGCCTTCGCGCATGCCGCCTCTACCTGCTGCATCATCTCCCGCAGTTCGGGTTCTTCGATCTTTGGCGGAAGTAAAACCGTAAGCAGCACGCCGACCGGCTCTGCTCCTGCACTGGCAAGATCATTTGCCGTGATCTGGATCGCAAGCGTACCGATATCCTGTGCCGTTCCCGTGATCGGATCGGTGGACATCACAAGTGTCTCATCCTCCGCAAGCTTGACCGCTGCACAGTCCTCTCCCACTCCGGCGCCTAAAATGACCTCCGGTCTTTTGGTATGTATCTGTTTAAATACGGAGCGTTTCAGTACATTCTCCGGTACTTTTCCAATCTTCATCACAATCTCCATCCCTGTTTATAGTTATAGGCTGTCCCTTGCGGGGCAGCCTCTTTTTTATTCATGACAATAGAATGTTCGCGAAACGTACAATCCTGTTATTTCTTAAATTACTGACCATCTCCGCCAGTGCTTCCACTGGAATCTCCGCTGACATCCACCTGTCCGTCGCCAACAATCGCCTGTTCCTCTGCGGACTGATTCTCTGCCGGCTGCTCCGGTGCGGCTGTTGCCGCTGCCGTATACTGTGCCACTGTGGCATAGATGGTTCCCTCATCGCCCGTCGCTAATGCAGCTCCGACCGCTGCTGAAGCATTCGGATCTTCCGATGCTGTTCCAACATTTACGATCTTCGGTGATGCCTTGTAAGTACTCTTATTAAATACTTCACGGCTCTCCTCCACACCGTCTACCGTAACGATCTTCCAAAGCTGTGCCACATATCCGATATGTTTTCCCTGCGACACGCTCATGGCTCCTATCGGATCTCCGGTTGCAACAAACTGTGTACCCGGATCCTGTTCCGATACAACTTCACTCTCATATGTCACCTTGCGGTTTGCAGGTCTTGTCTCTTCCCCATAAATGTTGAAATAAACATTTTTCCCGGATGTATATCCTTCGATATAGATCGGTACATCCTGATTATTTACAAATTTTAAATCCTTGTAATCACCCGCGATTGCAGCATCCATGGATGGCTTTACGTAGGTAACGATCATCGAATGATTTGAGCGCTCCGTAACTTCGAGTTCCGCTAAAATTACTGCATTATATAATGTTGTCGAAACCTGGCAGACACCACCACCGTAGGACTGTACCGTCTGTCCATTTTCATAGGCTCCTGCCAGTTCATAACCATTGTCTGCATCTAACGGTCCAATCGTCTCATATACCGAAAATTCTTCGCCCGGATACAAAACCGTTCCGTTGATCTTTCCTGCTGCCGTCGCAATATTGTCACAGCGGTTCTGGGTAGAAGAACTGTAATTCGTATTGAATCCTCCGAGCAGATCTTTGACCTTGGAAAGTTCTTCCTCGCTTCCCTTCGGTTCCACGATCTCTGCTACAAGTTCAATATTTCCACCCTGTCCGTCCCAGTCATCACTGACATAATTTTCAATCGCAGCAATCGACTTTTCTACATTGACCTCAACACCCTGTGATCCTTTGATGATCTTAAACGCACCATTTTCGCGCACCAGTCCGTTGTCTACTGCTTTCTTATCAAGTCCATCTGCCTTCTCGGCAAGCAGTTCGGAAACGGTATCATGATCTACATTCAACGCCATGTCAATGACAACACTGCCATTTTCAAGGTCTTTCTTATCTTTGTATCTTTTGATCAGATTGCCTCTTTTTCCGATATCCATTGCCTCTGAAACAACATTCATATCGGTAAACTCAAGTGCCAGATCTGATGCCTTTACCTGCGTGCTATGCTCTCCTGCAGTCAATGTAAATACGGCTTCCCCCGCATTATTTACATAATCAGTCACTGCATCTAAGGCTTCCTGCTTCGTCATTCCACTGACATCGATATTGCCAATATATACTCCCTGCGCAATACGGTCTGTGTCTTCCGCTTTTGCCTGCGCCGGATTTAAAATGATGCCAAATACCACGGTCAACCCCAAAGCTGCTAATATTTTACACGTTTTTTTCATCTTTTCCCTCTGAAACTATTACTTTTACTGAATCTTTGTTGTTCATTTTATCACAACTGCCCTCTTTTTCAAGATGCATTACCACGAATATATTTGACTGTTTCCCCTGTTTTTAGTATATTTTACATGAACAGATTTATTACAACAGTGCCGCAAGTACAGTAGTAAGCAACATTGTTCCAACCAGAATGATCACAACTGCTGCAAGTACTTTTTTATTTTTCTTTTTACTAAAATCATACATACCGATGTACCTCCATCTCAGAAAAACACGGCACGGAAAGGACTTCACATGCCATTTTTAGGTTTACTAATCGCAGTTATCTGCCTGCTTACATTTTTCCGTAAACGTTCAAACCGCTCCCAGGAGAACGTAACTGACCGTTTCTGGAAAAGAGAATCTATCGCAAATAACACCCGTTTAAAGGATTTAAGCGGACTTCCCTATATTACCATACCTTTTGACAAATTTCCAATAGGTATGTACGAAAATGATTCATTAAAAAATTATGAAAACTCTCTGCAGGCTCTTTCCGGACAAAAGATCGTCAATCTGGGCACACAGACCAATACCGATTTAAAGATCACCTATGGTACGGCCAGTCTTCCTGCCCTGACGGAATACGAACAGAATTTTACCACACTCTGTCAGACTCTTACCGCCTATGCCGGACAGCTTTTTGAACTTGGTCATACGGAGGATGCCCGCGTGGTTTTAGAATACGGTATCAGCATCGGCTCCGACTTAAGCCGGAATTATCTGCTTTTAGCAGAGATTTACAAATCTTGCGGCGAAACCGGGAAGATCCGTGAACTTCTTGTATCTGCAGAGCAGCTTGATTCTCTGATGAAGCGTTCGATCGTAGAAAAACTGACCGCCATGCTCCCGGAAGATACCGCAAATACTCCGGTACAATGATCCGTATCATGCTTCATAGACATCCGGCTCGTTCCACACATAATATTTTATGGCATTTTCCCATAAGTGGCGATCAGCCGGTCTGTCAGTCTCGACGCCTCACTTCTGGTCATTTCCGTGAAATCATCCGGCAGTGTGATCTGATAATGCGCCGCATATTCTCTTAAATATCTGATCTGCCGCGCCGTCGCCGGTGTCTGTTTTTTAGCCTTATAAAGAAGTGGCTTCGGCAAAAACTCTCCGGCAGATTCTTCCTCATATCGTTCCCTGAGTGCCTCGTAAACCTGCCAGGTCTCGTAGGCATCATGAAATGCCCGGTGTGCATTTTCTCTTTTTACCCCAAAGTACGCACACAGGCTTTCTAAATCTTTTTTCTGCTCTTTCGGCAAAAATTTTCGTGCAAGTTTTAAGGTATCCACTGCATTCCGTTCCAAAGGCATATTGTGATTTACCGCCCACTGTTTCAAAAATCCATAGTCAAAAATCACATTCTGTCCGACGATGATGTCATCTCCGATAAATTCAAAAAACTGCCGCATCGTCTCTTCTTTATCCATTCCAGCCCGCACCATTGTTTCTGTAATACCGGTAATTTCGGTTACTTTTTCCGGTATCTTTATGTTCTGGCATAAAATCGCACCAAATTTATCGACCGCCCGATGATTTCTGACTCTGACTGCCCCCACCTCTAAAATATGATCGGTCTTTGCATTCAGACCTGTCATTTCAAGATCAATGACTACATAATCCTGCATCCTCTTCCTCCATGATCCACGTTACCTTCGCCTGATGATCCAAAGGATCCCTGTCTGTATAATCAAACAGCGCGTACAGCGGCTTTTCTGCATGTTCCGGCAGTTCTTTTAATACACGCTCCCCCTTATCCGGGAACCGGTAGGAAAAGCATTCCACATGCGACTGCTTTCCATTCTTGCAGTATGCCCGCGTCACCTGTTTCCATGCACTTAAATCTTTTGCCCACGCCGGTCTGCTCTTACAATTTTCACGGTAATACAGATCAAAGACCAGGCTTTCTTTTATGATATCTAAGATTTCCGGATGATCCAGATTCTTACAGATATCTGTAAAATTCCTCTGCTCATCTTCCGTTATATTACCGCCTGCTATTTCTTCGATAAATTCAAGCAGAATTTCCGAGCGACGGATCCTTGCGTGGCTCATACCAAAATAGCCTTTTCTCTCATAAAATTTTCCGAGTTCCTGAAACATAAAAAATGCGCTCTGAAACAGGACTCCGAGCACCTTCATCGTAACTTCAAACTGCCCGCTGTTATAATACACCTCAAGCATTTCTTCCACCTGACGTATCTTTAACACATCCTCATAGGGAAGCCACTTTGTCTTAAGCACTTCATAAGGCGGTCTGCTGTGATACGCGATCTCATATTCTTTCGCATGCTCATACATATAAGATCCCTTTAACACCTTTAAAAATCCAAGCTGCAGCTGGTTCGGGCGAAGTTCATAAATCTCATCAAACGATCTTGCAAACGTATCATAATCTTCAAACGGAAGTCCTGCGATCAGGTCTAAATGTTCATGGATATTCTCATGTTTCTGAACCTTTTTGACAACTTCCTTTAACCGTTCAAGCTGCATGGTACGGTGGATTTCTTTGATCGTTGCCCCATTTGTCGACTGTACACCGATTTCTAACTGGATCAGCCCCGGCCGCATTGTACCGATCAGCGCAAGTTCTTCTTCCCTTAACAGATCTGCAGAAATCTCAAAATGGAAATTGGTAATTCCGTTATCATGTTCCTTGATGTAAGACCAGATTTCCATCGCATGTACATGATTACAGTTGAATGTCCTGTCCACAAATTTCACCTGTGGCACTTCCCGGTCAATAAAAAACTGCAGTTCCTTTTTTACGAGTTCCGTGTCACGGAAACGAAGCTGCTTTTCCACCGAGGATAAACAGTAACTACAGGAAAACGGGCAGCCACGGCTCGACTCATAATAAATGATACGGTTTTTAAAATCGCCTGCTTTGTCATAGCAAAATGGGATATCACTTAAATCGAGCATTTCCCGCGGTGCGGTAAAAATGATTTCTTCTTCATTCCGGTATGCGATCCCGGCAATTTCTCTAAGTTTTGCACTTTGTTTTATTTTCTGTGTTTCTTTTGCTTCTTTGTCACTTCGTATTTCTCCGGCATAATACTCTGCCAGTTCACAAAAAGTTTTCTCCCCTTCTCCGATCATCACACCGGTGATCTGCGGATGCTGTCTCAAAAAGCTTTCCGTCTCATAAGAAACCTCCGGGCCTCCCACCCAGATTGGGACTTCCGGACACAGCTTGTGAAACTCTTCCGACAGTTCTTCCACATAAGCAATATTCCAGATATAGCAGGAAAACATGAGAACATCCGGCTTCGCCTTGTAGATCCCCTCTAAAATATCCTCCATCTGGTTATTGATCGTATATTCCCCGATCTCTACTGTATCGGAATCATCCATGCCCTTTGCATAATGCGCGGCGTACGCACGCAGGTTATACACGGCAAGATTGGAATGTATATATTTGGCATTGATCGCCGTAAGTAAAATCTTCATCTGTTTTGTGCCTCCATTTTTCTTATTATAGCGGAGAAAAAAACTTGTTGCAACGTGCGAAAAAAATCCGGTTTCCCACAGCCAGGCTTTTTCCTGACAGTCAGAAACCGGATTTTCTTTTATTTATGAGAAGCATTCTTCCCACAAAATACGAAATCTATGATCCTACCGCAAAATATGTCGTACAATAACGTCTATTCCTGCGATCCACAGAAGAATTGCTCCTGCGACATACGCTTTTGACTTATGCTCAAATCCAAGGTGATATCCGGTATAAATACCTGCCACAACAACCGCAACCGTAATTCCTGCGATCATCAGAAGCATTACCAGCAGATTTGTACCAAGGAAACCAAATGCAATCCCCGTCAGCAGGGTGTAAATGCTTGTAACTGCTGCAATCGTCAAAAACCGCTTCCAGCCGATTTTCTGCTCACAGTGCTCTACAATACGTTCGTTTTTTATGGCTTTTGCAACCAGCCGCACTCCCAGGCAGAAAAAGATGGCTGCTGCAATGACAAATCCAGTCACTTTTTCATTGTGCGTTATGGTATTGCGGTACAAGATTCCTGACAGGTAACTCCCGACGAACAGCGCTGCCATCTGCCATGCAGCAATCAGTACGCACAGTTTGCCAAGCTGTTTCTTATCTATCTTTGCTACCAGCGATCCCTGACACTCCATGGCTGCAAATATATCCAGCGATATGCCTGCTATGATCAGCAGATTCTCCAACGCATTCATCTTACTCCTCCTAAAGCGGCTCTTTAGTCTTCAGCTTTTACCGCATCTGTTTTAATAATAAATTTAACGCTTCCGTTCACACCATCTGCGATATCCGTATAAGTCTGATAATCGGCACCGGCATCTAATACCGCCTGGATACGGTCGATCAGCGGCTCGATATCGCCATTGTAGGAATTGATGATCTCATCGATTCCATCCTCGCTGAATTCCGTGATTCCGTCTGCAAGCTGATGCGCTCCGTCAGAAAGTTCTCCAACACCATCCATGATCGCATCGGTACCATCACTTAAAGTACCTGCACCATCATTTAACTTCTGGTTATTTGAAACAAGTGTGGATGCTCCGGTTGCAAGCTGGTCTGTACCGCTCTTTAACTGGTCAGCTCCGGTAGAAAGGGATCCGGCTTTCTCTTTTAACTGTCCGATACCACCGTCTAAGGTATTTAAACCATCGGAAAGATCAGATGCTCCTTTGTGCAGTGTAGATGCTCCGTCTGCCACTTTTCCAGCTCCCGTTGCAAGATCTCCGGCTCCTTTCTTTAACTTGGTTGCTCCGGTTGCAAGGTCAGATGCTCCTTTTTTCAGAGATCCGGCTCCCGTTGCAAGACTTGCTGCTCCGGTCTTTAAGGTTCCGGCTCCCGTTGCAAGGTCTGCTGCTCCCTGTGCTACCTGGGCAGAACCGGCTGCTGCTGTATCTGCTCCGGTGGAAAGCTGGCTTGCTCCATCATATACATTCTGTGCACCTGCCGCAAGCTGGCTTGCTCCTGTTGCTAAAGCAGTAAGCTGCTCCTGCGTGTCCTGCCCTGCAAGCTGTCCGGCTACGGTATCAATGACATTTGCTGCTCCCTGTGCCTGACCAATCGTTGCAATCTTATCGGATAAACTTGCGATTACTGATGCTGCATCAATTGAATTGCTGATTGGAACATTAAGTTTCTGTGATACCTGTGAAAAAATAGCAATGGCAGTATCCGGTTTTGTACCCTCTACAGCTATTCCCTGAATCAGACTCTGCTGAACTTCCTTTAATGCATTAATGGTAGCCTGTGCATTCTCAAGTGAGGTTCCTTTTTCCTGAAGCTGTGCTTCAAGCCCTGCTTTATTTGTTGCAAGTGTTGTTCCCATATCATTCAGTTTACCAATCAATGTACCTACGCCTGTATTAAGACTAGCAGCTCCGTCAGACACTTGTTTTGCTCCACTGACTAACGTTTTCATATTTGTTGCAATCGACTGCACTCCATCATTCAGACTGCTTGCTCCACTCGATAACGTATTAGCACCATCGGAAAGAGATGTTGCTCCGGCAGATAACGTATCTGCTCCGGTGGAGAGATCACTTGCTCCGCCTGATAAGGTATTTGCTCCGGTAGAAAGATCTTTCACACCATTGGAAAGTGTATTCGCTCCGGTAGATACATCTTTTGCACCTTTCTTTAAGGTTCCTGCTCCATCCTTTAAGGAAGATGCTCCCTTTGCTGCACTTGCAGAGCCATCCTTTAAGGTTCCGATTCCGTTGATCAGTGTCGGTACACTTCCTACTAAAGTATCAACACCATTTTTTAAGGTTCCAATTCCTGTAGATAAAGTAGAAGCTCCATCGGTATAATCTTTGATACCATTCTTTAAAGTGCCGACTCCATCTTTAAACTCACCCATCTTGGATTTTAAGGTGTCTACACCATCTGCAAGATCGCTTGATCCATCCTTTAACTGATCTGTTGCATCTGTTAAAGTGTCTAACAGATCATCCACTTCAGAAAGATCTGCGTCTCCATCTTTGCTGATAAAGTTTGTTGCGTTCATCACAACCGTCATTGTGGTATCTAAGGAGAAGTTTTCTACATCTGCTGTAACTTCCACATAATCCGGGATTGATACATCTCCATCAAAATCAGAATCATCCACATCCAGACTCTCTTTTAAACCCGGGAGTGCATATCCGACTACAATGTTATTTTTTCCATCGGAGATCACTTTACCATTGGTAACTTTTACATTTGAAAAGCTGTCATCTAATACCATTCCGCTGATCGCTGCAAACGGAACATACACATCTTCATCTTTTCCTGCAATTTTTGCTTTTACTTTTTCATTGTTGGTATAGTCAAAACGGATCGTTACTTTACCGGATTTTCCTGCAAGATCTTCCGGTTTTACTTCCTTGCCATCCAAAGAATAAGTAATCGTCTGGGATACCGGAGCTTCTTTTGTGGAAGTTCCCTGATAGTAAATATCATTGCCGTCTGCCTGCCAGGTCAGTTTGTTTCCACTCTGTTTGAATGTCTCGTCACCTTTCACATTTTCAATATCTTTTAAGTCTGAGGCATCCTCGATTGTGTCCTTATTTCCATCGTTGATCAGATGGTCGGAAACGATCGTCTTGCGCTCCTTTCCGGTGCTGTCAGCAAGTACATATACGGTTTCTTCCTTGCCAATCTCTTTCTCACTGAACTTGATGCTGTCGTCTAAAGCATCTTTTAATTTGCTCTCAGCATCGGAATCTTTTGTATCTGATTTTTTGCTGTCTTTTTCGGTACTCTCTGTGCTCGCAACACTCTCAGTGCTCTCCTTTGCTGCTTTTGCTGCAAAAACGTTTGCGGTGGAAACTCCTGTTCCAACCATTCCGACAACCAGCACACCTGCGATAATACGAATCACATATTTCTTTGTAAACTTTTTCTTTAATTCCGGTAATTTCATCTTTTTTCCCTCCTGCTATTTAATGAACTGATGCATCTTTTTTGTAACGAAAACCTGCACTTGTTGCACAGATTAATTTATCAAATACCATAAACATTGCCGGCAGAATGAATGCTACGACAACCAGACTGATCAGGGCACCTCTTGCAAGAAGCATACACAGGGAACTGATCATATCGATACTGGAATAAAGTCCTACACCAAATGTTGCCGCAAAGAAACTTAACGCACTGACAATGACAGACTGCAGTGAACTGTCTAATGCGGTTCTTACTGCATCACGTTTTTCTGCTCCATGGTTTCTTGCTCTCTTATATTTATTGGTCATAAGAATTGCATAGTCAACGGTTGCACCAAGCTGGATCGTTCCGATTACGATAGAAGCGATAAACGGAAGAACCGTTCCGGTATAATGCGGAATACCCATGTTGATAAAGATTGCAAATTCAATGACCATAACAAGGATGACCGGTAATGAAATTGATTTTAATACAAATGCAATGATAATGAAGATCAAAATAATCGAAACTGCATTTACCGTATTAAAGTCTGTATTCGTAATGGTGATCAGATCCTCCGTACATGGAGCCTCACCAATTAACATTGCACTGTCATCGTATTTTTTAATGATATCACGGATTGCATCACACTGTGCATTTACTTCATCCGATCCGGTCTTGTACTCAGACATCACATAGATCATCTGATATTTTCCATTATCAAGCATTTCCTTGATATCATCCGGGATCATGTCTTTTGGTACGGTCGGTCCCATAACGGAATCAAGTCCTAATGCCAGTTTGACACCGTCTACATCAGAGATCTCATTTTCCATATTTCTTGCATCTTTGGAATTCAGCTCACTGCTTGCAAGGATCACATGAGTTGCACCCATATCAAAATCATTTTCCAGTGCATTTCCTGCTTTTACACTCTCTAAGTTATCCGGAAGAGTTCCTACCAGATCGTAATATACCTGATTATGGCTCTGTCCGTAGAAAGCAGGACCAATGATCACTAAAAATAAAATAATGAAAATCCAGTAATGTTTTGTCACAAATCCACCGATACGTCCAAGATCCGGTATGATGGCTTTGTGCCTTGTCTTTTCAATCCATTTATCCATTGCAAGGATCATGGCAGGAAGAATTGTAACACAACCGACAACACCAAATACAACACCTTTTGCCATAACAATACCAAGATCCATACCAAGTGTAAATGTCATGAAACACATTGCAAGGAATCCGGCGATCGTTGTGATGGAACTTCCGACTACGGAAGTTAACGTCTGTGAGATTGCATGGGACATCGCACGTTTCTTGTCATCCGGATAACGCTCCTGATTTTCCAAATAACTATGCCATAAGAAAATGGAATAGTCCATCGTAACTGCAAGCTGCAATACCGCTGCAAGTGCCTGTGTAACGAAGGAAATCTCTCCGGCAATAAAGTTCGTTCCAAGGTTATATACGATTGCCATACCGATACTCAAAAGGAAAATAAACGGTAACAGGAAAGAATCCATTGTAAGTGCCAGCACCAGTGCAGATAATCCGGCAGCGATCACAACATACATGATGACCTCACTGTTACAGATCTTTTTGATATCCGTAACAACAGCTGACATACCGCTCAAAAGACACTGTTCATTGGTCAGTCCGCGGATTTCCTCGATCGCATCTAATGTCTCATCTGCTGACATTGAAGTATCAAATGTAATGATCATAAGCTGACTTCCTGTATCTGCATTCTGCAGGGAATCTTTTAAATCATCCGGCAGCATATCCATCGGGATTGAAATATCAGCGAGTGCTCCATACCATAAAACATCTTTGACATGGTCGATCTCTTTTAACTTATCCTCTAACTGTGAAATCTCTTTTTCCTGCATGCCGTCTATGACTGCAACGGAAAAAGCACCTGTTCCAAACTCATCTAACAGGATATCCTGACCTTTCATCGTCTCAATATCTCCTGGAAGATATGAGAGGATATCGTAATTGATTCGCGTATTCATGTAAATGATCCCGGTCGGTATCAACAGCAAAAAACTCAGGATCAGAATCGGGATACGGAATTTCACTACCCATTTTCCAAACTTAATCATCTTTTTCACTCTTTTCTTTCTTTTTATTTTGTTGCGGCGCATCATCTCTACACGCGATTTCTGTGTATGTGAAAAATCGTCTTTTCACACTTCCCCCTGCCACAATTTATTTTAGTGTAAAAAAAAAGACTGAATCTGAAAAGATTCAATCTAATTTCTCTGTAGCGTCTTATTATACAAAATGCCCAAAATGTATATTAAAGTTAACATTTGATTCCGATTGTATATTTAAATCACAGATTAAATTTCCGCTAAAATATCTTCCATGGATCTCTTTATAATGTAATCATAGATCTCTGCTAACTCCCTCGCTGAAATCGTCATCCCTGACTGGATCCAGTTCATGACAATGTAGCACATGGACTGTGCATAATAAGCTGCAATACGTTCCGGTGTCAGCCAGATATACTTCGGCTTCTTTGTGGCTGCTGAATGTTCAACCACGCGCAGGAACACTTTCATAATACAGGATTGTGCAATGCTCTCAAACGAATTCTGTCCCTCTAAGCGGCTCGCCTTCTGATAAAACTCCTTTTCTTTTTCAATGTTAGAAAACATAAGTACCAATGCCTCACTTACCATACCGTTCTGGATCAGTGGTTCTGCCGGAGCAATCAGCTGTGTATCTATGATCCACTCCAAAAGCTCGTATTTATCCTGAAAATGGTTATAAAATGTCGGACGTATCACACCCGCCTTATCTGTAATCTCTTTGATCGTAATTTTCTCAATCGGCTGTTTTAATGCAAGTTCTTTAAAACTTTCTGCCAAAAGCGTATCTATCGCGCTCTTTCCCTGTCCAGTCATATCTCCCTCAAAGTATCCTTACATAATCATTCTTCCAATGGTAATGCTAAGACCTTCCGGATCATCCCGCAGATTGAGCATCTCTCCTGTCTCCACGATCCGTACCAGCGGTCTTAACGAAAAGTCTCTGAAATTCTTCGCGACAATGCCATGCAGTCCGTTTGACAGCTGCACTTCGCATCCAATCGGATATACTGCCATTCTGCGTAAAAATATATTGACTAACTGCGGGTCAAATTCTGCTCCCGCCATTGCCATCATATATTCAATCGCATCTGCCGGTGAAAGCTGTTCCCTGCCGGGCCGTTTGGAGATCATTGCATCATAGCTGTCTGTGACCTTAATGATCCTCGCATATAAAGGTATATCATTTTTAGATTTACCAAACGGATAACCCTCACCGTTATACCATTCATGATGCATCATGACTCCGGTATAAACAACAGCTGGAAAATGGTATGATGTTTTCAAATATTCAGCACCACGTTTCGGATGACTCTTCCACGCTTCCCGTTCAGCTCCTTCAAGCGGCCATTTTCCGTTGGCAATTTCTTCCGGTAAAAACTTCTTTCCTATATCATGCAACATGGCTGCAATTCCAAGATCGTATAATTTGCTTCGTTCCAATCCGTATCTTGCTCCCACCATAATCGAAAGCACACCGACATTTACGGAATGGTAATAAATATATTCATCATAGTTGCGGATATCCATCATATTAAACATTACATCACCATTTTTTAAGATGTCTTCCACAACATTTTTCACTGTCATACGCAACTTTACTTCATCCACCGGCAGTTCACTGTCATCCGTATCAAAATCAAACAGATCGTGTATCAGCTTCAATGCATGACAACGCACCTGCGGTGTGAGCACCTGTTGTATTTCAATCCCGCTTGTAAATTCATCATCTATGTATATTCCAGGATATCCGAGGAACTCCAGATTGGATATATATTCTGATGTCAAAAGCAGGTGCTTCGCTAAAAGAAGTCTTCCCTCTCCATCATAAATATCCTGTCCAAGAGCCATTCCCGTCTCTAACCTACTCGTCGGTATATAGCGCATGTACTTTTCCTTTCAAATTGCAGTACACTTATTTTATAACATTTATTCGTCAAATTCAACTGTCACAAAGTACCCTTTTGGAGTTTCTTTTACATCTACAACCTTTCCTTCCCTTGATTTGATCCTTTCGCTTACCGCATAATTGGCAGACATCGCATAGGCTTTCCCAAGTGTATAATAATAAGAACTCGGCAGCTTTCCCTCTGTGATTGGCAGGACATCGCCAACCTCAAGCAATCCCGTACGTTCCATCTTAAACTCTTCGCGTCTCATTTTCTTTCCTTCTTTCTTCTGCAATGGCTATATCAAAAACACCATTGTCACGCCAAAAGCATTATAGTATAATGTTGCTACATTCTCAAGAAAAATCATATCCTGGAGGTTCCTTACCCTATGTCAGAAAACACTGAAACGATTCTGGACAATTTTCTTTCGTCTGCAATCCGCACTTTAGAGGCCGATGAAATTTATAATATCCTGATGGATTCGCTTATTTTATTATTACATCCACAGGGACTTTTACTAACACAGAACTTAACCACTGGCCGCTCCTTCTGTACGGTACGCAGATGGGGCGATATTTTCTTTGAAAAAGATTACTCCGTTCCTTCCGATGCATTTCTCGATGAACTGCTGCATCAAAAAGGACTTCTTATGACTGGACCGGATTTTCATATCGACGATTCTCTGCTGACACCCCGCCAGAGCCGCTGGCTCACACAGCAAAATATTCATGCGGTTAAGGCGGTCCGCTATCAGCAGGCCGTAATCGGTCTTTTATATATTGCAGATGCCTCTGACCGCATTTACACAGAAGATGAACTTGCCTGCCTTGATCGTATCTGTTACTACGCTGCATATCTTTTGCGCAATGCCAACCTGTATCACAACGCGTATCATTCTTCGATCACAGACAGTCTTACTTCCTTATATAACAGGAAACATGCTTTTGAATGCATCAACAATGCCTGTTCCTCGGATACACCGGTCAGTCTGATCCTGCTCGATATCGACGATTTTAAACTTTACAATGAGCTTTACGGTGCCACGGAAGGGGATAACATGATCACACTCTGTGCACAAGCGATCCTCTCCATGATCCGGCCAACGGATCTTGCATTCCGCTACGGTGCAGATGTCTTTATGATCCTGACACAGGGGGATGATCCGAATAGCGCAGGTGCACTCGCCACTGAGATCATCCATAATATCATTGCTTTAAGAAGCAAAAACGATACCGTCTGGGATACAAGTATTACCTGCGGTATATCCACTTTTCCATCCATTTCACCGGATGCGAAAACCTTGCTGCACAATGCAGAGCAGGCAGCCTATTACGGAAAACTCAGTGGCAAAGGCCATCTCACCGTTTACCGGGCCGGTCTTGAAACACGTTCCACAAACCCGAATCTAAGAACTGCATATGAACGTGTTGCACCTACCATTTATGCACTGACTGCCGCAATTGACGCAAAGGACAGCTATACATTTATCCATTCCATGAATGTTTCCAAATATGCTGTGATCTTAGCCCAGGCTCTTGGAATGGATGAAAATGATATTGAACTCGTGCGCGATGCCGGTATGCTGCACGACATTGGAAAAATCAGCATTCCAGAGCGCATTTTACAAAAAACCTCGGCGCTGACACCGGAAGAATATGAGATCATGAAAACGCATGTCGAGAACTCCACAAAGATGATCCGCTATCTGCCGCATATGGATTATGTGATTCCCGCAGTACTCGGACATCATGAACGTTATGACGGAAAAGGATATCCGCGTGGTCTTGCCGGAGAAGATATTCCTTATATGGCGCGGATTCTTACCATCGCCGATTGTTTCGATGCCATGACTGCAAGGCGCCCTTACAAAAAGGCTCTCTCTGTCTCCTATGCAGTCAGCGAACTGCAAAAAAACAGAGGAACACAATTTGATCCAAAATTAGTGGACGTCTTTATCCGGCTTATCAACGAAGAAAAAATTACCGTATAGTCCCTCCTCTCATGAATTAACTAAAAAGTGCCCCCAAAAAGCCATATCCAGACTTTTTTGGGGCACTTCTTAGTTTCTTTCTATCCTATCAGTCAACCTCTTTATAATCTACATCCACTGCCTTTGCTTCCCGTTCCATCTCTTTTACAGTCCGCACTGTTTTTGTCACAACCCACAGAGCACTGATTCCATCATAGATCAAGGCAGCTCCGACAAACTGCATGGCAAGTTTTACCATGCCAAATGCATTCACAATGCAGAGCACGCCAAACGCGATGCTGATAATGGCAATGATCAACATGATCCACCATCTGTCATATCCGCTGTTCTTTGACTCGATCGCCATTTTCACATCCTGCACACCATGAACTGCTAAAATCACACCAATCACGATTGGAATAAGGCTTACGATGCTTTCTGGTTTTAAAAAGATCCATACACCAACGATCAGCACAATCAGGCCTAAAGCTCCGGTAAACATATAACCGCCTTTATTGGTAATATAGGAAAACAGCTCCACCACACCAAGAATGATCAGACCGGCTGCAAGTACTTTGCAGACAATGTTGATCGTCTCTCCCGGCCAGGCGATCAGAACTACCCCCAATACAATGCATAAGATTGCCGACAGGATTGCATCCATCTTTACTCTCTTAAAAAAATCTTTCATACTCTGCCTCATTTCCCGTCACCCATGTTTGTTCTATGTATGACGTAATTTTTTACTTCATCTATTACCCTGAATTACTCTTTTAGAATAACATTTTTTTATTTTTTCGTAAACATACATTCTGTTTCAGTTGTCTATTTTTTACTGTGGTGTTACAATGAGCGCAGTTTAAAAACAATTATTATGAAAGGAGTTTTCTCTCTATGGGAAAAGAAGTAAAGACAAATGCCATGCGCATTTTAGACCGCAATAAAATACCTTACGAAATCATCAATTATGAGTGTGACGAATTTATAGACGGACTGCATACTGCTGAAAAGACCGGTGCCCCGGTAGAACAGTCTTTTAAAACACTCGTCATGCAGGCAGGCAAACCTGCCGCCGGTGGGAATAAACAGTATTATGTTTTTGTAGTACCGATTGCAGAGGAAGTTGATCTGAAAGCAGCTGCAAAATGTGTCGGCGAAA
Source organism: Roseburia sp. (assembly GCA_003483745.1). Classification (GTDB taxonomy): domain Bacteria; phylum Bacillota; class Clostridia; order Lachnospirales; family Lachnospiraceae; genus Roseburia. The sequence continues at coordinate 6,362 of DMYD01000026.1, read as the reverse complement.
AATCACTTGAAATGCTCCATGTAAAAGATTTAACCCCTCTTACCGGCTATGTGCGCGGCGGCTGCTCTCCGCTTGGCATGAAAAAACAGTTTCCGACTGTCGTCCACGAAAGTGCCGCTTCCTTCGATAAGATATATATCAGTGGCGGACGCATCGGCACTTCCATCACGGTAAACCCGGATGCGCTCTTAAAAGTAACCCGCGGGCAGTATGCGGATATTATCCAGCATAACTAAAGAAATGATGTTGGAGTCAAATAGTGCATTAAAATTTGTCAGTCACTATTCGGCCCCAACATCATTTTTTTATCTTATAATTGCATTATTTTTTACTTCTAGCTTGTCATCTCAGCGCCTTCGCCTCTGGCAAGGTCCATGATCTTCTGAAGTTCAGCACCCTCTACCGGTGCAACACCGTGATCTACATGTTTTCCGTCCTCTAAAAATTCTCCTAACATGCGGACATCTTTTTCTTTGGACATTTCGATCGTATAATAGCCGGCTTTTCCGGTTTTTGGATTGATCGTCATGTAAATACGATAGCAGAGCGGCGGAACTAATCCTTTTTCCGGAAGATCTACACGAACTAAGGTAAGATCTTCTGCAATGTCAAGTGCCATCACTGAGTAATCGTTCTCTGTGTATGGATTTAACTTTGGCTCCTTGAACACGCCTGCAAAAATCTCATTGACAAAAGTCTCTTTTTCATCACACAACTTGTTGATGAACTCCTGTTTTTCGGTAAACAGACGCTTCGGCAATACGCCAAACTCAACCTGACGTTTTACAAACACCTGGAACTGTGCCGGTGTCATCTTTACCTGTTTCATCTGTGCTGCACGTTTTGCCGCCTGCTCATCAGCCTCATGTAACTTCTGCACCAGCTCTGTCTTTAATACAAGGTTGTCAGAGAACGGATTGATCACCATTCCTGCAAGTTTTAACTCCGGTTTTACAACAATATTGTTGCACGCCGGGAATGGCATGCTAAGCATCGCCTGGCTCTTTGGTTCCTCCGGTATCTGCTCTTTTGACGTATATACAACTAAAAACTGTTCTTCATTACTATTCTTTAAAAAACATGGAATCGGACGATCCGGTGCCTGTAACATTGCCGGCACAAACAGCTTTGTCGGGCGAAGCAGATTAAGAACTGTGGTAAGACGCTCTTTGGTTCGATCTGCTGCATATTCCTTAATGGCCTCCTCAAGTCTGTCGTTTGTGATTTCCATTGTCATTTTCTCTTCCATAATTTCTAATATCCTTTCCTGCAAAAACCTGCCCCATACTTACGGACATCTCATTATAACACACCCCCCGCAAAAAATGAATGTTTTTTTTAGCTCCAACGCCCACCGGACGCTGCCATCTCTCCTGCCCCATTGTTTGCATTTTTCTTAACTTCTTTTTCTCCTAAACAACTTCCGAATACCAGCAGTTCATGGGCAAACAAAGGCATAGATGCAAGTACTAACAATTTTACCCATTCAAGCAATGTCAGTTTACAGGTTCCAAACAGGCTGATAAAATAAGGCACCTCTGTCACAAGAAGCTGCAGTCCAATTCCGATTGCAAATGCAGCGATCATTAACCTGTTTTCCAGATGGTTTATCCGGAACAATGATGTTTCGACATCGCGCATGCCGATCGCATGAAACAGCTGCGACATGCCAAGCACTGTAAATGCATAGGTCTGACAACGGCTTAAAAGTGCCGTATCCATAAGCAATGTCCGTATTGCTGCCGGTGTGATCTGCCTCCCCGACAAAAGCAGGATTCCCACCGGAAGCTGTAAAAATGCCACCGTACTGATCAATGCGATCAACGCCCCATAAAAGCAGGTGCAGTTTAATCCACCGCCCGCAAACAGACTCTCATCTTTTCCGCGTGGCGGTCTGTCCATATAACTTTTATTTTCCTCCTCATCCACGCCAAGCGCAAGTGCCGGAAGGGAATCTGTGATCAGGTTGATCCAGAGAATATGGCTTGATTTTAACGGTGCCGCAAAGCCACAGGCCACAGCCGCAAGCATTGTTATGATCTCGCCGAAATTAGAGGATAACAGAAATATTACGGACTTACGGATATTTTCATAAATACACCTTCCCTGCGCGATTGCCTTCGCAATCGTTGCAAAATTATCATCCGTCAGTACAATGTCCGCGGCATTTTTCGCCACATCCGTTCCCGCCTTCCCCATAGCGATCCCGACATCTGCAGCCTTTAAGGATGGTGCATCATTGACTCCGTCTCCGGTCATCGCAGTAATCTCTCCATTTTTCTTACATGCCGCCACGATGCGCACCTTGTGTTCCGGTGAAACATGTGCAAATACGCGCACTTTTTTTATCTTCTCCGCGAGCATCTCATCCGTCATGTCCATTAACTCTTCGCCGGAAATGCACTCACTCTCCTCGGATGCAATGTGCAGCTCTTTTGCAATCGCAAACGCCGTATCAATCCGGTCTCCCGTGATCATGACCGTCTTTACCCCCGCACGGTAAAATTCCTGCACGGCATTTTCCGCCTCCGGCCGTATGGGATCTGCCATCCCGACAACTCCTATAAATGTCAAACCATTTTCCGTCAGGCCCGAAGCCGGATTTCTCATTCCAAGTGCCAGTACCCTGAGTGCCTCCCCGGTAAATGTATGGATCACCTGATCAATCACTTTTCGTCTCTCCGGCGTCATCGGTATCCGCTCGCCGCCTTCTAACAAAAACGTGGCACGCTCTAAAATTTCATCCGGCGAACCTTTGGTATAAGAAATACTTTCTTTCTCCCCGCGATGCAGTGTCGTCATCATCTTCCGGTCAGAATCAAACGCGATTTCCTGCGTTCTCGGAAACCTTTCTTCTAAATGTTCTCTTTGTATCTCAAATTCTGCCGCCATATCAAGCAATGCAAGCTCTGTCGGATCACCGATCCGCTCTCCAAGGATGGATGCATCATTACAGAGCGCATATCCCTCCAGAAAATACCTGTCTTTTCTGCGATTTAAGCGCTTTGGCTCACATATTTTCCCATCCGTGTAACATTTTGTCACCGTCATTCGGTTCTGCGTCAGTGTTCCGGTCTTATCCGAGCATACCACACTCACACAGCCTAATGTCTCCACACTCGGCAGTCGTTTTACAATTGTATTTACCTTTACCATGCGCGACACGGAAAGTGCCAGTACCATTGTAACGATCGCCGGCAGTCCTTCCGGAACCGCTGCAACCGCCAATGATATTGCTGTGATCAGCATCTCTGCAACATTGCGTCTCTGCAAAACTGCCATTACAAATAACATGATGCACAAAAAAACAGAAACCGTACCAAGCAGTTTTCCAAGATCCGCAAGTCGCTTCTGCAAGGGTGTCAGCTCCGTTTTGGTTCCGGAAAGCAGTTTTGCGATACCTCCTATCTTCGTATCCATCCCGATCGCAGTAACGACACCTTCTCCACGGCCACAGGTAACATTTGTGGTCATATATGCCTCATTTTGATCCGTCGTATTTTTAGAAACCGGAACAGATTCCCCTGTCAATGCCGACTCTTCTATTTTTAAGTTAACTGCAGAAATAATTCTGATATCTGCAGGCACCTGCCGTCCCGCCTCTAAACAGACAATATCTCCCGGGATCAGATCAGCCGCAGGAATCTCCCGGATTCCATCCGCATCATGGATCAGGGCATGCGGACTTGTCATTTTCTCTAATGCCTCTAACGCCCGCTTCGCTTTTCCCTCCTGGATCACACCGACCATCGCATTTAACAATACAACTGCAAGTATAATGCACATATCTCCATATTCCCGGAGCAGCAGGGATATTGCCGCCGCCGCAAACAGGATAAAAATAAGCGGATCGTTAAGCTGTTCGAAAAAACACGCAAACAGTGATTTTTCTTCTTCCTTATCTAACAGATTGTATCCCCGTTTCTGCTCATTTACCTGCTCATATGACTTCTCCTGCATCATAACCTCCCTACCACATACTTTCACACAGATATCCTGCAATTTTTTAATTTATGGGACGTAATTTCCTATGAATAAAAAAACTGCCCTCATAATCTGTGATTACCACATCTTATGAGGACAGGCCATAATTCATGACAATAGATTCACTTAGTTTAAGACAAATTTGCCAACGATCTCACGGAGCTCATCTGCGCAGGAGTAACATTCGGATACCATATCATGTGTAGCACCTGTTTTCTCCACCATGCCGCTTGTCTTTGATGCAATATCGGATACACCGACCGCTGCTTCACCAACAGTATCGTTGATACCGCTTAATGCCTGTGCGATCGACTCGATCAGATCCGAGAGCTGCAGCATAGAATCTTTTACCTGATTCATGTTGGACTTGAATGCATCTGCATCATCCTGATACTGGACACCTACCTGCTCAAATTCTTTATAATCTTCAAGTACGGTCGTCTCCAAAAATCCGGTTGTCTCACTTAAGCACTCTGTCATATTACCAACTGCTTCATTGACAGCCTTTACAATATTACCGATATCTGCGATTGCTTTTGAGGTCTGGTCTGCAAGACTTCCGATCTCTGTTGCAACAACTGCAAATCCACGTCCTGCTTCTCCGGCTCTCGCAGCCTCAATACTTGCATTCAATGCTAAAAGTCCGGTCTGGGAAGAAATTTCCATAATGGTGTTGGTCAGCTCATTGATCTTTTCAACTGCCTTTGATCCCTCGATCGCCTTTTCGGATTTTTCTTTCACATTCGTATACATTTCCATGGTACGGTTACTTGCAGTTACTGTCTTATTACACAGATTCTTTGCTCTGTCCATAACCTCGTTGGAAACATCTGCACCTTTTTCAGCCATTTCTGTAAGTCTGTCAGCTTCCTCTTTCATGGTGCCGACATTTTCATTGATATTTACAGTCGTTGCTGCGGTCTCCTGCATACCCGCTGCAAGCTGCTGGCTGGTTGCGGAGTTATCCGAACACATATGATCCACCGTCTCAGTTACCTGTTTTAATCCATCTACATTTCCGGTGATCTGCTGGCTTGCTGTGTCAATATTTGCAACCATCTCACGCAGATTTCTTCTCATAACACGGAGTTCCCGCGCCATAAAACCGGTTTCATCTGTTCTCTTACACAGGCTGTCACTCTTTGCATTATGGCTGAAGTTAAGATCTGCTGTATTCTTTATGATCCCGGTCAGATGTTCCAGTGGTTTACAGATCAAACGGCTTAACAGATACCCCATAGCTGCACAGACAACCATTACGATCAAAGCTATACCGATCATGGAATGTATCATTTTGTCGATTGGTGCTACAATCTCATCTTTGTCAGCAGTTACGACCACGATCATGTGATCCGGTGTCAGGGCATATCCTGCATACTTGATCGAACCATTAAAATCATATTCAACAACAGCATCCTCCGGAACAGTTCCGGACGCAAGCTGTGATACCACCTCTTTAACCACAGTGTTTTCAACTGGCTGCCCAATCTTATCTGCGGTCGGATGATAGAGCATCATGCCATCTTCTGATACCAGATATGCATATGCACTCTCTACTCCTGTCATGTTGATCTCACTTATGATTTTCGAATATTCTTCATCTGTTGCAATATCTGCCGGAATATTCCCGATCGTCTGTGCTCCCATCTCTGCAAGACTCAGAATATAATTTGAATTTACGTTTTCAACAGCTTTCCTCGATTTTGAACTGGCATTGATCACACTCCCTACAAGAGACACGACAACAATAAAAACCGCCAGCAAAGTAATTTTCGCTGAAATTGAATGAATAAATGTTACTTTTTCCTGTTTCATCGTACCTTTCTTCCGTATCAAATTTGAACACGGTTTCCCCTTCTTAGTGTTTTTCAGAATTATAGCACAATTTTATTTGAAATACATTTTGTTTTCATTAAAATTTCAAAATTACTTATTATAATTTCTAATGAATTAAAATAAGACCCTGTTAACAGGATCTCTCTTTAGAAGAATCTTTATAATGCCGGCGACCGGAATCGAACCGGTACTGTATTTCTACAACAGGATTTTAAGTCCTGCGCGTCTGCCAGTTCCGCCACGCCGGCATTTCCCATATGTATTGCCTCCTATGTTCGAAAACCTTCACTCACGAGCTACTTAAAAATGTCTTCCTACCGGACAATACACAATGGGCAGAGGTGGATTCGAACCACCGAAGCAAATTGCAGCAGATTTACAGTCTGTCCCCTTTGGCCACTCGGGAATCTGCCCATTTATCAGATACGCAAAATGCGCTCTGACAAGAAAAGATTATAGCATAGCACCTTCTATTATGCAAGTATTTTTTATTTGAAAACTGTCAAAAACTAGCTTCTTGGTTACTGTTCAGAGGTAAACTT
>DMYD01000051.1 GCA_003483745.1 Roseburia sp. | reverse complement strand
TGTTTTCATAATGATACAGTTTCCTTTCTTTGTTATGAAAAGAGTGTATCAGAAAAATATAGTTGCTGACAGATACGGATGATTACGTACTTACGGTTAAAATAGGCTGCCCCTCTGATGAACGCACGTAAAATTTTATTTTCATGAGTTATTTACGAACCGGATGGAATACGCACAATATATGGTTCTCCACACTGTTCTACCAATGTCAAAACCGGAATATGCTTTTTTCGAAGCTGATGTACGATCGGATAAGTAAAAAAAACATCTCCTTCCACATAAACAGCTTCCGGTTTTTCTTTTAAGATCTGTTTCATCTGATCTTTGATGCGGCTCTTCCACTGCTGCTTCTCCATGGCAACTTCCCCATAAATTCCCTGCATGATAAGCTCCGGGACATTCGGCAGTACGCAATGTGAAATGCGGGCATGCTCCATTCCGGGCAATTTCTGTAATAGTTCATCAGCTTTTTCCCCACCGCCAAGACTTACGATCACCGGTTCCTCCTTAAAACAGGATAAACTGATCTTACATGCCGCCACAGCATCTTCTAATGTGCCGGTCGTCATCAGGAAACCTCCCTTGTGACAAAATCCTCCACTAAGGAGTCCTGTCGCCTGAACCAGTTCCTCATTTTCCAATCCAAGCCATTTTTCCGGAAAGCTGCACTTATAATTCATAGAATACTCTCTCTTCTGTGGCTGTATACAGTAACCCCCTCGATTGGACGGAAAGATCACAAATGCGATCTCAGTCTCTGAGAGCCTTTTCTGACATGGGATAAATTCCGGCAGAACCAGTATTTTTGCCTCGTCTTCCGTTTTTTCACCTGTCCCAAGTGCTTTCTGCTGTGCTTCTAAAACTTCCTCGATCCGTTTATCTGCCCGCTCATTTCCCAGATAACGCTCAAATTTATTTTCCAAAATCATTCCAGCTACGCCGACTGCCCGGAAAAATGCGTCATCACTGCTTCCCGATGCATCCCAGGTCGGGTTGAAATTTCCGATCAGCGTTGCAAGTTCATTTTTCTCCCCGGTATTGTCATTATTGTCGAGCGGCTGCACGAATGCCTCATCAAAAGTCTGTGCGAGTTCCTCACCTAAAATTCCGGCGCCCAGCTGCTCCCAAAGCAATCCAAATGCCGCATACGGCACTCCGTTTTCACGGATCCGGCTGTCTTTTTGATGATGATCATACTCCCCTCTTCCAATATCAAATACGATTCCGTCATAATCTTCCGGTACTTTATTTCCACGTGTAATTGTAATTTCCGGATTCAGATAAAGCAGCAATGCTGAGGAAAAAACATCATCCGCGTGAAACTTGCCACTATGGGTAAATGCTTTTGCATCTTTTCTGGTGATCTGTTGTAATAATGTATGATTCATGATAATTGTCCTGTGTTTTCCTTTTTTATGTGAATTTCTTTTATTTTAACACAGGTTGCATGATCTAATCAATTTTCTCCTGCTATCTGTAAATATTCGTCGATAAATATTTGAATGCATTATCTGCGCAGATTGCATATTCCTAGTTTGTCAACAGGAATTGTATGGTTTGTTAAATTTTAAATTGCCGGATATTCCTTTCAAGTTCATACACAATTTCTTTATTGTCCAACACTGCATTCACTATCTTCTTAAACTCTTCATTGATCTGCGACATATATTCGGAATTAACGGACACTTCTTCTTTCTGCTTGTCAAACCCATCCATAATTCCATTTACATAATAATGAATACTCTCCATGCTTTGCTGCAATTCATCTATACAGCTTCCAAACTTCTCCATCTGATCTTTAAAATTATGTGCATCATTTGCATATTCCTCGCCTGTATGTACGAGGACATCATAATCTGAAATAACATTTGTTTTCACATAGTTTAACAGTTCAAATGAAGCTTCTGCTAATTTATCTACAATATCCACAATAAAAGTATTAATCTTTTGGATTTCCCCTGCGGTCTTTGATGACTCTTCCGCAAGGCTGGATATCTCATTGGCCACAACTGCAAACCCCCTGCCGCTTTCCCCCGCTCTTGCTGCCTCAATACTTGCATTCAATGCAAGAAGGTTTGTCTGGTCTGCAACATTGAGGATCTGATTTGTAAGCTGTTGTACCCGCTCTACTTCCTTTGATTCTTCAATTTTATCTTCAAGCGTCTTTCCAATTCGCACAATCGTATTCTGCATACGCTCTCTGGCTGATACTGCATCTTCTTCCAGCTTTTCCGCTTTTCGTCCAACCTCACCTATGTATTCTGCCTGTGATTTTGTCTCATGTATGACGGATGACATCATCTCATTATTGCGCTTCGCGTTTTCAGCAATCTGATGAACCATGTCGCTCATTTCAAGAACTTTTCCTTCCATTGCATTCATGGTGGCATTCACCTTTGACACTTCATTTGCAGACGATGTCACAATATTATTTACATATTCCGAGTTATTTAAAAGTTTATTTTCACTGGCACTAATATTTTGAATAATCTCACGCAAATTTTCCAAAAAAATATTTAAACTGTTTGCGATATTTCCGACTTCATCGGATGATTTAACATTTATCTTCTGTGTAAGGTCTCCCTCTTTTTTTGCAAGTTCGCTCATTTTTCCTGCTATTACGCTTACACTTCTTGACAAAACACCGCTTATAATAAGCGAAAGCACTACTGCGATCACCAATCCAATAAGTTCAATGATAAAAAATTCTTTTATAAAAATATTTTCCTGAAGCATGATATCAGTTGCAGAACAATCCACGCCTACGATTCCTGCAATTTTACCGGAACTGTCATAAACCGGTGCAAATGCACTATAAAAATCTCCCCACTCATCGGATGTCATTTCACTGTCAACTGTAGCATTTCCATCAAATGCTTCTGCAATTTCATCATAAATCTCATATTCTTCCCCAATTGCAGCGCCTTCTTCTGTATCAGCATCAACGATAAATTCCAGTCTGTCACCATTCATCCGCATTGTATAAATATATTTGATATCATCCCCGCACAGGAAATCCTGCAGCTGCGATAATATTTCTTTATAATTTTCCGTCCCCTCATCTCCGGCTTTAATTTCTTCTAAAATATCACCATCAATTCTTTCAGCAGCAATCTTAGCGGAATTTCTGGCATTTCTTTTACATTGTTCTAACAATGTATCTTTTGCCTGCGCTATAAAAAACCAGCCAATCAGATTTGTCACAATCAAAACACATGCTATCATTCCGGCTAAAATTTTGGCACGTATACTTATTTTAAAATTTCTCTGTGATCCAGCTTCTTTCATGCCGTCCCCCACCCTTCATTTTGTTTATATAACTATTATATCTGTTTATAATCTCCCCGACAAGAAAGCATTTTGCATTTCACGCAGTTATTGGCTGTTTTAATATTCTTTTGTTATCTCTCCCTCAATTCCATACATGGACCTGAATTGTTCTAAGTCTGCTGCATTCTTTATAAGCATGACCTCTTCAATCTTACCGGTGCGGACGTCTTTAAAACCTGCAACCTGCTCACCATTACATATGCTCGCCTTGATAACCGGCTTTTGAGTTTGTTTGTCGTAGGTGTGGGTGGAAATTTTTTTGTGAAATAGCTTCATGGTGGTGTCCTCCTGATCTATGCCTTAGTCAGCTTTTTTTATCTTCTGACATTAGCTACTTAAATTTTTCTTTCGAAATTTCTATGTTTTCCATTTTTCTGATTTTTTCATTATCATCCGCTACTCCTCTAAAAACAGTAATATGTTCTCAACTGCCATGTCATCCTACATAACATTTCATTTCAATTGAGTGGCAATTGAGTTTTTTATAGAATAAAACTCAATTATCACTCAATCCTTTATATAAAACATATCTGGTTGCTGGTCCTTTTCCCATTAAATCTATCAATTCCTCACTACTCATTTTATCAATGACACTTCTCGCCTGCTGCTTAATAAATCCGCACATCTCCTGAATCTTGGCAGATGTTATCTGATCATTTGTCTGTAACTATTCTAAAATCATATTTTTAGTCTTGATATACTGAACCATTTTATCCCTTGTATATCCCACATCTGATTTTAACGCCTCATAAACTTTAGTGTTATCCAGCACCCTTGGTGC
>DMYD01000005.1:72063-85348 GCA_003483745.1 Roseburia sp. | reverse complement strand
AGAAAATTAGAAAATCTTGGTCTGCCTGTCGATCAACAGTGATGTTCTGCCACGGATGGCAGAACAAGGCAGCATCGAGTCATGGATGACTCGTTGTTGCCGTTCACGTTATTTTGAGAAAACCTGCATCAGGCAGACCTAGACTTTTCTTATTTTCGTACAACGGAACAAAAATTACTCCGGCTTTGCGCAAGATGCCACTCACAAGCCTACGACACACCATTTGACGTACAATTCATTTCAAAACCACAAACCATCATTTGGTGAGCATTTCATATTGTTAAGTTATGGATGTTCTGCAGATAACGCTGTGGTGAAATAAGTAATTAGTTAAACTAAAATCAAGGTAAATAAGTAAATTAATCAATTTACAAAATATAGACTAAAATAAGCTAAAAAATGAAACTAAAACAAAAATAAATGTAAAAAGTGCACAAAAACAGCAAAATAGAATTGTCTATAGTGCCGAAATGCACAATAGAAGGGTTGAAATGGGCTAAAATTAGGAAAAAAGTGTTGACTAAAAAATAAAACGATATATAATTAAATTAAGTTACAAAACAAGTAACAAACATCATAAGGAGGAAAATTCTATGAAATTAAGAAAAGTTTTAGCCGTTACTTTAGTAGCAGCAATGACCATGAGCATGGCAGCATGCGGTGGCTCAAACAACACAGCAGGCAATGGGGGAACAACAGACAACAACAGTGCAGCAGCAGATAACAGCACAGATGCATCAAATGATGCAGCAGCAACTGAGAGTGGTGATGATTCTACATCCGCAGACGGATCTTTATCCTATGCAGATATCAAACTTGGTGAGGATTATACAGATCTGACAGCAACAATTTCATTATTCAACCACAGAACAGATCTTGAATCTGACGATTATAACGGAACAACATGGAAAGAGTATTTAGCAGCATTCAATGAAATGTATCCAAATATTACAGTTGAACTTACAACCGATACCAACTATGCAGATGATGCTCTGATGCATTTACAGTCCGGTGACTATGAGACAGTCATGATGATCCCGGCGGTTGATAAGGCAGACTTAAGCAATTACTTTATTTCATATGGTGATCTTGATACCATGAAGACCCAGATCAATTATGCAACTACATGGGAGTATGGCGGACAGGTTTACGGTGTTCCTTCTACAGCAACTACACAGGGTATCGTATACAATAAAAAAGTATTTGAAGAAGCAGGAGTTACAGAACTTCCAAAGACTCCGGAAGAATTTATCGGCGCATTACAGAAAATCAAAGATAATACAGATGCCATCCCACTTTATACAAACTATGCAGCAGGCTGGACAATGGGAGCATGGGATGCTTACATCGGAAATAATGCAACAGGCGACAATACATATATGAACCAGAAATTAGTTCATACAAAAGATCCATTCCAGAATTATGGCGATGATACACATGCTTATGCAGTTTACAAGATCCTCTATGATGCAGTTGCAGACGGACTGATCGAAGATGACTTTGCAACAACTGACTGGGAGGGCTGTAAAGGTATGATCAACAATGGTGAGATCGGTTGTATGGTACTTGGCTCATGGGCTTATCCTCAGATGGAAGCAGCTGGTGAAAATGGCGCAGATATCGGTTATATGCCATTCCCGATCACTGTAAATGGTGAGCAGTATGCATCCGCAGGTGCTGATTACTCTTATGGTATCAATGCAAATGCAACAGATGATGAAAAAGCAGCAGCTATGGTATTCGTAAAATGGATGACAGAAAAATCCGGTTTCTCATACAACGAGGATGGACTTCCAGTCGCAGCCAGCAGTACGGATACAAAACTTTCCTTCGATGGCGTAACATTCTTAGAGGATGAACCGGCATTAGAGGGCGAGGAAGATTTCTTAAATGAGATGAACGCAGAGTCTGAGTTAAACATTAACGCAGGTGGAGACAGTAAAATCCAGGCAATCATTGAGCATGCATCCAATGGCGATAAGACATTTGATGAGATCATGGACGAATGGAACACAGCATGGTCTGATGCACAGGAATCAAACGGAATTGAAGTAACAGAATAATATAGTTCCACAACGGGAAGGGGAATATCCCCTTCCCGGATAAAAAGACAATGGATGGAGGAATTGTGGATATGGAAGGGAAAAAACCATTCAGTTTAAAAAAATGGGCAAAAAGCAGAAAAGGACAGCAGGTGATTATCTGCGTGGCATTTATGACAATTCCGCTGCTGTTGCTGTTTGTATTTACTTATCTGCCTTTTGCCGAGATGGTAAAATTTAGTTTTTATAAGATGAAATATTTAACTCCGGTAGATCAGAGAAAATTTGTCGGATTCAAAAATTATATCGATGTATTTCGCAGGGATGACTGCTTTGGAGCATTAAAACTCAGTCTTTATTATATGGTAGGTGCAATCATTCAGCTTGTGCTTGCACTTTATCTGGCAACTATTTTAAGTTTTAAAGTAAAGGGAGGAAACTTCTTTAAAGGGTTAATGTTTTTCCCATATCTGATCAGTGGTATTGCGATCGGATTTATTTTTAAATTTTTCTACACCAGAGGATTTGTATTTGATACGATCTTACAATGGTGCGGATTTAAACTTGACAATCTTCCATACTGGCTGAAAGACCAGTCAATTAACAACTGGTCTTTGGTGGCTACTTCGGTATGGCGTTATTTTGGACAGAACATGGTATTGTTTATCGGTGCGATCATGTCTGTGGATGCAGACCTTTACGAAGCAGCAGAGTTAGATGGTGCAAATAAATTTCAGCAGTTTAAACATATTATTCTGCCGAGTATCAAAACAATTATCACTTTAAATGTAATTCTTTCTATCACAGGTTCCTTAAGTGCATTTGAGCAGCCTTACGTTATCACAGATGGTGCAAATGGAACCGGAACATATTTTGTAATTATGAATGAGATCGCTCATGTAAGCCAGAAAGTCGGTCTTGCATCAGCAATGGCAGTCGTACTTCTCCTTATCATTTTTGCATGTACGATTTTACAGAAGTTATTCTTTAAATATATCTTCCGTGATGCTGAGAGTGAGGATGAATCCTACAAGGCAAAACGCGCAAGATTAAAAGCAGAAAAACAGGCAAAGAAAGCTGGAAAGGGAGTGGCATAGGAAGATGAGAAAACATAATGTAAATGTGCAGAAAAGAAAAAAACATTATACCGTTGGTGCAATCCTCTGGCTGATCGTTGAATATGTATCGTTGATTTTCTTTGGACTTTGTGCAGTTGTTCCTGTTATCTCCTGTGTGATTACAGCGTTTAAGACACAGGAAGAATATCAGGCGACCAATGTTATGACATTGCCGGAGAACTGGCTGAATTTTGATAATTTTATTAAAGCATTTCAGACAGCGGATATGGGAAGAGCTTTCTTAAACTCCGTGATCGTTATGGTATCTGTCCTGGTTGTTTCCATTGTAATCGGAACACAGCTTGCTTATGTATTAAACCGTTTTAAATTCCCGGGAAACGGACTGATCCGAAACCTGTTTTTGTTTGCTTCACTGCTTCCGGCAGTTGCAATGCAGGTAACTGTATATAATATCATGACAGCATTGCACTTTGTCAATCATTTATATGGATATATTATTCTGATGTGCGGAACGGATGTTATCTCAATTTACATTTTCATTCAGTTTATGGAAAATATACCAATATCTCTGGATGAATCGGCAATCATTGATGGCGCATCCTACTGGACAATTTACTGGAAAATTATGCTTCCATTGTTAAAACCGGCAATCGTGACATCCTGTATTTTAAAGGGGGTTGGTGTTTATAACGAGTACTATATGGCAAACCTTTATCTGATGGATAAAAAGTTACATACAATCGCGACATCACTTTATACATTTGTTGGCCCGATGGGAAGTCAGTACAACCTGATCTGTGCAGGTGTTATCATTTCCCTGCTTCCGGCATTGATCGTATTTATCCTCTGTCAGAAACAGATTTACAGTGGAATTGCTGCTGGTGCAGTAAAAGGCTAAAGAGAGAAAGAGGAAACGGTTATGAGTGAGTTAAAAGAACTTGCAGCAGAAGCAAAACACGAACTGCTCACACATATCATTCCATTTTGGAGAGGTATGCGGGATGATAAGTTCGGCGGATATTACGGTTATCTTTCCTATGATCTTGCACTGGATGAAAAAGCAGAAAAAGGATGTATTTTAAACAGTCGTATTACCTGGTTTTTTGCAAATGCGTATTTACTTTATAAAGACGGCGGCATTTCGGAAGAGGAATGCGAGGCAGCAGGTTTTAAGGGAGAAGACCTGCTTGCCGAGGCAAAACATGGTTATGAATTTTTAAGGGAACATTGTATCGACAAAGAATACGGAGGGATCTTCTGGTCATTAAATTATGACGGAACACCACTTGATACAACTAAACATACATACAATCAGGCATTCTGTATTTATGCGTTGTCATCTTACTATGATGCAGCCGGGGATAAGGAAGCGTTAGAACTTGCTTTTTCCCTGTTTGATATCATTGAGGAGCGCTGCACCGATGAGATCGGTTACTTAGAAGCTTTTACAAGAGATTTCAAACCGGAATCAAATGAAAAGCTTTCTGAGAACGGTGTACTTGCAGATAAGACAATGAATACACTGCTTCATGTTTTTGAAGCGTATACAGAATTGTACCGCGTGACAAAAAATGAAAAGGTTGGAAAGAGACTGATGTGGATCATGGATGCCTTTGCAGATAAGGTATACAATCCGGCAAAACAGCGTCAGGAAGTATTTTTTGATGCAGACTATAACACAATCTTAGACCTTCATTCTTATGGTCATGACATTGAGACAGCATGGCTGATGGATCGCGGTGTCGATGTATTAAACAATGAACATTACCGTGAGAAAATGACACCGATCACAAAGACACTGACCTCAAGAATTTATCAGGTGGCATTTGATGGTCATTCTCTTGCAAATGAATGTGACCGCGGAGTGGTCAATGCACACCGCGTCTGGTGGGTGCAGGCAGAAACCGTTGTTGGTTTCTTAAATGGTTATGAAAGAAACACAGGACATTCTGAATATTGCGATGCTGCACTGGCAGAGTGGGAGTTCATCAAAACCTATGTGGTTGATAAGAGAAATGGTTCTGAGTGGTTCTGGGAAGTCAATGAGGATGGAAGTCCGATTTTAGACAGACCGATCGTAGAGCCGTGGAAATGTCCGTATCATAATGGAAGAATGTGTATAGAAGTCATCCGCAGAATCGGAGCATAAAACAGATTCATTTATTTTTAGAAAAAGAATGGAGATTCGACGAATGTTACATGAGAGATATTATGTAGAAAAAGAAAAGCAGGAAAAACTGCTTTCCCGAAAAAATGTAAAAGCGGATTTTTACAATGGTGTATATGACCGTTACGAATATCCGGTACTGACAAGAGAGCACATCCCGCTGACTTGGAGATATGACTTAAACCCTGAGACAAATCCATATTTCATGGAGCGTCTGGGAATCAACGCAGTGATGAATTCCGGCGCGATCGAACTGAACGGAAAATATTATCTGGTTGCGAGAATCGAAGGAAACGATAGAAAATCTTTCTTTGGCGTAGCTGAGAGTGATAACGGAATCGATGGTTTCCGTTTCTGGGATTATCCAATCCTTTTACCGGATACCTGCCCGGAAGAGACGAATGTCTATGATATGCGTCTGACTAAACATGAGGATGGTTACATCTATGGTGTGTTCTGTTCTGAATCAAAAGACACAACCGTAAACGATCTTTCCGCAGCCGTAGCTGCAGCAGGAATCGTTCGTACCAGAGATTTAAAGAACTGGGAGAGACTGCCAAACCTTGTTACTTTAAATTCCCCACAGCAGAGAAACGTGGTACTCCATCCGGAATTTGTAGATGGAAAATATGCATTCTACACAAGACCGATGGATGACTTTATTGAAACCGGATCAGGCGGAGGAATCGGATTCGGACTTTGCGAGGATATCACACACGCAGTGATCGATGAAGAAAAAATGACAAGCCTTCGTAAATATCACACGATCACAGAGGCAAAGAACGGTGCAGGTGCAACTCCGATCAAGACAGACAAAGGCTGGATCCACATTGCACATGGTGTCCGCAACACCGCAGCAGGACTCCGTTATGTTATCTATGCATTTGCAACAGATTTAAACGATCCGTCAAAAGTGATCGCAGAGCCGTCCGGACTCTTAATTGGACCGAGAGGTGAAGAGCGTGTCGGTGACGTAAGCAATGTTGTATTTACCAACGGTGCGATCGTAAATGAGAATAACGAAGTATTTATCTACTATGCATCTTCGGATACGAGAATGCATGTAGCGACAACTACCGTGGATAAACTGGTGGATTATGTATTTAATACACCGCAGGATCCGGGCAGAAGCGTTGAGTGTGTGGCACAGAGATGCGGACTGATCGAGAAGAATTTAGAGTTTCTTGCAAAAGAAAACAAATAAGAATAAATGCAGAAAATCAGATGACTGCATACAAAGTTTTGCATAAGTGCAGAAAAATGAAGATCGAAAAGTAAATGATAGATGCGTGGACGAAAGAAACGCAGAAATGGAGGAAGAAGATGAGCAAATATAAAATGATCAGCCAGCCGGTACCAAATGTACCATGGCAGGAAAGACCGGAAAACTTAACAGGAGCACCGGTATGGAGATACAATGAGAACCCGATCATCGGACGTAACCCGGTAAAAGGTGTTGCAAGAATTTTCAACAGTGCCGTTATGCCGTATGAAGATGGATTCATCGGTGTATTCCGTGGAGAGCAGACTAACGGTATTCCTTACATTTACCTTGGAAGAAGCAAAGATGCAATCCATTGGAATTTTGATGAAAACAAGATCAATTTCGTAGACGAGGAAGGCAAACCGTTTATGCCGCGTTATGCATATGATCCGCGTCTTGTAAAAGTAGAAGATACCTATTACATCATCTGGTGTCAGGATTTCTACGGCGCAGCAATCGGTATGGCAAAGACAACAGATTTCAAGACATTCACAAGAATTGAGAATCCGTTCCTTCCATTCAACAGAAATGCAGTGCTGTTCCCAAGAAAGATCAACGGAAACTTCATGTTATTATCCCGTCCGTCCGACAGCGGACATACACCGTTCGGTGATATTTTCGTGAGCGAGAGCCCGGATCTTACTTACTGGGGAAAACACAGACATGTGATGGGCAAAGGCTCTGAGTGGTGGGAGTCCTTAAAGATCGGTGGAGGTGCTGCCCCGATCGAAACATCCGAAGGATGGCTGTTATTCTACCACGGAGTAAGCGGAACCTGTAACGGTTATGTATATTCCATCGGTGGAGCAATCTTAGACATTGACAATCCATCTATCGTAAAATATCGTTGTGAGACATTCTTACTCACACCGGAAGAATGGTATGAGGAGCGCGGATTTGTTCCGAACGTATGCTTCCCATGTGCAACAATCCATGATTCCGAATCCGGAAAAATTGCAATTTACTACGGTGCTGCAGACAGCTATGTTGGTCTTGCATTTACAGAACTTGATGATATCATTGATTACATCAAAGAAAACAGTGTCGTAACACTGGAAGATACCGAGATCGGAAGACGCTAAAATTGCTGCTATTCATCCTTAATAGCATAAAATTGATTCGTAACACAGGCTGCCAGATGCAATGAAAATTGCGGCAGCCTTGTTGCGTAATTCATGAAACGTGTGATGGAGTGTCCGCAGAACGTGCATTTTATCATAATGGAATGTCCGCGGAGCGGGCAGTCTGCTTACATATTTAATTTTTGGAGGGGAACTCAGAACATGATAATTAAACCAGATAATGAGATGTTATCTTACAGCGGAAGAATTGATTTTGATGACAGGCTTGCACCGGTTCTTGTCTATGCGTGCAGCTCAATTGGAATGAAATTTACCGGAACATCCTTAAAGGCAGTGATCGCAAACCATCGTTCCTGCTGGACGAATGAACTGGGATATTTTATAGACGGGGAACAGAAGCGTTTTACCTTATCGTCCGATGAGGAAAAAAAGACTTATACTTTAGCGGAGAACCTGCCGGAAGGAACACATGAACTGCTTTTATTTAAGAGGATGGATTCCTGTCATACATTTACATTTTACGGATTTGAGATCGATGATGGAGCTAAAGTGCTGGCACTGCCGGAAAAACCAAAACGTAAAATGGAATTTTTCGGTGACAGTGTTTCCTGCGGAGAGGTTTCAGAGGCTGTGGAATATGCCGGAAAACCGGACCCGGAGCATGATGGGCAATACTCAAACAGCTGGTATTCCTATGCTTGGATGACGGCGCGCAAATTAAATGCACAGATCCATGATACGTCACAGGGTGGAATCTCACTTTTAGATGATACCGGCTGGTTTGCCGCACCTCATTATAAAGGTGTTGAATCCTGCTATGATAAGATCGAATACCACCCGGATCTTGGACCGACAAAACAGTGGGATTTTTCCAAATATATCCCGAATGTAGTCGTTGTTGCGATCGGACAAAACGATAATCATCCGGTAGACTATATGGCAGAAGATTACGACAGTGAAAAATCCGAAAACTGGAGAAAACATTACCAGGCATTTATCGAAAAACTGATGGAACTATATCCAAAAGCACAGATCATTTTAGCTACCACGATCCTGTGTCATGATAAAAACTGGGACCGCTCCATCGATGAAGTCTGCACCCGTATTGGAAGCAGCAGAGTTCATCACTTCCTCTACACGAAAAATGGCTCCGGCACGCCGGGACACATCCGTATCCCGGAAGCAGAGCAGATGTCGGACGAACTTGCAGCATATATTACATCACTCGGAGATGAAATCTGGGAATAAAAAGGAGAACATCAACATGGAATATCAGATCAAATACGAAAACGGCATTGCCAACCACGGCAATTTATACCGCTTAAAAAAAGTTATGGACCGCGCAAAAGCCGGCGAACCATTAAACATTGCATTCTTAGGAGGTTCAATCACCCAGGGAAGTCTTTCCACCAAACCGGAACTCTGTTATGCATATCATGTTTATGAGTGGTGGAAAAAGACATTCCCACAGACAGATTTTACTTATATTAATGCAGGAATCGGTGGAACGACATCACAATTTGGTGTGGCACGTGCAGAAGATGACCTGCTCTCGAAGGAGCCGGATTTTGTGATCATTGAGTTTTCTGTCAACGATGAGAGCACGGAGCATTTTATGGAAACATACGAGGGACTGGTGCGCAAGGTATATACCAGTAAAACAAAACCGGCAGTTCTTTTGGTGCATAATGTATTTTATAATAATGGTGGAAATGCCCAGCTGATGCACGGACGTATTGCAAGACATTATGATCTTCCGGCTGTCAGCATGCAGAGCACGATCTATCCGGAGGTTGTTAGCGGACATATTGAAAACCGTGATATCACACCGGATGACCTGCATCCGAATGATGCCGGACATGCACTTGTCGCATCGGTGATTACATACTTTTTAGATAAAGTAAAAACAGAAGATGCAACGGAACAGAGCGAACCGGATTATCCGGCACCTCTCACAAAAAATACTTATGAGAAATCCATCCGTCATCAGAACAGCGGCGAAAACATAGTCTGCAATGGATTTGTCGCAGATACGTCCGCACAGAGAGATATTACCGACTGCTTCAAACACGGATGGACAGCTTCTAAAAAAGGTGATTCTATCACATTTGAGATTGAAGGCTGTAATGTTTCAGTACAGTACCGTAAATCCGTAAAACTTCCGGCACCGGTCGCAGAGATCATTGTGGACGGCGATGCAGAACATGCAGTCCGTCTGGATGCGAACTTTGATGAGACCTGGGGTGATAAATTAGAACTTGACACCATCTTAGAACATGGCGAAAATAAAGTACATAAAGTGGAGGTGCGTCTGACAGAGACACACGAGAATGATGCAGTGCCATTTTATCTGGTGTCTGTCATTGGTTCCTCTGAAAAATAATTCACTGGGAAAGGAAAAGAAGAATGTTTCGGGATGATTTTGTTTGGGGGGTTGCGAGCAGTTCTTATCAGGTAGAGGGAACCGATGCAAACGATGGAAGAGGAAAAAACGTCTGGGATGCATTTACGGAGGCAGGCAGGATATATGAAAATCAGAATGCGTATACGACCTGCGATCATATGCATCATTATAAGGAAGATTATGCGCTGATGAAAAATCTTGGCATCAAGGCATATCGTTTTTCATTAAACTGGGCACGTATTCTGCCGGAAGGAACCGGACGTGTCAATGAAAAAGCGATTCAGATGTATCGTGATATGATCGCATGTATGAAAGAAAATGGTATCACACCATATATCACCATGTTTCACTGGGAGTTTCCACAGGCACTTTATGAAAAAGGCGGATGGTTAAATCCCGAGGTGGTAGACTGGTTTGGTGAATATGCGAAGGTGGTTGCAGAGCATTTTTCCGATATCTGTGAATATTTTATTACGATCAATGAGCCACAGTGTGTGGTCGGACTTGGGCATTTAAGCGGCGTGCATGCACCTGGATTAAAACTGTCGGCAAAAGATACCTTCCAGATCGCGCACAACCTCATGAAAGCGCATGGTCAGGCGGTCATCAATCTTCGAAAATATGCAGTCCGTGATATCAAAGTCGGATATGCACCGACCGGAGGAGTTGCTTATCCATATACCGATAAGCCGGAAGATATCGAGGCTGCAAAGAAAGTTTATTTTGGTTTCTATAATCCGATGGATAACTGGACCTGGAATGTCGCATGGTTTTCGGATCCTGTATTTTTAGGGCATTATCCGAAAGAAGGATTAGAGAAATTTGCGGAGTATCTGCCTAAGATTACAGAGGAAGATATGAAACTGATCCATCAGCCGCTTGATTTCATGGGGCAGAATATATACAATGGTTACTATGTCCGTGCAGGAGAGAACGGTGAACCGGAATTTGTGGACCGTGAACCGGGATTTCCTAAGACAGGAGCAGACTGGCCGGTAACGCCGGAAGCTTTTTATTATGGTATAAAATTTCTGACAGAGCGTTATCCACTGCCGCTTTACATCACAGAAAATGGCATGTCCTGTCATGACAATGTCAGTGCGGATGGCAGAGTGCATGATCCAAACCGTATCACATTTTTAGATTCTTATATCGGTGCCATGCAGCGTGCAAGCGATGAGGGCGCGGATGTGAGAGGGTATTTTTTATGGACATTTCTTGATAATTTCGAGTGGTCCGATGGATACAAACAGCGTTTTGGTATTATTTACGTGGATTTTATCACACAGCAGCGTATTGTTAAAGATTCCGCTTTCTGGTATCAGAAAGTAATAGAGACGAATGGAGAAATACTTAGCATGAATCAGGCAAATAAAGAGATTTTATTTTTAGACCCGGTATGTACACACAATATCTGGGGCGGTACAAAGTTAAGAGAGGAGTTCGGCTATCCGGTAGAGGGTGATGACATCGGCGAGTGCTGGGGCATCTCCGCACATCCAAACGGAGACGGAACCGTAAGAAATGGTGCATTTTCCGGCATGAAGTTATCTGCTGTATGGAAAGAACATCCGGAAGTATTCGGTAACTATGACTGTGACCGTTTTCCACTTCTCACAAAGATCATTGATGCAAGGGATGATCTTAGTATTCAGGTACATCCAGATGATGATTATGCAAAAGTGAATGAAAACGGTTCTTTCGGAAAGACAGAATGCTGGTATATCATGGATGCGCCGGAGGGAGCAACGCTTGTCATCGGACATAATGCAAAGACGAAAGAAGAGCTTTCCGATATGATCCATCAGGGAAGATGGAAAGAATTTATCCGTGAGATTCCGGTGAAAAAAGGTGATTTTATCCAGATCGATCCGGGAACAGTTCATGCGATCAAGGGTGGACTTTTAATCTTAGAGACACAGCAGAACAGTGATATTACTTATCGTGTTTATGACTATGACCGTCTTTCAAATGGCAAGCCGAGAGAATTGCATGTAGAAAAGAGTATTGATGTTATCACAGTTCCGGCAAAATCCGTGGATGACAGTGTAAAATCCGCATTGAATCTGCCGGAAAATCAGTTGAATGAACTGTATTCCTGCAAATATTATACGATCTTTAAGGCAGACGTAAATGGAAAGATGGAATTTGAGCAGAAGTATCCGTTCCTGTTAGTATCTGTTTTAGAGGGAGATGGAATCGTGGGCAGCAGCCCGGTGAAGAAGGGAGATCATTTTATTCTGCCGAATGGTTATGGAAAAGTTGAGATGCAGGGGAAGATGAGTCTGATCGTTTCTACTGTAAAATAATTATTTTGAGATGAAAAATCCGCAGGATGTGAGAGCACACCTGCGGATTTTTTGATGAACGGGGCAGACTTGGTGAATAGCAATGTTAAAAACGGGGCAAAATATAATTATATTAAATTTAAAAACGGGGCAAATTGTAATGATAATGATTGAAAAAACGGGGCAGATAGTGTATTGTGTAATTGGAGGTATGAATTTATGTACAGAAAAGATTCAATTGCAATTAGCGAATGGATTAAAAATTCAAATAAGGCATTATTAGTGACAGGAGCATACGTTAAAATAGGACTAAATCAAGAGAAACTTTATAAAACAAGGGTTTGAATGATTTAAGTCCTATTTTTTTATATAATAGATTCGGGTGTCAAAAGGTGGTTTTTAATTTTTTGATTGGCAGATTGCACAAAGCCGTGCCTATTTTGTTCCGTTGTCCGAAAATAAGAAAATCTATGTTTACCGGATTTTAAACTTCTTATAAGTGACGTGTACGTCTTAAATGCCCCGTCCATGGGGCATTAAGACTTGTGTTGCCATCCGTGGCAACGCAACACTGTATTATGAACCGGTAAACTAAGATTTTCTAATTTTCTCCCAAAGTCACAAAATTAGTCACTGCTTTGTGTAATCTGCCAGCCACTAAGTTATGAACCACCTTTTGACACCCGAATCATAATAGGAAATTCCTCCTTCCGGAGGAATCTATAATAAAAAGCCCGCATAAAGGCGGGCACAAGAACAAGGCGATTACTGAAAGAGGTCTATATAGAAACATTCTTCCGGTTCATCACCATCCCAGTCATCATCTTCAGTTAGAAAATAGTGCATATCCAAAAGGTCTGAATCCGACATGTTCTTAACGAGTTTTGCTGTCATTCCTTCTGGAGGATTTTTGATATATTTGTTACGAAGTTCCTCTAAAGCTTTAGAATCCATGATTG
>DMYD01000005.1:56102-71813 GCA_003483745.1 Roseburia sp. | reverse complement strand
TATTACGCCATTTTGAATAACTCAGAATGAATTTGTGCTTAGACTGATGGATGGCTTTTCTGAGTTTTTTATCGTTATCGCGATGTCTGGCATAGAGGCTATAATAACGAGTTATTTTATAATGAGGTTCAGGTATATGCTGAATTAATAAAGAAATGAAATCCAGCGCAGGTATGGTTTTCTTAACGAAGACGTTGTATTCGTGCCGGTTGTAATGAAAAGTGACATTTTCTCCATCGTAGGAATCAATACGATTTAAGGCAATCACGGGACGTCCTAAATAACGGCTGATGTATTTAACAACAGTCTGGGTATTGGAAAGGTTAGGTTTGGCATAAACATAGAAGCCATTAGAGTCTTTTTTGTAAATGAGAGCTTTTGTCTTTTTAAAGGAAGGACCGATATGTTTTTCCATTTCGTTCAGAAGAGCGGTCTGGAAAGACTTGCGAAGAAGTGTATAGTTGAAATGCTTAACGACACGCCAAAACCCATCGTCGGAGAAGCCCCCTCCGTAATAAGGCAATGAATGTGGGGATTCCATTCAAGAGGGCGGCCAAAGGTGTGGAGAACACAGATAAAGCCTGGGACAAAGTTTTTCGATTTGTTCATCTGGTAAAACATACGAAGTACAACACTGCGGACAGCATTAAACAAACAATCCAAAAGAGAACGGTCCTCAAGAAAAAAGAGACGAAGATCTTCGTCAATGGTAAAAACACAGCGGCGGTGAGTACACTGAATCAGCATAAAGGCCATGGCATTGGATCTGTCCTGGCAGTATTTTACACCACAGGTTGGACAAAATCTGCTTTTACAGCAGAAAGGCACAAATTTGAGGTATCCACATTTGGAACAGGCATACATTGCCCCACCAAATGCGGGGTCACCACAGTTAATCATCTTGTCAACGTTATCAATAACAGCTTGACGGGGATGTAAAATATATAACATTTCTTCATAATGGTCTTTAAAAATGGTTTGCAGGATATTCATAAGACTATTATGAAGGAAAAGTAACAAAAAGGAAACCCTACCCCTCAAGATTGAGGGGCAGGGGAGTTGAATAGGCGAAGCCTATTTTCAATGTAATAGGAAACTTTTACTTAAAAATATAGAGATAATAAAAAAGTTTGTGTTATAATCAGAAAAGGTCAGTATATTTAAGCGTTCTGAACAAAATGAATTGGGGGGGAAGATCATTTTGATTACAACAAAGGATTTGGCAAGGGAATGTGGAGTTTCGCTATCAACCGTGCAACGAGCATTGCATAATAATGGAAGGATTAACGCAGAAACAAAAAAGAAAATTCTGGATAAAGCACTGGAATTAAATTATCAGCCGGATTTAGTTGCGAGAACTTTAGTATCAGGCAGAAGCATGACAATTGGAATGATCGTGCCATTTTTTGATAATCAATATTATCCGAGATTATGTAATGCATTGGCAGAACAGGTTTCAAAACAAGGATATATTTTGAACATCCAGTTGCATGAAGATAACAAAAATCTTGAGAAAAATATTGTCAGTATGCTTCAGGGCAACCACGTGGATGGAATAATATTTAATCCAATAAATAAGGGGAAAAGTCTACTTGACATGATAGAAAAATTACATACGAACGGTTGCCTGTTAGGTCTTGATGAAGTGGAAAATTGTCCGATTCCGTGTGTAGGAAATGATGAGAGACAGGCAGGAAAAGTTGCTGCTGAATATATCATTAATAAAGGCTATAAAGACATAGTATTTGTTGTACCAACTTTATATGACAAAGATGGGCAGTATAATTTTGGTCATCATAAAAGGTTAGAGGGTATTCTCGAAGTGACTGGAAATCATAATATACAGCCAATCATTATTCATGGCACTGATTATGTTCAACAAGTTAAAACTGTATTTGAAAATAAAGAAATAGAAAAACCGGCGATTTTATGTTCGGGAGAAGTATTTGCATTTAAAGTAATCAATGATTTGATGAATATCGGAAAAAAAGCAAGACAGGATTATGGCATTATGACGTTTGACCATTCAGAATTACTGGAAACATTCAATGTTAATCTTACCTCAGTGAATAATAACGTAGAAGAAATAGGCAGACAAGCAGGTGATATTATGGTAAAAATGTGCAATGGAGAAAAAGTTGAATCGAGGACATGCATAGACGTACATATTGTAGAGGGCGATACTTTATAAATTAAAATATAAACAAAATAAGAAATTGAGAAGTGTGCAAATTGTACAAAAAAAATGATTTGCACACTTTTCTATTGACTATCTTTAATAAATGGATTTATAATCCAATTGTAGCGGATACGTATCCGCAAATAAATATTCATTTATGAGGAGGAATTAAAATGAAGAGAAGATGGGCGGTTTTATTAGCAACAATAATGGCAGTTGGTTCACTTGCCGGATGCGGATCATCAAAAGGGGATGTAGCATCAAATAACGTGACTCCGGAAAATAATACCGGAAATACAGAGAGCGGAGCAAAACCGATCACAATTGATTTCTGGAATTCATGGACAGGATCTGATGGCGAGACACTGATCGCAAAAGTGGATGAGTTTAATAAGACAAATCCATACGGAATTACAGTCAATATGGATATTTCTTCTTCTTTTGCAGAAAAATTATCAACGTCTTTACCAACAGGTGAAGCAGCACCACTCGTTTTACTTGGTGCAGCGGATAGATTTGGATACCAGGAATATTTATTAGATATGAATGATATCTGGGAAAATACAAGCCTCAAAGAAGCTGATTTCAATGAAAATGCAATGAGTGCAATGAAGATCGACGATGATTTATACAGTATTCCATTCCAGAATTCAATGTATTATTTATACTGGAATAAGGATTTATTTGAAGCAGCCGGTCTGGATCCGGAAACTCCTCCACAGAATTACGAAGAGTGGACAGAAATGGCAAGTAAGATTACAGACAAGAGTAAAAATGTATATGGTTCCGGTCTTATTATGAGTTTTGGTAATCATGAAATGTGTATGATGCAGATGCTTTCAGGAAGATTAGTAACCAAAGCTGATGATGGAAAATGGTCAGTCAATATTAAAGATAACGATGGTGTAAAACAGTATCTCGAATGGATGAAGGGAGAATTTGATTCAGGAGATAACCCTGCTGATAATGGAATTGAATCAATGTTCAATGCAGGTCAGATTGGACTTATGGTAAATGGTCCTTGGCATGCTGCAGGTGCAAAGGATGCCGGTATTAACTTTGGTATGACAAAGATTTTTGGAAAAGAACCTGTAGGAGATGTTGCAGGATTCTTTATTACAAGCAGTGCATCAGAAGAAGAAAAAGTTGCAGCAGAGAAATTTATTGAATGGTGGTACACAGGAAATGAAGGAACCCCAATCGAGGAAACAGGTGCAGGTGTATGGTCAACAGAGTTAGGATTCCCTACAGCTTATCTTCCACTTGCTGATACTGATGCTTATAAGAATGATGAAAAACTGGCAGCATTGTCATTAGATGATAATTCGAATGAGTCAATCTGGATCGTGACAGATCCTGAGTTTCCGGGATGGGCTGAAACAATCAGTGTAGTTTCAACAATGACAGAATCAGTTGTTTTTGATACACCAATTGACGAAGCAATGGCTACTGCACAGGAAACATGTGAAGAAATCGTTAAAAATTATGCAGGCGATGATGCTCTTGTGAAATAAGCGGTTGTTTTAAAAAGGCGCGGAAGAAGCATTAGGGGTCTTCCGCGATTCTTTTATCAGGATGATGATTTTAGGAGATAAAAAATGAAAACATATTCGCAAAAAGAAATAAGTAAAAATTCATTCCGGTTACTTAATAAAACAAAAATGGCACCTTATGTGTTTATTTTGCCGGCATTTATTTTGCTTATTATGTTTAACATATATCCACTGATTTCTTCATTTTATATCAGTACATTGGATATGAAAGTTTCATTTGATACAGCTAAATTTGTAGGATTGGATAATTTTAAGGCGATTCTTTCAGATGCAAGATTTTTTAATAGTTTAAAAGTTACACTTCTTTTTACAGCAATAGAAGTACCGGCTCAGATGATTATTGGATTGATCATGTCGGCAATATTAAAGGAAAATACTTTTTGGAATAAAGTTTTCAGAAGCATTTATTTTATTCCTGTTGTTTGTTCATCTACAGCGATAGGTATTATGTTCCAGATTATATTACATTCCAATATAGGTATTGTATCGTACTGGTTAAAACTTTTAGGTTTTGGAAAAGTAAATCTGTTGAACACGCCAGGTTTAACACTGATTGTTGTTGTGCTCGTATCTGTCTGGAGAAGCTTTGGCATATCAACTGTAATTCTTATATCAGCAATGCAGAATGTCCCGGTTTCCTACTACGAAGCGTCTGAGTTAGATGGAGCAGGAAAGATCAGACAATTCTTTTCCATTACACTTCCTAACATAATGCCATCATTCTGGTTTCTTCTTATGACAAGAGTTATAGGATCATTACAGGTATTTGATCTTATCTTCATGTTGACTGACGGTGGACCAAATCATACAACAGAAACATTGGTGACCTATGTATATGAACGGGCATTTGATATGGGTAACAGAATGGGATATGCTACAGCAATGTCAGAGTTCCTTTTCCTTATTATCATGGTTATCACAATTATTCAATACATAATTATGGTAAAAACAGAGAATTGATCATAGGGAGGGCACAGTAATGAAGTTAAAAAAATTGAGTATAGATAAAGCCATTGGCAAAATTATTATCACATGTATACTTGTATTTCTGGCGTTTTGCATGTTGGTACCGATTATATGGATGATTCTCGGTGCGTTTAAACAGGATTCAGAAATTATTAGTTATCCACCGACATTTTTTGTACATAGCTTTACAATTGAAAATTTTAATAAATTATTTATGCGTATTGATATGTGGAAATATATAAAGAATTCTGCTATTTACGCAATTGGGACAACAATTCCTTCTCTTATAGTAAACTGCCTGGCAGGATATGCATTTGCAAGGTATGATTTTAAAGGGAAAAATGTGATTTTTCTTTTATTTCTGGCAACTATGATGATTCCATTTCAGGTTATTATGATCCCATTATTCCTGGAAGTACATTCCCTTGGAATGTATGATAACTATGCTGGATTAATTATTCCAAGAATTGCATCGGCATATTGGATATTTCTTATGAGATCATCGTATCAGCAGCTTCCAAAAGAACTGGAAGAAGCAGCAAGAATTGATGGACTTGGAGAATTTGGTATCTTTTTAAGAATTATGACACCACAGATCAAGCCGGCTTTAGTTACATTTATTATTTTAAACATAAACGGAAACTGGAACGATTTGTTATGGCCATTAATTATTACAAGCTCTGCAAATATGAGAACAATTGCAAACGGATTGGCGATGTTTGTCGGTTCACATACAATAGAATATGGACCAGCATTTGCAGGTGGTGCAATATCATTAATACCGATGCTTATTATATATATTTTCGGTCAGAAGTATTTTGTTGAAGGTCAAGTAAGTGCAGGATTAAAGGAATAAATATATGAAAAATATAAGTTATCATGACAGTTTATATGCTCCGTTCGGAGGATTTTTATTAAAGGAAGATTCATTTAGTGCTATTCAGTTAAAAAAAAGAAATACGAGCGTTGTATATTGCCCGGATCATGAAGAGCGTGAACCAGGAGCAATGTATCCGAGAGCAATTGTTCTTGAACACAATGGAGAACACAATGGGAAAATATTGGCAACATTTGAATGTTATACATATAAAACACCAGTATTTCCTATTTACGAGAGCAATGATAATGCGGGAAACTGGAAACAGGTAGGACAGGTTGAAGATAAAGAAAATCAATATGGTTGTAGATATCAGCCACATTTGTATGAAATGCCGTGTGATAGTGGGAAACTTACAGAAGGAACAATCTTATGTGCAGGAAATATCATACCGGATGACTTTTCTTCTACGTCATTGAGGTTATATAAAAGCAATGATTGTGGGCAATCATGGGAATATTTAAGTGAGATCGTAACTGGCGGCAGGGCAGATGTGGATATGAAGACGGATGAAAAGCGGCCGGTGTGGGAACCATTCTTAATTACTGATGAGAAGGGTGTGCTGTATTGTTTTTATTCAGACGAGCAATATTTGGATTCCGAGAACTATAATCAGGCTTTATTTCACAAAAAATCTACAGATGGCGGTCAGACATGGAGTGAGGCAGTAGTAGACATTGCTTTTTCAGATGGCTTGTTAAGACCTGGTATGCCGGTAATCGCAAAGATAGCAGGAAATAAATATATTATGGTTTACGAAATGGTGAATCAGGACAGAGTGCCGGTTTATTTTAGAATTTCAGATTTTTTAGACGACTGGGGGGAATCAGATTTTATAGGTAATCCAGTTATAGCTGCAAACGGAAGTTATATTTCCGGAACACCGTATGTTACATGGGTTCCATATGGTGGAAAAGAAGGAACGATTCTTATTTCGGGCAGAGGATTTTCGCATATTGTTGCAAATTCCTGTGGTGGAGAAGGATTTTGGGAAGAAATGGATGAATTACTGTCTGTAGACAATCATTATGGATTTACTGGATATAGTCAGTGCCTGGTTCCGATTTGTGGGAAAAGAAAATTACTGAATCTTTGTCCGGTTAATATGTCCTCAAATAAGGCAATGATTTCAGCAGTCGTGGCGGATATGTATGAAAGATTGTAGGTACAGGATATTTTTGTCAGGAATGGAAACTTAAAAGAGAGGGCATGAAATAAATGAGAGAATATGTAGAGCCATGGATCGCACAGCGAGCAGATCCATATGTGACAAATGAGCATGGAGGAAAATATTATTTTACTGCTTCCGTTCCGGAATATGATCGGATTGTATTAAGGGAAGCGGATACGCTTGACGGATTGAAAGAAGCGGAAGAAAAAACCATTTGGAAAAAGCATGAAAAAGGAGAAATGAGCTTTCATGTCTGGGCACCGGAATTGCATTATTTGTTTGGAGGATGGTATCTTTATTTTGCAGCAAGTGATGTTGATGACATATGGAAACTCAGACCATATGTGTTAAAATGCACGGGAAGTGATCCAATGAACGATGAGTGGGTTGAGCTTGGAAAAATGAAAAGAGCATCTGATGACAAGTTTTCATTTGAAGCTTTTTCTCTTGATGCGACAGTATTTTGTGTGAATAAAGAGTGGTATTATGTGTGGGCTGAAAAAGTAGGGGCAGGCGAACAAATATCAAATCTCTATATAGCAAAAATGGAAAGTGCAAATACACTTTCAACCGCACAGGTGTTATTAAGCACACCGGATTACGAGTGGGAACGTCATGGATTCTGGGTAAACGAAGGACCGGCAGTTGTGACACATGAAGATAAAATATATCTTACATATAGTGCAAGTGATACCAGTCCTGCATATTGTGTAGGACTTCTGGAAGCAAATATAAAAGATAATCTATTGGATCCACATAACTGGGAGAAAAAAAGAACACCTTTATTAAAAAGCAATCCAGAAAGAAAACTGTACGGACCGGGGCATAATTCATTTACAAAAAATGAAAAGAACGAGGATATCATTGTTTTTCATGCACGTATAACAGATAAACTATTGTGCGATAATCCGCTGTATGATCCTAACAGACACGCAATGTTAGGAAAAGTAAAATGGACAGATAAAGGAATGGAAATTATGTATTAAAAAAGAGGAAGCATGTGAAAACACGAAAGTTGCCGGTTTATAATGTTGAGACACCAGTTATTCCACTTTTAGCAAGCAAGAGCAGTAATATATTCAGACTTTTTTCGAGCGACATTGGATTGTTGACAAGTGCATATCCGGCAGAAACAAAAATGGAAAAGTTGTTCCGATTGAAGTTAAGTCTGGTAAGGCATATAAATCACACAAAGCTTTGGATAATTTTATGAACATACCGGATTATCATCTTGAGAAAGCCTATGTTTTTTCCGTTGGAAATGTAGAAACAGAAGGAACTGTGACATATCTTCCAATCTATATGTGTTATCTGTTAAAAGAGCAGAAACTCGGTCAGATGATCGTAGAGTTGGATACTACTGGTTTGTAGATCAAAAAGGTTATTATTATCATAGATGAGTATGACGTTCTGTTAGGCTATAAAAAGGACTGTAAAGTTGTGATTGGAGAGTAGATTTAAAGTCTCAACGTAGAAAGCTATGCCTGCGTTGAGACTTTTTTCTAGTGCAGTGCCCTGTTGCTATTTAGAAAAATGATGTACTGGTGCAGCACAATTATAAGATGTCTAATCCAGCCTTTAGGAGAGCGGCATCCACAACGTGCTCAACCAGTACGGAGGTTGTGACGCTTCCGACACCGCCTGGGACGGGGGTGATCGCATCTACAACGGGTTCTGCGTCAGCGAAGCTGACATCACCGCAGAGCCTGCCTTCTTCGTTTACGTTGATGCCGACGTCGATGACGGTCTGTCCGGCGCGCAGGTAGTCTGCACCGATGACGCCTGATCTTCCGGCGGCAACGATCACGATGTCAGCTTCCTTTACCACGGATGGCATATCTTTTGTTTTTGTGTGACAGATCGTGACAGTTGCGTTTTTCTGGAGAAGCATCATGGCGGCTGGTTTTCCAACGACAGGGCTTCTGCCGATCACGACAGCTTTTTTGCCGGAGCAGTCGATGCCATAGTGATTTAAGATTTTCATGCAGGCGCTCGGTGTACACGGTGCAAAACCGATTTGTTTTCCAAGGAAAACGGAAGCCATGGAGCGGTCGGTGATGCCGTCAATGTCTTTTTCCACGGCAAGTGCGTTGATGATCTTATTTTCATCTAAATGACGCGGGAGAGGGCGGAAGAGTAATACGCCGTGAATATCGTCTGCCTCATTGACCTGTGCGATGGTATTTAAAACATCTTCTTCTGTGGCATTTTCCGGAAGCAGAAATTTTTCAAATGCAACGCCGAGAGTTTCGCATCGTTTGGTTGCTCCGCGTTCGTAAGAAATATCGTCATCTTTTTCACCGATTCGGATAATGCCGAGTTTTGGCGTGATCTGATGTGCGGTGAGTATAGCTGTTTTTTTACGGATTTCTTCATTTAAGGAAGCGGTAACTTCTTTTCCTAATAATAATTTTGCCATTGGTACCTCCATTTTTGCAAGTTTGAATCTCTGTTTTTATTTTTAAGAATAGCTTGTTTGAGAAATATACAATCTATGTTTATCGGATCTTTGTGCAGACCAGATTGAAAATCTCATCTGCTTTCTTTTCGTATGTTTCACGCAGTTCATCTGCCTCTTTATTATAGGAAGCAGCGGCTTTTTTGTCAGTCATGGATTTTGTGTTGATGTAGATATTTAAGGATGCTCCCTGCAGGGCAGATTTTAGCAGCGTGGCGCCGACACCGGCATCGCTGATGGCAATTTTACTGCCCTTTTCGGCAAAGGTTTCAATCAGATCGATTGCCTCTGCGCAGGTCCGCATAATCTCAAGTGGAACTTCACAGGCTCCCACTAAGGCGGCTTCCATTACTTCTGCCTTTTTTTCAATTTCTTCCGGTGTGCTTTTTGGCATGCCGTAGGCGGCACTTAACGGTTCGAAAGCTTCGGCGTCTTTTTCCACGAGATCTAAAAGCCGTGCCGTGATCTCGTCCGCTTTTTTCTTACATTGAATGATATCCTCTTCCACAGCGGCATAGATCTTTTTTCCGACGGTAAGACTCCCGACCATATTTCCAAGAGCGATGCCGATTGCGCCGGCGAGAGCAGCGGCACCTCCGCCTCCCGGAACCGGAGCTTTGCCGGATAAAACGGTGATAAAATCTTTACAGGAATAATCTGTAAAGCATGAATTTGTCTGATGTTCCATGATATTCCTCCATTGCACATTATTCTCCATACCTGTACGGTATTTTTTTAGCATTTTTATTCGATAAATTACATTGATTGCTTTATTCTAACATATTGTAATTTTAAATGAAATAGAAATCCTGCAACCCGGTGCTTTCATACATTAAAAAATTAATGTATAAAATCGCCTGAAACAGTTGTCTTTTTAATGGTTTTTGTTAAAATATTAGTAGAGTTACCCTGGGATAAAGCAATAGCACCTGTGTTATTGATGTACATATGAGGAAAAGGTTATGAAAAATAAAAAATGGTATGTGATCAGCACGTTTGTACTTGGATGTATAGTGGTAAATTTTGCCGGCAGGATTTTGTCTGACAGACTGCAGCTGCCGTTGTGGCTTGATTCTTTTGGAACAGTAACGGCAGCGTATGTGCTGGGACCTTTCTGTGGAGCTATGGTCGGGATGACGGTAAATCTTACCTATGGGATTTTATATTCCTGGACAAATATGTTTTACGCAGTGGTCAGTGCCATGGTCGGCATAACGACCGGCATATGTGTGAAAAAAGGATTTTTAAAAAATCTTTATGGAGTACTTTCAACAAGTTTTTTAATAGCGGTTTTATCGGTGACACTTTCTGTCCCGCTTAATTATCTGTATTGTGATGGTTCTACGCAGAATATCTGGGGAGACGGTGTTATTGAGTCTATGGAAAAAGTTGGGTTTAACAGCTTTTTCAGTCACTGTATGGGACAGTTTTATCTTGATTTTCTTGATAAGGTTATAACGATCGTCTTAGTATTTTCTCTTATAAAATTGCTTCAGAAAAAAATTGTATCTAAAAGACAGCATACTTTGCTCATGATGTTTCTTTGTATATTGGTGCTTGGCATGATCCGGGGAGAGAAAGTAACGGCAAAAACAGTTACAGAACAGGAAGAGTACAGTAGTTATCTTCAGACTGTTTATGGCAGGGAAAATGGAATACCGGGTGGATGTGCCAATGATATTGTGCAGACGAAGGATGGCGTTTTATGGATTGGAACATATGGCGGGCTGTACCGGTATAATGGCACAAAATTTCAATGGATCAATGAATATGAATCGATAAAAACCGTGAACTGCCTGTATACGGATGAGGAAGGCAGACTGTGGGTTGGAACGAATGACAGCGGACTTTCCATTTTTATCAATGATACGGTTGCAAATGTTATTACTGAAAAACAGGGACTTGCATCGGATTCGGTACGCTGTATTACACAGTGCGCAGATGGAAATTATTATGTTGGAACAGCCGGGGCACTTTCCATTGTCACATTAGCAGGAGGGTTAAATGTGAAAAAGACGATGGAAGATATTGTGTATGTAAAAAGTATGGATGCAGATGCAAATGGAACAGTTGCAGCAGTAACCGATGATGGAAAACTGTATTTTATCCGGCAGGGAAAGATCACGGATGTTGTGGAACCATCCGAAGGAGCTGATTTTTCCTGCTGTAAGTTTGATGAAAACGGGCTTTTGTATGCCGGAACTTCACAGAATGAGATACTGTGCTATGGCTGTGATACGGGAGAGTGGAAATACAGGGAAACGAAAGGCTGTGAAGAATTATCCAATATAAAGTCACTGTATTTTTTAGATGACGGAGTCATGTTTGTCTGTGCCGATAACGGAGTGGGATATTTTGTGGAACAGACAGATTTTAAAATGATAAATACAGATACATTCAACAGTTCGATTGATCATGTGCTGATGGATTATCAGGGAAATCTCTGGTTTACATCGTCAAGGCTTGGCGTTCTTCGTTTATGTAAGTCGGTATTTACATCATTGCAGACAGGAGCTATCCAGGAAAATCAGGTTGTCAATTCAGTTACGAAATGGCAGAACAGGTTTTATATAGGAACGGACAGCGGATTAGAGGTAATGGATGAAGAGACCGGAGAAGAATATACGGATGATGTTACGGAAACCTTAGCTGGCACAAGAATACGATGTATTCGGACAGACAGCTGTGGAAATTTGTGGATCTGCACAACGGGAAAGGGCATTTATGAGATTACAGCAAAAGGAGAGACTTTTGTCTATGATAATGCCAGTGGGGCAAATGGTAATAAATACCGTACCGTCGAAGAACTAAAAAACGGGACAATACTTGCGGCAGGAGATGCGGGACTTACATTTATCCGGGAT
This sequence comes from Roseburia sp., assembly GCA_003483745.1. GTDB lineage: Bacteria > Bacillota > Clostridia > Lachnospirales > Lachnospiraceae > Roseburia. Next base: position 59,745 of record DMYD01000005.1, on the reverse strand, counting down.
GGGGAGATTACAAAAGTGACCGGTGAATCAGATGGACTTACGGTACCGAAGATTCTTTGTGTATTAGAACAGGAAGACGGAACCATATTTGCCGGCACGGATGGAAATGGAATCGCGGTGATAAAAAATGGAAAAGTGGAAGATGTTTACAACAAAGAGGATGGATTAAGCTCAGAGGTGATCCTCCGTATGGTGAAAAATGAGGATGGAGGTGTATTTATTGTAACAAGTAATGGAATCTGTTACATGGATACGGAAGGAAAAATCAGGAGTCTTGATAAATTTCCTTATTATAATAATTATGATATTGTGGAGGGAATCGACCATACTTTGTTTATATCAGGGTCAGCGGGGATCTATGTTGTGGATAAAGAGGATCTTTTGTCCGGGAAGGAATTAGAGTATAAATTGTTAAACAGTGATGCCGGGCTTAACTGGGCGCTGACACCAAATGCATGGAATTATGTAGATGAGGATATGAATTTCTATTTTTCCACAGATACGGGCGTGATTTGTATGAATCTTAAAAATTATGAGGTTTCCGTCCGTTCCTACCGTATGCAGATGAAATCCGTAAAAATAGATGATGTATCGTATTTTGTCAGACGTGGAGAGGTGATCTATCTGGAAAGGGGAGCAGAAAAGCTTGAGATATTTCCGGAAATTATCAATTATTCCGTGAATCTCCCTTATGTAAGTGTTTACTTAGAGGGGTATGACAGTGAGCCGCAGGTGATGTCCCAAAGTGAGATGTCCAGTGTGATTTATACAAATCTTCCGGTAGGAACCTATAAATTTCATATTGCGGTGCTGGATCATAAGGGACAGAAGCCGGTAGTGGAAAGTGTGTATACCATTGAAAAAAAGGCAGAGATCTACGATCACTGGTGGTTTGTGGTTTATATAGTGGCAGTGTTTGCGTTAGCAGTAGCTTATCTGACCTGGATGATTTTTCATACACAGGTGCAGAGAGTGATCGATCTTCAGAAAAAGGAGATTGAACTGGTAAAAAAGCAGCTGGAAATGGGGAATGAGACGGTACTTACGATTGCTAAGACGGTAGACGCTAAAGATGTAAGGACGAGTCAGCATTCTGAGCGTGTGGCAGAATATTCCGTACTGATCGCAAAAGAACTTGGGTTTGATGAGAAAAGCTGTGAGGATCTGAAAAAGGCAGCACTTTTACATGATATCGGAAAGATCGGTATTCCAGACCGGATTTTAAATAAGCCGGAGAAATTAACAGACGAGGAATATGGAATTATGAAATCGCATGTGACGAAAGGTGCGGAAATCTTAAAAAGTTTCACGATCGTAGACCATGTGGAAGAGGGTGCCTTATATCATCATGAAAGATACGATGGAAAAGGATATGTGCACGGGTTAAAAGGAGAAGAAATCCCGATCAATGCCAGAATTATCGGAATTGCAGATACATTTGATGCAATGACGGCGAATCGCGTTTACCGGAAACAGTTGGATATGGCCTATGTGATACAGGAACTGAAAAATGGAAGGGGAACGCAGTTTGATCCAGGACTTGTCGATGTTATGTTAGGACTGATTGACAATGGAAAGATTGACATATGCAGTCTGTACAAAGAACATGCACATGCAGATCATAGCAGGGAAAAAGAGGAGGAGTAAGGTGAAAAAAGTATATCTTGTGACATTGTGCACCTGTCTGGTTGTGATTGCTTTTGTGTCGGCATCTGTATACTTTCTGAGAGACGAAGAAAAAGAGATCACTGTTGGTTTTGTGTATGTTGGAGATGCGAGTACCGCATATACCAGCAATTTTATTGATGCGCAGGAGGCAATCCAGACAAAATACAGGGATCAGGTAAAAGTCATTGCACTCAATAATGTTGCGGAGGGAACGGAATCAGAGTACTTACAGCAGCTTGTGTATGCCGGATGTGACCTGATTTTTACGACTAGTTATAATTATGGAACCGTTACGAAGGAGTTTGCAGAAAAATATCCCGGGATTGAGTTTTGTATGGCAACATGTGCGAATGCAAATGAAGAGCCCCTCTTAAAAAATTATCATACATTCATGGGGAAAATTTATCAGGGAAGGTATACGGCGGGAGTGGCAGCCGGGATGAAAATGAAAGAACTGATCAAAGAAGGCGTGATTACACGGCAGCAGGCAAAGATCGGATATGTTGCAGCCTATCCTTATGCAGAGGTGATCTCCGGATATACGGCATTTTTGCTCGGAGTGAGATCGGTTGTACCGGAAGCGGTGATGACAGTGCGTTATACCAATAAATGGAATGATTACCGGACGGAAAAAAAGTATGCCAAAGACCTGATCGATGAGGGCTGTGTGATCATATCACAGCATTCGGATACCGCAGGCCCGGCTACCGCGTGTGAGGAAACTGCTGCGGGGACCCCGGTTTATCTGGTAAGTTATAACCAGAGTATGGAAGATGTGGCGCCGACCACTTATCTTACCGGATGCAAGATTAACTGGGAACCCTATATGATGGGAGCTGTGGATGCAGTTTTAAACGACCGTGTGATTGAGAAAAGTATCAAAGGAACGGTCAATGGAAATGATATTGGTGCCGGTTTTGAAGAAGACTGGGTGCAGATGTTAGAATTAAATGAAATCACGGCTGCTGATGGCACAGCGGAAAAAATGCAGGAAGTGATCCGGCAGTTTGAGCAGGGGAAACTGGATGTGTTCCGGGGAGATTATGTCGGGGCAGATCCGGATGACCCGGACGATACTTATGATCTGAATCAGGGATATACGGAGAATGAGTTTGCGTCTGCACCTTCGTTTCATTATGTGCTGAAAGATGTGATCCGGATAGAAGAATAGGGGATTGTGAGGGAAAAAGTCCTGCGGATGCAGAGCATATCGTATTCGCAGGACAGTTTATATTTTTTTTATAAAATAATTAGCACTCACCTCTTGACAGTGCTAACAATCAGGTGTATAACACAAATTGTAAACGGAAAACAGATATAAATTAAGAAAGAAAACTCATGATGGTCCGCCATCATTTGATATAGATGTCCAGTTTGGACCACAATAGAATAAGAGGGAGGAAGAATATATGAACATTCAGAAATTTACACAGAAGTCCGTAGAAGCGATCAATGATTGTGAAAAACTTGCATATGAATATGGCAATCAGGAAATCGAGCAGGAACATCTGCTTGTTGCATTGTTGCAGCAGGAAGACGGACTGATTTTAAAATTGATAGAAAAAATGGATATCCAGAAAGAGCATTTCCTGGATAACGCCAAAAAACATCTCGCAGCAAGGGTAAAGGTATCCGGCGGTCAGGTCTATGTCGGACAGGACTTAAATAAAGTGCTGATCCATGCAGAGAACGAGGCAAAGCAGATGGGAGACGAATATGTTTCCGTAGAGCATTTATTCCTTGCACTGTTAAAATACCCGAACAAAGCGATGAAGGAGATCTTCAAAGAGTACGGAATCACGAGAGACCGGTTTTTACAGGCGCTTTCAACCGTGCGTGGCAACCAGCGTGTAGTTTCGGACAATCCGGAAGCTACGTATGATACTCTTGAAAAATACGGTTATGATATGGTAGCGCGTGCGAAAGAGCAGAAACTTGATCCGGTCATCGGACGTGATGATGAGATCCGTAATGT
>DMYD01000005.1:36092-55805 GCA_003483745.1 Roseburia sp. | reverse complement strand
CCTGGTGTAGGTAAGACCGCAGTCGTAGAGGGGCTTGCACAGCGTATCGTAAAAGGGGATGTGCCGGAAGGCTTAAAAGACAAAAAGTTATTTGCACTGGATATGGGTGCCCTGGTAGCAGGTGCGAAGTATCGTGGTGAATTTGAGGAGCGTTTGAAAGCGGTTCTTGATGACATCAAAAATTCTGACGGACAGATCATCCTGTTTATCGATGAGCTGCACACAATCGTCGGAGCCGGAAAAACGGACGGCGCAATGGATGCCGGACAGCTGTTAAAACCTATGCTTGCGCGTGGTGAACTGCATTGTATCGGTGCAACGACACTCGATGAGTACCGTGAATATATTGAAAAAGATGCAGCGTTAGAGCGAAGATTCCAGCCGGTCATGGTGGATGAACCGACGGTTGAGGATACGATCTCCATTCTGCGTGGTTTAAAGGAACGCTACGAAGTGTTCCACGGTGTAAAGATCACAGACTCTGCATTAGTATCGGCAGCAGTGCTCTCAAACCGTTATATTTCCGACCGTTTCCTGCCGGATAAAGCGATTGACCTTGTGGATGAGGCATGTGCTCTGATCAAGACAGAACTTGATTCCATGCCGACAGAACTTGATGAATTAAACCGTCGTGTCATGCAGCTTGAGATTGAGGAAACCGCATTAAAGAAAGAAACAGACAGGTTAAGCCAGGAGCGTCTCGCTGACCTGCAGAAAGAATTGGCAGAACTGCGCGATACGTTTAATACGAAAAAAGCGCAGTGGGAAAATGAAAAGAAATCGGTAGAAAAAGTCCAGAAACTGCGTGAGGAGATCGAGACAGTCAAAAATGAGATCAAGACCGCACAGCAGAATTATGATCTGGAAAAAGCAGCAGAATTGCAGTATGGCAAATTACCGCAGTTAGAAAAACAGTTGGAAGCCGAAGAAGAGGAAGTAAAAAACCGTGATCTTTCACTGGTACATGAAAATGTCAGCGAGGAGGAGATTGCACGTATTATTTCCCGCTGGACCGGTATCCCGGTTGCAAAACTGACGGAGAGTGAGAGAAATAAGACACTTCATCTCGATGAGGAACTGCACAAACGTGTCATTGGACAGGATGAGGGTGTCACGAAAGTAACGGAAGCAATCATTCGTTCTAAAGCAGGCATCAAAGATCCGACAAAGCCAATCGGTTCGTTCTTATTCTTAGGACCTACCGGTGTTGGTAAGACCGAGCTCGCAAAGGCACTCGCAGCAAGCCTTTTCGATGATGAGTCTAACATGGTGCGTCTTGATATGAGCGAGTATATGGAGAAATATTCTGTCTCCCGTTTAATCGGAGCGCCTCCAGGATATGTTGGATATGATGAAGGTGGACAGCTTACCGAGGCAGTCCGCAGAAAACCATATTCTGTCGTACTGTTTGATGAGGTGGAAAAAGCACATCCGGATGTATTCAATGTGCTGTTACAGGTACTTGATGATGGACGTATCACCGATTCACAGGGCAGGACTGTGGACTTTAAAAACACGATCATTATTATGACGTCAAACCTTGGTTCGGCGCATCTGCTCGAAGGAATTGATGACAACGGAGATATCAATCCGGAGTGCGAAGAAGCAGTCATGAACGAACTGAGAGGACACTTCCGTCCGGAATTTTTGAACCGTCTCGATGAGATCATCATGTTCAAGCCGCTCACAAAAGGCAATATCGGCAACATCATCAACCTTCTGATCACAGATCTCAACAAACGTCTCTCTGACCGTGAGATCACAGTAGAGCTGACAGATGCGGCAAAGCAGTATATCGTGGACAACGGATACGATCCGGTTTACGGTGCAAGACCGCTGAAGCGTTTCTTACAGAAACATGTGGAGACACTTTCTGCAAAATTGATCCTTGCGGATAAGGTAAGAGAGGGAGATACGATCCTGATCGAAGTAGAAGGAGATCATCTGACCGCTCGCGTGAAATAATGTATGTAGTTGAAAAAGAAGGACTTTATCTGAAAACGGATAGAGTCCTTTTTTTAGAAACGATCGGCATGTGCAATCTATAGTTTCTTATATGGCGTATTCAAAAAATGTTTCAACTCTTCTGCACGCGCCTCGTAATCCGCAACTCCAAGATCATAAAGATCCTGTTCTAAGGCGGCATCTTTGGAGAAAGTGCTAAGCGGCATATGGCGGCTTGGCGCAAAGATAAAAACATAGCCTTCTTTTTCTAACCGGCTGGCAAGATCGATGGATGCCTGGTAATTGATATGCCGGTTATCGATACTTTGGATCGTTTTCGGATATTTGTGCAGCATATGTTTGTAAAACGGACGGTGCGCCTCCGGTTTTTTTACGAAATCTCTCGGGTTTGAGAGGATAACGACCATTTTGGTACAACCATGTTCGATCGCATGGTGCAGCGGGATCGAGTCAGCGACGCCGCCGTCGTAATAGTAACGGTCCCCTACTTTTACAGGACGGCAGAAACCAGGCAGGGCGCAGCTTGCCATAACAGCACGGTAGTCGTCACGGACAATGTCGTATTTGGAAAAATAAGTTGCCCGCCCGGTTGCGGCATCAGTTGCCGGCATGTAAAATTCCGCCGGATTTTTCATAATTGCAGAATAGCCAAGTGGGTCTGCGCCATCGGAATTGGTCAGTGTTCCGTAGATATACTGCAGACCGAATAAGTTTCCGGTATGTACTAAACTTCGTACGCTTAAGTAGCGCGGATCATTTAGATGTTCCGTATAAAAACGGAGATTACGTCCCCGTTGTCCTGCGAGATAAGACAGCGTATTTGCAGCACCCGCAGATACGCCGATGCAGTAGGAAAATGTGATATCATCGTCTAAAAATTTATCCAGAATGCCGGCACTGTATGCGCATTTCATACCACCGCCTTCTACTACAAGTCCTGTTTTCATAGTGTTCCTTTCTTTGTATTTTGATAGGTGTCAAAATGAGCTCATGGACATTATACTTTATTTACTACAAATCATTCAACACCAATATAAACAGATTTGCCGGTGTTTTTGTTTCGCCGGATGGAAGTATGGAAAGAGATGGCAGGAACTGTTGTTACATCCATGTATTTTGACTGGGAAAGAGGGGCGTTCACGATTGAATGGACAGGCGGCATCACAGACACAATTTCTACGCTTTCTGCAAAGTGAGAAGTCCTTTTTGTGTATACCTGATAAAATAGGATATTTTACGAAAAAAAACGAAAAAATTAGCTGGACGAAATGAAAAGGGAGAGGTATACTAGGCGGGTAACAGGATGATTCTTTGAACAGACAAGGCTATGAAGGATGTATGGTATCGATGAAAAAAAAGATTGGTTCTACTTATTTTAATGATGAATTAGTATATGACGGTAACGATCTGGGGGCTGTATATACAAAAGAAAAGACAACATTTCGTATATGGACACCTGCTGCCGGGAAAGTATCGCTTAACCTATATGAGCAGGGCGATGGTGACAATTTGATAGAAACAATTCCAATGACAGCAGATGTCAAAGGAACCTGGGTGTGTGAAAAGACAGGAGACCTGAATGGTGTATATTATACTTATTCAGTACAGATCGGTAATAAAGTAAATGAAGTTGTTGATTTATATGCAAGAAGTGCAGGCGTAAATGGCAACAGAGGTGAGATCCTTGATCTGAAAGCTGCCGATCCGGATGGATTTGATGCAGATGTCAGACCGGCATTTAATAATGCTACAGATGCAGTGATTTATGAAGTACATATTCGTGATCTGTCCTCCGATGCTTCTTCCGGGATTCGGAATACAGGTAAGTTTCTTGGATTGACAGAGCGCGGAACAAAGAACAGGGAAGGGCTGGCTACAGGACTTGATCATATTCTGGATCTTGGAGTGACTCACGTACAGATTCTGCCGAGCTTTGATTATGCTACTGTAGATGAAACAAAGCCAGATACAGCGCAGTTCAACTGGGGCTATGATCCTAAGAATTATAATGTGCCGGAAGGTTCTTACAGTACAGATCCATATCATGGGGAAGTACGCGTCAATGAAATGAAGCAGATGATTAAGACACTTCATGAAAATGGAATCCGCGTGAATATGGATGTTGTATATAATCATACTTATCATCTGGCAGATTCATGGTTTCAGAAGACAGTGCCAGATTATTACTACAGAAAGAATGGCAATCATTATTCAGATGGTTCAGGCTGTGGGAATGAAACAGCCTCGGAGCGTGCCATGATGCGCAAGTATATCGTAGATTCTGTTGTATACTGGGCAACGGAATATCATATAGATGGTTTCCGGTTTGACTTGATGGGCGTACATGATCTGGATACCATGAAGGCTGTCAGAAAAGCACTGGATCAGGTGGATCCTGACATTATGGTATATGGTGAAGGATGGACTGGAGGAGAATCTGCATTGCCGGCAGCACAGCAGGCAACGAAGAACAATATTTACCGGCTGGATCGTGTGGGTGCTTTCAGTGATGATATCCGTGATGGGATCAAAGGCAGTGTATTTGATTTTCTGGACAAAGGTTTTGTAAGCGGCAAAGATGATATGGAAGAAAACATTAAATTCAGTGTTGTAGCAGCGACCCCGCATTCGCAGGTTACGCTCACAAAGGCTGGTGATAAGTGTACGAACTGGTCGGGACAGCCGGGACAGAGTATTAATTATATATCCTGCCATGATAATCTGACATTCTGGGATAAGCTTGCCATTTCCAATGCAGATGACAGTGAGGCTGACAGAGTGAAGATGAATAAGCTGGGAAGCGCGGTTCTTTTTACTTCGCAGGGTGTACCATTTATGCAGGCTGGTGAAGAGATGCTTCGCTCTAAGCCAAATGAGAAGTCTGAGACCGGATTTGATGAGAACAGCTATTCTTCCCCTGATGCAACGAACAGCATTAAGTGGGATAATAAAGGTAACGTAATAGATGTTTATGAATATTATAAAGGTCTGATCGCATTCCGTAAGGCACACAGTGCATTGCGCATGACAACGGCCACTGCAATTCAGAATCATCTTACCTTTATGACTGACCTTGATGCAAATGTCGTAGCCTATACCATTCAGGGTGAGGTACAGGGAGAAACGGCACAGAATATTGCAGTCATCTATAATGGAAATCCTGATGCAGTCACAGTAAACTTACCTGCCGGGACATGGGATATCTGTGTCAATGGTAAAAAGGCAGGATGCAGATCTCTTGGAACGGCGGAAGGTTCTGTTACTGTCGAAGGTATCTCTGCGCTGGTTCTGGTACAGGGAGATGATACCGTAAGCAAAGTGCCGGCAGAGGATGCATAGGCAGACACGGCAGTCAGATAGACAAAGAGAGAAAATTGCTGCTGTTCAGACGTAAGCTTGACACTTTGCTGTCAAGCTATGCGTTGTAGTGTATATAATTGTGAGATTGTATGAGATGTGCGAAAAAAATTGAATATTTATCAGGGAGACGATATAATAGAATGCGGAGGAAACAAAGCATGTCATTTACGCATCTGCACGTCCATACAGAGTACAGCCTTTTGGACGGTTCAAATAAGATAAAAGAATATGTTTCAAGAGTCAAAGAACTCGGGATGAACAGCGCCGCCATCACAGATCATGGTGTGATGTACGGCGTGATTGATTTTTATAAGGCAGCAAGGGCAGCCGGAATCAAGCCGATCTTAGGCTGTGAGGTATATGTAGCACCTGGATCGAGATTTGACAGGGAGCTTTCCCATGGAGATGACCGTTATTATCATCTGGTGCTCTTAGCAGAGAATAACAAAGGTTACCAGAACCTGATGAAGATTGTTTCCAAAGGATTTGTGGAAGGATATTACTACAAACCACGTGTGGATATGGAAGTTTTAGAAACTTATCATGAGGGAATCATTGCATTAAGTGCCTGTCTTGCCGGTGAGGTGCAGCGCTATCTGGTACGTGGACTTTATGAGGAAGCAAAAGAGACTGCATACAAATATGAAAAATGTTTTGGAAAAGGCAACTTCTTTTTAGAACTGCAGGATCATGGAATACCGGAACAAAAGACAGTCAATGCAGGACTGATGCGGATGAGCCAGGAGACAGGTATTGAACTGGTGGCGACGAACGATGTACATTATACTTACGCCGAGGATGCTGAGCCGCACGATATTTTACTCTGTCTGCAGACCGGAAAAAAATTGTCCGACGAAAACCGGATGCGCTATGAGGGCGGTCAGTATTTTGTGAAATCCGAAGAGGAGATGAGGGCACTGTTTCCATATGCGTCGCAGGCAATCGACAATACACAGAAAATCGCGGACCGCTGTAATGTGGAAATCGAATTTGGTGTGACCAAGCTGCCACATTTTGATGTGCCGGAGGGGTATGATTCGTGGACTTACCTGAACAAACTCTGTCATGAGGGACTGGTAAGACGTTACCCGGATAAGCATGAGGAACTTTTGCCGAAGCTTGACTATGAACTTTCTGTCATCCAGAAGATGGGGTACGTCGATTATTTCCTGATCGTATGGGATTTTATCAACTATGCGAGAACACATGGCATTCCGGTTGGTCCGGGCCGTGGAAGTGCGGCGGGAAGTCTTGTCTCTTATACGACGGGAATCACCAATATTGATCCGATCCGTTATAATCTGCTGTTTGAGCGGTTTTTAAATCCGGAACGTGTGACCATGCCGGATATCGATATTGACTTCTGTTATGAGAGACGAAGTGAAGTGATTGATTACGTTATCGAGAAATACGGAAAAGATTGTGTGACGCAGATCGTGACCTTCGGTACATTAGCGGCACGTGGTGTCATCCGTGATGTCGGACGTGTCATGGATCTGCCGTATAATTTCTGCGATACGATCGCAAAAAATATTCCAAACGAGCTCAATATCACGATCGACAAAGCACTCATAATGAACCCGGAACTGCGTTCCATGTACGAGTCGGATGAGACGGTAAAAAGACTCATCGACATGGCAAAACGATTAGAAGGTCTGCCACGCCATACATCCATGCATGCTGCCGGAGTCGTAATTTCCCAGAAAGCGATGGACGAGTATGTGCCGTTATCGAGAAGTTCCGACGGTACGATCACCACACAGTTTGTCATGACAACGATCGAGGAACTGGGACTTTTAAAAATGGATTTCCTTGGACTGCGTACCTTAACTGTCATCAGTGATGCGGTCAAACTTGTGGAAAAAAATCATGGAATAAAAATTGATGTGGATAACATTGATTATGATGATAAAAAAGTATTAGACTCGATCGGAACCGGAAAATGTGATGGTATCTTTCAGTTAGAAAGTGCGGGTATGAAAAACTTCATGAAGGAGTTAAAACCGCAGAGTTTAGAGGATGTTATCGCCGGTATTTCCCTTTACCGTCCGGGACCGATGGATTTTATCCCGAAATATATCAAGGGAAAAAATGAACCGGAGAGCGTGACCTATGTCTGCAAAGAATTAGAGCCGATCTTAGAGCCGACCTATGGCTGTATCGTCTATCAGGAACAGGTTATGCAGATCGTGCAGAACCTTGCCGGTTATACGATGGGACAGGCTGATAACATCCGTCGTGCCATGAGTAAAAAGAAGCAGTACGTCATCGACGCGGAGCGTCAGAACTTTGTCTATGGCAATGAAGAACAGGGCATCAAGGGCTGTATCGCAAATGGGATTAGTGAGCAGGCAGCAAACCAGATCTACGATTCCATGGTTGATTTTGCAAAATATGCGTTCAATAAATCACATGCAGCCGCTTATGCAGTGGTTGCCTATCAGACGGCATATTTAAAATACTATTATCCGGTTGAGTTTATGGCAGCACTCATGACTTCAGTGATCGACAATGCAAGAAAAGTCGCCGAGTATATATATTCCTGCCGCCAGATGGGAATCAAAGTACTTTCCCCGGATATCAATGAGGGGGAGGGACGTTTCTCTGCAACGAAAGACGGAATCCGTTATGGTATGTACGCAATCAAGAGCATCGGCAGACAGGTTATCGATATCATTTTAACAGAAAGAAAAGCAAATGGTAAATTTACTACACTTTCTGATTTTCTAAGCCGTGTGGCAGGCCGTGAGGTCAATAAGCGCGCAGTCGAAAACCTGATCAAAGCAGGAGCATGTGACGGGTTAGACGGCAACAGGCAGCAGATGCTTTTGGTATATAATACATTGATCGACAACTTAAACCAGGAAAAGAAAAATTCACTCGCAGGACAGATGTCCTTATTTGATCTTGTATCAGAAGAAGAAAAAAAGGCATATGAAGTCCGTTTTCCGAATGTGGAGGAGTACAGCAAGGAGATCAAACTTGGTTTTGAGAAGGAAGTCCTTGGCATTTATTTAAGCGGACATCCGTTGGAGGAATATGAGGAAAAATGGCGCAAAAATATCAGCGCCGTGACGGCGGATTTTATTCTGGATGAAGAAACGAATGCCGTAAAGATCAAAGATAACCAGAGTGTTGTCATTGGTGGTATCATCACGGAAAAAACGATCAAATATACGAAGCAGAACAAAGCGATGGCATTCATCACGATCGAGGATCTGTTTGGAACGGTGGAAGTCATTATTTTCCCGCGTGACTATGAGAAATACAGCCGCTATTTAAACGAAGATGAAAAAGTATTTGTCGCCGGACATGCCAATGTCGAGGAAGATAAAAACGGAAAACTGATCTGTGAAAAAATCTATTCCTTTGATGACACCAAACGGGAACTGTGGCTTCAGTTTGCGACAAAAGAATCATATGAGGAAAAGGAAAAAGAACTGTATTCCCGGCTCTATGGTTCGGACGGAAATGACGAGATCGTGATCTATATTGCATCACCGCGTGCCATGAAAAGATTAGGCCAAAATTACAATATTCATATCAATCCGGAGCTTGTCGGTAACTTGACGGAATTTTTGGGCGAAAAAAATGTAAAAATTGTTGAAAAGAGCATTGAAAAGAAGTAATAAAGAGATTAGAATAATAAAGATTAAAAAAATGGGTATATTATTTTAGGAGGGAACGATAAATGGCAAAAGAGATTAATACAATCGGTGTGCTGACAAGTGGTGGCGATGCGCCGGGAATGAACGCAGCCATTCGTGCAGTTGTAAGGGAAGCAATTGCAAAGGGAAAAAAGGTAAAAGGAATTAAGAGAGGTTACGCAGGACTTCTTCAGGAAGAGATCATTGATATGGAAGCAAAAGATGTTTCTGATATCATTCAGCGCGGAGGTACGATCTTACAGACAGCCCGTTGCATGGAGTTCACAACAGCAGAAGGACAGCAGCGTGGAGCAGAGATCTGTAAGAAACATGGCATTGACGGAATCATTGTTATCGGTGGTGACGGTTCTTTCAAAGGAGCTCAGAAACTTGCTGCACTTGGAATCAACACAATCGGCCTTCCGGGAACTATCGACCTTGATATCGCATGTACCGAGTACACGATTGGATTTGATACAGCAGTAAATACAGCAATGGAAGCAATCGATAAAGTTCGTGATACATCAACATCACATGAGCGTTGCAGTATCATCGAGGTTATGGGACGTGGTGCTGGTTACATCGCATTATGGTGCGGTATTGCAAACGGTGCTGAGGATATTTTACTTCCGGAAAAATATGACTATGATGAGCAGAAGTTAGTCAACCATATCATCGAGAACCGTAAACGCGGTAAACAGCATCATATCATTGTAAATGCTGAGGGAATCGGGCATTCTTCGAGTATGGCAAAGAGAATCGAAGCTGCAACCGGTATCGAGACTCGTGCAACGATCTTAGGTCACATGCAGCGTGGTGGCAGCCCGACATGTAAAGACCGTGTATATGCGTCTACCATGGGTGCTTTAGCAGTAGATTTACTCTGCGAAGGAAAGACCAACCGTGTTGTTGGATACCGTCACGGTGATTTCGTTGATTATGATATCGACGAGGCACTTGCAATGACAAAAGAGATTCCGGAATATCAGTACGAGATCAGCAAGAACCTTTCTCTGTAATACAAGACAATAGATCGTTGATCTATTGTACATGACAGTAGATGATGAACTATACAATCTGATGTTATATTACATAAATTTGATAGTTTTTGCATTTTAGAGAGAAATCCGTTATACTTAGCGACAGGTATAACGGATTTTTTAGTGAGGGAAATTATGATTACAAGTACATCAAACCAGCAGATGAAAAATTTGACACTGCTCATGAAAAAAGCAAAAGCCAGAAATGAACAGGGTGTTTTTGTGGCAGAGGGAAGAAAAATGTTTTTAGAGGCCCCGGTGGAATGGGTGAAACAGGTTTATGTTTCCGAGAGTTTTTATGAAACATGTACGCAGGGCAATATGCAGGATTGCATGAAATCTTGCACACCAAAACATGGGGAAGAAAAACTGAACAGAAAAGTACTGGAACGTTTGAATGAAACCGGCTATGAGATCGTCTCCGACAATGTGTTTAAAAGTGTTTCCGACACACAGACACCGCAGGGAATCCTCTGTGTGATAAAGAAACCGGAGTATGCATTAGAACAGCTGCTCAAGGAAGACAACACACACCTTCTGATCTTAGAGAGCATCCAGGATCCGGGAAATCTTGGCACGATGGTGCGCACCGGTGAGGGGGCAGGCATCACGGGTGTGATCATGAATCAGACAACGGTGGATCTGTTCAATCCAAAGACGATCCGTTCCACAATGGGAAGCATTTATCGTGTTCCTTTTTTTGTCACGAAAGATCTTCCTGGGACGATTTCATCACTCAAAGAGCAGCAGGTCAATGTCTATGCGGCACACCTTAAGGGCATGCTTTCCTATGATGAACCGGACTATAAGAAAAAGACAGCATTTCTGATTGGAAATGAGGGAAACGGTTTATCGGATGAGATCGCAGATTTGGCAGATACTTATATTAAGATCCCGATGCAGGGACAGGTGGAGTCGTTGAATGCGGCGATTTCTGCATCACTTCTGATGTATGAGACAGGACGGCAGAGAAGACACTGATCAACAATAAAAATGGAGAGATAACAATTCATGAGAATCTGGTTTAAAATGATGAAGGGTACGCACCTGATCAAAGACATGACAGTGACAGATGAGTCAGATGAGACGAGAACACACAAAATTTTCAAGGCGTTAGATGAGGTATGTTATGCATTTGACCTTGGAAAACCGATCTGGTTAGATGCAAATGTGGAAGAGTTTAAGAGGCATGCAAAGACACGTTTTACGCAGGATTGTTTTATTGAGCATGTGGATTTTGATTTTCTGGAGATGCATGTGATCGAGGAGGATTAAAGGGAGAACATCCCAATATGGAGGACATGTTGTATGGCGCTGGAAAATAAGCTTGGAATTAAAAGTTCCGCGGAACTCGCGCGTGAAGAGGAACGTATCAGTAAAAAGAAGGCAGTAGAACTGTTTGAAAATGGTATGCTCGAGAACCTTGAGGCGGGAAAGTTTCAAACGTTATGTGAGATTCATAAATATTTATTTGATGATATCTATGACTTTGTAGGAAAAATCCGAACCGTAAATATATCAAAAGGCAATTTCAGATTTGCACCGCTTATGTATCTTGAAACAGCAATTAAAAATGTAGACAAAATGCCACAGAACACATTTGATGAGATTGTTGAAAAATATGTGGAAATGAACATTGTGCATCCGTTCCGTGAAGGAAATGGAAGAAGCATGCGCATCTGGCTGGATATGATGTTAAAAAAACAGATCGGACAGGTAGTAGACTGGAGTAAGATAGAAAAAGAAGACTATCTGATGGCGATGGAACGCAGTCCGATCAAAGATATTGAAATTAAATATATTTTAAAGGCAGCACTTACCGATCAGATTAATGACCGGGAAGTTTATATGAAAGGCATTGACCATAGTTATTATTATGAGGGATATGTCACGTATAAGACGGAAGAATTGTAGGGACAACATCCCTTGCTTTTTTCTCCCCTCTGTGCTACACTGTCACAAGCTGACAAGACACATGACAACCATGTGAAAAGCCAGTAACACAGAGGAGTAAAAAACTCCGGATTGGAGAAATTATGGAAAAAGTAAAGGCATTTTGTAAACGGAAAAACATTGAGATATCCGTCAAGCGATACCTGATCGATGCACTTGGCGCGATGGCACAGGGATTATTTGCATCGCTTTTGATCGGTACGATCATCAGTACACTTGGGACACAGTTAAATATTCCAATTCTTGTGACAGTCGGAACTTACGCGAAAGCAGCAGTCGGACCGGCCATGGCGATCGCGATCGGATATGCACTGCAGGCAGCGCCTTTAGTACTGTTTTCGCTTGCAGCAGTCGGTGCAGCGGCAAATGAGCTTGGCGGTGCGGGTGGACCGCTTGCAGTACTTGTGGTTGCAATTTTTGCCGCAGAATTCGGAAAAGCAGTTTCCAAAGAGACAAAAATCGATATTATTGTCACTCCGTTTGTGACCATTTTTGTCGGGGTCGCGCTTTCTATCTGGTGGGCTCCGGCGATCGGTGCGGCAGCGAGTGCAGTCGGTAATGCGATCATGTGGGCAACTGAACTGCAGCCGTTTTTCATGGGAATCATTGTATCAGTGATCGTCGGGATCGCACTGACACTGCCGATCAGCAGTGCGGCAATCTGTGCAGCACTTGGACTGACCGGGTTAGCCGGTGGTGCAGCACTTGCCGGATGCTGTGCACAGATGGTTGGATTTGCTGTGGCAAGTTTCCGTGAAAATAAATGGGGTGGACTGTTTGCACAGGGAATCGGTACATCTATGCTTCAGATGGGAAATATTGTGAAAAATCCGCGTATCTGGCTGCCGGCAACATTAGCCTCCGCAATCACAGGACCGGTTGCAACCTGTCTGTTCCATTTACAGATGAATGGTGCAGCAGTCTCCTCCGGTATGGGAACCTGTGGACTGGTCGGACAGATTGGTGTCTATACCGGGTGGATCGCAGATATCGAAGCGGGAAGCAAAGCTGCAATTACACCGATGGACTGGATCGGACTGATCTTAGTCAGTTTTATTCTGCCGGGAGTTTTATCATGGCTCTTTAGTGTATTGTTCCGCAGGATCGGCTGGATCAAAGATGGTGATATGAAGCTGGACTTATAAATCGGTAAAAGTTTAGAAATAAATCCCCTATAATAAGGAAAGTATGGTATACTGTAAATAGTAGTCATTACAGGGACGCTATGTATAAAATTACATTTTGCGCTGCAAAATAAGGAGGATTTTTATGGAAAAGCCATTCACCTTAAGTGAGGGCGTTGACAGTTGGAATACGATTATTTTTTTATATAATTCCGCATTGAAGGAAGTACGCACAAAAGTTGAAATCTTAAACGATGAGTTTCAGCAGGTACATCAGTACAACCCGATTGAATATATCAAGTCAAGGATCAAGACGCCTGAGAGTATTGTAAAAAAGTTAAAGCGTTACGGATATGAATCATCGATCGACAACATGGTTAATTATGTTAATGACATTGCAGGTATCCGTATTGTCTGCTCTTTTACTTCTGATATTTATAAGCTTGCAGAGATGATCGGAAAACAGAATGATCTGACCGTTATTTCCATCAAGGATTATATCAAAAATCCAAAGGAGAGCGGTTATAAAAGTTATCATATGCTTGTGACCGTTCCGATATTTTTGTCAGACCGTGTGATCGATACGAAGGTGGAGATTCAGATCCGGACGATGGCAATGGATTTCTGGGCCAGTTTAGAGCATAAGATATATTACAAATTTGAGGGAAATGCACCCGGCTATATCAGCAGGGATTTACGGGAATGTTCCGATATTGTTTCAATGCTGGATGCAAAGATGCTCCAGTTAAATGAAGCGATCATACAGGCGAAAGAAGCGCAGGAGGAGCAAACGGGTGCAGTATAATTACGACTTTGAGATTATGTCGCTCGTCATTTTTGTAGTTATCAGCGGTCATTTCCTGTTGATCAGACAGTTTCCGACGGTCAAGTCGAAGGTATTTGGCAGACTGCTGGGGGTGTGTCTTGGCGAGTGTATCGCAAATATTTTATCATGTATTGGATTGGCAAATGCAGCAATCGTTCCGGTAATCTGGAACGAATTGTTTGCGTTTGCTTTTTTTGCGTTAGAGGGAGCGGCTTCTTATCTGATGTTCCGCTATATGGAAGAGGTATGCAGCTTTTCCGGAGCAGTTGGACGACTGATAAAATACATGGGAAAAGTCCCGTTTTTCTTTTTCGAGATCATGCTTTTAGCGACCCCGTGGATGGGCTTTTTCTTTTATTTTAAAGATGGCAGCTATTATCAGGGAACGTTTGCATGGTTTGGCTATGTGTATATTGGATACTATTTTTTTATGAACCTGCTTCTTATGTTTTTGGGGAGAGCGCGTATTGAGACGCGGATCAAGGTGATCGTTATCTTATACAGTATTGTGGCGGTTCTTATGGTGGTGCTCCAATATGAAAGAAAAGAAGTACTGCTTACCAGTGCGGCAAATATGCTGTTTATCCTGATGATCTATATGGCAATGCAGAATCCGTCTGCTTATGTTGACAGTGAGACCGGAACCAGCGATGAGCAGGCATTTCTGATCCAGATGAAAAATGTAACCGGGCAACCCGATAAGAAAGTATTTCTTATGGTGCATATCAGACAGATGCATCATATCGAAATGCTTTTAGGGTATGAAAACAGCAGGCGGGTGCTTGCGGAAGTGGGGCATTATCTCACTACACTTTGTGGAAAATTCTGTGTGTTCCGCAATGCGGAGGATACATTTACCATCCTGTTAGATGAGGGAAAAGAAGCGCATTTAAAGGGGCAGATCAAGAAGAGATTTGAACAGGATTTTCATGTGCTTGGCAATGTAATTTCTTTAAATGAGATCATGATCACCCTGCATTATCCGAGGGATTTTCATTCTCTCGCAGAGTACAGGGCATTGTATGGATATTTGTTAGAAGCGGCACAAAGTTCCGGTAAACAGATTTTTTTTGATGTGGATGAGGCTGCAAAAAAACGCTATTACCGTAGAAATAAGGTAGAGCAGGTGGTAGACCGTGCAATTACAGAAAAAAAATTTGAGGTATACTATCAGCCGATCTATTCCCTGAAAGAAAAATGTGTTGTATCATTAGAGGCGCTGGTGCGTCTGAAGGATGAAAAACTTGGAGCCATTCCGCCGGATGAGTTTATTCCTTTGGCGGAGCGAAACGGAACGATCACTCAGATCAGTGAAATTGTACTGGAAGAGTGCTGCCGTTTTCTGGCAAAACATGTGCTTCCAAATCCATCGCTTGGAATACGGACGATTCATGTAAATATTGCTGCAGCGCAGTGCCTGAACCGGAATCTGAAAGAAAGTATTCTGCCAGTGTTAGAGCGTTATCATGTGCCGACACATATGATCACGCTGGAACTGACGGAGCGGACAGCGATTGAAGCACCAAAGCTGATGCTATGGCACATGCAGGAGTTTGGTAAAATCGGCATGGGGTTTGCGATGGATGACTATGGAAGCGGCAATTCGAACTGTTCCTATCTGATCCGTTTTCCATTTCGGGAAATCAAGATTGATAAGGACATGACATGGTCCTATTTTGAAAATCCAACCGCAAAAATCGTGATTGAAAATGAGATAAAGACGATACAAAAACTTGGTCTTCCGCTGATCATGGAGGGCGTGGAAAAGAAAGAACAGAATGATGCCTTAGAGGCACTTGGTGTGGATATGATCCAGGGATATTATTACGGGAAACCGATGCCGGAGACGGAGTGTCTGCGCTATATCAGAAGAATGCATTTTGCCAAAGAGGATTACGGAAAGAGTTGATGGAAAGTTTATGCTGAAAATAGCATTTTGTGATGATGATTTAGAGATATTAAAAGAACTTGGTATCTTATTGGACAAATATAAAACAGAAAGAGACGAAGACCTTACCTGTACGGTATTTCAGAGTCCCTTAGAGTTACTGGCCGCGATTGAGAAAGGGTTTTCTTTCGATATTTTATTTTTGGACATTTTAATGCCGGGGGAAAACGGAATTGAGACTGCAAAAGAAATCAGACAGTATGATAATAATATGAAAATTATTTTTCTTACCTCATCTCCGGAGTTTGCAGTACAGTCTTATACGGTCGGGGCATATTTTTATCAGTTAAAGCCAGTCTGGGAGGAAAGCTTTTTCCGGCTGATGGATTCCGTGCTTGCAGAGTGCACAAAGACACAGGAAAACAGTCTGATTCTGCGGAGCAAAGAAGGAATTACAAGAATTGACCTTGAAAAGTTAGAATATTGTGAAGTGATAGGACGGACGCTCTTTTTTCATCTCGGAAATGGAAAAGTATTTGAGAGTGTCGGCAGTTTAGACGATTTATTTTTGCAGTTAAAGCCTTATGGCAATTTTTTACGGCCACATCGGTCATTTCTGGTAAATATGGATTATATACAGAATATTTCTTACCGTGCAATTAAACTGATAAGTCTTGCAGAAATACCAATCCCGCATGGGAAATGCTCGGAGATAAAGAATAAATATCTCGAGTATGCGTTTAACAGAAAGCAGGTATTTTTATCATGAATCTTCTTTATGTAACAAATGGTGCAGCAGTCGGGATATTCGGCATGGTTTTGTCCGGGGCTTTTTGTGATATTCACTGGACGAAAGAAAAACGGGAATTTCTTGTTGGAAGTATTTTTGTGCTGCTTGCCATACAGGGTGTGATGTATCTGTTGGCCGGGGCAGCGACGATCCGTTATCTTTATCCTGTGATCACACATGTCCCGATGTGTATTGCCCTTTACATTTTAACGAAAAAACGTCTGTGGACAGTGATTTCCGTGCTGACTGCTTATCTCTGCTGTCAGCTTCGCAGGTGGGTGGCACTTTTTATAATGGCTGTGTTTGTGAACAGTGAAACGGTGCAAAATGTGACAGAACTGATTGCTACACTGCCGTTATTATTTCTTTTACTGCGCTTTGTGGCACCCTCGGTGCGGGCAATATCAAATTATCCCGTGTCAATACAGCTTCAGTTCGGGTTGATTCCGGCATTGGGCTACGGCTTTGATTACCTGACGAGAGTTTATACGGATTTACTTTCAGAAGGCATACCGGCGGCAGTGGAATTTATGCCGTTCGTCTGCTGTATTGCTTATCTGGTGTTTGTGCTTCGTACTTCGGAGGAGGAGCGGAAGAAAAATGAACTTGAGCAGATGCAGAGCTGTCTGAATCTGCAGATTTCCCAGGCGGTCCGCGAGATTGAGGCTTTGAGGGAGTCGCAGAAAGATGCCAGTACCTACCGGCATGATTTAAGACATCATATGCAGCATCTGTTATCATGTATCGAGAATGGAAAAATTGAACAGGCAGAAGGCTACATTCATGAAGTATGTGCGCAGATTGAGGCAGGCAGGGTAAAAAATTACTGTGAGAATGAGACGGTCAATCTTATTTTTTCCTCTTTTGCAGGAAGGGCGGAAAGTGCTGGTGCCACAATGAACATAAAAGCGGTGGTGCCATATATTCTTCCGGTTTCGGAGACAGATTTGTGTGTGCTTTTATCAAATGCGTTAGAAAATGCACTCCATGCGTGTACTGCACAGGAGCAGAAGGGAACGATAGATATTTTAGCGTATGAGAAGAACGGGAGGTTCTTTTTTCAGGTCACGAATCCATGCAGAAAAGAAGTAGCATTTGAAAACGGTGTTCCGGTTACCGACCGGCCGGGGCATGGAATCGGTGTACGCAGTATTTGTGCAATTGTTGACCGGTATGGCGGTATGTACAGCTTTCTGGTAGAAGATAATAAATTTATTTTACGCGTTTCTTTATAAGGTGCAGCTTTTTGCTGCACTTTAAAAGAAACAACAAAACTACAAGTGAAGAATAAAAAGATGTCGATTGAGTGCACATTATAGTCGATTCAGAACAAGTTAATCCACTGTAGCACAAAATACGGTACATTAATGTCAACAGAGAGAAATGAAAAAACAAATGACAAAGGAGAGAAAGATTATGAAAAGAAAAATTTTAGCAATTATGTTGAGTTCAATGCTGGCATTCTCTTTTACCGCCTGCGGGAATACCGAGGAGACTGCTGATGGCACAGTGACAAACGCAGAGGCAGATGTAGATGTGGCAGATACTGGCACTGATGTGGAGACCGATGCGGCAGAGAACGATGCAGCAGATATTGTTGTGGACACAGAGGCAGCAGATGCACAAAGCGAAGATGTGGAAACAGGTTCTACCGAAGACTTATTCTGCCTGCTTGATGTGCCGATTTTAGAGATGCCGGACTTGGCAGGAACAACCTGGAGTTTCTGTGGGGGTAACCTTGGCGGTGTGCAAATGACACAGGACGATTATGATGCTGCATTAGAGCAGTATGGCGGAAAATTGGAGATCGTGTTTAGCGATGATGGTTCCACTGTACAGATGGTACAGGGAGGTGGAACATTAGACGGTGTCTGTGAATATCATTATGAGGATGAAGGTGTGCGTTTAACATTTGACAATAACGGCACAGATCTGGTATACGCCTGCGTGTTTGCAGATTTTGACGGACTGACAATGGTAGCATTGTCCGATACTTCCGGATACAATGCGGTATATTTTGTACAGTAAAGGAGTATTTGAATGGAAATATCTGTAATTGTTTGTTTGCTTGTGATTTTACTTGCCATATGGATTGTTTCTGTACGGAAAAAATTAGCGATCATGGATGAAAATATCAATCATTCCATGAATCAGATCGGAGTGCAGCTTTCGTCACGGTTTGATGCGTTACTGTCCCTGCTTGATTTTACAAAAAAATATGCAGGATACGAGGCACAGACACTTACAGATGAAGTAAATGAAAAACGGTGTATCATTATGGAAACTTCCACACCGGAGGAGGTTTTGCGCCAGGAAGGTGTGATAAACGAGGTGCTTTTCCGGACACAGACGGTTTTAGAAGAATATCCGGGTTCGACTGATGAAAATGAATACATCAAATGTATGGACGCGGTAGAGTGTTATGAAAAAATGGTGCAGACCAGCCGACTGATTTATAATGATTCGGTGACAAAATTAAACAGAGAGCTTCACATTTTCCCAACCAGTGTACTTGCACATATGCTTGGATTTGAAAAACGGGATTATCTGGTAGAAAATTAGCAGAAAAGGAGATGCAAAGGATGAATAAGTTACACAGAAGCAGGTACATAAATGTAGTTGTATCAATGATGATGGCATTTTTGATGCTTGCTGCAATGGGAACGACACAGGTACATGCAGCACAATATACAACGGGAACGATTGATCCTGCCGAATTGAAAGCTGGAGATGTGGTTTACAGGGGGGTTCAGTTAACGGTAGACAGACAGATTGTGGTTTGTAAAAAGTGCAATATGATATGGATTACGACGGGCACGGATTACGGTACCGGAGACATGAAACGCTCTGAGGTGGTGGCTACGGAAGCCCATAAGGATCATCCGGATAAGGTGGGGTATAGCGAGTTTAACTGGTATTTTAATCTTGACAGCTCCGGCCCATTGTTAAAAAATACGCCATATACGATCGTAGAAAATGCTAACATTAAATATAAGATTATCTACAATACAAACGGTGGCAGTCAGATAGCAGAGGGAAATCAGACGAACCTGCCGGATCCGCTGCCAGCTGCGACGAAAGATGGATATGATTTTGTCGGCTGGTATACAGATGCAGATT
>DMYD01000005.1:35464-35831 GCA_003483745.1 Roseburia sp. | reverse complement strand
GCCGACACGACTCTTTATGCAAAATGGGTAGAACACAGGCACACATTCAAGGATGAGTGGAGCAGCAATGATACGTCCCATTGGCATGCTGCCACGTGTGAACACACCACAGAAAAAAAGGATGAAGCAGCTCATGTTTATGGAACAGCAGGTGTGGAAAGATATACCTGTAGTGTCTGCAAATATGTAAGTGAAACAAGAAAAAAAGAAGCTGAGGCTGCAGATAAAAACATTAAATACACAATTACCTATAATACAAACGGTGGCAGTCAGATAGCAGAGGAAAAGCAGACGAGCCTGCCTGATCCGCTGCCGGCTGCGACGAAAGATGGATATGAGTTTGCCGGCTGGTATACAGATGCAGATT
>DMYD01000005.1:1220-35215 GCA_003483745.1 Roseburia sp. | reverse complement strand
GCCGACACGACTCTTTATGCAAAGTGGGTAGAACACAGGCACACATTCAAGGATGAGTGGAGCAGTAATGATACGTCCCATTGGCATGCTGCCACGTGTGAACACACCACAGAAAAAAAAGATGAAGCAGCTCATGTTTATGGGACAGCAGGTGCGGAAAGATATACCTGTAGTGTCTGCAAATATGTAAGTGAAACAAGAAAAAGAGAAGCTGAGGCAGCAGATAAAAAGAATACGGAAAGTAAACCGGTAAAAGTAAAAAGGACAGAGGCAAATGATGCAGCATTAAATTCGAAATTTAATGTGAAAGCAGGAAAGACGGTCAAGGTAACTTGGGGAAAAGTTAAAGATGCGGATGGTTATGATGTTTATATGGCATACTGCGGAAAAGATAAGGAAAAGGTTGTAAAGTCCGTAAAGGCAGCAGATAGTTTATCTGTTGAGATCAGCAAATTGAAAAAGAAAGGAATCAATCAGAAAGAAAATATAAAATGTCATGTTCTTGCATATAAGATGGTTGATGGCAAAAAAGTAACAGTTGCGAAATCGATCACGATACATGCAGCAGGAAAGAAGAATAAATCAGTAACAGATGCAAAAAGCATTAAACTGAAAAAGACTTCTTATGTATTGGCAAAAGGGAAAAAAGCTGTCGTAAAAGCTTCGATTGTCAAGAAGAATAAGAAACGTCCGATCATTAATCATATATCGGAATTCCGATATGCTACATCAGACAGTAAAGTGGCAGTGGTATCTAAAAATGGTAAGATCACCGCGAAAGGAAAAGGATCCTGTTCTATATATGTATATGCAACAAACGGATGTGCACAAAAAATAAAAGTTGTGGTCAAATAAGAGAGACAGGTATAAAGTGAAAATGAATGTGTAGGAGAAAAGCTGCCAATGATAGTGATAATATC
The DNA here is from genome assembly GCA_003483745.1 of Roseburia sp. Classification (GTDB taxonomy): domain Bacteria; phylum Bacillota; class Clostridia; order Lachnospirales; family Lachnospiraceae; genus Roseburia. Next base: position 34,295 of record DMYD01000005.1, on the reverse strand, counting down.
ATTAGGCAGCTTTTTATAATGAACAAAGGAAAAAGAAAACGTGTATTTTGACTGGATTATATAGTATAATATATTCCGTGTCTGAGAGAGAAATAAAACATAAGAGGATAGTGCGTGTGAAAAATAAGATTTTTCACACGCAAGAATGGGGATTAAGATGAGAATAGGATTTGATAATGACAAATATTTAAAAATTCAGTCGGAGCATATCAAAGAACGCATCAGCCAGTTCGGTGATAAGCTGTATCTGGAATTTGGTGGAAAATTATTTGATGACTACCATGCGTCTAGGGTATTGCCGGGATTTGCACCGGACAGTAAACTTCAGATGCTGATGCAGCTTTCGGATGTTGCAGAAATCGTAATTGTGATCAGTGCTGCAGATATTGAGAAAAACAAGGTGCGTGGAGATCTTGGCATTACCTATGATGTGGATGTTGTCCGTTTGATCGGAGAGTTTGAGAAAAAAGGACTCTATGTCGGAAGTGTGGTCATCACACAGTTTGCCGGACAAAATGGTGCAGTGCAGTTTCGGGAAAAGCTGGAAAAACGAGGAATTAAAGTATATCAGCATTATAAGATCGAGGGGTATCCATCGAATATTCCACTGATCGTCAGCGAGAATGGTTTTGGAAAAAATGATTATATTGAGACGACAAGACCGCTTGTGGTTATTACCGCGCCGGGGCCTGGAAGTGGGAAAATGGCAACCTGTCTTTCACAGCTTTATCATGAAAACATTCGCGGAACCAAAGCCGGCTATGCGAAGTTCGAGACATTCCCAATCTGGAATCTTCCGTTGAAGCACCCGGTCAACCTTGCATATGAGGCTGCAACAGCAGACTTAAATGATGTGAATATGATTGACCCGTTCCATCTGGAAGCATATGGAAAGACCACGGTAAACTACAACCGTGATATAGAAATATTTCCTGTTTTAAATGCAATTTTTGAGGGGATTTACGGTAAAAATACCTATTACAAATCTCCGACCGATATGGGAGTAAATATGGCAGGAAACTGCATCATCGATGATGAAGCCTGCTGCGTGGCATCTAAAATGGAAATTATCAGACGTTATTATACCGCAGTGAATAAGCTGGTAAAAGAAGAAGCGACCGAAAATGAAGTTTACAAGATCGAGCTTTTAATGAAACAGGCGAAGATTACAACAGACGACAGAAAAGTTACCGTTGCCGCAAAGAAGCGTGCGGAGGAATCAGGTGTTCCGACCGCAGCGATCGAACTTTCTGATGGAACAATTATTACATCAAAAACGTCTGATTTCCTTGGAGCATCAGCGGCATTGCTTTTAAATGCTTTAAAATATTTAGCTGGAATTGCGCATGACGAGAAGCTGATCCGACCGGAGGCAATTGAGCCGATCCAGGATCTGAAGGTACGTTTCTTAGGAGGAAAGAATCCAAGACTCCATACAGACGAGGTTTTGATTGCGTTATCTCTTGCAGCAGCTTCCAATGAAAATGCAAAATGCGCCATTGAGCAGATCCCTGCACTCCGTGGCTGTCAGGTGCATACGTCGGTTATGCTTTCCGAGGTGGATATTAAAATCTTCAAAAAACTGGGTGTGGATCTGACAAGTGAACCGGTACGCAGTGGATTGAAGCTGTACTAAATTTATCTGATGTATTATGAGCCGTAGAATAAAGTGAAAGAGGAAACACATGAATCTGATTAATATAGAGAATCTGACAAAGGTCTATACCGAAAGAAAGTTATTTGATGGTGCGTCATTTTCGTTGCAGGATGGGGAGAAGGTAGGTATCATTGGTATCAATGGAACCGGAAAGACAACGCTTTTGCGGATGATCATGGGTGAAGAGGAGACGGATGAGGGAACCGTCACGACTGCGAACCATGTGGTCATACGTTATCTGCCACAGCATCCGGAATTTGAGCCGGAAAAAAGCAGTCTGGAATGTGTGCTGGAAGGCAATGTAACAGATGAAAACCGCTGGTCTATTGAAAGTGATGCCAAGGCAATGATGACACGTCTTGGCATTAAAGATTTTATGCAGCCTGCAGGACAGTTATCCGGTGGACAAAGAAAACGTCTGGCATTGATATCGGTACTTCTTTCCCCCGCAGATATTCTTCTATTGGATGAGCCTACAAACCATTTAGATAATGATATGGCAGACTGGCTGGAGGATTATCTGAAAAAATGGAGAGGTGCGCTTATCATGGTAACACATGACCGGTATTTTTTAGACAGTGTGTGTAACCGGATCGTAGAGATTGATAAAGGAAAAATTTATAATTATCAGACGAATTATTCCGGGTATCTGGAATTAAAAACACAGCGTCAGGAAATGGAAGCATCCAGTGAACGAAAACGTCAGTCGATCCTGCGTGTGGAATTAGAGTGGATACGCAGAGGTGCAAGGGCACGTTCTACAAAACAGAAAGCACGCATCCAGCGTTATGAAGAGCTGAGAGATCGTGAAAATCCGGCGCAGGATTCACAGATGGAATTAAGTTCTATTTCTACAAGAATGGGAAAAACGACCGTGGAGCTGGAAGACATCTGCAAGTCCTATGGAGAAAGAAAACTGATCGATGATTTTTCTTATATCTTTTTGAAGGGAGACAGGGTTGGATTTATCGGACCAAACGGCTGTGGAAAGTCTACTTTAATGAAAATTATTGCAGGCATTATTCCACAGGACTCTGGAAAAGTTATCATCGGACAGACCGTGAAAATGGGATACTATGCGCAGGAAATAGCCTCAGAAAAAAATGAGGGTGAAAATGAAATTGATCTGTCATATATGGACCCGAATCAGAGAGTGATCGATTATGTTAAAGATACGGCAGAATATATTCAGACTGTGGACGGAGTAATATCCGCATCCGTTTTATTAGAGCGTTTCTTATTTCCACCGGAAAAACAATACAGTCCGATTGGAAAACTCTCCGGTGGGGAAAAGAAAAGATTGAATTTGCTCCGGGTACTGGCTGCATCCCCGAACTTTATTTTGTTGGATGAGCCTACAAACAATCTTGATATAGCTACGCTGACGATTTTAGAGGACTATCTGGATCGATATGAGGGCATTGTTGTCACGGTATCGCATGACCGCTATTTCCTTGATAGGACAATGAAGCGTATTTTTGCCTTCGAGGGAGACGGAAAACTGAAACAGTATGAAGGCGGCTATACAGATTATGTGAACCGACTTGCGGCAGAGGGCAGGACGCCGGGAGGAAACATTGCGGCGCAGTCTGCCGGTGCATCGGGTAATTCCCAAACCTCGGAATCAGGAGAAAGTGTGATCGGAAAAAATGATTCGACTGCAACCTGGAAGCATGAAAAGAAGCTGAAATTCAGCTATAAAGAGCAGAAAGAATATGAGACGATCGAGGATGATATTGCAGCGCTCGAACAAAAGTTAGAAGATTTAGATAACGAGATGGCAGTGAATGCCACCAATGCAGCAAAGCTGCGCGAGCTGGTTGAGGAGAAAGAAAACGCCGAGAAGATGCTAGAAGAGAAAATGGACAGGTGGGAGTATTTAGAAGATCTGGCGGCAAAGATTGCAGAGCAGTAGAGCGTAAAGGAAGGTAAGATCCTTTTCAGGTGCTGTGGTGCCGCAGCGCATTAAACCACATCTGGGGCAGGGAAAAACCGAAGATGATGCCAAGTACGATCGCACCGGCAACTTTGATCGTTTCCATGCCGTAACGTGAAAATTCTTTCATGTCATTCATGATAAAATAATAGGACGTATAATAAATGCCAGCCCCCGGTACCAGTGGAAAAATACCTGCGATCAGGTAGATGGTCACAGGATTTTTCCGCAGGGCTGCAACCACCCTTGAAAAGACTGTGAGGGCGAGCGTTGCGATCATGTTTGCAATGACCGTTCCGGTATCAAACTGCAGGCAGATCAGATATACGATCCATCCGATCGCGCCGGTAAGGCCACAGAAAATGAGTTCTGATTTTGGTGCACAAAACAGTACGGCAAAGGAAAGCGTTGCGATCATACTGACAATAAACTGGATAAACATAGTGTTACAAAATACCTCCTGCTACAAGATTATAGATCGTCATGACGGTTCCGACACCTGCCGCAATACAAAAAGCGGTGAGAACCGCATCGATCATGTGGATCGCGCCGGAGAGATAATCGCCGTTAAAGAAATCGCGGATTGAGGTCGTTAACGCGATCCCCGGCACTAACGGCATGATTGCACCGATGATGATCTTGTCATACAAAACCGGCAGTCCGATGGAAAATGAGATCAGACTGACGAGTGTCACAAGTGCGCTGCCGAAAATATTGGTGATAAATTTTGAAGTTTTCCGCTGTGCAAACTTTTTTAACAACATGTTTAAAAGTGCACCGGCGATAAATGCAATCACGCCGTCTAACGGAGTTCCACCAAACAAAAAAGCAAAAGCACCGCTTCCAAGACCACAGAAAAAGATTTCCGTCCATTTGTTACATGTAGGAATCGTTTTACATTCATCTAAACGCGTCCACGCATCTTTTAAGGAACATTCATGGGAACAGATCTCCCTCGAAAGCTGGTTTAAGGCTGCGATGCGCCCAAGATGCGTCTGACCGAGCGGAACATGCCGGATCATGCTGCACGCGTCATCTTTATTTTCATTTGCACTCGCAAAAATTCCATTTGAGAGCACATAGACATCATATTCTTCAATTTCATATGCTTCTAAGATATGCATTACGGTATCTTCTACACGGTATACTTCTGCGCCATTTCGAAGAAGTGCATCACCGGTTTCCACCGCTAAAGATAAAATTTCCTTTGTGACTGCCATGTTGCAGTTCCTTTCTATCTGTGAAATCAATCATTATAGTTGTTAAACTGTTATCTTAAACTCCCGGTCCTGTCAAATAGGAGTTTATTTAAGGACACTCATGAAAAAATAACATGTTTTTGGCTAAAATGCAATCTGCCATAAAGAAAAAATATGTTTTCCTGTAAAAGCAATTTCCTATATGCCAATGATTCTATCCTGTTCATACATAATATCCCAAAAAAAAGAAATAATAATTCGCATAGTCAGTATAGTTTTTGTGTGAGGATGGAGGATTATTATGAATTGCAGAAAATACAGAGCAGTTTTATTTGGAGTGATTGTTATGGCATTGGTGGTTGGAGTTTGTTTTTACACAAAATACAGGAAAGAAAATGAGATACCCACGGATGGAATGTTGGTATATGACAGTGTAAGAGATGAGGATGTGGATAAAATATGGGCGTAAATAATGAGACACTTTATTTAAAAATCGAACAGAACACGATTGTTTTTGACCGGCATGTTGTGTTAAATGATATTGCAAAAATGGAGTGCACCAATGAGGCAATTTTGCGTCAGTTAAAACAGAAAAAGATATACAGTTTTACGAATCAGAAAGATGAAAAAAGGCAGAAAAACCAGATGCAGGTATTTTCGGTGCTAAAGATTATTGAGCAGATCCATGAAGATTATCCTTCGTTGACCATCTCAAATGAGGGGGAAAGTGATTTTATTGTAGAATATATTCCGGATTCAAGAAAACCAAAGGTAATGAATGCCGTCAAAACCGTGTTGCTCTGCATTATTATTTTTTTTGGTTCGGCATTTACGATCATGGCATTTAACAATGATATTTCCGTGACGGATGTATTTGATAAATTATATGGACAGGTGATGGGGACAAAGGCGGAGGGTGTGACGGAACTTGAAGTGTGTTACTGCATCGGGCTTGGTCTCGGCATCATTTTATTTTTTAACCATATCGGAAGAAAGAAGATCACACCGGATCCGACACCGATCCAGATTGAGATGCGGAAATATGAGAAAGATGTGGATACCGCATTTATTGAAAATGCAGGAAGAGGAGGTCACAGTATAGATGTTTCTTAAACATATTTTACTCGGCTTTTTGGGACTTGCATTTGGCGGCGCTGTCGCGGCGGGCACTTTTGCGTTTGTGATCGTTATCGGTGTTGTGCCGCGTATGATCGGAAAATGCAACCGTGCCGTAAGTACGCTTGGCTTTGAGCAGGCGATCATTCTTGGCGGTATCCTTGGAAATATCGTCTCCGTATTTTTACAGATGCATATTCCGCTTGGACAGGTATTAGGGCATATCTTTCTCGGGTTGTACGGAATCTCAGCCGGATTGTTTGTGGGTTGTATCGCAGTGGCTTTAGCTGAAATATTAAACACTTTCCCGATCCTGTTCCGCCGTGCAAAACTAAAAGTCGGTCTGCAGTGGATCATGTGGGCGATGGCAGTCGGAAAGACGTGCGGGGCGTTTTATTACTTTGTGAGGAAGATCGGCGAAGGATTGTCGTAGGAGGGGATGAATCGGTAGAAGTCTGGTCGGCTATTTGATTTGGAAAGGAATAGAATTTTGTGGAAGAGTGCAGAAGGTTTGACATATGAAAGACATGAAATTTGAAGAAAATATGCAGCAGGTTTGACGTGTGAAAAATTTCAGATTAAAATGATAGAGGTTTGCTGTAAACAGCACCGCTCGGACGCGAAAGAGCCACAAGTGACTCTTTGTTCTAATGAATACAAACAGGGGGAATGAAAAATGGTTACATCCATTGCACGCCAGAGTGTTATCATAAAATGCAATATGCAAAAATCTGTCCTGACCGGCAGCTACGAATTTTATTATGCGGCAGGGCTTATTGCAAAGTTATCCGGAGTTGAGATCTCAGATGATATCAAACCAGTTGAACTGGGGACTCTTTTACATGAAGCAATTAAAAAAACAGAGCCGAAAGACGAGCAGGAAAAGTACCTGTTTTCGATGTTAAAGGATTATAAGCCGACCGATGAATATGATGAACAGATGAAGGAACTGCTGTTGTGGGGAAAAGGGGAGCAGTACCTGTGGACGGTGACGGTTCCGGAGCAGGGATGAAAAAGTACGTCGACATCGGCGAAGTTTTGGACATAAGGAAGAAATACAGGATTTATGCGGGTTACACAGGCTCAGACAAAAAGAGGTCGACGGACTTTTCTGAGAAAAACAGTAGTTTTACATTACTTATAAGGAAAGATAAGAACAACCACAGTTATATGCAGCTGAATATTCACAACTATGTTTTACATTGCCAATGATGATAAGTCTTTATTACGATAAAAAGAATAAAGGCTTATTTAAATGATGCAGCAAAGATGAATTATTTAAAGTCACTTTTTTCAGAGGTTTATATTAAGGATATCGTGGAGCGAAAAAAGATCGAGAGACAGGATGTATTAGAACAGATATTAGATCTGCTTTGTTCTTCAATCGGTTTGTTAACGAATCCGGCTAAGATTGCCAATACGTTACAGTCAAAACTAAGTGTGAAGGTATCTGCCAATACAATTCGTTTGTATATTGAACATTTAGAAGATGCTTTTTTATTTTCTGAGAGTAAACGTTATGATGTAAGAGGAAAATCGTATTTTGATTCTCCGAATAAATATTATAGTGAGGATATTGGGCTCAGAAATGCGCGCATAGGTTTCAGACAGCAGGAAATGACTCATATCATGGAAAATATCATATATAATGAACTGATCATCAGGCAGTTTTCGGTTGATGTTGGTGTTGTATATGCACGTACAGTCAATCAAAATGGAAATTCAGTCCGCACCCCCAGAGAGATAGATTTTGTTGTAACTACTGGAGGAAAGAAGACTTATATACAGTCAACGTATGCTATGCCTACGGATGAGAAAGCAGATATAGAGTTAAGACCGTTTGCCCTTACTGGTGATTCTTTCCCAAAGATTGTAGTTAGAAAGGACATAGGAAGGCGTTGGTATGATGATAAGGGGATTTTAAATATAAATCTCATTGATTTTTTACTGGATAAGGAACTTATATAAAAAGATGTCGGAACAATAAAAAGTCCGTCGACCTCAAAGCCTATGTTTATCAGTGTTTAGAGCCTGTTTTTGATGAAAAATCGTTGGTTTTTTGAGAAAAAGGCAAAAATTGAGTTGAAAAATCCGTCGATGTCAGCAGAATTTTTGAAAAAGGAAGAAATGCAGGATTTATGCGGGTTACACAGAGGGGTAAAAAAATAGGTCGACGGACTTTTTTGTAAAAACAGGTTGAAATCTATGGATTTTGAGAGTATGATGAGTGGAGAAGCTGATAAAATCAGTAGTTTTACATTACCTATGAGGAATTGACACAATCATTGTTTACACTGCCCGAAATTTCATACACTGGGGGTTTTACATTACCTATGAGGAATTGACACATATTATATAAATGAAATAGTATAGATTTACACTTCCTGTATGTTTTACATTACCTATGAGGAATTGACACTCTCATTCATTTTAAAATCCTCCTTATAATCTTCCCAGCAGGTTTTACATTACCTATGAGGAATTGACACGTATGTCTAGAAAACCATAAAACTTTTTTTGTACTCATAATGTTTTACATTACCTATGAGGAATTGACACCTGGAACTGATCAATTGATATTGCTCCTTTATCAACTGTTTTACATTACCTATGAGGAATTGACACGAATGTTGATAAACAGACGCCATCTTTCCTTTTATCTGTTTTACATTACCTATGAGGAATTGACACGTTCCGATCGTATCTTTTGCCCACTGGCCTACTGGAGAGGTTTTACATTACCTATGAGGAATTGACACATTATATTTTAGCTAATAAAAATCTTTCATTTGCTGCAAATTATATGTTTTACATTACCTATGAGGAATTGACACATGCATTGGCTGGAATTTTTGTGTCTTTAGGCTCGTAATAGAGTTCAAAAGTTTTACATTACCTATGAGGAATTGACACATTTGGAGTAGTAATATAAATATATCTATGTTCATTTGCATACTCGTTTTACATTACTTACGAGGAATTGACACTGTCTGAATATCATGACATGTCTCAAAAGCGTCAAACAGACGTTTCTGAATGTCTTGTTTTACATTACCTATAAGGAATTGACACTTATTTAATCTCCGGTCTCATTGTTGATGTGCTCATTTTGTTTTACATTACCTATGAGGAATTGACACCTTCAATTACATCGTGTGTATTGTTCCATGCATCGCAGAGTTTTACATTACCTATAAGGAATTGACATTAGCTACAGGGGACTGAGAATTGTAAGTAACAATTTCGCATTACCAGGGATATCTCCACAATTAACAGCTACTCTAGACTCGAAAGGAGTGATGAGTGTGGAATTATGTATTAACGATGTTGTTTCCGATGAAAACATAAACATTGCGATGGAATCTTTGCTGGAGAAAAGAGACAGCTGTGGTGTCGACGGGGTAAAGTTATCAGAATTACCAGCGTATTGGAATACAAATGGAGACAGAATAAAAAAGTCAATTCTGGATGGCACATATGTACCGGGCATGGTTAATCAGATTGAGATCATAAATCAAAAGGGAAAGCATCGTATGATTTCTTTGATGAATTCGGTTGACCGGCTTATTTACCGTGCACTGTTTCAGAAAATGACAACTCTATGGGAAAAGGAATTTTCTGCCTGTTCGTATGCTTATCAGGATGGAAAAGGTGTATTGGCGGCAGTGAAACAGGCAGCGCAGTACATAGAAGAGGGGAATATATGGTGTATTGAGCTTGATATACACAATTTTTTTGACAATATTAATCACGAATTATTGCTTGAAAAAGTCAGAATGAAAATTTTAGATGAAAAAGTGATGAATCTGATTATTGCATATTTAAGATGCACTATTTTGGATGATCACATTACTTTTCAGAAGAAAGAAGGAATACTTCAAGGGGGACCTTTGAGTCCGCTACTCAGTAACATATACATGGACGAATTGGATCATTATATGGATGAGAAGAAGTATTCTTTTTGTCGTTTTGGGGATGACATAAATATATATGTGAAGACTTACGACGAGGCGGTGGTCTGCCTGAATGAAATTAGAGAATACATTACGGATGTAGAAATACTGCCTCTGAATCAGAAAAAGACGGGAGTATTTCAGGGATTGAACCGTAAATATCTAGGCTACCGGTTTGAGGAAAAGAATAAAAAAGTTCTGATAAAAAAGGAAAAGAAAGCCTACCGGACTGTTTACAGAGATTGGTATACAACAGGAATTCAGCGGGTAGATAATAATTATCACCTGATCAATGAAGGAATTCTGACCAAAAGAGATTTTAATATTTTGTTTGAAGGCGGTGAGGGAAAAAGGTATATTCCGGTAGAAACAACAGATGCGTTGTTTATTTATTCGAATGTCATTTTAACAGGTGGTTTTCTTGAATTTGTGAATCAGGCGGGACTCAACGTCTGCGTCATAGACAAATATGGAGAGAAAGTAGGAAGTTTTGTTCCTCAAAATAATCGAAGAAATATCAAAATGGAATTAAAACAGTTAAGGATGTATGATTCCGAAACAAAACGACTTGCAATGGCAAGAAAACTAGAGATAGCCGGGATATCAAATATTAGGGCAAACTTAAGGTACTATGAGAGGCGTAAGGAATCAAAAGAACTGCAGGAAAATGTAGATGTTATGTCTGCATATATAAAACAACTGAATGAGGCAAAGAGCATTAATGAATTAATGCTGATAGAAGCGCAGGCGCGACAGAAATATTACCAGTGTTTTAACTATATACTGGATAATAAGGATTTTAATTTTGAAAAAAGAACCAGACGCCCACCACAGGATCCAATCAATGCAATGATAAGTTTTGGAAATACGTTGCTTTATCAAAGAATTGCAAATGAAATCAACAGGACGAGTCTTGATATCAGGATTGGAATTGTGCACGCAGCAGGAAGCAGACCGGAAAGCCTGAATCTCGATCTTGCAGATCTGTTTAAACCGATACTTGTTGACCGGGCAATATTTACATTGATAAATCGCAAAATGATAAGCGGTTCAGATTTTATTGAGGTAGAAAATAATGGAATCTATCTTAGTAAAAGTGGAAAAAAGGCTTTTATTAAAGAGTTTGAAAATAAGATTTATCAGAAGGTAAAGATAGATGGAATCGACAGAACTTATGATTATGTTATCAAAAGGGAGATTCAGAAATTGAAGCGTGAGATAGAAACCGGAGAAGTATATAAACCATATAAGTATGTGTGACAACAAAAAAAGTCCATTGATGTCAGCAGAGTTTTTGAAAAAGGAAGAAATGCAGGATTTATGCGGGTTACACAGGGAGTAAAAAAATAGGTCGACGGATTTTTCTGGTAAAAACAGGTTGAAATCTATGCATTTTGGGAGTATGATGAAGAAAGAAGCTGATAAAATCAGTAGTTTTACATTACCCACTCACATATCAATAGTTTCGAGGAGTTCTATGTTTGTCATTGTCGTCTACGATGTAAATGTGAAAAGAACCAACAAGGTACTTAAGATTTGCAGAAAGTATCTGATCCACGTTCAGAAATCTGTTTTTGAAGGCATGATTACAGAAGCCAAATTAAAGAAACTCAAATCAGAACTGGGACATGTCTGCAGGAAAGAGGAAGACAGTATCATGATATACAGGTTTGACTCTCTGCGTTATTCAAGCAAAGAGGTAATAGGGGTATATGTAGCAGATGATAATTTTTTATAAGAGAAAATATATGTAGTTGTATTGAAATGCAGAATGTAATAGAGTAAAATAAAGAAAGAAATTTATGGTTCGGTTTGCAGAGAATACAGGCGTTGAAAGGGATAACTGACGTATAAATTTGTTTCGTATATCTTTGAGACTGAGAGATCAGTCTCTTTTGCTTATTTTAAGGATATTTTATGGAAAAGATATTTATCAATTTGACAAACCATCCATCTGGAAAATGGGATGAAAAGCAGAAGATGGAGGCACAAAAATATGGAAAGATCATAGATATTCCGTTTCCGAATGTAGATGCACAGGCGACAGAGGTACAGGTTAGAGATTTAGGCAGAAAAGTCGTTGATCAGGTAATGAAATATACACCGGCTGCAGTGTTATGTCAGGGAGAGTCTACATTGACATTTCAGATCATAAATATGCTGATGGATCAGGATGTTTTGGTTGTCGCTGCATGCAGCGAGCGGATTGTAAAAGAGATCGGAAATAAAAAAGAGTCTTATTTTAACTTTACGCAATTTAGAAAATATACAAGAGGATAAAGGGTGAAAACATGAATATTTTATTGTTGTCCATGAGCAGATTGCCGGTAAAAGACGGAAATCCAATAAATCAGAATATGTGTACATGGATGGATGAAAATAATAACCTGCATAAAATTAGTTACTATAGTCAGTTAGAGCCGATCACAAGGATGCTCATAGAAGAAGGAGAAGTTCCGGATGAGGTAATCATGCTTTGTACACAGGAATCGGTAAAGCAGGAAACTTTTCAACTGGAAGGTGTGGAGAAAAATATGTCTCCATGTGAGTTCTATCAGGAACGGATCAACCTTCAGGTTAAAAATGGAAAAACGATTAATTATATAACAATGCCCCAGTGTTGTAAATTAGATGCGACGGATCCGGAAAGCAAGAGACAGGCGATTGCTGAAATTGCAGAGTATGTGCTGAAAAAGAAAAAAGAGGTTGGGACGTTAAATCTCTGGATTGATACACAGGGGGGATTAAGAGATATCTCACTTCTTACGAATGCAGTGTTTTCATTATTAAAAACAAGTGATATTGTTCCAAGAGGGATTTACTCCATAAATTTTTCTGACGGTGTAGGAATAATACAAAAGCAGAATGTTACATATCAGATTTTTGATTTTGTATCGGGAATGAATGAGTTTATCGAATATGGACGTGCCGATCAGCTTTTGGCATATTATAAGAGTATTCATGAGGAAATCCCGCCGGTAGTACAGACAATGAATGATCTTTCTGAGGCGATTATGCTTTGTAATGCGGATGAATTTGACCGCCAGTTATCAGAACTCAGATTAAAATTAAAAAATGTTGAGGAAAAAGATCCACTGTTTTCAATTTTTATTGAGCAGATCAAAAACGATTATAAAAATATACTGGATGACAATGCCACAAGGTTAGATATTGTTGAATGGCTTATGTCGAAAAAGTTATATCAGCAGACACTTACCTATATTGAATCGAAGGTACCTGTGGAGTGGGAAGAAAAGCATATTATACACTTTGAAAGTAATAAGAAAATACCAGAAAGTGTGTTTCCTAAATATAACAAGGAGCCGTTTCCAAATGAGTTGAATTATTATATAGGTATGCTGTTAGATACTGAAAAACTTGATAAAGTTGAAAATAAAGTAAATTTGATAAATTCGGTAAATCAGGTTTTAAAAGGAAAATGGATGCAGGTGGAAAAGAAACATGATGCAAAGTTTGATTATCCTAAAAAAGATAGTCCTTATATAATTACGGTAAGTACAGAAGTAAATAATAAAAAATTACTTTCAAAGCAGATTTTAATGTATCGTATGCTTAAGGATGAACGAAATACCTGGAACCATATGATGAATACAAAACGGATGACACGAAAAGAGCTGAATCAGGTCATTAAAGAGTTTATAAAAAATGGGCGCAAACTTTATGAAGCTATAGAGGAGTAGTATCTGATACAAAAGGAGAATGTATGAGGGCACAACTATTAGATAAAGAAGTATTGGCGATGTACGATGTCAGGGGAATACAGTCCTATATTTTTAAGACGAATAAGGCAAAAGAGATCGTCGGGGCATCTGTGCTGGTTGCCAATATTATTACGGATGGACTGGAAGAATATAAAAAGACACTGGGTAATGTGGAAAGGTCTGCATATATGACAGACTGGCAGAATGATGATCCGGTAAGATTTATAAATGATTCGTCCGTTGAGATGCAGGTCATGTTTATTGGAGGAGGCAATGCATATGTTTTGTTCCGCCATGGAGCAGTGTGTCAGAAGGTAAATCGTTTTCTGGCAAAGTATGTCTTAGAAGCAACCTATTCACTAAATCTTGCAGTGGCTGTCATAGAAAAGACAGAGTCTTATCATGCTGATTATAATCATATCAATGATGAAATGCGGCGTATAAAAGCATATATGCCGCTTGCCCAGCCGGTTGGGGCAATGCCATTTATGGCAGTCGATTCTATTACCGGATATCCCCTTACTTATATGGAAAATAATAAATATTACTGTACGGAGTCAAAATTAAAACGTCAGGCATTTCCGAAGAATGAGAGCGAAAAAGTGTTTGATGATATGGTGACTAAAAAAGGGGATAACTCTTTGCTTGCAGTGTGTCATATAGATGGAAATAGTATGGGAAAACGTATTAAAAGGATCATGGGAGGAGAAGGCGGAGAACACAAAGTGATTGAATCATATGGGGAAGCAATCATAACGATGCGCAAATTATCGAGAGAGATTGCAGACACATTCCGTCATACATTCGATGAGATGACAGGGTATATGGATTCCTTGTCTGCGAAGATTAAGAAAACACAGCACAAACTTTACCGCGAGATCATTGTTGCAGGAGATGACATCACGTTTGTATGTAATCCAAAGCTGGCAATTCCTGCAGTTCGGTATTTCCTTGAAAATATAGGAAATCATGGTGAATACAGCGCATGTGGGGGTGTCGCATTTTTTAACAGTCATTTTCCGTTTTCCGATGCCTATCAGGTTGCAGAGGAATGCTGCGGCAGTGCAAAGAAAAGAGCAAAACAGAAAGAAAATCGTGGTACAGATGATGAGATTGGCAATTTCTTTGATTATCAGATGTGTTCGAATATAAGAGCCGCGGATCTTTCTAATTACAGGGACAGGCAGTACCGTTCCGATGCCGGATCTTTTATTGCGCGTCCATATTATGTTCCTACAAAAAATGATCTATGCAGACTCAATGAGAAGAATGAAAAATATAATATCAGCCGTTTTGACGAATGGACGGGAGAGATACTGTCTATGCCGAGGAGCAAGGCAAAACAGCTCCGTGATGTGATCACGATGGGAAAGAATGCGATGGATGAGTATGTATCTTTTCTGGAATCAAGAGGGTATGGAAGATATAGTGTAAATAAGGATCAGTATCCGGTCTGGTATGATGTACTGGAAATCATGGATCTTATCATGGAGGGAGGCGATGAAAATGAAACTTGTGATAGAGCTTTTGAGTGATCTCTCAACAACAGCGGGGGAGACTTATAACAGTCTTGTGGATTCGGATGTTGTTTATGATAAATATGGGATTCCCTATATTTCGGCAAAAAGGATCAAAGGCTGTATCAGGGAAGCTGCACTTGAAATGTGTGAGTTGGGTATTATAGAAAAATCCCGGTATGAAAAGATTTTTGGAGAGGCGGGATATCAGTCTTCGGAGTTTTGGATCTCTAATGCATATATCAGGGATTACGAAAAGACCGTAAATGATCTGACGGCATTTGAGGGTGAACTTACGACACCACAGAATGTGCTTGCGCAATATGCATATACACGGACACAGACAGCAGTAGATCAAAAAACCAAAGTTGCAGATGAAAATTCATTGCGGACGATACGTGTGGTGCGTAAAGGGCTTATTTTTGAAGCGGACTGCGGAATTAATCACAGGGAGGATGAGGAAATCTTTCGAAACGCGGTTTCTCTGGTGAAACATATGGGCATGGCAAGAACAAGAGGACTTGGACTTGTGAATGTGCATCTGGAAGAGGAAAATGAGAAAGAGTATAAACATGTATTGTTTTCCTCAAATGATTTACATGAGAGAAATAAGATTTCATATACGATCCGATTAAAATCTGCACTTATCTGTAAATCTGAGACTGGTAATCAGGCAGAAACGGAAGATTATATTGCAGGAGGCAAAGTCCTGGGTTTGATTGCAGGTGCGATAGAGCAGACAGCATATCGCAAGATGATGACAGAGGAAAACATTGTTGTGTCGAATGCATATATCAAATGCGGGAGTACCAGATGTATACCGGGACGCGCATCCTGGCAGAAAGAAAAGGATCAGTCTTTTGATTCAAATGGAAAGATGATGATATTTGATATGTTGTATGATCCGGATTTTGGTGAGCGTCAGATGACTTCATCCGGGATTGACTATATTACAGAGGATCAAAAAGTTATGACTGTTGACACGGAAATCAGTTATCACCATCAGAGACCAGAGGATAAATCGATCGGAAGAGCAACTGGAAATGAGGATGGTTCAAGCTTTTATCAATTATCAAGTATCAGCGCAGGTCAGACATTCGGAGGCTATATTTATGCAGGCAAAGAGGCGGCGGAAAAAATAATTGCTGCCGTTGGCGCGTTAAAACATGTTCGTATGGGTTATGGAAAGTCCAGTGAGTTTGGGGAGGTAGATTTTACATTAGATAGCGTGGAAGCTGTTTGTGATGAAAAAGAGCAGGATATTGAAAAGGATGCAGTCATAACAGTATTGTCAGATCTGATTCTATATAATAAACAGGGAATTCTTACAGCCGAGCCGGAAGTCCTAAAACAGTATTTGTCAGATCTGCTTGGGATATCGGATCTTGAGATACGGAATCCATTTTTCAATTTTGATACAGTAGGTGGATTTAATGTAACCTGGAAACGTCGTAAACCCGTATTTCATGCAATCGGAAAAGGCAGTGCGTTTATTCTGCATTCTGGGTGTGGGTTTGATATGAATATATTGAAAAACAGGTTCATTGGTGAACGTACGGCAGAAGGATACGGAGAGATATCTGCAGAAAAGTTTTTGCAGGGAAAAGATTCTTTAGAAGGAAAATTGTGTGTAGTAAAGGAATCCGGGAAAACAGATCATTTGAGGTCTGATGGATCAACAGGAATCATTTTTTCATTATTGGAGGATGATTTCAGGAAAAGAGCAGAAAGCTGTATTCGTGAAAAAGCAAAAGAATGTACAAATGATATAAAAGTCAGGTATGGTGCAAATGCATCGGTACTAAATGCCGCCGTTGCAAAGATCCGGGTGCTCTTCCGGACAGAAAAATCATATGGGGATATAGTAAAGCAGGTCCGGGAGATTGAAGAGGAAAAGAAAAAGCAGATCTGCATTGAGATTTTAGAGAATGTAAAACCTGAGAATATAGCACATGAAACAGAACAGACGATCAGACAGACCTATGGAATAGAGTTTCACAGTAGTATGGATAAAGATGCGCAGTACAGATTTATGTATCGAAGTTACATCATAGATCTGAAACAGTGTGTGAAGATATTACAGAAGGAGCAGGATAGATGAGTAACAGAATTTTAAAAAGGAAAGTTCTAAGAATACAAGTCAGATTTACCGCTCCGCTTTGTGTTTCATCCGGGGAAGAGAAGTGGACGGATTCAGATATTTTAAAAGATGCAGATGGAAAGCCGTTTGTTGCAGGAAGTTCAGTTGCGGGTGCAATGAGAGCGTATCTTGAAAACGAAAAAGATTGCCCGGGGATGATGGGATATTTAGGAACAGATGGAAATGGGAAAATGAGTTCTGTCTATATATCCGATATGATCTTTGATGAGAAGACGGTTGCCTTTTCAATCAGGGATGGTGTTTCCTTAAATGACAATAAGACATCTAAAACGGAAAGCAAGTATGACATGGAAATATTACAGGCTGGAGTGGAGGCATATTTTTTTATAGAACTTGTAATCCGGGAAGAGGATGATGAGTCTGAAATGGACAGTGAGATAAAAGCTGTTATCTATGGAATCAATCAATCAGAGATCCGTCTTGGAAATAAAAAGACGAGAGGGTTTGGTACATTTGAAGTTACAGCAGTCAGTTGCAAATGCTACGATAAGACAAATTATCTGGCGTATGCACAGACTTATGAGAATAAGACGTGGTTGGATGCCGAAAATGAGATTGAAGATTATAAATTCTGTTCAGATCGTAAGTATGTAAAGACAATAAAAGTCGAGGTTCCGCTTCGCATGAAAGGTGGAATCAGTATCCGTCAATATGCAGCCAGAAAAGGGGAACCGGATTATGTACATCTGACAGATCATGGAATGCCGGTTATACCTGGAACAAGTTTTGCAGGAGCAATACGGCATAGAATCAAAGATATTTTAAGTGAATTAGAAAAAAATGGAACAAAAATGCCGGCAGACATTTCAGATGTCATGGATTATGCATTTGGTTTTGTAAACAAAAAAGAAGCATGTGCATCCGGTATCATTATTGATGAAGCAGTCATTTTACATGCAAAGCCCCTTACCATGACAAGAACAGGTGTGAGCCGTTTTGAAGGAGCTGTGAAAAAGGGTGCATTATACACGGACAGAACCTATGTTGACGGAGATTTCATCCTCAGAATGTCTGTACAACTTAGAGATAATCCGGCAGATGCAAAATGGATCATGGGGATTTTGATGCTGGCGGTAAAAGATCTGCAAAACGGATTTTTGGCAGTCGGGGGTCTGACTTCTGTTGGACGTGGTGTTTTTTGTGAGAATGGTCCGGTTCTGATTGATGGAAAAGCAGGGGAAGAGGATAGATATATTGCAGATATTTTAACCAATATGAGTTCAAATGGAGGTATGAGAGCATGAATTTATCAAAGGCACCGGAGCATGGGATGATGTATGCTCTTTATACAGGTGAGGTCATCTACAGACCGTATGACCGCAATCAGCTTCCATCTGAGGAGGAGATACAGGATGGTCTCTTAGAACTGCATTTGTTTGATGAATGCAGGGAATACCGGTTTATCAGAGCTGCAGCAGAAAATATCGAACTGTGTGTGGATGATGAGACAATCAGTTATCATGATATGGATGAAAAAAATATTTACGCGGATACATACATAGAGGGGCAAATAATCACGTTAAAAAAAGGACAGGAAATGCCGGATAAAGATAAGGATTATGTGGAGATTGTAAATTATATATCTTATGATGACAACGATCTTATGACTATAAACAATTATAGGCTGAAAGAGGTGAGATAAGTATGAGAGGATTTGTAAATCCATATAACTTTATTTGTTTTCCAAAGGAAAAAGCTGAAGCTTATACAGATGATGATGTACATACCGGCGTGATAGAATATACGATTACAACCCAGACACCATTATTCGTTCCAAATTCAAGTTCGGATCATGCGTTTAAGGAATCTGAGGTAGAAAATCACAAATCCTATGATTTCTTTTCCTATACCGAGCTTGCTGCAGACAGGACATATGATGATGAGTATCATGTACCAGTGATACCGGGAAGTGAGATACGCGGTGTTGTAAGGCAGGTATATGAGACACTGACGGATTCCTGCATGGGAATTTTAAATTCAGATGAATATCCGATAAAAAGAACCATGGAGCAGTTTAAACCTGCTCTCCTGCACCGGACAGTGAATGGAACAATTGAATTATTAAATGCAGTATCTTTTCGCATTGAGAT
Source organism: Roseburia sp. (assembly GCA_003483745.1). Classification (GTDB taxonomy): domain Bacteria; phylum Bacillota; class Clostridia; order Lachnospirales; family Lachnospiraceae; genus Roseburia. The sequence goes on along the minus strand of DMYD01000005.1, from coordinate 14,944 downwards.
GGACTGCAGAGAAAAAGAAGGAGAGTCTGAAAAATGCAGTGATGGAACTGCGGTATATTTTAATAAGACAACTCCGGGTGGATTACTAAAAAATTACAGCTTTTCAAAGAATAGAAATTTTAACAGCAGCGGTTATCTGATCAAATGGGGCATGGGATGTAAAAAGAAGAGATATCATGTTTTTTCCGAAAAAAATATGCAGCGTCCTGAAGAAAAAAGTCTGTCAAAGGATATGATAGAAAGAAAGCTTTTTCCTGTAATAGAGTCATATCTGTCCCAGCCAAATGTATCACCTGCAAATGAAAAGGCATATCAGGAATATAAGCAGCAGCTGATGCAATTTTTAAGAGCAAAAGGTGAGGCATATTTTCCAGTCTGCTATTCAAAATTAGAGGGTGGAATTTTGTATTTTGCTCCTGCTGTATTTTCCAAAGAGATATCCAACAATAATATTGAGTCACTTGCAGGTGCGTTTGCACCGTGTAAGGAGAAGGCATGTCCTGCATGTGATCTGTTTGGATATGTGAGAAAAAATAATGAAAACTGTAAGGGATCGAAAATAAGATTTACGGATATGTATGTCAAAGAAGAATTAAATGCAAAAGAATACTATCTAAATTCCCGGATCACATTACAGAATCTTGGAGAGCCGAAACTTGGAAATGTAGATTTCTATTTGAAAAGGCCGTCTGGGGCGCAATTTTGGACATACGACTATTATTATGTGAATAAAAAGCTTAATATTCAGCCGGGCGAATTGCGGGGGCGTAAGTTTTACTGGCACCATCAGAAGGTCAATCTGTCCCAAAATATAACACCTTCCAATTTAAATAAAACAGTTCGAATGGTAAGAAAGGGAATTGGATTTTCCGGAAAGCTTTATTATGAAGCCATTTCACAGAAACAGTTAGATCAGCTTATATGGATCTTAAATAGCGGGACAGAGAAGCTTGGGCTGAAACTTGGCGGAGCAAAGCCTCTCGGAATGGGTAGCGTTGTTTGTTCTGTGGATAGAGTGACAGAACGAAAGATAGAAGCTGATGGTGGAAAAATAAACTACGTGATGGATGAAACAGAAAAATTTGATGATATTACGTATGAAAACGTCGGTTTCAGTAATGTAGTAAAGAAAGAATTTTATAAAATTGCAGGATTAAAAAGTGTTCCGGCTGACGTCGAAATCACTTATCCAAAAGAAATTGGGCAGAAAGGAAAGATGTTGGATGAAGGATATAGATGGTTTGTGAATAATCACGCATCTATAACAGGTGGAATGGCAAGAAACCGGGAGAGTATGAAAATAAGTGAAGTGTTGCCTCAGATTCTGGATCAGGATTTCTCATTGTCGTATAATGAAAAACCGATAAAGAAAAGTAATTTTCAAAATAACGGCAGAAACAGGAAGTTTAATGCAAGACCAGCAGACAGAAGAGGGTAATTATGCAATTATTAGTTCATATCCGGCTTGACCAGCCACTTATATTGCCGATCAATTATAATCATATTTTACAGTCGGTTATTTACCGGGCAATTTCTATCATACCGGATTTTGGGGATTTTGTTCATGATTGCGGATATAACAGAGAAGGACGTCAGTATAAAATGTTTCAGTTTGGTCAGTTAAAAGGCTCCTATCGGATCGAAAACAGGGTGATCATTTTTGATTCGCATGTATCTTTTGAGGTAAGAAGTCCGGAACCTTTACTGATCCGTCTCATAGCGGACAGTTTTAATTATTATGGAATCACATTTGGAAAAACTCAATATCATGATGTTGAACTGGAATTATTTGATTATACGGTGGAAGAATCAGATCTTGTGGTTCGTATGAAATCTCCGGTGACGATTTATTCAACAGATCCTTCTACTGGAAAAACATATTTTTATAATCCGGATGAGTCAGAATTTTATGACAGAATCAACGAGAATTTTTATCGTAAATATCAGGCATACTATGGAATCGCACCATATAAGCCACTCGATATTTTGAAAAATGAGGGGATAAAAACAAGGAAGATCGTGACAAAATACCAGAGTAGTTATGTGACAGCGTGGTTCGTCCAGTTAAATTTAACTGGTGAACGTAAATATCTGGATTTTCTGTACCAGACCGGTCTGGGAGCAAAAAACTCCCAGGGGTTTGGAATGTTTGAGATAGTATGATAAAACGGAAATACTTATGTTACTGATAAAGTTTTGAAGCCGCAGAATAGGAGTCGGCAAATTTTTGCCTTAAAGATAGGGGCGATAGAATTTCAGCATCTGCTCCAAAGGAAAAGAAATAATTGTATGCCTGAAATTCTGAACAGTCAAATACATACTCATCGGTGGTAGACTTCTTTTCGTTTTTTACAGGCCGCGAGTGAAGTTTTTTCAGAAAAGTCTGTTTTCCGTTTTCGGTCAGTTTTACATGGATCTCTTCGTTTTCGCCAATCAGGTAGGCAGGTGAATATCTGGCGAGTTTATCATCAATTTCTTTTCTCTCTTTTTGTGTGAGATGAAAAACGCGGCTTCTTGAAAGTCTTGATATATGAATTCTGGACATGGAAAATGATGCAATGATTTTGTCATTTTCTGTGTCCTCTTTTTTCCTTGAATAACAGACCAGGTAATCTTGTGTGGACATGGGATCTGCAACGATTTTATAAGGATATACGCAAAAAGTCTGTTTTTTCTCGTTAAATGGAACAGTAACGTATAAGATGTATTTGTTTTCACATGCAATATTTATCTGATCATAAATATCTTTTCTAAAAATCTGTTCTCTTTTTATAAATGGAAGTGAGCAGTATTCTTCAAGCAGACACTTGATATATAAACCTGGCCGGTCACCGTAGGGACTGGATTCACCTTCATCTGGATTGTTTTTATCAGATTCCATACATTCGTCACTAAATAAAAAAGCTACATTTTCGTCATTAATATAATACAGTTTCGAATGATCTTTATTAGCTTTGAATTGGTCAATCTGCTTTCTGAGCGATTTTTTTTTCTGATCAACAAGTTTGTCAATTACTTTATCAATTTTAGAAGAATCGGGTTCGGAATCTTTCAGTAATTTAGTCAGGTTTGAACGATACTTTTCTATGCAGGTGAATATTGATGAAACTGCATCTTCATGAAAGTTTGTTATGACTGTATTGATAAAAGCAGTTCTGGATGGAACTCCAAATACATTCATATCTTCTTCTATAATGGACATGGCTTTCTCACTGAAAGAAATTCTTATTTTTTGTGCTTCATTGATATCTGTAAATCCCATATATGGTCATTCCTTATTAAATACAAATAATGTTGCTATTATAGTAACATTATTTTGTTCAAAATACAAGATTATTATAGTATATAGTAACATTTTAAATTGAAAATGATTCCGTTGCATGTTGCTATATGCAGTATTATAATAAACTCAAGCAAGGGGGAAATTAATAAAACAGACTTATTGAGGGAGGTGAGAGTATGGATGAGCTGTTTAAGGTTATCGGCTACGCTGTGGTTGATATTCTGGTCGAGGCTGTTATCGATGGTGACGAATAGTCACCATCAGGATTGTTTCATTGTAAAGGAGGTGTTAATGTCATGGAGGATTTCGATTTTCGTTTTTTGGGTCATGTGATTGTCGACATTCTTGCCGATGTTCTTGAGAAATAAGGCATAGCCTTATTTCTCTAAAAGATAGATGAAACTGATAGGTTGATTTTGGGATTACAGGAGGTAATGGAAATGGAAAGAATGAGAAATGATATGGTAAGTTTATTTGTTACAGATCTTGTGCCTGTGAAAGTTACCAATGTTCAGCGGGAGATCATCAAGGCTAAGAGCAGATGGTTTCTGATGGCAGAGGATGCATTACCTTTAGAAGAAAGGGGGGTGTGATCCGTATAAAAATCGGTCTGTTATGCCATACTGACTTTATAACCGAAACAGCCAGGAGGAAAACCATGACACAGCCAAACACAAAACAAAGCAGTTCAGACAAAAAATCAGATGAAGCGAAGCAAAAAAATTTATCCAAAGTATCGGCCGGAGCAGATAAAAAAGTAAGAGACCAGGCATACAACGACTATGTGGAGTCGGTGACGCCGAAACACAACCTTGCAGCGAATATGGCAAAGGCATTTGTGATGGGAGGAATCATCTGCTGCATTGGGCAGTTTATTTTAAATACCTGTAAAAATCTTGGACTTGACCAGGAGATGTCAGGGAGCTGGTGCAGTGTAATATTGATCTTATTGTCCGTGATTTTGACCGGACTAAACCTGTATCCTTCACTTGCAAACTGGGGCGGAGCCGGGGCACTTGTACCAATCACCGGGTTTGCGAACGGGGTTGCTGCACCGGCGATCGAATTTCAGAAAGAAGGACAGGTTTTTGGAATCGGATGTAAGATATTTACGATCGCAGGACCGGTTATTTTGTATGGGATCTTTTCCAGCTGGGTATTGGGACTGATCTATTGGGCAGCAAAAATGTTTGGAATTGTATGAAAACGGGAGAATAGTTGTCTCTTATCTTGTCAGATTTGCATTGCTATGATATATCAGGTATGTTACAATAAATTGGGTTTTAATTCTTATAGGATGCTGGAAAAATATAGGAACAGGTGTCTTTTAGTTAAGACGGTCTGTTCCTTTTTTACAATAGGAAAAAGAAGTAAGAAAAATGTTTCATAGTCAGTCAACACAGGCTGAATTACTTTTCTGTGGTTGTCTTTTTTGTCTGAGTGCAGCGCTGTGCATGTATTTAAGCAATAATTTTGACAGGGAAAAAAGAAAAAGAAGAAGTAAAAGATATCGCCGGCATGTATCTTTTACCAGTTGCAAAATCAACGGAAATCATGATGATTAATCAGACCGACTGGGAGCCGTTTGCAGCGGAAAAATGAAACTGGTATCAGAACGGGCCAATCTGGCGAAGATGATACAGGGACTTGAGCCGCTGCTTGAATCAAAGGTTGCAGAAAAACAAATTCATTTTTCAAAAGAAGCGGTGGAAAAAGTGCGCGTTACTCAATATTAGGCTGATATTTTAGAATATTGGTTAAAATAGTTTAGAAAAACAGGGTAGTGAAAAGGAGAAGCAGAATGCAGACAGGAAAAGGTATTTCAATACCGTCAATTTTAAAAGTGGGAAAAGGTGCCTTGCTAAAAATCGGCAGTTATTTAAAGAATGAAGGAATCGAACAGGTTGTTATCTTTTTTGGAAACGGACTGATCGATATGTTTGGCACAGATGTCATGAATTCCCTGAAACAGGAAGATATCAAAGTCTTAGAGTACAGTGAGTTAGATACGGTGGATATCGACGATATCATTACACTGGCGTTTGCAATGCCAAATAAAACACAGGCGGTCATTTCCATTGGTGGTGGAAAGGTTATTGATGCAGGAAAATATGCAGCGTTTTTACGGAATCTTCCATTTATCAGTGTGCCGACGTCAAGTTCGAGCGATGGGTTTTCCAGTGCAAGTGCATCCCTTCTTGTCCACGGAAAACGCACTTCAGTTCCGGCGAGACTCGCCTACGGCATTATTGTGGACACACAGGTCATAAGAACTGCACCGGAGAAGTTTATTTATTCCGGGATCGGTGATATGATCTCAAAGATCACAGCACTTTATGACTGGATCTATGAGGAAAAATGTGGTTACAGTGAAGTGAATGATTTTGCGGTCATGATCGCGAAAAAGGCGGTCAACAGTTTTGTGCGGACACCGTATGAGAGTATCAAAGATGAACTTTTCTTAAAGGAACTGGTGGATTCCCTTGCCATGAGCGGGATCGCCAATGAGATCGCGGGAAGCAGTGCGCCGACGAGCGGAAGCGAGCATCTGATCTCACATGCTCTGGATAAAATTTTAGAGGTTCCGCAGCTGCATGGCATTCAGGTCGGAATTGCAACTTATATCATGAGTAAAGTGCAGGATCACCGGTATATCCGTGTTGAGACTGTTCTGCGGGAGACGGGATTTTTTGATTATGCTGCAACATTAAAGATGAAAAGGGATGACTTTATCAAAGCAATCGATATGGCACCATCGATCAAGCCGTTCCGCCATACTTACCTGCATGAGGAAAATTACCGCGAAGCGGCAAAGAAGCTGGTACTTGAGGATGAAGTTTTAAGTAAGATACTCGTATAAAACCAGAAATAACAGAGAAAACTAAATAAAAATACAAATGATGAAAAGTAAATGTTCGTGTGATGGGACATTTACTTTTTTTATTCATGATAATAGAATGTTCGCGAAGCGTGCATTCTATTATAGGATTCGGGTGTCAAAAGGTGGCTTTCAAATTTTTGATTGTCAAATTGCACAAAGCCGGGTCTGTTTTGTTCCGTTGTCCCAAAATAAGAAAAACTAAGTATGCCTGATTTGGATTTTCGCAGAGTGACGTGTACGTCTTAAATGCCCCGTCCATGGGGCATTAAGACTTTTGCTGCCATCCATGGCAGCAAAACACTATAAATGAACAGGCATACTAAGATTTTCTAATTTTCTCCCAAAGTCACAAAACGAATCCCGGCTTTGTGCAATTTGACATCCGCTAATTTGTGAACCACCTTTTGACACCCGAATCTTTATTGGAAACAAAGTGAAAAACGAAAACAGGGAGGAAAACAGGGAGGATTTATGATCAAAGAAGATGGATTACCGGTAGGTCTTGGGTTTGGGTTAGCGATGAATGAGAAAGCATTAGGACAGTTTTCCATGATGACGGAGGACGAAAAGAGACAGGTCATCGATGCGGCGAGAGGCGCACAGACAAAGGAACAGATGGCGCAGATCGTAAAAGACATTGCGGATATGGAATTTTTTTGAAGCATAAAAACGATTTTATAAGATTGGAGATAATGATGGGAAATAACATGGATCTGAACTATGAGATGTTCTGCTATCAATGTGAGCAGACGGCAAACGGCAAGGGATGCACAAAGCTTGGTGTCTGCGGAAAGACACCGGAGATTGCCAATCTGCAGGATCTTTTGATTTTTCAGGTAAAGGGAATCAGCTGTTATGGAAAAGTATTGATGGAAAACGGTGCACATATGGATAAAACGGTGGTCAGTTTTATTGAAAATGTGCTGTTTACAACATTAACGAATGTGAATTTTGATGTGGATGCACACTTAGGGCTGCTTCGGGAGTCACAGCGGATCAAAGAGCAGGTCAGGGAGATGGCGGGAAGGAGCAGCAATCCGACGGCACATGCCACCTACGATCTGCCGGAGAGCAAGAGCGATATGCTGCGCGATGCACCGCTTGCGGGGATCATGTATGATAATACGTTAGATCCGGATATCCGTTCCCTGCGTCAGACGATCATTTATGGATTAAAAGGCATCAGCGCATATGGGCATCAGGCAAGGGAACTGGGCTATTATAGCGATGAAGTGGATGACTTTTATGTGCTGGGGCTTGAGGCGACCACGGATGACAGCTTAACGGTAGAGGAACTGATCCGCATGACGATGCGTACGGGAGAGATGGCACTTGCGGTTATGAAAAAACTAGATGAGGCGAACACGGCAATCTATGGTGATCCGTATCCGCACAAGGTAGATGTAACGATCAAAAAGGGGCCGTTTATTATTGTTTCCGGGCACGATTTAAAAGACCTTGAGATGCTGTTAGAACAGACAAAGGATACGGGCATCAACATTTACACCCATGGTGAAATGCTGCCATGCCATGGTTATGAGGGGTTAAAAAAATATCCGCATCTGATCGGGAATTTTGGTGGTGCATGGCAGGATCAGCAGAAGCAGTTTGACAACATTCCGGGCTGTATCCTGATGACGACAAACTGTCTGATGCGTCCGAGGGAAAGTTACAAAGACCGCATTTACAGCACGAATGTGGTTGGCTGGGAAGGTGTGAAACACATCGGAAAAAATGAAAAAGGGGAAAAAGATTTCAGTGAGATCATAAAACAGGCATTAGAACTTGGCGGATTTAAAGAGGATCAGGAGAAAAAAGAGATTTTAGTCGGTTTTGGACATGCTGCAACCTTAAGCGTGGCAGATAAGATCGTGGAGGCGGTAAAAGACGGACAGATCCGGCACTTTTTCCTGATCGGGGGCTGTGATGGTGCCAGACCGGGTAGAAATTATTACACGGAATTTGCCCGGATGGTGCCGAAGGACTGCGTGATTTTAACACTCGCCTGCGGAAAATACCGGTTTAACAAGTTAGACTTTGGAGAGGTGGCAGGGCTGCCAAGACTTTTAGATATCGGACAGTGCAATGATGTGTATTCGGCGGTCAAGATCGCGACGGCACTTGCAGATGTATTTGAGACTGATGTCAATGGGCTTCCGCTTTCCATGATCGTTTCCTGGTATGAACAGAAAGCGGTTGCAGATCTTTTAGCGCTTTTAAGTCTCGGTGTCCACAATATCTATCTTGGACCGACACTGCCTGCATTTTTAAGTCCGAATGTATTGCAGTATCTGACCGATACGTTTCATTTGAGACAGATCAGTAATGCAGAGGATGACATTAAGACCTGTCTCAAACAAAATATTGCGTAAAATAAAAGATGATTGCTGATTTTTAAGAAAAGCAGCAGTTGTATTTTTAGGATTCGAAAAATCCAAGCTGCTCTAACGCGTAAGCGATGCCGTCTTCACTTGCGCGTTTGGTTACAAATGACACCTGATCAAACAGGGAAGCCGGGGAAGCATTTCCCATGGCGACGCTGTTTGGTACATAAGAGAGCATCGGCAGATCGTTGTTGCTGTCGCCGATCGCATAAGCGGCGTCAAGATCTAAATGGTAATAGTCGAGTACATACTGGATACCGGTCGCTTTGTTGTAACCGATTGGAACAAATTCGCGGAAAGTGCCACCGCGGTCGATGCAGGTAAAATAAGGATCGCTTACTTTCCGGAATTCTTCTAACTGGTCGGGAGTCTGATACCAGACCACAAACTTATCGCAGAAGAAATTTGGATTTTCCAGATTTTCCGGCATATTATAGTCACGGCTTAAAAACGCTTTATACTGGCGTATGGCATCCGGGTGTGTCAGTGGTCTGCTTTTATCAAAGGCAACTTCTTTTCTGGATTCAAAAAGAATGTCCACGTTGGTTTTGCGAGCTGCCTCTAACAGCTGCATGGTAATGCTGTGTGTCTGCGCAACGTGCAGTGCTTCCGTGCCGGAACAGAAAATATTTGTCCCGCATCCGCAGACATATCCATCAAAACCAATCCTTCTGAAACGAGGTTCCACGTTCTGGAAGCAGCGGCCGGTATTGATAAACATCAGATGGCCAAAGGTGCGTGCACGCCTTATGGCATTTATGGCACTCTCCGGCAGGAAACCGTCAATTTCAGAGGTTAAGGTTCCATCAATATCAAAAAAAGCAATTTTTTTCATAGGTTGTTCTCCATAAAATAATGATGATAAATATCTTTCATCGAAAGAATTGTACGGTATTTTTTTCGAATTGTCAAAACGAAATGAAAAATGGTATAATGACCAGGAAAATACTGTGAAAACAGCGTGGGAATGGAGGATTACCATGAAATATCATACAATAAATGAACTGGATCATTTTTGTTTTAAGGAGGCATACATTGCGCAGATCTGCGCGGTAAACGGGATGTTTGAAATCGTATTTGATAATGTGACGATTCTGCCGGAGAATTCCTGCAACCGCGACATCCGGGAGATGCGTGCAAATGAGCTGGTATTAAAGATCAGTGAGCCGGAAATTGAGGCACTGGTGGAGGAAGGTTATAAAGTCTATGATGCGAACGGCAATTTAAAACAGAAAAATGAGGATATCACGATCGCACCGGAGGCATATGCAGACAAATTCAAAGAGTTAGAGGGCTGTGAAGTGTATTCGATCGAGCAGGAAAATGGAAGTTATGTCCTTTCTATCGATACGGAGGATCATACCTTTTTACTTCGTGTCAGCGGTTCCGGGGATACGGAAGAGTGGGATCGTTTTTTGAATAAATAACCGGAGATAAAGGAGCAGGCGAATGAAAATATTAGTGACAGGTTTTGAGCCGTTTGGCGGAGCAGTGATCAATTCTGCCTACGAGGCGGTAAAACGCCTTCCGGATGTGATAGCAGGAGCGGAAGTAATCAAAATAGAGATCCCGACCATGTTTGGAAAAGATGAGGAAGTGGTAAGGACTGCTGTGGAGAAACATCACCCGGATGCGATACTTTGTGTGGGACAGGCTGGTGGAAGATCCGGGATCACAGTGGAGAAAGTTGCAATCAATCTGATGGAAGCGCGTATCCCGGACAACGATGGAAAGCAGCCGATTGATGCAACGATCAAAGAAGACGGAGAGAATGCATATTTTTCATCGCTTCCGGTCAAGTGCATGGTACAGTATATCAAAGAAGCAAAGATCCCGGCACGCGTTTCCTATACAGCCGGAACTTTCGTCTGTAACGATATCATGTATCGTGTTCTCTACATGATCGATAAAGAATATCCGCATATGAGAGGCGGATTTGTCCATGTGCCGTACTTACCGGAGCAGACGCTTGACCTGCCGGAGGGAACACCGGGCATGCCGGTGGAGATGATAGCGAAGGCATTAGAGTGCAGTGTCCGGGCGATCGTTGAGAATGAGGAAGATGTGAAAACGATCAGCGGGGAGACGCACTGATCCGGGTGGATGTGAAGATGATCAGTGAGGAGACATACTGATCTTGTGCACGGGACAGTGTGAGTGTGTGACAACTGGAAATTACAAAAAAGAATACCGTGAAAAACGAAAAACGCCGGAGTGGCACATAATCTGAGTGCCATTCCGGTGTTTTTATATGACACAGATAATTAACGCTTTCTTCACATAACCATCACATTACAATCAGCTATCCTTTAAGTTGCAATGTTATCTTTGTACTGTCAAAAACGGAGCGCATGAGTAATGGAAAGTGAGGAAGACAATGAGAAAACCAGGAAAAAGAATGGCAAGTGTGATCGCCAGCATTGCAGCAGTCTGTGTGATGACCGGTGGAATCGGATATCAGGCAGCAGTATCCGGGGCACAAACGGATAGTGATAGTACAGAAAATAGTGTAAAAAATCAGGATACAGACCAGCAGGAGAGTGCGGATGGTTCTTTTTCGGAAGAGGGTACCACGCAGATCGGCACGGTCAGCCAGATGCCGGAATTTACGGTAAATGCAGTCACAATGACTGTGGAAGAGGTTTATGTTTCATCCGGTGATACCGTGAGCAAAGGGGATGCCCTGTTTAAACTGACAGATGAGAGTATGGAAGCGGCAAAAGCATATTACGAAGATGCCATCGGAGATGCCGAGAATGCATTAAAAACAGCCGAGGCAAATTTAGCAAGTGGAAAACTTTCTGCAGAGAGTATCAGGCAGGATGCCGATCTGACAGCGCAGACAGCGGCGGACAGCTATCAGGCACAGGTAGATGCGTTAGATGCCGCTGTGGAAGAAAAAAAGGAAGCATATGATGAAGCAGTAAAGCAGATTTCGGAATATCAGACGAAGATCGATAACAATGATTATTATGTAGAATGTGGAATCGATGAAAAAAAGGCGGCAGTCGATGCGGCGACAACTGCCCTGACCCAGGCACAGGATACTCTGACCCAGGCGCAGAATTCGGATAATGGTGCAAGTCAGGCTGTGTTGACGGATTTAACCTATATCAAGACACAGATCGAGGCAGGAGCAGATTCGGATACACTGCTTTCCATTGTACAGCAGGCAATGGATGATTATACGACAAGAGAGCAGCAGTCGGATACACTGACTCAGGCACAGCAGTCTGCAGATGCAGCGCAGAGTGCACTTGAACAGGCACAGAAAGAATTTGACTCAGCGGTTGAGACTTACAATAAAAACGTGGAGGAGACCAATACCAAAATTACAGAGCTGACGGATAGTCTGGATGATTTGAAATCTGACTATGAACAGGCAGAGCGTGATGCAACAACACAGAAGGCAGAACTGCAAAATGAGTATGACACAGCAGTTGTGGAAGGAAAATATGCAGGAAGTACTTATCAGTCAACCGTTTCAGAACTGGAGAGTGCAGTGAAGTCCGCACAGGATACGCTTGATACATTAAAAGAGGAACAGACAGCACTCCTTGCATTAGAGAATGGTGTCGTTACGGCGGATGAAGATGGAACGATCGCGTCAGTGCCTTATGAGGCAGAAGATATATTAAAAACAGATACTGCGTTTGCATTGTATTGCGATACACAGACGATCATGATCTCGGTGGAAGTGCCACAGGAGAATATTGCACAGATTGGTGTCGGTGATGAGGTATCTGTCATGATAGCAGGAAACCGGGATGGGGCAGTGACAGGAACCGTTTCATCGATCGCATCTTCGGCAACGACCGGGGGCAGTGTTTCGAATGTTACCTATGCAGTGATCATTTCAATTAATAATTCGGATGGAAGACTTGGTTCTGGTTCTTCCGCAACCGTTACATTCCAGGGAGAGCAGGAGGAAAAAACAGAATGAAAAAGAAAAAAGTGACAGTAGTTCTTTCATTGGGTGCAGCAGCATTTCTTTTGATCGGCGGAATCAGTGTATATGCACATCAGATGTAGGACGGATTTTGCGGACATTCAAAATAAAAAAGAATGTGGAGGTAACAGACAATGGCAAAATCATTATTTGAGGAACTGGGCGGCAAATACGAAAGGCAAGGGGATTATTTGATACCGTGCTTAACTGTACCCGCCGAAGAAGAACAGGCAATAGGCATCTGGGGGCAACGGCATTTAGATTATCTAAAACAGTACCGTAAAGTTACATACACCAATCTTCTTACAAGCGGCAGGCTAAACGCCTACCTTGCCGACATCAACAGACAGGCACAGGAACGCTTTGAAAGGCTCATAGAGGGTATGAAACAGGCACAGGGCATAACGGAACAGCTAAAGGCAGAAAACGCCTTAGAATGGACAGGATGCCTCAATAACATAAGGGCTTGTGCGAGGGAGATTGTGGAAAAGGAAATTATTTTTGCATAAACAGATGATTAGTGGCAGGGGGAAATCCTGCCGCTTTTTCTGCTTTAGTTTGTCAGCTTGACAAATAAAGGGTTAAGGAATATAATTAGATTCAGTATTATACAAGGAGTTAATAAATATGCGGCAAGGTATTCTTAAATAAACTGTCAATTTGATAGTGGGAACAAAAAGTAGCAGTCCCGTTTCACTTTTAATATGGGGCTTAGTTTTTTGTACCCAGTTTAAGAATACTTTTATCATGTAATTTTATATGCCCGAAAACATATAAGTGTTTTGGGGCTATTGGAGTTATTTACCCAGTGATAGGAGTATTTATCACTGGGTATTTTTATGCCCTTTTTTGGGTGTTGATAGGAGGAAAATCACATGAAAATAATTAACTTAGGCATTCTGGCTCACGTTGACGCAGGAAAGACAACATTAACGGAAAGTTTATTGTATACCAGTGGTGCAATTGCAGAACTAGGGAGCGTAGATGAAGGCACAACAAGGACAGATACAATGAATTTGGAGCGTCAAAGGGGAATCACTATCCAGACAGCAGTGACATCTTTTCAGTGGGAGGATGTAAAAGTCAACATTATAGATACGCCAGGCCATATGGATTTTTTGGCGGAAGTATACCGTTCTTTATCCGTATTAGACGGAGCAGTATTATTAGTTTCTGCAAAGGATGGCATACAGGCACAGACCCGTATACTGTTTCATGCACTACAGA
>DMYD01000005.1:516-934 GCA_003483745.1 Roseburia sp. | reverse complement strand
GAAATGAAAGCAAAGCTTTCTTCGGAAATTATAGTGAAGCAAAAGGTTGGGCAGCATCCCCATATAAATGTAACGGACAATGACGATATGGAACAGTGGGATGCGGTAATTATGGGAAACGATGAACTATTAGAGAAATATATGTCAGGGAAACCGTTTAAAATGTCAGAACTGGAACAGGAAGAAAACAGGAGATTCCAAAACGGAACGTTATTTCCCGTTTATCACGGAAGCGCTAAAAACAATCTGGGGATTCGGCAGCTTATAGAAGTAATTGCCAGTAAATTTTATTCATCAACGCCTGAAGGTCAATCTGAACTATGCGGGCAGGTTTTTAAGATTGAATATTCAGAGAAAAGGCGGCGTTTTGTTTATGTGCGTATATATAGCGGAACATTGCATTTGAGGGATGTTATTA
>DMYD01000005.1:0-123 GCA_003483745.1 Roseburia sp. | reverse complement strand
AAAGAAATCTGAACAGCGGGAAATATTGCTTGGGGCACTTACAGAAATTTCAGATGGCGACCCTCTTTTAAAATATTATGTGGATACTACAACGCATGAGATTATACTTTCTTTTTTGGGGAA
>DMYD01000046.1 GCA_003483745.1 Roseburia sp. | reverse complement strand
AAACAAACTGGGTACTTACGATTGTTCTGATTTTGGGGACGATTACGGTATTTTTCCCGCTGTATATGGCAGTGATCATTGCGTTTAAGAAACCGAGTGAGATGACAAACGATGTGGCGGGTGCACTTTCTTTCCCGAAACAGTGGAGTTTTGAAAATTTCCGTCAGGCAATGGAAGTGACCGATTTCTGGCACTCTCTTGGAAACAGTTTACTGATCACACTGGCAACGATCGTACTGGCAATCCTGATCCACTCAATTGCAGGCTACGTGATCGGACGCGGCATGGCAAGAAGAAAAAGTTTCCGATTTATCTATCTGTATATTGTCAGCGGAATGTTTGTTCCGTTTTCCATCTTAATGATGCCTCTGGTAAAGCAGACGGCGCATATGGGACTTGGAAACCGCGCGGGTGTCATTCTGTTGTATCTGGTATTTTATATGCCAATGAACGTCCTTCTTTACAGTGGGTACTTAAAAAATATTCCGATAGCGCTGGAAGAGGCGGCAGATATTGACGGAGCAAGCACATGGACTACTTACTGGAAAGTGGTCTTTCCAATGATGATGCCAATGCATGCAACAGTTGCAATCCTGACAGCTCTTGGAACGTGGAATGATGTTATGACACCGCTTGTGATCATGTCTGGAACCGGACAGAATACGCTGCCGCTTGCACAGCTTAATTTCCAGACACAGTTTGGAACCAATTACAATCTGGCATTTGCTTCCTATATTCTGGCACTGATTCCAATCCTTATTTTCTATGTGATTTGTCAGAAACAGATTTTAAACGGTGTGGCAAACGGTGCAGTCAAAGGATAAAAATAAAACGAGGTGATTTCTATGGCAATTATATACAATCCAAATAAAAAAATATTTAACCTGCATACGGTGCATACAACTTATCAGATGCAGGTCGATCCACTGGGATATCTGCTACATCTGTACTATGGAGATAAAACAAACAGCCCCATGGATTATGTTTTAACCTATGCAGACCGTGGATTTTCCGGAAATCCTTATGCAGCGGGCATGGACCGCACATATTCGCTGGATGCGCTGCCACAGGAGTATCCTTCCATTGGAACTGGGGATTACCGCAATATTGCACTGAATATCAAAAATGAAAAAGGGGTGGAAAGCGCAGATCTGCTTTTTAAAAGTTATGAGATCCGAAGCGGCAAATACCAGTTACAGGGACTTCCGGCTGTCTGGGCAGACAAAGAGGAAGCACAGACACTGGAAATTGTCCTTGCAGACGAAAACGCACAGGTTGAAGTTCATCTGCTGTATGGTGTTTTGGAAGAAAACGATGTCATTACAAGGAGCGTCCGGATTAAAAATACGGGAACCGGGCAGATTACGATCGAAAAGGCAGCGGCAGCCTGTCTGGATTTTGTACATGGAGATTTTGATGTCCTGCGGTTTTATGGAAAGCATGCCATGGAGCGCAATCTGGAGCGTACGCCGCTGGGGCATGGAACCATTGCGTTTGGCAGCCGCAGGGGAACGTCAAGCCATCAGTATAATCCGGCAGTGATTTTGGCAGAAAAAGGAACAACAGAGACCGCAGGCAGCTGCTATGGAATGCTGTTTGTATACAGCGGAAATTTCTCCTGTGAGGCAGAAAAAGATCAGTTCAACCAGACGCGCCTGCTTCTTGGATTAAATGAAGAACTGTTTTCCTATCCGCTTGCGGAAGGAGAAACCTTTACGGTACCGGAAGTCATTTTGTCTTATTCGGCAGATGGATTGTCAGCACTGTCGCAGCAGTATCATAACTGCATCCGCAACCATGTGTGCCGCAGCAAATATGTCCATATGCAGCGCCCGGTACTGATCAACAGCTGGGAGGCAGCCTATTTTGATTTTACGGGAGATACGATCGTGAATCTGGCAAAAGAAGCCGCTTCCCTTGGAATTGATATGGTAGTGATGGATGACGGCTGGTTTGGGAAAAGAAACGATGATAATTCTTCCCTTGGGGACTGGCAGGTCAATGAAAAGAAACTGGGGGGAAGCCTGGCAGAGCTTATTACCCGTGTGCATAATCAGGGGGTGAAATTTGGCATTTGGATTGAGCCGGAGATGGTCAATGAAGACAGCGACCTTTACCGGGCACATCCGGACTGGGCAATTCAGATTCCGGGGAAAAAGCCGGTGCGCTCGAGAAACCAGTTACTGCTTGATTTTTCCAGAAAAGAAGTGCGCGACTGTGTATTTGATCAGATTTGTGCCGTGCTGGATCAGGGAAAAATTGATTATGTCAAGTGGGATATGAACCGCAGTATGGCAGATGTCTATGCCGGAAATCTGTCCTATGATTACGTGCTTGGTGTCTATGATTTTATGGAGCGCCTGTGCAGCCGGTATCCGGATCTTCTGCTTGAGGGATGCAGCGGTGGCGGCGGCAGATTTGACGCAGGAATGCTTTATTATTCCCCGCAGATCTGGTGTAGTGACAATACCGATGCAATCAACCGCACAAGGATCCAGTACGGAACTTCGTTTTTCTATCCGGTTTCCGCAATGGGGGCGCACGTTTCGGCGGTGCCGAACCACCAGACCGGACGGGTGACAAGTTTCCACACCCGCGGGGTGACAGCGATGGCAGGAACCTTCGGTTACGAATTAAACCCAGCGCTTTTATCCGATGAGGAAAAACAGCAGATCCGGGAGCAGATTAAAACATACAAGAAGTATGAAACACTCATTAACGAGGGAACCTACTGGCGGCTGTCCGATCCGTTTATGGATGAAATTGCGGCATGGATGACGGTATCAGAGGAACAGGATCATGCATTAGTCAGCGCAGTGCGTCTTAGGGCAGAGGCAAATCAGGCAGCCGTTTATGTCCGCCTGCGTGGGTTAAAACCGGATGCCGTGTATCTGGAAGAACAGAGCGGCAGACAGTATACCGGTGCGGCACTGATGCATGCGGGAATTCCGCTTCCGTCGTTTACCGGGGAATATGAGGCATATCAGTTTGCTTTTACAGAACTGAAAGAGGCGGGAAGATTATATGAAAAAGTGCAGAAATGGTGTGACGGGAATGCCGAAAAACGGGTGGTCATCAGCATTTACGGTGGCTCCGGTTCCGGAAAAACAACACTTGCAACGGCATTGCAGCAGTACTTTTTAAATGACGGAACCGGATGTTATCTGCTCTCGGGCGATGATTATCCACACCGGATTCCAAAACGCAACGACGAAGAACGGCTGCGTGTGTATAAAGAAGCCGGGGAAGACGGACTGCGTGGATATCTCGGGACAAAGAAAGAGATTGACTTCGACCGGATCAATGAAGTGCTTGCGGCATTTCATGAGGGAAAAGATACGATCACATTGCGGCATTTGGGACGGGAAGATGGTGAGATTTCATCAGAAGAAACCGATTTTTCAGGAATATCTGTATTGCTTCTGGAGTGGACGCACGGAGGCAGTGACGATTTACATGGTGTGGATCTATCCGTCTTTCTGGAAAGTTCCCCGGAGGAGACAAAGGAGCGGCGCATCCGCAGAAACCGCGACGAGAATGCCGCAAGCCCGTTTATCTGCCGTGTGGTGGAACTGGAACAGGAAAAACTCGAAGTGCAGCGCAAAAATGCAGGATTGATCGTGGGAAAGGACGGAAGAGTTTATGAACCATAAACCGATGCTCAATGCATATCCAGACAGTCTTGGAGGAAATCTTGGGGATATCGTAACATTGCTGAAAACGGAGGCTTTGCAGGATGTATTTTCTTCTTTTTACATTCTGCCGAGCCTGTACCATTCCGATCTCGACCGGGGATTTTCCGTGATCGATTATGACCTGAATGAGCAGCTTGCCAACCGGAAAGACCTTGAACAGTTAAAGGATATGGGAATCGACCTGAAACTGGATTTTATTTTAAACCATGCTTCCGCACAGTCCCCGCAGTTTCGGGATCTTGTGGAAAAAGGGGAGGATTCTGCGTACCGCAATTTTTTCATCGACTGGAACCATTTCTGGGAAGGGCATGGAACCATGACGGAGGAAGGCTATATCCAGCCGGATGAAAGCTGCCTGAAGCAGATGTTTTTCCGCAAACCCGGGCTGCCGATCCTGATGGTGGAATTTCCGGATGGAAAAAAAGTGCCGTACTGGAATACCTTTTATCAGGAGGTGCATGGCAGACAGTATCTCGGGCAGATGGATGTAAACATCCAGTCACCAAAAGTGTGGGAGTTTTATCGTGAAACACTGGAAAAAATAGCCTCTTACGGTGCAGCAATCGTGCGGCTGGATGCTTTTGCCTATGCGCCGAAAGCACCGGGAAAGAAAAACTTTCTCAATGATCCGGAGACGTGGGAACTTTTACAGAAGATCCATACGTTGGCAGAACCTTTGGGACTTACGCTTTTGCCGGAGATCCACGCAGCGTATGATGAAAAAATATATGAGACACTTGCAGAAAAAGGCTATGCAACCTATGACTTTTTCCTGCCGGGACTGGTTATTGATGCGATTGAGAACCGGCGCGGAACGTACCTTGCGGCATGGGCGAAGGAGATCGTGGCAAAGAAGATCTCCACGGTCAACATGCTCGGCTGTCACGATGGCATCCCGCTTCTGGATTTAAAGGGGCTGCTTCCGGAAGAGGAGATCCAGTCATTGATTGACCGGATCGTATCCCGTGGAGGCATGGTCAAAAATTTACATGGACAAAAGAATCTGTATTATCAGGTAAACGCTACATATTACAGTGCATTGGGAGAATCGGATGAAAAAATGCTTTTGGCGCGTGCCATACAGATGTTTATGCCGGGCAAACCTCAGGTCTGGTATCTGGATTTGTTTGCCGGAAAAAATGACCATGAAGCGGTGCAGCGCGCGGGAGAATCCGGACATAAGGAAATCAACCGGACAAATCTTTCCACTGATCAGATCACGGAAGGGTTGAAAAAAGATGTGGTTCAAAAACAGCTTGCGTTAATCCGCATGCGAAATACCCATAAGGCATTTTCGGAAGGCGCAGAGGTAGCAATCTCCGGAGGGGAGAGCTCTCTGCAAATCCGATGGGAATATAATAGTGCATTTGCAACATTAAATGTAAATTTTGAATCAGGAACATATACAATAGTAGAAAGCAGATAGTTAAGTTGGGCTGTCGATTGTACATGAAACCTAAACTTTATAATGGAAATAATCATAGATGAAACAAGCCACATAGGGATAATGCTCAGTGGCTTGTTTTGAAAATGGATAATTTGAATCTTATAACTTCGGATTTCGTCTTCTCAGTTTCCTATGTTCCTTTGCCGGCTTGGAACATGAAAATATTTCTTTTAAGGTCTGTTTTTCTTCGACAGAAAGCTGGGTAATTTTCATTTCCAAATTTTTGCAGAACAAAAGGAGTAGTCCGTTAATATAAGCATCATTAGAGGCTTCGGGAGTATCCTCTGTAGCAATCTGAGTTGGAGAAGTAAAAGCATCGGTGGAGTCGGCACCGAGTTCGTTCAGTTTACATCTCATCACATCAAGAAAAGCATTTGCTATCTGAATGCCTTTATCATTAAAACCATCAATATAGATTTCCAGGTCAGTCATGAATTTGTGGAAGTTTTCATGAGAGAGTAATTCTGATAATAACCGTGGATTATATTTTTCATCAGTCAGTATTTGAACTGCATCATCATTGAGATGCAGATCGAATACTGACTTATTTGTATGTTCACGTAGTTCGGTTCGGCAAAGAAGATAATCGGTGCTTACTTGATAAAAGTCTGCAAGCGTCAGTAGATTGCCAAGTGACATATCTACATTTTCATCTTTCTCTTAGTTGCCGAGTGTGGAACTTGGGATGCCGGTAGCATCAGACATAGGACCAGACAATTCCTGCAATGACATTCTTTTTTCTGCGACTCTCAAATCTTTCAGTCTTTCTGGTATGGTAAGTTTTGTATATCTATCATTGCTGCCGTAGCAGAGATGGAGCGGGAAAATATCAGAGTGCAGACAATGGCAGGGCGTGAGCAGAAGGCGAGAGAAGGTAAATGGAATGGCGGATTTGCACCGTATGGATATAGGCTGGAAAATGGGGAACTTGTTATTGCGGAGGATGAAGTGGAAATTATTCAAATGATTTTTGACAGGTATATTCATACCAATGATGGAATCAATGGTGTGGCAAATTATCTGAACAATCATGGATATACAAAGAAGCTGCGTCAGAATGGAACAATACCGGGGTTCTCGGCCAGCTTTATCAAGAAGATAATTGATAACCCGGTATATATGGGGAAGATAGCATATGGACGCAGGCGTACAGAGAAGAAAACAGGAACCCGTAATGAAAGAGGAGTAAATAATGTTTCTACATGTCCATCCGGATAAGTTGTACTTATATAATTTTGTACACTTTTTGTTCTGCCGCCCATAGGATTATTCATATGGCTATATAAAATCTTGTGAAGTTGCAAGATGTAGTTTTGGGAAATAGGAATAGCATCAAAATTTTCGTGAATAATATTAAGCACATCGCGATAGCCGGCAATTTCTTGTTCATCACGATTTTTTGGTATAGTTTTTTCTTCTACGAGTTGTTTGATACGGGTGTTTGTAGTGATAATACCTTCAATGGCATTAGATGCCTCGGTGCTTTGTATCTTTGCTATTTCTACAAGTTTCTCCAATTCCTGTGGTTTTTGCTTAAGGTACATCTCTTGTTTTCCGGCTTCTTTATAGATAGCAGCAATTAATCTAAGAATATCAGAATCTCACTTTTGATTTTTAATTTCAGAATAATTAAAGTTTCTCATTCCCTCACCTCATTTTGATTCCCTTATAATATAGTTCAAAATAAGGGAAAAGACAATGCATTAAGAGAAAAATCCCTTAATATTATCTAGTATTAAAGGGAAAGTATGCGTAGATCAGTTTGGCTGTTTGGGAAAAATTCCATAATGCGGATTTAAAACGTGTGCAATTCGAGGCGGTTAGAAGTGAGGTATTTTTGCGCAAAAGCAGAAAATGTTCATTATTTTCATATTGATAAAGGATTCGATATCATGAGTGCATTGACTCAGGTAATGTTTGATGAATTGAATAATGAAAAAGAAAGCTTCCATGGGAGAGAATTGTATATGAAGAAAAAAATGATATTGTCTGTGTGTATAATTTTTTTGACAGCATGTATTTTTTACACAATCTATAATTTAGATAAATGCAGAGCAGTAATGACTGGTGAAGAGTTGTCTTTTGATAGAAATACCTATCATTGGGTAAATTATGAGAAAATTGGAGCATACACGGAAACACATCATATGATCTGCAGAACAGATTTTTTCGGTGATACATTGTGTATGAGATCAGAGAATATCCAGACTATAAGTATGTGGTTGTCCGTTCCATGTGGGAGGCCGAGGTATATGAGAAGAATTAAAATGTGAGTGGTAGGGAAAGAAATTTTTTTCTGGCAGAAGATAAAAAGAAAGAAGAAATTGCAGTAATCAGGCTTTTTATCCGAATTGTAATATGCTTATCTGGCAGATTGCTGTAATGCCTGATACGAGAAGGATGTCTACAGTGTTACTTCGGGACTTTACTACAATTGAGAATCTGGCAAATAACTTTGCACCACAGATAGCCATAACACTGGTCAGACTTGTATTGTCTTTTGTCTGTCTGTCAGTATTTGATATAATGAATAACATAAGGATGGGAAATGAAAATGCAACAACAGAGGAAGTGATGGAAGCTGCCAAAAAGGCATCCTGTCATAATTTTATAATGTCTTTGCCGGACGAATATGATACAATGGTTGGAGAGGGTGGTTCAACACTTTCCGGCGGGGAAAAACAGCGTATTTCCATAGCACGTGCGCTTCTGAAAGATGCACCGATCGTATTGCTGGATGAGGCAATAGCGTCACTTGACCCGGAAAACGAGGTGTTGATCCAGTCTGCAATCAACTCACTGGTACAGGAGAAGACAGTAATCATAGTAGCGCATCGCCTGCAGTCGATTGCCAATGCAGATCAGGTAGTATTGCGAAAAACAGGAGGACATCTTATGCCTGTCAGAGTATTTACGGAGGATGAAAAAAAAGAAATTGAAAATAAAATGTTTGAGGCAGGAATGACTCTGATTAAAAAGTATGGATTGACACAAAAGAACTTTTTATTATCGCACTGATCAAATATGAATGTGCGAAAACTATGAAAAGTATAGAAGTATTTCTTAATGGCAGACAGAAGATGACAAAGGAAGAAGGCAAGAAGATGCTTCGGATGATCATTTATCATCAGAACAGTATATACCAGTATCTGATGGAGGAGGATGTCAAAAATCTTTATCCAGCCATGAAAGAGGCTGGATTTATAGAGGATGATCTTAATTCGGATACCCCGGAGTATCTTTTGTCCATAATGGAGGGAGTATGAAAGGATGTGGACGAAAAAGTTTTCATTAACTTCCTTCGCATGATGACTATATGTGTCACGCAAAAGGAAGCATTACACCAGGATGTAAATTTGGATATGATTTTTGATAAGCTGTTCGAATATGTGTTTGAGAGAGATGTTACTCAGATGTAGGAGGACTAGTGTAAAAAATAAAATTTTTCATGCGCAAGAAATGGAGATTATTATGATTATAACAATTGCAAGACAATGTGGATGTGAAGGGGACGAAGTAGGAAGAAAGTTATCAGAAATATATGGGATTCCCTGTTATTCCAAAAAAGAACTGATCGAACTCGCAAAAGAGAAAAAAGTGTATGACAAGTATCCGTTTTATTTTGGAGAACGTCAGGTGGATGATATGATGAGCATGGTTGCGGATGATATGAATTTAAAAGTACGCGAGACACCGAAAAAGGTATTATCGGCACTGTTTGGTGATCAGCCATGCATCGTGATCGGACGGGCATCAGATTATGCATACAAAGAGCATCCGGATGCTGTACGCATTTTCCTGTGTGGGGACAAGAAAACAAGAATTGAAAAAATTGCAAAGAAACATCAGGTATCAGAGTCAAAAGCAAAACTGATCGTGGATGACACAGACCGTAGAAGAAAACAGTATCATAATTATTACTCGGGAGAAACATGGGGATTGGCAGGCAATTATGATCTCTGTTTAGATGAGTGCAGACTTGGTATGGATGGTGTGGCTGCAGTTGTTTCGGCGTATATCAGTCAGATAAACGGTGAAGGCTGATAAAATAAGACAGACCTGATGCAAAATCAGACAGAAAGTGTGGTATATCATGGCATATTATTTAGCAGAGGGCGCGATCGTAAAAGGAGATGTCACGATCGGTGAGGATTCAGGAATATGGTATCATGCAACGGTCCGTGGAGACACTGACAGGATCACGATCGGAAGCAGGACGAATGTACAGGATAATGCAGTACTTCACGTGGGAGACGGGCATGCACTTACCATTGGGGATGATGTGACGATCGGGCACAGTGCGATCGTACATGGATGTACGGTTGGAAATAATACATTGATCGGAATGGGTGCGATCATATTAAATGGAGCAGTGATCGGCAGCAACTGTATTATCGGGGCGGGAGCGCTTGTGACACAGAATATGGAGATCCCGGATGGCAGTCTTGCATTTGGCAATCCGGCGAAGGTCAGAAGAATGCTCACGGAAGAGGAGATTGCTTCGAACCGGAACAATGCATTGCTTTATGTGAAAGAAGCAAAAGATCAGCTGTTGCAGATGTGAAAAAAGGATGCTTCCTGGTTTTACAGGATGCATCCTTTTTTCAGTATATAATCCTTATATATTCTGGTAAAAAGCGGCAAACTTTATCTTATTCCAAAATTGCATCAAGTGCATGGGAAATGTCTGCGATCAAATCCTCTTTATCCTCAAGTCCAAGGCTGATACGGACAAGTTCAGCCGGAACACCGGCTTCTTTTAACTGTTCATCCGTCATCTGGCGATGTGTGGAGGTTGCAGGATTTAAGCAGCAGGTTCTTGCGTCAGCAACATGTGTTTCGATTGCTCCGAGTTTCAGATTCTGCATAAATGTGGATGCAGCGGCACGTCCGCCCTTTAAACCGAAGGAAACGACACCACAGCCGCCGTTTGGCAGGTATTTTTTTGCACGCTCATAATATTTATTGGAAGGAAGCCCCGGATAGTTGACATAGGCAACCTTTGGATGCTGCTCTAAAAATTCAGCAACAGCCTGACCGTTTTCCACATGTTTTGGCATACGGACATGCAGAGATTCCAGACCAAGGTTTAAAATAAAGGCACTCTGTGGGGACTGCATGCAGCCAAAATCACGCATCAGCTGTGCCGTACATTTTGTGATGAAAGCACCTTCTTTGCCGAATTTTTCTGCGTAGGTGATCCCATGATAGCTTTCGTCCGGTGTGCACAGTCCCGGATATTTGTCTGCATGAGCCATCCAGTCAAATTTACCACTGTCTACGATCGCCCCGCCTAAGGCTGCTCCGTGTCCATCCATGTATTTGGTTGTGGAATGCGTTACGATATCTGCACCCCATTCAAACGGGCGGCAGTTGACCGGAGTCGGGAACGTATTGTCCATCACAAGTGGAACACCGTGTGCATGTGCAACTTTTGCAAACAGCTCGATATCTAAAACTGTGAGTGCAGGGTTAGCGATCGTCTCCCCGAACATCAGCTTTGTATTTGGCTTAAAGGCGGCATTTAATTCTTCTTCGGAGGCATCCGGGGAAACAAATGTGGTCGTGATTCCCATTTTTGCCATAGTGACAGCAAGCAGGTTGAAAGTTCCGCCATAGATAGAGGAGGAAGCAACGATGTGGTCGCCACATTCACAGATATTAAACATAGCGAGAAAATTGGCTGCCTGTCCGGAAGAAGTTAACATTGCAGCGGAACCGCCTTCCATAGCGGCAATCTTTGCAGCGACGATATCGTTGGTAGGATTTTGAAGGCGGCTGTAAAAATAACCGTCTGCCTCTAAGTCAAAAAGTTTTCCCATATCTTCGCTGGTGCTGTATTTAAAAGTAGTCGACTGGATGATCGGCACCTGCCTTGGCTCTCCATTGCCCGGTGTGTAACCCGCCTGCACACATTTTGTTCCCATTCTGTATTCACTCATAGTAATTGTATCCTCCGTTTTTTTTGATTTATAAAATATCATTTGTAGGAAAAAATTTCCCTGTAATTCATTACATTAATAAGAAAAAGCACATAAAGGTATCGTATCATCTCAGGGGATATTTTACAAGGGAATATCTTTTGATTTTAAAAGATTTGTGATACAGTAAGGAAGAAAAAATACAGAGTATGTCAGGTTTGAATAAAAAGAGAGAAGTGTGATTGAAACATGAGAGTGCAGCCATTCCAGACATTAAAACATTATAATAAGAAAAATCTTCCGAAAGATATTTTAGCGGGAATTATTATCATGGCAGTTTCCATTCCGATTTCTATGGGATATGCGCAGATTGCGGGGCTTCCGGCAGTTTATGGACTGTATGGTTCGGTGTTCCCGATCATTTTATTTGGATTGTTTTCCACGTCGCCGCAGTTTATTTTTGGTGTGGATGCAGCTCCGGCTGCGTTGGTTGGATCTGCTATTGTCGGGCTTGGGATAGAGGGCGGTACAAAAGAAGCCATGGCAGCAGTTCCTGTACTGACTTTTTGTGTGGCACTGTGGCTGCTGGCATTTTATTTTATGAAAGCAGGAAAACTGGTCAATTTTATCTCGGCACCGGTCATGGGGGGATTTATCACCGGAATCTGTACGACGATTATTCTGATGCAGGTGCCAAAACTGATGGGCGGCACAGCAGGAGTCGGGGAACTTTTAGAACTGGCAGGGCACATTGCAGAGACTGTGAAAGCAATCAATCTGCCCTCACTTGTGATCGGACTTACCGCACTTTTCATTCTTCTGGTTTCAAAAAAATTAATTCCAAAATTTCCAATGGCAGTTGCATTGATGGCAGCCGGAGCATTGATGACGCGGTTTTTACCGGTCAGGGAGTGGGGTGTACAGACGCTTGCAGCAGTAGAACCCGGCATGCCAGAATGGAGCATACCGGATTTTACAGCGATCGCGCCGAAGGACGCAATCATCACCAGCCTGTCAGTTGCGGTTGTTATTATGGCGGAAACTTTATTGGCAGAGAACAGTTTTGCACAGAAAAACGGTTACAAGATTGATGATAATCAGGAAATTTTTGCATTTTCCATGGGCAACTTTGTGGCGGCATTTACCGGATGCTGTCCGATCAACGGTTCGGTGTCACGAAGTGCAATGGGCGAACAGTATCAGGCAAAAACACAGCTTACCGGCATTGCGGCTGGGTTATCAATGATCGTTCTTCTTCTGTGTGGAACCGGTTTTATCGGGTATCTGCCGATTCCGGTGCTGACGGCGATCGTGATCTCGGCACTGCTTGGTGCGACGGAGTTTGAACTTGCGGTCAGATTGTGGAAAGTCAGCCGGACGGAGTGTTTCATTTTTATAGGAGCCTTTTTTGGTGTATTGATGCTTGGCACGATTAACGGCGTTTTGATCGGAATTATCCTTTCTTTTACAGAAATGATCATCCGTACTTCAAAACCGGCAAGGTGTTTCTTGGGAATCCAGCCCGGCCATCAGCATTTCAGGGATCTGCGGGAAGGCAGCCAGATCCATGCGGTGGAGGGAGTTGTGATCTATCGTTTCAGCAGCAATCTGTTTTTTGCAAATATCGGGGTGCTGCAGAAGGATATCGAGGAGCATATCAAAGATGACACGAAAGCAGTCATTTTGGATGCCGGAGGAATCGGAAGTCTGGATATCACAGCGGCAGACCGTCTGGAGATCCTGTACAAATTTTTGAAGGAAAAAGGAATCCGTTTCTATATGACAGAGCACATCGCAGACGTGAATGAGCAGCTTCGAAAATTAGGTCTTGGCTATCTCATCGAGGAAGGCTGTGTGCGGAGAACCATACATATCGCGTTAAAAGATATGGGAATCAACAGACCGTATCCTCTTGAGGGCGGCGTGGATAATGAGGAGCGCAGCGCATCGAGAAAACGTGCGGATAACCGTGTGCAGGAATTTGTCTGGGCATTTGGTTCGGAAACGGAAGAAGAAATCGAAAGACAGATTGTGCTGCAGATTGAGCAGTTAAAAAAGACTGGGGATGTCGAAAATCTGTTTCATGGCCGCTGGGCACACATGGAGGCACTTGATGAGGATGAGTGGCTGGAACATTTAGAGGAGCACTTAAAGGAAATCGTCAATATCTCCGGCAAGGACGAGATGACGTTAGCGGGCAAACTGGAGGCACACCGGAAAGAAGTGCATGACCGTATCGCAAAGGAGCATCCGGAGTTAGCGGAGCGCTTTAAAGAGCGCAGGCATCTTCTGGATGAGCATTTAAAAGAGCGCAGACCGGAGGTGTATGAGCTGGTGTTAGAGCTGAGAGAAAAAAGGAAAGAGTAGAAAATAAAGATACTTTTTAGGCAGAGATGTAAGAAAAACATTTCTGTCTATTTTTTTACTTAAAAATGTACATGGACATTATGTGTCCGTGTGGTCTGCTAGAATAAGGATATCAAAAAACAAGGGAGGAAAATGAGATGGAAACTTTAAGGGAAATTGTTTTATGGATTTTTGGAGTATCATTTTTTTATTGTTGTGGATGGGAACTCTTCCGATGGATCTTTGTCAATAAAAGATTCAAAGAGTATGCGGATGGTTTGAAAACCGATATTCCAACTTCAGAGGAACTGATGCAGATTATCAGAAACATGAACTGTTTTCTGGTAAAACAGGTTTATTACAATGAACAGGGAAATGTTGAGGTGCAGGGAAAATACGGAAAACACAGACTGAACCTTGAGGATGGTATAATTCATGTGATACGCAGCAAGGAAGATTCAAGAAGAAATTATAATTATGTTGTAGAAGAAAATGCTATTCTTGATTATATTGCAAAAGAAGAGAATCATACATTGCCGATGAATCCCTTTACAAAATATAAAAAGGCAATGAGACTGACAAAATTACATACGGCTTCGCTGATTGGAACATTTGGAGGAATCTTTTTACTTGTGGTGCTGTACCTTATTCCGTCAGGAAATGAATACATTGAAATGGTAAAAGGCGGGGCACCGAGCAGTTATCCGCAGATTACTTATGGTGAAGCGTTTGATGACTATTTTTCAGATCCGGACTGGCAGTATTTTAAATCATCCAGCGACAGAAAAGTAGTTGAGTTTCATGGAAAATGCATGTATGGAGATAAGGAAGCGAAACTTTGTTTTCAATTTATTATTGCTGACGATAATGAAACTTTTTCCGTAGAATATTTAGATATTGATGGAGAATCACAGAATATGCTGACTATGGGAATTGCGTTAGATTCTATTTTCAGCAGTTATGAAGAGTCACATGGAATGATATCATCTGATGATGATGTCGAACAAAATGCAGATCTGGGTATGGATGATACCATATTGAATGCTGATCATTCAGATGAAAATGTATCGGATGATTTTACAGATCAGACAATGCAGGAAGATTCCTTGGCACAGGATGAAAATCAGTACGAATTTGATGATGTAGATGTCAATAATCTGGATTACAGGGAAATGTATTCTTCCTTTGTTGTTGAAATGGAAAATGAGTATCCGGGAAACTGTACCTATTCATTGTATGATATTAATGGAGATGGAAGAAAAGATCTTCTGCTCAGTTATGGAACCTGTAATGCAGATTATGAAAACATTATTTATACGATTGATGAAAATGGTGCGATTTCATCCACAAGTCCGTTCTATGGGGTATATAGTTTTTATGTAGCGGAGGATGGAAATGGTCTGTACGAAGTTTATGGATATATGGGTGTGGAAGAAGTACGCCGTCTTACTCTGCAGGGAAATCAGGCAGAGGAAGAACTTTTGTGGTCAAGAGAGATTGGAGATGGCGAATATTATGAGAATGACAATCCTATAGAGTATGCGCAGGGCAGTGATCTGAGTCTGCTGGATGAATAAAAGGAAGTGGGAAAATGTATTGTGTGGTAAAACCAAAAATCTGTCCATTTTGTGGAAAAAAAATAAAAAAGGACTGGCTGGGAAGATGCAAATATTGTAAAAGATCACTGGCTGGAATAAGGTTTTAGGAGAACTTCTTCTGGCAGTCTGCGGATAGTCAGAAGAAGTTTTTTCAAATTCCTTCTTAAGAAAACAACTGAATTTGTGGAAAATAAAATACAGATGTGTTACAATAACAATATATGAAAAATGTATAAAAAACATGAAAAAAATATTAAAAGTATGTGCAATGTGTAGTAAATGGAGATGAGATTATGGAAAAAAAGGAGCCGGTAGATAAAAGATCAAAAGCAGATCGTGTTCTGCGGATGTACGACCTTTTGATGCGTGGTAAAGTGATCAACAAAGCCGCTGCGGGACAAAAGTTCGGTGTGGATGAAAAAACGATTCAAAGAGATTTAGATGACATCCGCTGTTATCTGAACGAACGTGTCAATGATTTTGGTATCCAGAATGAGCTGATCTATGACAGAAGGAAGAATGGCTACAGGCTTGAGCAGGAAGAAGGAATGCGTTTTTCCAACGAGGAAGTGCTTGCTATTACCAAAATATTGTTAGACAGTCGTGCATTTACCAAAGACGAAATGATGCAGATGTTAGATAAGCTGATCGAGTGCTGTGTGCCGCCGCAGAACCAGAGCCTGGTCAGTGAACTGATTGCCAATGAGCGTTACCATTACATTGAACCGCAGCATCACAGAGTATTTATTGATAAGATGTGGCAGATCGGACAGGCAATTCACGAGAAAAAATGTATTGAGATCGGCTATGAGCGTACAAAAGATAAAAAAGTTGTGAAGCGGAAAGTAGAACCACAGGCAATTCTTTTTTCTGAATTTTATTTTTATCTGGTTGCAAATATTGAAGGAATCGATAAAGAAAAGGCATTTGATGTGGCAAATGATGCGTTTCCAACCATTTACCGGATCGACCGGATCCTAGAACTTCAGGTGCTTGATGAACACTTTAATATTCTGTATAAAGACCGGTTCGAGGAAGGGGAGTATCGCAAACGAATACAGTTCATGTATGGCGGAAAATTACAGCGTACGAAGTTCTGGTATAAAGGAACCAGTGTGGAAGCAATATTAGATCGTCTGCCGACGGCAAAGATTCTGAAAGAGGAAGACGGAAAGTTTTTAATTTCGGCTGAAACATTTGGCAAGGGAATTGATATGTGGCTGCGAAGTCAGGGAGATTATGTTGAAGTTGTAAAAAATTAAAAAAGTTTTTGAGATGGACAGATGGTGTCTAGGGTGTGCGTTATAATAAAAGAAAAATCATTCACCGGATAAACGCAGAAATTCGTCCATAAACTGTTGTACTAAAGCACGAGAGGAAGGATTGATCGAACGATATTTTTTTAAAAAGGAAAGCTCATCTTCATTGAGGGCTGTTTCGGACACTTCCTCTACTTTATGGGCATACGAAGAATAGCCAATCAGATAATCAACAGATACGTCAAAAATATCTGCCATGGCTTCTAACATGTCGATATTTGGTTCATTGGTATTATTTTCGTACTTACAGATGGTCTGCTGGCTGACGTTCAATTTATCAGCAAGAGCCTGCTGGCTTAACCCCATCTCACGTCTTAAATCTTTTAATCGATTCATGATTTAAAATCTCCTAAATAATACTTTTATTTTATCAGTTGTGTGGAAATATATACAACGCGGGAAAAGGGTTGAAAAGAACACTTTGGTGGGGTAAAATAGAAAATCATAGTATTAAGATGTAAGTGGAAATAGAAATGAGAGGAAGTTAGGGCGTTAGTAAAAGAAAACAAGGTGGTGTTATTAATTGGATTATGATAAATTGAGAAAATTAAATGATGATATATTTGAAAACAGTGTGCAACTAACAAGAAAACAAATGCAGATAGTAGATTCAATTGATCGATCGGTGGGAATTTGTGAACAAAATAAAGATATTGTAGAAAATATAGAGAGAAGTTTTTTGGAAAAAACCAAATTGGAAAAAAAAGATATTCCGTTTTTGTTAATGGCAACAGCATTACAAACGGTACGTTGGTTTTTAATGCCATCGTTGGATTTAGATTTTTCTCAAATCAGTAAAGCAGATCGGCTTGAGGCCTGCGAAGTAAAGAAAACTGGAGAATTAAAGGGAAAAAGTTCTGGTCAGTGTTATGAAAAACCGAAAATAAATAAATATAAACAAGAAAATATTGAAAAATATGAGTTAGAAGCAGATGAATATAGAAAAAAGTTAAAAAAACAAAGTAAATATGAATATCTTTCATGGATAGAGATACTTTTTCATGCTGTTCCATATGATGTGATGGAAGGAAGTGAAAATATATTAATTAAAAGAAAAAATGTTGTAGGAAAAACTACATTTATTAGTCCAATAGGAAAAAGGTTATATGGAAAAAATCATCATGTTGCAACATTGGGACATGATCCAATTTTAGGATGGATTTTTGGAACTATGAACATTGCGTCTGCAAGGGTTACATTTTGTGATTTACAAACATATCCTGTAAAGCAGAGTATTCAGCTTGATAAATGGAATCAATCGATTGATTATATGAATCCGTCAAGCGTGACAGAGATGTTAGAGTATTGTATCAAAAGTTTTCAAGAAGATTCAAAACGTTTGCCTGCAGCAGTTGCGAGGCAGGCTATGCATCTGAAATCAGATAAATATACAAAAGATGGGTTGCCAATACCGTTGTTATCACCAGATTTAGCGCAGAAATTAATCGATAAAGGATGGAACAGTAATGAGGCAGAAAGATTGTTGAAAAAAGGTGCTAAAAATATTGGAATTATTTCTAGTCAAATTATTATTGCAGAATTGATAAATATGATTATTCGGAGTCTTTATCTAATGTTGAATTATTCAGAGAAAATATCTTTTTCTAAAGTAAAGATCGAAAAGATATTAAAAGTTTCATCTATAATTGCTGAAAGTAGTAATGTGGGTGTGGTAGTTGCAACACGAAATATATCACGTTTGGATATTGGTGGATTAATAAGTATGGTTCATCAAATTGCTCTTGATGCTAGAATTAAGGCAGAAATTGAAATGGAATTTATTAATAACGAGTTTGGAAATATATTAATGGAGGATATATGAATACGAGAGAAGCTTATAAAAAAGGAATAGAAAATGCGTCTAATACCTATCATAGAAAATTTGAGACTCTTTCTGAAAATATGAGAGATTCAGTTCAAAAACAAGATAAGATTAATGAGCAAAATCACAGATTGCAAAAACAAATACTTGATAATGAGGAAAGGATTGATAGAGAGTTGGATAATATATATGAAATATTAGGAGAAGAAAGAATGCC
Organism: Roseburia sp.; assembly: GCA_003483745.1. Lineage (GTDB taxonomy): Bacteria > Bacillota > Clostridia > Lachnospirales > Lachnospiraceae > Roseburia. The sequence continues at coordinate 5,270 of DMYD01000046.1, read as the reverse complement.
AGGAACATTAGGAAGCGCAGTGGTTATGCCAAATACAGCGCAGATGATGACAGGATATACAAATGGTGTACTAAATAAATATAATGCATTGTCTAATATGGGAGAAGTTGAGTTAAGTAGTGAGGTTATAGATGCAATTGCTAGTTTTTTAACGGTTGCAGTTGAAAGAGAAATGAATAAAAGTTTTCACAAAAAACTTAACATATTGGAGCAAAATGGTCTCATATCTCCTGAAAAGTTTGAAATGCACAAGGAAAGTGTGGTACGCGCAAAACAGATTACCGGATTAGGTGTATATGCGGCATTTTCATTAGCACCGCTTGTTTGTGCTGAGATGAGTAATTATTTACAAAAAAAGGATATGATAGAATTTATTGTTGGAATTTATGCATATATCAATAGAGATATGTCACCAATGGTAAAATATAATATAATACAGTTATTGTCAGAAATGGAAATAAAAGTTGATGAGAAAAAAATAGAAAGTGTTTTTGATAAATATTGCAATAATACAGGATTAGCAATTTTACCTAATTTTTCTACAAGAAATAGAACATTGTTTAAAAGTAATGGTATGGATGTATTAGCCAAGGAAATTATTTCAAGATGCGATTTAAATGAGATAGAGATTAGAAACAGAGCAATGGAATTTACAGAAGATTTTTTGATGATAGATAATTTATCGGCAGAAAAGATTGTTTCAGAAGCAAAGGATTCCCTAAATGCTGTATCGGATATAATTGGTTTTTCAGCCATAAGTTATAGATACTTTTTCTTAGATTTTATAAAAGATGTAGCGAATGCACAGAAATTTGCATATTACGATATTAATAATGACCCGTATAGATGTATAAGAGAAGAGAGAAGCCAACAAATGGAAAATATTATAAATGAAATAACAAGTAAAAAAAGTCTGTTCATTACAAACAAAAAAAGAAAGGATATGATTGAGGCAAGTGGAAAAATGTTACAGTATTCGTTAAACCCTAATTATAATGTTCAAATGGATTGGAATATGATAAAAAGAGAGAAAGAAATACTTAAGGCATATGGAATATAATGTAAAAATTATTTGGAAAATGAAAGCAGCTGTAAGAGTGAATAGGGTATTTGGTAAGATTCTTGATGAGTTGCCTAAACCAGAAAATACTTTAATGGTTATAAATAGTGATAGTTATTTATCTACAACTCAAAATGGACAGATTATAAATTATGATAGTTTTTATAAGATAGTATATAATTGTGTTCAGGCATATATACCAAGTGAAAATGAAAATATTTTAACTAAAGTAATAAAAAACATACCAAGAACAATAAGAAATATAAAACGTATTGAAGATAACCGTGAAATATTAGAATTTCAAAATAAGATATTGGAGAAATATTTTTATGATGGGGGTGAATATAATCTAAAAAATAAAATATTAGATTTAAAGCAAATAATTGATGAAGCAACAGATTATGGAAAATTAGATTTGGTTGACAATTTTTTATGTGATTTTGAAATGAGAATGCAACAAGACTTAGGAGAAGATTTACAGAAATTACAGAGAATGTTAAAAAAAAGGGGTTGATACATATGAATAAGAAAGATCGTATGCTACAATATATCACTAGTAATGTAAATTGGTTTATGACTACTTCCACTTCAGTACAAGTTATACCATATTATGAATTATCAAATGAAGATTTTAATCGTGCAAAGCAGTATTTTGCGAATGATGCTCAATATGAAGATGTTGTTTGTTTAATATCTACAAGCGTAATGAATACGGGGAAAAGTGGAATCTTATTCACTGTGGATTGTGTATACAGCAAAGCATGGGGAGGAATATTTACAGGATGCTATAAAAATCCAATTAGGTCATTTAATACGGCAGAATTTGACATTATAAATGAATTTGATATCGAACGCATGAGAGAACTTATGTCTGATTTGACAGAAATAACGCTAGAAGATGAAAAAGAACAATTTAACGAGACATTAAAAGATGTTGGTACAAAGATTGGGAAAACGATATTACTTGGGATGGGGGTTGTAGACGTTATTTCTAGTTTACAAGATTACATGGTAGAGCAAAAAAATACAGAAATATATAGTCAGTTAGAAAGTCTAGAGGAAAATACTGATGAAGAAATGGCTATGATAGTTCAAAAATTTAAGGAAATTCTTCCACATCAGCAGGAATTTATACAGATAGTTCAAGGATATAATAATAGCAATGCGTCAGATGTGGATATGGCTCAAAATTGTATTAATTCATTGAATGAGTTACTGCTAGAGTTATATTATCAGACGCAGGAGATCATAGATGCAACTGAATATGATATGGAAGAATATGCAAATTACGATGAACTGGTTAAATTTTGGGCTTTATTATTTGGTAATGAGAAACAATTTAAACAGAAATATAATCAAAAAATTTTTGAATCTGCACCTGAATACTGGAAAATTATTATTGATATGACGGATGCTACATTAGAAAATGAAGGGCAGGAAGCTATATTTTCAGAGATAGTAAGTATATTTTCGAGTAAAATAATAGAAAATTTTAATAAAATTATTGAAATAACAGAAAACATAGAGTGGGATGGAGACGATGATGATGAAATGGAAGAAGTTGTTGAAAAGTATAATGAAATAGTAGGTTCTAATATTGAAGTGGTGAAAATGTTTAATAATGCGTTGGATGTTATAACTGATTATCTTAATGAGGTGTTATCTTAAGAGTAGAAAAATAAACTTTGGGAATAAGTTGATTATTCGGAGAGAATTTAAATAAAACAAGAGATATAGTAAGAGTTCCTCTTTATAAGAGATATGGCTTAAACAAAGATTATTAGGGGAGGAAAAAGTAGAAGAGTTTATTAAAAATAATGCCGTTTCGAAGGAATCTGTAAAACAGTTAATTAATCAGAATGTACGAACAAAAGATCCAATATTGACGTTAATAAAGGATAATACATTGCCAGAAGACCAAGTAAAACAGATTATTGAACAAAGTGTTGTGTCCTATAATCATAATTGGGAAAATGGTACATTATTAACAAGTGTAGGCGATACGAGTTTACTGGTTTCAAAAGCCGATATGACAATCAATTCTATTTTTATCTGTATAATATCTATTTTGATTTGTATTTTATTAGCAAAGACAGGATTATGGATTATTAATTCGATGACTGTATTTGTAAGAATTTAACAGAAAATTAGTTACATAGAAAAAATCATAAAGTCTATGAATAATATTATATGCTATTTATATTGTTTAAATACACTCAAAGAGAGGCATGATCATGGTAACACTGGAAGCAATAAAAAATAAAAGTTTTCAGTTTAACAATCTAGGAAGGACAGAAGATAAATGCAAACAGGTAATGTATTAGTTATTGGCAACTCAGGTGTTGGAAAATCTACATTAATTAATGCTGTTTTAGGAATTGAAAAAGCAAAAACAGGTTATGGAATTAGCGGAACTACGAATGAGTTGGAAATATATGAAAGTGATTCTGTTCCATTCAGGGTTATAGACACAATTGGATTTGAACCAACTTTCTTTAAGGAGCAAAAAGCAATTAATGCTGTAAAAAAGCCTTTCGTGTGCCACGTCCATTTGGAAAAGTGTGCCTGTGATTGTTGTGATCACAAAATCATATTCAGTTCCTGAACGTAAAGAAAATATTGAGATGGTACAAGCCGCTTTTGCTGCACAAAAGAGATATGCAAAAAATTTAAAAAAGATTATACCGGTCGTTGCTTCTACATTTAAGTTAAATGATACCGCTTTTGCTGGACCGGAAGGAATTATGGAGTTGATCGATGCAACGAATGACCTTATGCCGGAAGGCTTACAGGCTGGAACAGAGGATATTGCTAATTTTAAATTAAACAGAAAAAGATATCTTTGTCAGGGAATTATAGGTGTTGCAACTACATCAGGTACTGTAGTGGGAGCAGTGCCCATTTCAATTGCAGATGCTGTAATATTGAAACCTATTGAGATTACAGAAATTAATGCGATTGCCAAAGTCTATGGAATTAAAAATGACCAGCAGACGAAAAAATTTTTTAATTCCATTATTGAAGTGGGAACAGTAAGTATTGCAGCGAAAACAGCAATTGCTGCCTTGAAAAACATTCCTGGAATTAATATCGGTGCAAGTATATTAAATGCAATTATTGCCGGCAGTATCATAGCTGCGATAGGTGAGGGAACAACCTATATATTTAAACAGATTTATTTGGGAAAAAGAAGCTTTGAAGATATTGACTGGGTAACGAAAGTGCTGCAGTCTAAGTTGTCTAACGAATTTATAGACAAAGTAAAGACTATTATAAGCAAAGTAGGTAATCAGACAGATTCAAAGAAAACAGCAAATTTAATTTCAGCTATTTTTAATAATGACTGATAAAGTGGATTGTATATGGAGTGGTTCAGTGAAAAAATTATCAAAAAGCAAAAGGAAAAAGGCACAGGAAAAACAGATCAGGCGAGAGATTGCCATGAAGAAAGCAGGGAAACCTTTTTCTGAAAACTGCCATCATTATAATTATAAGTTTTCTGTAGCTCCTTCAATAAATTTACAGATGTTGGGAATGAGTGTGGAGGGAGAGCCAGAACTAATTGGAGCAATTAAAGTGAACTCGTTATTGAGAAAATTAGAGGATGGCAGTTATGAGTGTTCGCAATGTGGAAGAATTTTTTCAACATCGCAGCAACGTTTAGAAAAATTATATCAGTATTTGGAAGAACCAATAAAGAATGAGGATTTTAAGAGAGAATTATTGGAAGAAATTATATTATATCCACCTGTTTATTCATCTTATGAAAACCCCATCGAACAAATATCCAGATTGATGTTTGCTCCCAGGTTGGAAAAGGTAAATCGGATAATTGACAATGAAATAAATCAGATGTTGTGAAGCGTTATTTCACATTAGAATACATATTTTGTGCAAATATTACAAAAATAATAAAAAACACACAATACTACTGACGAATGTATGGCAATGTGTTACAATCCAACCAAAGCATTACATTCTAACAAAATCTATAAGGCAATATTGTTGTGGATTTAGTCCACAACATAAGCCGTTTTCAAAATAAGTCAAAACCACGTTAAGAGCTGCATATCAGCACGCGAGCCATTAACGTCGGATATCAGAATTTTCAATGCTTTTAAATCACCACTAAATAAAAATAAAAGCAGGGAGGATTCGAAAATATCAGACGATTCTTCCGAATAAAAGTAAGTATGTAATCATCCGTATC
>DMYD01000024.1:3567-3704 GCA_003483745.1 Roseburia sp. | reverse complement strand
ACCATATGCGTAGCTTTGATTATTGGTCTGCCGCTCGGCTATGCACTTTTTTCCTATGCAAAACATAATGGAATATTTGGAATGAATATCTATCATGTTCCAATCGTACCAATTCTTATTATGATTTTTTTGGTCGG
>DMYD01000024.1:2372-3263 GCA_003483745.1 Roseburia sp. | reverse complement strand
TGAAAGAATAAGGTATCAGGGATGATAAGCTTGGATGAACTAAATATTTTAACAGGAGAAGAAAATACACAAATCTCCCGTAGTGGTGCAACTTTTGAAACGGTGTATAGCACTTATTCAACAGGCGGAAAAAAATATGATATAATGCGTGTGTATGCAACTCCGACATCAAGTAATATGTTTTCAATCTGAAATTAATGTTGGTACAATTTTGGGAATTGTAATTATTATTATTGGATTTTTAGTAAGAGTTATATTTTACAGATGCCCAGAATGCGGTGTCATGATTCCATGGAGACCATTAAATGTAAAGCATTGTCCAAATTGCGGGAAAAAATTATAGTATTAGCTCTTTTGATTTTTCCATAGAGAAGCTCGAAAACCAAATTATATTCGAATAGATAAAGGAACTGTCACTCTCTGAGATACTGGGAGTGACAGCTTAATCATCACAGATAAAAAGAATCTTCTGCATCTACCCACATCTGCACCGTCCCATTAAGATACAGCCTTGCATATTCAAGTGGCTCATCAATAGCAAGAGCATTTAATGCTCAGTCTGAACAGGGTGTGGTTTTCAAATTTTTTTCAGCTTCCCAACAGTCAATGCGGAGCATATAGCCTGCACTGGTATAAACATCAATGCTATTGCGTTGGGGATTGTATTCTGCAAATATTGTTCTCATCTCTTTAAGAAAATTGATCGCCATATATAAAATTGTGGCTAAATTTAATCCGGAAACACTTTGTTCCAATCGATTTTAACAAAAACAATTTGAATAGAATGAGTAGAAAATCTGAAAGATGAAGATATTTTGGTGAATATTAACCGAAATATCTTTTAGAAGATTGCATAGTATCATGCTGCTGGGTATAATAGAAGATATTTAG
>DMYD01000024.1:0-2039 GCA_003483745.1 Roseburia sp. | reverse complement strand
ATGACAAAAAGAGCATCGTGATAAGTGCTCAAAAAAGGAGTATTGAATTAGAAAGATTTCCTATGTAAATCATAATAAATCTCCTTTGAAATGTATTTAATGCTGTTTTAGAACCACAGGGTGCTCCTTGCGATTGTAACCTCGTTCTAAATAAACCGTCATATTTGTTATTGTATACTAAATTTTGAAAATGCTGCATAATTTTGCGTTCAAAAAAAGACTGCACCATTTGTGTGCAGCTGCCATTGCCATATTCAGCTACCTGTTGTCAGGTGATGAATGCAAAGCTGTCATAAAGACGCTTGAAAGTAAATCTCCAGCGATTACTCCTTCCAATGGACAGCACCAGACGGCCGGCATGTTCTGTCAGATGTCCCGCAAACTGCATAAGATTACTGATCACCGTACGTATTCTTCGGCGATGTATTTTCTTCCGGCCGGGAGCATCCTTCTTTTTCAACGATTCCTGCCCTATGATTCGAAGGATATTATATGCGACCATTGTCAGCTCCAGCACCAGTTTGTTGCTTCCAAACTTTCCCGACGGGAGTCTTTCAACATCCATGTCCGTCTTGATTTCACTGTGATACTGCTCACTTTCTCCGTGGGCATGGTAAAGATCAATGACGGTTTCGTCTGGCAGGGAAGTGTTTGTCCAGTATGTGCCCAGTTCTATATCGGGTACGATAAAATACTGCCCATATCGGTCAATGGTTCTTTCCGTGATCTCATAAACTGTGCGTATTCCGACAGTTTTCTCCTCGTTATCAGAAAGGGAATATGTCACATCCCGGAAGGTCTGTCCGGTATAAACAGTTTTCCCATCACGTGGATGCTGGATATTCTTGCAGCATTCCCTGTCGGATTCCAGCCATTCTTCTTTACTTTCCTGTCTGGGATTCCGTTTTATGATGAAAGACACATTGTTGTATTTATAGCTTTCTTCCATAAAGATGCCTATGTTTTCAGAGCATCGTTGCCGGAATCCAGCCGGATGAGCAGTGGTTTTTCCGTCAGCTGTCTGCACAGTTCAATGGTCTCTCTCAGAAAATCAGGAGTTTCTTTCTGGCAGTGCTGTTTCCCAATCCGCAATTCAAGATTGACGAGGTATCCTTCCGTGCCGATATATGCCATAATTGGTGCATATCCGTCAAAACCCTTGTAGGTACGGGATACGCCTTCCTTATTGGATTTCGAATTGTCAAAGGGGGTTACATCAATATCGACAGGAACAAAGCCGTTATCCAGGGCTGTCGGCTCTATGTGCATTTCACGCAGCATGTCGACATTTGCCTGCTGGATGTCTTTGCGCAGGGTTGATTTTTTTAACAAAACTGCTTTTTCCAAGTATTTGCCCTACGAATGCCAGACCACTGGAAGTAATGAGCCGCTCATCGCTGAATTCAATGTGTATTTTCTTCATTGCACTGCCTCCGCCTGTCTTTTGATACTTTCATTACACAGGATAATGCATGATGATACAGTAAAAAAACAAAATTTTGTTTAACCTGGTGGGTGAAATAAAATGTATTGCGAAAATCAGTTTCCAGCAGGTATTATTGCTGAAAAAACGGGATGTAACACTATGGTAAGTTTCACGGAATAAGGTGGATTTTCATTGACGCATATAACACCTTACAATATAATAAAAGCAAATATATAGCTTATAAAGGAGGNNCTGCTGGATGTCTTTGCGCAGGGAATCCCCGATCATGTCAAAACGCTGACGGAGTGTTTCGGCGGAAGGAATCGCATAGGAGATGCCTAATGCGTATTTGTAGTAGTCAGGGTCATCCATCATTTCACGGACAGCCTCATACTGGGGTTTTCCCTGACAGAGCATACCAATATAGGTGAGGAGCACGTCTCCATTTTTTATCTGTTTCTGCAGATAATCTTTTGAAATTGGAGCACGGTTGATTTTTTTAACAAAACTGCTTTTTCCAAGTATTTGCCCTACGAATACCAGACCACTGGGAGTAATGAGCCGCTCATCGCTGAATTCAATGTGTATTTTCTTCATTGCACTGCCTCCGCCT
>DMYD01000061.1 GCA_003483745.1 Roseburia sp. | reverse complement strand
ATACAGCACATTAGCATTTTAAGCATATTTTCATTCAAGCGAATATCAAAAATTCGCACCTACGCCCCTGATTTTGAGATGAACCGCCCACCCAAATGGTGTTTCATAACCTGGAGGCTGGCATCTTGCGCAAAGCTGAAGTAATTTTGTGACTTTGGGAGAAAATTAGAAAATCTTAGTGTGTCTATAGGTACACAGTGATGTTCTGCCACGGATGGCAGAACAAGGCAGCATCGAGTCATGGATGACTCGTTGTTGCCGGTCACGTCACTCCGCGAAAATCTAACTCAGGCACACTTAGACTTTTCTTATTTTCGTACAACGGAACAAAAATTACTTCAGCTTTGCGCAAGAAGCCACTCACAGACCTACAACACACCATTTGGACGGGTGACTCATATCACCCACAAACCATCATTTGTTGGATAATGAACTAAAAAACTTAACGCGAAAGGGGAGCAAATATGACGCTGGAAGAATGTTACAAGGAGATGGGCGCAGATTTACAGGAGGTCTTACGGCGGCTCAAGACGGAGGAGAGGATCGGGAAATTTTTAAAACTGATTCTGACGGATACGAATTATGAGTCGCTGTGTAAGGCGCTGGAAGAAAAGAATTATGAGCAGGCGTTCACACATATACATAATTTAAAGGGGCTGGCAATGAATCTGGGACTAACACCGCTTTTGGTTCCGGCGCAGGAGTTGTGTGAGGAACTTAGGGATGGCGAACCGGAAAGGGATCTTAAACCGCTTTTAGCTGAGGTGGCGGCGGCTTATCAGAAAGTCATTGGCATTGTTGAAAGACTTGACTGAGATAACAGCAAAAAAATGAAAAGATGCATTTTTTGATCTCTGGCATATGATAGAACAGAAGGTTTTATGTCTGAGGTAAAAAAAGTGCAGGTAGTTCTTTTGATCATAGCAGTCAGTGTGGATGTTTTTGTGGCATGCGTGGCGTGCGGGAGTGAGCAGATAAGGATCGGATCTGCGGCAGCGTTGTGCATCAGTACCGTCTGCAGTGGAATTTTAGGGATATCACTTTATGCAGGAATGGCATTACAGGAAACCCTGCTGAAAAAGTATGCATTATATGTAAGTTTTTTCGGATTGCTTGCAGTGGGAATTTTTAAGCTGACGGAGTATGCGATAAAAAAATATATCGAGCGTCATACATTTCTCTGCAAGAAAGTCAGAATTTCATTTTCACAGCTTAGTTTTATTTTGAGTATTTACAATAATCCGGTGATGGCAGACCGTGACCATTCGTCGACCATGTCATGTATGGAGGCTGTTTTTTTTGCTCTTGCGATGTCGTTAGACGGGATGTTTGGAGGACTTGGCGCAGGATTTACCGGAAAATATATCTGGAGTACGGTAATCGGAAGTTTTATCATAAGTTTTTGTGCGGTAATTTGTGGGTGCACGATTGGCATGCAGGCATCTAAGCGGTGGAAAGCAGATATATCGTGGCTTGGAGGCGTGTTGTTTGTACTGCTGGCTTTTCAGAAAATTATTTAAAAAAGGAATTTGTATCGCCCTTTTTGCAGAAAAATCAGGATGTTTTGTTGATGACCACCTTATGCCGGATGTATGGCAACAAAGATTTTTCTGCATGTGGGCGGCGGATCTGGCCGCTTTAAATGAATTTGGAAAAAATGTATAAATATGCATGAATATGTATAAAATCTTAGTGCTATTTGTTTTGGGAAAAAGGTTGAAAAAAGTCTTGTGATGTGATACACTTTTTACAATTTAGGAAAAAGACTATAGGTACTAATAAGGGGAAGTTCAGTCAGGGGACTGTCTGGATGGAAAAGAAAGAAAAACGGCGACGTTTTTTTTTTTGGAAAAAAAGTGAAAGGACAGGGAAACGAATGAAAGCTCATTTAATACTCGAAGATGGGAATGTATTTACCGGAACAAGTATAGGTTCTACTAGGGAAGTCATCAGTGAAATCGTATTTAATACGTCGATGACAGGTTATCTGGAGGTCCTGACAGACCCGTCATATGCGGGACAGGCTGTTGTCATGACTTATCCATTGATTGGAAATTACGGAATCACACCGGATATGGAGTCAGGCAGACCGTGGCCGGACGGATATATTGTAAGGGAGTTATCAAGAATGCCGAGTAACTTCCGTGAGGAGGGAACGATTCAGGATTTCCTCACAAAATATGATATTCCGGGTATTGCGGGAATTGACACCCGTGCACTGACAAAGATCCTTCGTGAGAAGGGAACCATGAATGGTATGATTACAACGAATGATAATTATAATATAGAAGAAATTATTCCCAGATTAAAAGCATACACGACAGGTAATGTTGTGGACAAAGTTACCTGCAGTGAAAAACGAGTATTAAAAGGAAACGGCAAGCGCGTTGCGTTGCTTGACCTTGGAGCAAAAAATAATATTGCCCAGTCTTTAAATAAACGAGGCTGTGAAGTGACGATCTATCCAGCACATACGACAGCAGAAGAGATTCTTGCATCCAATCCGGATGGAATCATGCTTAGCAACGGACCTGGAGATCCAAAGGAGTGTAAAGAGATCATTGCTGAGATCAAAAAATTATATGATTCTGATACGCCGATCTTTGCAATCTGCTTAGGACACCAGCTGATGGCACTTGCAACCGGAGCTGACACACATAAGATGAAATACGGACACCGCGGTGGAAATCATCCGGTGAAAGATTTAGAAACAGGCAGAGTATATATTTCCTCCCAGAATCACGGTTATGTGGTTGACACGGATACTCTTGATCCAAAGATCGCAAAACCGGCATTTGTGAATGTAAACGATGGAACCAATGAGGGACTTTCCTATGTTGGTAAAAACATTTTTACCGTACAGTTCCATCCGGAAGCATGTCCGGGACCGCAGGATTCTGCATACCTGTTTGACCGCTTTATTTCGATGATGTAAAAGAAAAATTCTTACGTTATTGTCTAACAAATTTTAGGAGGAAGAATTAATGCCAAGAAATCATGACATAAAAAAAGTTTTAGTAATTGGTTCAGGCCCAATCGTAATTGGACAGGCTGCAGAGTTTGACTATGCAGGTACACAGGCCTGCCGTTCATTGAAAGAAGAAGGCGTTGAGGTTGTACTGGTAAACTCAAACCCGGCGACGATCATGACAGATAAAGATATTGCAGATCAGGTTTATATTGAGCCGCTTACGGTATCGGTATTAGAGAAAATCATCGCAAAAGAAAAACCGGACAGTGTACTGCCGACGTTAGGTGGACAGGCTGGTTTGAACCTTGGTATGGAGTTAGAGGAAAAAGGCATCCTTGAAAAATACAATGTCAGACTGATCGGTACAACGGCAGAGACCATTTTCAAGGCAGAGGACCGTCAGGCATTCAAAGATACCATGGAAAAGATCGGTGAACCTTGTGCTGCATCCCAGGTCGTACACAATGTACAGGACGGTATCAAGTTCACCAACACCATCGGTTATCCGGTTGTGCTTCGTCCGGCATATACTCTTGGAGGAAGCGGCGGTGGTATCGCACATGACGAGAATGAATTAGTTGAGATTTTAACAAACGGTCTGCGTCTTTCCCGTGTCGGAGAAGTATTAGTAGAGCGCTGCATCGCAGGATGGAAAGAGATCGAGTACGAGGTAATGCGTGATGCGAACGGTAACTGTATCACGGTATGTAACATGGAAAATATCGATCCGGTCGGCGTGCATACCGGTGATTCCATCGTTGTTGCACCTTCCCAGACACTCGGCGATAAAGAGTATCAGATGCTCCGTACATCTGCATTAAACATTATTTCTGAGTTAAATATCACCGGAGGATGTAACGTACAGTACGCATTAAATCCGGACAGCTTCGAGTACTGTGTCATCGAGGTTAACCCGCGTGTATCCCGTTCTTCAGCACTTGCATCCAAGGCAACCGGATATCCGATCGCAAAAGTTGCTGCAAAGATCGCATTGGGCTACACCTTAGACGAGATCAAAAATGCAATCACCGGAAAAACTTATGCAAGTTTTGAGCCGATGCTTGACTACTGCGTTGTCAAGATCCCGAGACTGCCATTTGATAAATTCATCACAGCAAAGAGAACACTGACCACACAGATGAAGGCGACCGGAGAGGTTATGAGTATCTGTAATAACTTCGAGGGCGCATTGATGAAAGCAATCCGTTCCTTAGAGCAGCATGTGGACAGCTTAATGTCCTATGATTTTACCGGTCTTTCTGATAAAGAATTAAAGGATCAGCTTCATGTGGTAGATGACCGCCGTATCTGGGTAATTGCAGAGGCACTGCGCAGAGGCATAAGTTATGATGAAATCCATGAGATTACTAAGATCGACCGTTGGTTTATCGATAAGCTTGCCATTTTAGTTGAGATGGAAAACAAGTTAAAGAATGAGCCTTTAACCGTAGAGTTGTTAAAAGAAGCAAAACGCATTGAGTTTCCGGACAGCGTCATTGCAAAACTGACCGGAACGACCGAAAAAGAGATCCACGATATGCGTTACGAGAATGGTATCGTTGCAGCATTCAAAATGGTAGATACCTGTGCCGCAGAGTTTGAGGCATCCACGCCGTACTACTATTCCGTATTCGGAAGTGAGAACGAAGCCATTGAGACAAATCCGAAGAAAAAAGTACTGGTACTTGGTTCCGGTCCAATCCGTATCGGACAGGGTATCGAGTTTGACTACTGTTCCGTACACTGTACCTGGGCATTTGCGAAAGAGGGATGGGAGACTGTCATTATCAACAATAACCCGGAGACAGTTTCTACTGACTTTGATATCGCAGATAAACTTTACTTTGAGCCTCTGACACCGGAAGATGTAGAGAGTATCGTAAAACTTGAAAAACCGGACGGAGCTGTTGTACAGTTTGGTGGACAGACTGCAATCAAATTAACTGAGAGCCTGATGAAGATGGGCGTTAAGATCCTTGGAACAAAGGCAGAGGATGTCGACGCTGCAGAGGATCGTGAGCTTTTCGATGAGATCCTGGAAAAAACACAGATTCCGAGAGCTGCAGGTGGAACGGTATTTACTGCTGAGGAAGCAAAAGAAGTTGCAAACCGTCTCGGCTATCCGGTACTGGTAAGACCTTCCTATGTACTTGGTGGACAGGGTATGAAGATTGCATTTAACGATGATGAGATCGAAGAATTTATCGGTATTATCAACCGTATTGCACAGGATCACCCGATCCTCGTAGATAAATATTTACAGGGAAAAGAGATCGAAGTCGACGCGGTATGCGACGGAACGGATATCCTGATTCCTGGTATCATGGAGCATATTGAGCGTACCGGCGTCCATTCCGGAGACAGTATTTCTGTTTACCCGGCACCGACGATCAGCGATCATGTAAAAGAGACGATCGTTGAGTATACCAAACGACTTGCACAGGCACTGCATGTAATCGGACTGATCAATATTCAGTTTATTGCCATGGATGAGCAGGTATATGTCATCGAAGTAAACCCGCGTTCTTCAAGAACCGTGCCATACATCAGTAAAGTAACCGGTATTCCGATCGTTGATCTTGCAACCAAAGTAATCATCGGCGATACCATCCGCGGACTTGGCTATGAGCCGGGACTTGCACCGACCGCAGATTACATTGCAATCAAGATGCCGGTATTCTCTTTCGAGAAACTGCGTGGCGCTGAAATCTCCTTAGGACCGGAGATGAAATCAACCGGTGAGTGCCTTGGTATTGCAAAGACTTTCAACGAGGCTCTTTATAAAGCATTCCTTGGTGCAGGAGTGACCTTGCCGAAATATAAGCAGATGATCATGACTGTAAAAGATGCAGATAAGCCGGAGGCAGTCGGCGTTGCAAAACGTTTTGAGGCACTTGGCTATAAGATCTATGCAACCAGAAGCACTGCAAAATATTTACAGGAGCACGGTGTCAATGCACTTCGTGTTAACAAGATATCCCAGGAGTCACCGAACGTTATGGACTTGATCTTAGGACACAAGATCGACCTTGTTATTGATACACCAACACAGGGAAATGGTGACAAGACCAGAGACGGATTCCTGATCCGTAGAAATGCAATCGAGACAGGTGTTTACTGTATCACGGCAATGGATACGGCGAATGCGTTAGCACGCAGCTTAGAGACCGCGACGGATGATCTGACACCGGTGGATATTGCGACCGTAAAGAACCTATAGTTCTTCAAATTTATAGTTATTTGAGTTTATAATATAGAAAAGACAGCACAAATCTTGAAAGGAGGTGTGCTGTCTTTTTCTTTTATATAGGTGGGAATAAAAGGTGGCTTTTATTTTTTTGAGTGGTAAATTGCACAAAGCAATGCCTGTTTTGTTCCGTTGTCCGAAAATAAGAAAATCTAAGTCTGCCTGATTTAAATTTTCTCGGAGTGACGTGTACGTCTTAAATGCCCCGTCCATGGGACATTAAGACTTTTGCTGCCGCCCATGGCAGCAAAACACTATGCATTGACAGGCAAACTAAGATTTTCTAATTTTCTACCAAGTCACAAAATCAGTTTTTGCTTTGTGCAATTTAACAACCGTCAGGTTGTGAGCCACCTTTTAGTTTCAGGATTATAGAATCTGAGAGTCATCTTTTGGTTTTATAAGTAGAGTTCGAGAAGCACCTTTTGAAGGTCTGTATCATAGAATTTGAGAGTCATCGTTTGCATGTGGTTTTATCGTGGAATATGAAGAAGGCAGCACACATTCGTAGGGAATATGTGTTGTCTTTTTTTAAACCAAATAGTTTGACAATTTGATAGGGGGGTAAAATTGTATTTGTAATTAAAAAGATAGTATATAACACAAAGGAGGAGTGAATTGGTTATGAAAAAGAAATTGTTAGTTACAATTCTTGCTATGACTGTGATGTTTACGAGCGTAAATCCGCCGGTAGTATATGGGGAAGAAGCGTCTGAACAGGATGTGGTGCAAAGTGCTGGGGAAAGTGAGGAACTGGTTGAGGAAGATGTGTACGGGGAGGATGAAGAAGAGGATGACGATGAGGAGGATTGGGGCGAACCACATGAGAATGGATTTGTGATTAAGGATGGTGTGCTTGTGAAGTATAAAGGTGCTGGTGGTGATGTTGTTGTGCCGGATAGCGTGACAAGTATAGGTGACAGGGCATTTGAAGAGTGTAGTAGTATAACCAGTATCAAGCTGCCAGAAGGAGTGACGAGTATAGGCAACTCTGCATTTGCGGAATGTAGTAACTTGGCAAGTGTTGATCTTCCTGCCAGTGTGACGAGTTTAGGCGTTTGTGCATTTGATGGGTGTAGCAGTTTGAAAAAGATCATAATTCCTGATAGTGTAACATTCATAGATGAATATGCGATATCAAGTATATTTGGTAATGATGGTGATCATTATACCGACACTACTACAATCTATTGCAGCAAAGGTTCAACTGCTGAGGCATACGCTCTCGCGCATAATATTCCATTCGTATATTTAGAGGATGCAGTAAGTAAAACACCAACAATCACCGTATCTGCCGGAATTTCAATCGAAAAAACAGCAGGAGATGCAGCTTTTTCACTTGGAGTATCTACAGACAGTGATGGAAAAGTGACATATAGTTCAGATAATGAAAATGTTGTAAAAGTAGATTCAAATGGAAATGTAGCTGTTATGGGTGCTGGAACGGCGAATATTATTATAAAAACGGCAAAGACGGCTAAATATGAAGCGGCAGAACAGAAAGTTACAATTATGGTAAAAGAAAAAACAAATAATGCGGGAACAACAGGTGGAAATAATCAGCCAGGTAATTCAGAACAGCCGGGAAATAATAATCAGCAGGATAGTTCAGAACAACCGGGAAATACGGAAACACCGGGTAAGACAGAAACGCCAGGAAATACGGAGACATCAGGCAGTACACAAACTCCGAATACAGAAATCCCGGCACAGTTGAAAAAAGGAGATGTTGTAACAGACAAAAAAACGAAAGCTACATATATAGTTATCTTAGTAAGGTGACTATTGGCACAGGTGTGACAAAGATTGGTGCAAAAGCATTTAAGAGTTGTAAAAAGCTTGGAACTGTGAAGATTTCTTCCAAAAAATTAAAATCTGTTGGGAAACAGGCATTCAAAGGTACAAAAACAGATATTAAGGTAACGGTGCCGGCAAAGAAACAGACAGCTTATAAGAAACTCCTGAAAAATAGTGGTATCAGCAGGAAATCAAAAATAAAGAAATAATAAATAATAAAAATCCCCCAGAACGGTTGATAATCTTTACATTGACTGTAAATTGCAATCGTAGGGGGATTTTTTATGTTTTGTGCAGATATGAAAATTGTCATGCGGATTAACGGAGCTTCATTTTCTTGCGCGGCTTCTTTTGTGTCAGAGGTTTTTCAGTGCCCGAAGCATCCTGTGGGATGATAGATGCACTGTTCATTAAGGTACTTGCCGCTTTCTGTTCAAGCTTGCTTTGATTATGCTGTGCAATCTGAAGCTTGATCTTACGGAAGCGGTCTGCAGTTTCTTTGATATAGGCATCGGAAACAAAATGTTTTACCGAATCTTTATCCAATGCAATACGGTTGTCCATGGTTTTCATGATATCTGTGATCTTTAACGATTTGCTGATCGCCGGGTCACTCAGGTCGTATATCATGTTTGTAGAGAATTTCAGTACCATTGGATGTAGAAAATCAGCCGGATTTTCTGCAAGTACAAGGGCTTTTTCACCATCGGAAAGATCCACGCATGCTCCGGTCGGAAGAATATGGATACATTCTGCTAAAGCGGAAAGTACGAGCGGATTGTAGGTGGCTTTATCTTTCTTCAGACGTCCCATGGCAGCAATCTCTGAGATTGGCGGCTTGTTGATGTTCATTGCGGTCAGATGGTCAAATTCGTCTGCGACTGTTAAAATATCGACGAGAAGACGGATATTATCTGCCGGCTCCTTGACTTTTAAAGTGCGGCTGTTTTTAAAAATTATCTGCTGGATGATATCAAGCGTATGTACCGGAAATTTATAATCGCCACGATCTGGACGAAGCGTCTCGTAACCACGCTCTAAGTTGAGCTGGATAAAATCTTTGTCAGCGGTTGTAAGATCATCACCTTTGTCTAAAACTGTCTGCGGTACATACAGATAACCAAAATCGTAGAGAAGCGCTGCCGTGATGAGCGCTGTCTGTTCTGCAGCAGGCAGATGCATCTGATTTGTGATCATCGCACAGAGAATTCCGACGCTGATGGAATGTTTGTAAACGAAATCAGCAGAACTTCGCAGATTTTGTGCAAAATTCAATTTGTGATCAAGACTGCCGTAATGTGTCTGGATATCTTTGACGAGATCATTCAGTGAAGCAGGAGCCTGATTGGACTGAAGACGATCCATGTTTTCTTTTAATTTAAAAACATATATAGTCTGGAACTGCTCAAATTCAAGATCCTCTCTGGAGAGCGGTGGTACCGGCTCTGCCGGTTCAAGAATAAAAATACCGATCAGACCAAAGTTTTCAATACTGTTGATACCCTGAATGGTTAAAAGAGTGTCTCTTTCATAAAGAAGAACTCCCATTTTATTATAGATTGGTTTTGCCAGTCTCATACCGGGCTTTAAATCAGCTGTTTTTACAAATTGCATATGTAAATCCTCCCCTGTGATGATTGTCAGATTCTCCCTATACCATATCCACACGCGGGTTGTCTGGATATTCCCCAAATAATGGTATATGAAAAAAACAATATTCATATGATACCTTACATGTTATAATACCATATTAATAGAAGAAATACAATGAACGAAAACACGACAGTAGACGAAAGGAACAGCATGAGACACAATTTTTTGAAAAGAATCCTGGGAGGAATACTGACCGGCTGCATGCTTGTTACGGCAACTGTCCATGCAGGAACGACACAGAAAGATATTGATAAGGCAAAAGACCAGATCACAGACCTTAAGAAACAGAAAGAGGATGCGAAAGATCAGGTGGACAGCCTGACGAATGAAAAACAGGGGTTGGAGAGCGACCTTAGCGGACTGAACGGACAGTTGAATACGATCACTTCCGATATGAACCAGTTAGAGCAGCAGGCAGCACAGAAAGAGGACGAGATCAATACGGCGGCGGAAGATCTGAAACGTTCCGAGGAACGATCTGCAGAGCAGTATGAAGATATGAAAGTGCGCATTCAGTATATTTATGAAAATGGCAATCAGTCTGTATGGGACATGCTTATTCATGCGTCCTCCATCGCAGAATTTTTAAATCAGGCGGAATATACAAGTGCAATCAATCAGTACGACAGAAATATGCTTACGGCATATCAGGAGCTCACGGAGCAGATCAAAGAACAGAAAAAGGAACTCGAGAAGCAGAAGGAAGAACTGACTGTATTACAGCAGGAAAAACAGAAAGAGCAGGAAAAAGTCAACAGCCTGATCGAGGATACGCAGAATAAGATACAGGAATCCGGCGAGAAAATTGAAGATGCACAGTCCGATGTGGAGTCGATCGATGCAAAGATCGAGAAAATGATCGAATACGAAAAGCAGCTTGAGATACAGAAGGCAAAAGAGGATGCTGCGCGCCTTGCAGCTATCAAAAAGCAGGAACAGGAAAACAGGTCGAATGTGACATACGCACCGGCACAGAGTGATGCGTATCTGTTAGCTGCCATCATCCAGTGCGAGGCATGGGGCGAGCCATATGATGGAAAACTTGCGGTGGGCAGCGTGATCATGAACCGTGTCAGAAGTTCCTATTTTCCGAATACGGTTTCCGGTGTGATTTATCAGGGAGGGCAGTTCTCTCCGGTTGCCAGCGGTCGTCTTGCATACCGTCTGGAGCAGGGAGTCGCTTCCGATTGTATGAGTGCGGCACAGGCGGTGCTGGGTGGAACGACCACGACGAATTGTCTATATTTTCGGGTGAATAACGGCATTATAGAAGGAACAGTTATAGGTAATCATGTGTTTTATTAAACAAAATGATAAAATGATAAAAATTTAACAAAAAAGCCTGCGAAATAAGACAAAAAGGATGTAAAAAATTGTTTACAAAGATGAAAAATAAAGAAAGCTATTGCAATTAATTGTGAAATATGTTAGCATATGAAAGTACAAGAAATGCAGAAAAATGGCTGATTACATAGTAATGAGCTTTTTAAAATGAAAGAGAAAAAAGATAAATTTCAATCGAAAGTTTGAATTTATTTTTTTGAAAAAGATTGTTAAAAAATTAACAGCATTTTTCGGCAACTTTAAAGAGAAAGAAACAAATTCTCTGCGAATGCAGAGCTTTGTGTTAAATTGAAAGGAGAATTCAAAATGGCAAAGAAAGTAGTTTTAGCAGGTGCTTGCCGTACCGCAATCGGTAAAATGGGTGGAGCATTAAGCAATACTCCAGCAGCAGACTTAGGTGCAATCGTTATCAAAGAGGCTTTAAGAAGAGCAAACGTGAAACCAGAGATGGTTGACGAGGTAAAAATGGGTTGTGTAATCCAGGCAGCTCAGGGTCAGAACGTTGCACGTCAGGCAGCAATCAAAGCAGGACTGCCAATCGAAGTTCCGGCAATCACTATCAACGTTGTATGTGGTTCTGGTTTAAAATGTGTCAATGATGCAGCTACCATGATCATGGCAGGTGAAGCTGATATCGTTGTTGCAGGTGGTATGGAAAACATGTCTATGGCACCATATGCTATGACAAAAGCTCGTTTTGGATATCGTATGAACAATGCAACTATCATCGATACAATGGTAAATGATGCATTAACAGATGCATTCAACCACTATCATATGATGATCACTGCAGAGAACGTATGTGATAAATATGGCATTACAAGAGAAGAACTTGACGAGTTCTCAGCAAACAGCCAGCAGAAATGCGAGAAAGCAATCGCTGAAGGTAAATTTGATGATGAGATCGTTCCGGTTCCTGTAAAAGTGAAAAAAGAGATCGTTGATTTCGTTAAAGATGAGGGACCACGTGCTGGCACAACTGCTGAGTCTTTAGCAAAATTAAAATGCTGCTCCGGTAAAGAGGGTGGACTTGTTACCGCAGGTAACGCTTCCGGTATTAACGATGGTGCAGCAGCAATCGTTGTTATGAGCGAAGAGAAAGCAAAAGAGCTTGGTGTTACACCAATGGCTACATGGGTAGCAGGTGCTCTTGGCGGAGTTGAGCCAGAGATCATGGGTGTTGGCCCGGTTGCTTCTACAAGAAAAGTATTAGCAAAAACTGGTTTATCCATCGATGATATGGATTTAATCGAAGCAAACGAAGCATTCGCAGCTCAGTCTATTGCAGTAGCAAGAGATCTGAAATTCGATATGTCAAAGGTAAACGTAAACGGTGGCGCAATTGCATTAGGACATCCGGTAGGTGCTTCTGGATGCCGTATCCTTGTTACATTACTGCATGAGATGCAGAAGAGAGACGCTAAGAGAGGTCTTGCTACACTTTGCATCGGCGGTGGTATGGGATGCTCCACAATCGTTGAGAGATAATAGTTTTTTATAGTAATTCCCGGGGAATAACTTCCCGGGGATTGCATTTTTCAAACATATAGTTAACATAATTATTTTCAGGAGGTAACCGAAATGAAGGTTGGCGTTATTGGTGCAGGAACCATGGGACAGGGCATTGCAAAAGCATTTGCTCAGGTAGAAGGATATGAAGTAGCTCTTTGCGATATCAAGCAGGAATGGGCTGAAGGCGGAAAAGAGAAAATCAAAAAAGGTTATGCAAGATTAGTAGAAAAAGGAAAAATGACACAGGAAGCTGTTGACGGCATCCTTGCAAAAATTACTCCAGGTTTAAAAGAAAACCTTTGCAAAGACTGTGATCTGATCGTAGAGGCAGCTTTCGAGAACATGGAAGTAAAGAAAACTACTTTCAAAGAGTTAGACGAGATCGCAAAACCGGAATGTATCTTTGCTTCCAACACATCCAGTCTTTCCATCACAGAGATCGGAAACGGATTAAACCGTCCAATGGTTGGTATGCATTTCTTCAACCCGGCAGACCGTATGAAATTAATCGAGGTTATCGCTGGTGTGAATACTCCGGATGAGACTGTTGCAGCTATTAAGAAAATCTCTGAAGAAATTGGAAAAACTCCGGTACAGGTTAACGAGGCAGCTGGTTTCGTTGTAAACCGTATCTTAATCCCGATGATCAACGAAGCAGCATTCATTAAAATGGAAGGTGTTTCCGATATCGCTGGTATCGATGCAGCTATGAAACTTGGCGCTAACCACCCAATGGGACCGTTAGAGTTAGGTGATTTCATCGGTCTTGATATCTGCCTTGCTATCATGGATGTACTTTACAAAGAGACAGGCGACAGCAAATATCGTGCATGCCCACTGATCCGTAAGATGGTTCGTGGTGGTAACCTTGGAGCAAAGAGCGGCAAGGGATTCTATGTATACAATGCTGATCGTACAAAGACTCCGGTCGATGCTCAGTAAAATAAAAATTTATGGAGGAAAATTAGATCATGGATTTCACTTTAGACAAGAAACATGAAATGGCGCGTTCCTTATTCAAGGAATTTGCTGAAACAGAAGTAAAACCGCTTGCACAGGAAACAGATGAGACAGAAGCTTTCCCGGCTGAAACGGTTAAGAAAATGCAGAAATACGGATTCATGGGAATCCCGGTTCCGAAGGAATACGGCGGACAGGGTTGTGATCCTCTTACATACGTTATGTGCGTAGAAGAGTTATCTAAAGTTTGCGCAACCACAGGTGTTGTTGTATCTGCACATACATCTCTCTGCATCGATCCAATTATGACATACGGTACAGAAGAGCAGAAACAGAAATATGTAAAACCGCTTGCAACAGGTGAGAAGTTAGGTGCATTTGCATTAACTGAGCCGGGTGCTGGTACTGATGCACAGGGTGCACAGACAAAAGCCGTTTTAGATGGTGACGAGTGGGTATTAAACGGATCAAAGTGCTTCATTACCAACGGTAAAGTTGCAGACGTTTATATCGTAATCGCAATCACAAGCATCACAGAGGATAAGAGAGGCAGAAAGAAGAAAAACTTCTCTGCATTTATCGTTGATAAGGGAGCTTCAGGTTTCTCATTCGGAACAAAAGAGAAGAAGATGGGTATCCGTGGATCATCTACTTATGAGTTGATTTTCGAAGACTGCAGAATCCCGAAAGAGAATCTGTTAGGACCGGAAGGAAAAGGTTTCCCGATCGCAATGCATACACTTGATGGTGGACGTATCGGTATTGCTGCTCAGGCACTTGGTATCGCTGAGGGAGCATTAGACAGAGCTATCGCTTATACAAAAGAGAGAAAACAGTTCGGTCGTTCTATCGCACAGCAGCAGAATACACAGTTCAAACTTGCTGATATGGCTGCAAGAATCGAAGCTGCACAGCTTTTAGTTTACAAAGCAGCAATGGCAAAAGCTACTCAGAAAGTATATTCTGTAGAAGCTGCAAAAGCTAAATTATTCGCAGCAGAGACTGCAATGGCTGTTACAACTGAGGTTGTTCAGTTATTTGGTGGATACGGATATATCAGAGAGTACGACGTAGAGCGTATGATGCGTGATGCTAAGATCACTGAGATCTATGAGGGTACAAGCGAAGTACAGCGTATGGTAATCTCTGGTGCACTGTTAAAATAGACGTGATCTGGCGGATTGAAAATGGGTGAAAAAATATGGAATCACGCTTGCGTGAATGGAATATTTTTTGCAACCATTTGAGAGCGCAACGCGCACTCGAAACGTGTAACGTTTCGAGACAATCTGCGATAAATTAAATATTAAAACATAAGGAGTGGAAAATACATGAATATCGTAGTATGTATTAAACAGGTTCCTGATACAAAGGGCGGCGTTAAGTTCAACCCGGATGGAACGCTTGACAGAGCAGCAATGCTTGCTATCATGAACCCAGATGATAAAGCTGGTCTTGAAGCAGCACTTAGAATCAAAGATGAGACAGGAGCAAAAGTTACAGTTCTTACTATGGGACTTCCAAAAGCTGATGCAGTTCTTCGTGAAGCTTTAGCAATGGGCGCTGATGAAGCAGTTCTTGTAACAGACCGCGTATTAGGTGGAGCTGATACATGGGCAACATCTACCACAATCGCTGGTGCACTTCGTAACTTAGACTATGATCTGATCATCACAGGACGTCAGGCTATCGATGGAGATACAGCACAGGTTGGTCCTCAGATCGCAGAGCATCTTGGACTTCCGGTTATCTCTTACGCAGCAGACATCAAAGTAGAGGGTGACTCTGTTGTTGTAAAACGTCAGTACGAAGACAGATATCATGAGTTAAAAGCGAAAATGCCTTGTCTGGTAACTGCTCTTTCTGAGTTAAACGAGCCGCGTTACATGACACCAGGCGGAATCTTCGATGCATTTGACAAAGAAGTAACCGTTTGGGGCAGAGCAGACTTAAAGGATGTTGACGATTCTGATCTTGGTTTAAAGGGATCTCCTACTAAGATTGCAAAAGCATCTGATAAAGTTGCAAAGGGTGCTGGTGAGAAAGTAAACCTTGATCCGGCAGAATCTGTAGCATATTTGATCGGCAAATTCAAAGAGAAACACATTATCTAATAAAAAAAGGAAAAGTGGTGAATAACATGGCATTAGAAGAATATAAAGGAGTATTTGTCTTTGCACAGCAGGTAGATAACGTATTAGATGGCGTTGCATTTGAGTTACTTGGAAAAGGCAAAGACTTAGCAAAAGATTTAGGTACAGACGTAACTGCTGTATTAATTGGTTCTGGTGTAAAAGGATTAGCAGATCAGTTAGCTGAGTATGGCGCTGACAGAGTTATCGTAGTAGATGATCCAGAATTAAAAGACTACAGAACAGAGCCGTATGCACATGCATTAGCATCTGTAATCAACGAGTACAAACCAGAAATCATGTTAGTTGGTGCAACTGCTATCGGCCGTGACTTAGGACCTACTGTTTCTGCAAGAGTAAAAACAGGTTTGACAGCAGACTGTACATCTCTTGAGATCGGTGATTTCCCACTGGTTGCTGCACCTGGTAAAGAATCAGAGCAGAAACACAATCAGTTATTAATGACACGTCCTGCATTCGGTGGTAACACAATCGCAACTATCGCCTGCCCGGACAACCGTCCTCAGATGGCAACTGTACGTCCAGGTGTTATGCAGAAGA
The DNA here is from genome assembly GCA_003483745.1 of Roseburia sp. Classification (GTDB taxonomy): domain Bacteria; phylum Bacillota; class Clostridia; order Lachnospirales; family Lachnospiraceae; genus Roseburia. Next base: position 2,178 of record DMYD01000061.1, on the reverse strand, counting down.
TCGCTCCGATCAGCGGTGCAAAAGCAAACGTTGTAGAGTACAACCCGGGATTTACACCAAACAACAGATATGTTGAGATCTTAAACATTGTAAAAGCTGTTAAGAGCACAGCAAACATCATGGAAGCAAAGATCCTTGTTTCCGGTGGTCGTGGAGTTGGTTCTAAAGAGAACTTCAAACTTCTTGAGGATCTTGCAGAGGTACTTGGTGGTACTGTAAGCTGCTCCCGTGCAGTAGTAGAGAATGGCTGGTTACCGGTTGATTTACAGGTAGGTCAGACCGGTAAAACGGTTCGTCCTCAGATCTATTTTGCAATCGGTATTTCCGGAGCAATCCAGCATGTAGCTGGTATGGAAGATTCTGACCTGATCATCGCAATCAATAAAGATGAAGATGCTCCAATCTTCGACGTAGCTGATTACGGTCTGGTTGGTGATCTGAATAAGATCGTTCCTGCTTTAACAGCAGCATTAAAAGCTGAGTTAGGCAACAAATAATATAGGTGGACAACCTGTAAGATAGAAAGCCCGTCTTTCGTGTACGGCTTCTGTGAGGAAGCTGACATGGGGGACGGGCTTTTTGCTGGGAGTTGGAGAAAATTTGCGGCTCCTTGTCTGGAGTTGATGGAAAAAGTTATTTAGTTGTCCGGCAAAATCGTTACGGTACATTTTTTCTGATCCGCAGATACAGAGTCAACCGTGATCGTATACCCGGTATCAATGGTCACCTGTCCGTTGTTGTCATACCAGCCCAAGCCTGTGGCAGTGCCATCGATCACATCACCGTCCCGGTAAAAGCCATTTCCGTCATTGACCAGTCTTAAGATCCGTCTGCCGTTATTGGTGGAATCGTAGACAGGACTGTAGTTATCAGCGGTCAGATAGGGGGCACAGTATTCGTCGTTTGCAAGGGTGGCATCGACGTGATAAATACGAAGTCCGCCGGAAGAAAACATACCGTCATAATTACCATTCGGGGTGATATAGTCAAGGATCATGTATTCTGAAAAATAACTGGAAGCATCAGTGCGCGGTATGATCAGACAGCTTCCCTCTTGGGTATCATCTGTCAGGGTAAATGTCTGTGCAGCTGGAGTGTCAGTCTGCATGGAGGAGTCAGCTAAAGTGATGTCGGTCTTTTTGCTGCCGGGGTGGTAAATCTGTACTTCTGCCGGAAGGTACCATCCGAGCAGCAGCTTTGACAACGGACAAAAATCACCCGCAGCTTCATCCATGCGTTCAATGCCGGCATCCCCAGTCGTAGCTTCAAAATTTTCTTTTAAACCGTATTTATAATAATCCGGGAGTCCCATACAGTGCCCGTATTCGTGGGCGAGTGTTCCGAGATAATAATCCATGGTATCGGCATAAGGCTGTTCATCGCTGATCACATAGTAATTTAATTTTTCGCCATCTAAATCCGGCAGGGTGGAAGTCCACCAGGATGCCGTACAGCCATACCAGAAATCAGCATTGCCTCCGCTTGGAACAGAAAGGCAGAGAGCGTCGATATAGCCATCGCCGTCAGAATCATAATCGGTATAGTCGATCGTATCATTTAAACCGGAAAGAACCTCACGCACCAGCGTTTCGTATCCATCGTTCGTTTTTTCGTAGGATGCGATCGTACCTTTCGCTGTGTAATGAAATACATTTCCGGTCATATGTAGTGATCCGTATGAAGCACGGTCAAAATAACTAGTCAGGCTCTCACAGGGATAAAATTCAGTATTGTCTGTGCCAAACAGATAGGAGGAAATTTCTTCATCGGACAGGCGTCTGTCTGTATCATATTTCGCATCCGCAAAATCGACCACAACATCAAGTGCTCGGACATTGCCTGTCGTCGGCAGAATATCTGAGGCGAGAGCTGTAATCGGTGGCGGCGTCATTGGCGTGTGAAGCTGCCCGTATGCCGACCCCAAAAGCAGGGCACCAAGGCAGATAACCGGAACGGTGTTAAGTACATTTTTTTTCTGTATCATGGTAAAAACTCTTTTCTTATAAATATATGGTTAGCTTTGCACGCAAAAAGCAGAAAGTCAATGGCATTTATTGATAATTAAGGAAACATTAAAAATATAAAAAAGTGGTAGTATACTGTATCATTGATATTTAATTAATTTTATGGTCTGACAAACCGTTTCATGATATATTAAAAAGAAACGGCGGTGATTTT
>DMYD01000028.1 GCA_003483745.1 Roseburia sp. | reverse complement strand
AATGTGCCGCCCTGATGGGCGGCGTGTTTTAAATAATCAAGGTACAGATGATTACGTACTTACGTTTCGAATTCTCCCTTTTTTATTTGGGAGAATAATGCCGTTTCGAATTCTCCCTGCTTTTGGGTGATTAAAAGCATTGAAAATTCTTATATGCGGGCTGTAATCTGGTCACTTATAACCATCTGCAACGCCGCGTTGAATTGATTTTTGAATGGCTTTCGCCTGATAGATGATTAGAATATAATGCTTTGAGGCAATTGTAGCACATTACAAGAAGTTTGTCATTTGATTTCCTGCTCCACACAATCACTGACGAAAGAGAGATTAAAATCCTCTTTGAGCTTCTCGAGAAGCGGAACGAGCAGAGAAAAAGCACCATCGTATGCTCACAGCGTGATCCGGATAACTGGAAAGCGATGATCCTCAACGATGAGGTATCTGCCAATTCCATTATGAAGAGAGCTACAAAACACTACATGATTAAGATTAACACACGATAAGCGGTAATCTTCTAACTAAAAAATGGGCGGCCGTTGGCTTCGGAAAACGGCCGTTTTAAAACAGAATAGCGACCGCTGGATGCCGTAAACTGCACTACAGCCCAACTGTCTTGCAATCTCTGCACCGGACATGTTCAGGGCATAGCTTTTGATAATGATGTCTTTGTAATCAAGCATACCATTATCCTTCAACTTAGAGTAAAAAATCCCCCACTTTACCATTCCTAACCAAATACGCTTTTTCTGCCCGTTTTGCCATCGGCAAATCACTCACGGAATCAGTATAAAATTTTTCTACTCGCGTCATTCCATACATTTTTTGAAATCTTACTACCTTTTCTTCCCCATAGCAATTTTCTCCATAAAACTCCCCAGTCTCTATGTCTACTTTAGACGCAATAACAGAAGTAATACCTAATTTTCCCATAAACGCCTTTACCAAAAATTCAGGCGAAGCAGAAATAATAACATCATCTTTTTTCTTTTGTTCCAAATACCAACCGTTGATATTTTTTATTTCTTTCTCAATAAACTCTTCAAGCATCTCTTTGGTATTAATATATTTCAAAAAGCAAAAATATATTTTTTTCATCTCCTTCTTATCAATTTTATCTCTTTTATATTCAATAATCGCCAAAATCTGCTTAAATAAACATTTAAAAATAATTTGAGGATTTTTCTTTATGGCAAATAAATAAAATTGAATAGAACAATCTTTTTTATATATTGTTTTATCAAAATCGTATACATTCATAAATTTTCACCATTCAATTATTCTAATTATATAACTACATTCCCATGTTTAAACTTTTTTATATTCTTTTATCTTCTGTTTTATAACTTAGTGACAAGTCATTTGCCAAAATTTTTTCTTTTAATACCACTAATACTTCCCCTATTCCACAACAAATTGTAATATTTAAAACAATTACGCTAAAATTTTTTACAATATCATTAGAAATACCAATATTTTCTGTAATATAGTTAACAATATTTCTAGCAGCAAAAAAAACAAGATTATGTAATCCCATAATATACAATGTCTTTTTTCCAACGTAATTCATAATTTTAAAATTATCAAACCATTTTCCAATAATAAACAATCCAACAATAGTACAAGTTGCTCCTCCAAAATAGAAATAACTTTCTATTGAACTAATATTACCATAATGTAATGTTGAAATTTGCCACCCAATCATTAAAAGCAATATTCCAACTGTCCCACTACAGCTTTTAATAGAAATCTTCTTACTATTTTCTATATCAATTATGTAATGAAAACAATATCCAAACATCATAAATACGACTGCAGCAGGTAAAACATTTATATGAAATATAGGTCTTCCTGGTAACATTTCCTGAAACGGAATAGTTGCAACTGCAAACGCAAATGTAATACAGATTTTGAACATAGTATTAAAATATTTTATTATAAATTCAAACATTAGACTTGCAAGAAATAAAAGCTGTAAATACCATATAGGGAAATTATTACTATAATCAGCTAACCAGTGTCCTCCAAATATTAACCCTTTAATCTGATTAATCCCAATTTTATCTATATATCCATTTACAAAAATAGAATACATTTCATTATAAACAACCATACTCATGATCCAAAAAGCAAAATAAGGAATCAAAATTTTTTTTATTTTATTAAATATATATTCTTTCCATACCTGACCTTCCTTATTATACCTTAAGTAACCGGTAATGAAGAAAAATAATGGCATATGGAATGTATAAACATACGCTGCAAATGCAGACCCAGAATGTCCTAACACTACACAAAAAATCCCGATTGATTTAAGAAAATCTATCCTATTATCTCTTTCCATTGTTCTTCTCCCAATAACTACTACTAATTACATTTTTATTCAAATCTACTAAATATTAATTTTAAAACATAACTTACTTAATTCTGTAAGTATAACTACAATAAATTCCATCTGCCGAAAAATTATCTTTAGGAAGAGTATACTCTATGCCGTAATCTCTAAGATTAAATTGTGCCCCACTAAAATCATTATTAATTAAATTTATTTCGACTTCATGATTTTTAGATACCTCAGCAAGATTTTTTAAAGTATTACGAATATCTTGAGAACTTTCAAATGCCTGAATATTTCCATACATAAAAAAATTTGTATTTATTAATAATAAACATCCCAAAACTATTACCAATAATTTTTTTATAAAATTTCTATCTTTTAAATCTATAATAAAAAATATAGCTAATACAATAAAATACTCATATACACTATACCGTGCCCACCAGTTTCCTGTAAAAAAAAGTGTAAGCACAATATTAGTTATAAGTAATGCTGTAAAATAAATATTTGCTTTTTTCTGTTTTATAACATTATAACCACATACAATTAGAAGTACTGATGATATAATGAATATTCCACTAAACCATGGACCAAATCCGGAAATTCTCGTATCAACTGTACATTTTTTAATTTCTTCAAAACTGATAGAAAACGGCATCTTTATTTGTGTTTTTCTATCAACATTTGCATTAATATTATCAACTTTCGAGAACAATGAAACCACAAATTTTTCTACATTTGTTAACTCCAAAAATTCTGCTGGTTGATTTTCTGTCATTATATCGACTTTACCTTTTCCTATTAAGGGATATAACGGATTCCCTTCATTTACCCAATTTGTTATATATGGGGAATACCCTATTATTACCACAGAAAAAATTACCATTGCAGCCAACAAAGATGTCAATTTTATGAAAACAGTTTTTAATCTATTATTTTTATATGCGTTATATAACATAATACAATAAATAACAATTGTATATATTCCTATATAAAAAAGTGCAGTAAACTTAATATTAGCACAAAAAAGAATACTACAAAACAAAAAAACAAATCCTTTTTTCTTTTCGACAATACTCTCATTTTTTATAATAATAAACCACGCTAAAATTCCTAACTCTAAATATAACATTAATAGTCCATCTACATAGTTAGTGAACATCTGGCTTATTGTGATAGGATTAATAACCATTAAAAAGCTAATAATAAAACCTATTTTTTGATTTTTCCACTTTCCGATATAAAAATAAAGTATACCAAATATAGCAACCATAGTTAAAATATTTATTGCTTTTCCACTCTCAATATATCCTGTAAAAGCATAAATAACACTTGCAATTGTCCATGTACCACTCGAATAATGATCTATCCATAAGCTATGACTTTTTCCCAATAATTGCACATTGGAAGCATTAATGAATTCTTCTGCACTAATTTTAACTGGATTCCATCCATTCGCTAAAAGTCCTATCGCCATTTCATGATAAGCACAACCATCATAACTTAAATCAAATACTTGTATACTTAAAAAAATAGTTCCAATTATAATAGCAAAAAAAACACCTATTGATAAACCACATAAAACTCCATTTTCTTTATTAAACCAACAAAAGATTACAATAGCAATAATTATGTCACTTACAAACATATATTTATTTATTATACCACCAAAAAAGAACCATATTTTAGTGCAGCACAAACATACAGTCATAAATATAATTATTAATATGGATATGTTATAAATCATCTTTCTTATATCTATTTTCATAAATCCAAACCCCTTTTTCAAATATTTATAACCAATATAATGTGAGCAACATTATACATCCCCACACAAATACTAAAATAATAATTTCTTTGTCACCAAACAAAACACTTATGGGATCTCCTTCTTGTTCTCTTTCAACTAGCATACTATAACGCATACAAATTAATAATGCCAAACCTACACATAAAATCCAACATAACGTGCTATTACTTTGTATAGCCATCTCTTTACACCATAAAGTATAACTTGCTAATGTCATTCCTAAACAAACATACATATTTTTATCTAAAAATCCGACAGTATATTTAGATAATACTTTTCTTGTCTTACTTCCCTGAAACTTTATTTCATTTCTTCTTTTCCCTAATCCTAAAAAAGTTGCCATAAAAATTACAGTACTAGACATCCATATTGATACTTCAACATCAATTGTATTTGCACCATAATATACTCTTATAACATATCCTAGCGTCAAAATTGCAAGATCCCATATTGGCAAATCTTTAATTCCTCCCATACTATAGATTATGTTAATAAAAATATAAAATAAAATTAATGCTAACAATGTTACTTTCGTTCCTACCAGCAATTCATTTATCAAAATTACTAATATCAAAAGCATTGTAGATAAACAATAAGCTTCTTTTTTAGAAACCCTGCCTGACGCAATCGGACGCTGACATTTGGTCGGATGTAACTTATCTTTCTCGCAATCATGAATGTCATTTAAAATATATACTAATGATGCTGCCAAAGAAAAAGCTATAAATGCCAAAAAACTTTTTTCTAATAATTTGACATTAAAAAGATTACCTGAAAAAACTAGCGGGAAAAAAATTAAAATATTCTTTATATAATGTTTTACTCTCATAAGACTAATATAATCTTTTATTTTTTTCATAAGTACCTCTTTTCTAAATATTTTTATATTTATTTATCCTTTGTAATTCCATTTCAAAATCTTGTCTATTTTTTTGCTGAATTGTGTGTAAAATTAATCCAGCAAAAAAAGATTGTATCGCAGCCAAAAAGACAAATCCACAGACAATCAAAGTTGGAAATCTTGATACTAATCCCGTATTAGTATACTCCATAAAAATTGGAACAAAAAATGCCGTCGCAATAATTGCTAAAATAATACTAAGTATATTAAAAAAACCCAAAGGCTTATAAGTTCTATACAATTTAATAATCGTTTTCAACACTTTTATGCCATCTGCATAAGTATTTAACTTAGAAACACTTCCCTCTGGTCTATCTCTATATTCTATAATTTCATTTTCAATTAACATATTTTTATCAACAGCATGAATACTCATTTCCGTTTCAATTTCAAACCCCTTTGATAATACTGGAAATGATTTTACAAATTGATAACTAAATGCTCTATATCCTGTCATAATATCTTTTATTTCTGTATGAAATAATAAATTTATGCTTTTTCTAACTAATGAATTTCCAAAATTATGAAAAGGTCTTTTATTTTCATTAAAATAAGTTGAAGATAAACGATCCCCCACAACCATATCTGTATTATGTCTTAATACCTTCTCTACCATTGCCGGTGCTGCCTGCGCTGGATATGTATCATCTCCATCAACCATAATGTAACACTCTGCTTCAATTTCTCGGAACATTCTTCTTATTACATTTCCCTTTCCCTGCTGAAACTCATACCGAACAACTGCTCCTGCCTTTTTTGCTATTTCATCAGTTCCATCATTAGAATTGTTATCATAAACATATATCACAGCCTCCGGCAATACTGTTTTAAAATCGTTAATTACTTTCATTATTGTTCTACTCTCATTATAACATGGAATTAATACTGCAATTTTATCCATTATCTTATCCTCCATCGTACTAAAAATTCTTATCCTCTCTTTTATCTATAAACGCTATTGCCAACATGATTGGAATACTGGCTATTAGCGGATACGCATATCTTACACAAATACATGGTCCTAATAATATTGTTCCCCATAACCCTATAATGAATATTAATCCTAAGCATAATAAATACTTCCTTTTGTAAATACAGTGTGCACTTACAAATAAAAATACCCAAAAAGGAAATCCCTGATTCAATACAACTGATAAAATGGGAATTTTTTCATAAGATAAATTATAGGAAATGTTTCTTAAATATTCTTCATATCCTTTTAGCTTACTACTTCTTGTAATATTCAATATATTATACTGTGGTTCCATAAAAAAACCATCAAACCATATATATGTCATCCACCTAGGTGAACTATCTACATACCAGTATCCGTATGCCCCATACAAAAAAGACTCTATATATGTTATAGGATTATCTATCCCTGTCTTAATCCATAATTTTATAAATTCTCCTTTATGTTTAGCAAAATATTGATCATTGAAACCGCCTTTAACAGGATCAGATATTTCAGGTATATATTGTTCCCAATTTTCCTTTGGTATCGTTTGATATAATGTTTCTAAATCCTCATCAGAATAATATTTTTCATTTATAGTATAAACTCTAGCTAATTGTTGAATAGGAACACTTAATGCTTCTCGTATACTCCCTTTCTCAACACCTAATACCAAACCAAATATACCACCAATAAGCTTTATTGTGCAGAATACAATTACGAAACATACAAAAAAATTTTTTCTATTTTTTTTATATAATATAACAGCAAATAAAGTAAATAATGCAAACACATAAATGCCTTGGTTTCTAAACAAACACATCAATACCGCCGAGACACAAAATAATACCACCTTTTTTTTATTATAAAAAAAGTTTTCTTCTAAAACCATTTGTATTGAGTATATAAGACACAATATAAAAAACACTGTAAAAAATATATCTTTTGTCGTTACAAACGCCCATATTTGATTCAATGGATTAAATGCAAAAAATATATATGAAAATATAACAATAATTTGAGGTACATTATATTTTACCATATTTACACATGCATATGAAAATACAGCTGCTAAAGACATAGATTGCGCTAATGAATATATTGCAACGCCATAATTATAGTTATTAAACAACGCTTTTCCTAAATATAAACATCCATTTAAAATTAATGTATGAACAACTGGATGATGCGAATCAATCCCCTGATGTCCAAAAACTTGTAATACCTGTAAACTTGCATCATAAGAATATATTCCAGGAAAAACAGCTAGAAAAGCTGGAATCCACATAATAAAAATTGCGCAAAAAAAGCCTATAAATAACTTTCGTTCGTCGCACATTATACAATTTTTTTTATAATCAGAATGTTCACAATATATATAATCAATCGCCTTAAATCCAATATTAAAAATACAGACAATAATCATTAATAAAGCCAAATAATTGACAATCAATCCCGTATTTACAGGCAAAACTGTTTGATAATTGGTAAATTCAGCGCCTATATAAATACAAATGCTCAGAAAATTTCCAAAAACAAATGATATACTCCATTTTCTCTTATCAGAATTATTTATACAATAATAAAATAATAGGAAAAACAATACAAAATAAACTATGCACTCAAAACTCTTCGCTTCAAGTAACGGATTTCCATTTATTAAAAACCCTGTAGCCAATGATAACGTACAATACAATGATGCCACAATTGAAATAAAGACACTATAACTACTACGTTTTCTTCCAAATATCTCCTTTCCTTTAACTGTAAGTTTTTTACATATTTTGTCCATCATATATCATCCTTTTTCATTTCTTTAGCATTTTAATTTACAGTGACAGCAAATTAATTTATATTTTATCTATTTCTTTATTAATTTTTGTTTCAGATTATTTATCACATCCATCCGATGTTCCAATTCTTCTGCTCGACGATCTAATTCTTCATTTGCAAGTTTAATTTCATTATTTTTACTGTCAATTGTGAGTTTATATTCTGTAACTTCCGAGTTTAATTGATTTATCACATCCATTCGATGTTCCAACTCTTTTGCGCGCCTGCCTAACTCTTCATTCAACAACCTTTTGTCCTGCACAAGTCTAGCATTCAAACATTTTTTATTTTCAAGCATCTGAATTGCTAATTGTTCTTTTTCTATAAAACTTACACTTATTTCTATTTTTAAAACCCCTGTCCAATTTATGTTTTTCACAATAATATTAGGATCTTCCGTAACAAACAGGAACTCCTTATTCTCCCAATTTACCGCATTCGTTTCAATATTTACCTCATCTAATATGATTGCTTCAACTTTATCTTCTCTATAGATAAGAACCTCTTCCAGACGTGTACCATAAGCACAATCAATTGGATCAATTCTAATCTGCTTTATTAATTCATTATCTGAAACTGGAATAACAAACTTACATCTATTTTGAGGTCTAAAAAAATATGAAACACTGTTTTCCTCCAGCCATCCATTTCCCTTATCAAAAAATACTTCAAATCTATAATCATTCGTGTATGGCAGTATTTTTTTTACCAACTCAACACTATGCATATTTACATAACTCTTTTTTTGCAAAGTAAATACAAACTGGTATACGTTATTATAAATTCTGCTCTTTAATTCTTTTTGAACTTTTTCATTTACCTGATTATATAAAGCAGTAATCTCATTTTCCCCTACATTCACATATATTGCATCTTCAATAACCGGTACATATCCTGCAAAACTGCAAAATTCCTTAAGAGTATTATACGCAAACAGATGGATATGTGTATTATCCAAAAGCCCAACCGGAGTATAATTAAAAACATTATTAAATAAATTAATCATAATAGAATTATGAGCGACATTTGGGACAGAAATGATGGTTTTTCCCTCATCTTTTAATAACATTTTTGTCTTTGTCAAAACATTCTGAGGATTCCTCAAATGCTCCAATACATCTGCAAAAACAATATAATCAAATTTTATATTTTCCCACTTTTCTAACCATTTAAAATTCTCAATATCATCAACAATTGTGTCAGCAGCGTATTGGGATGCCTTTTTTGCAGACTCGTCGTCAATTTCAACAATATAGACTTTGCAATGCAGGTGTTCCTTTAAAAACTTTGTCATTCTCCCCGCCGCCGGTCCAAATTCAAGAACAACTGAATCATCTTTTATTTGTCTGATTATTTTGCTTAGTGAATTATCATCTTCAATAATTAAATCAAAATCATATTTCATATGCAGCTCCTCTCATTCAACAACATACTCTAATAATCTATTTCTCAATTCATCATTATCTAAAAGAATCTCTTCTGGGTTTGTAACCCCTATTTTCTCCTGTGCTTCTATAAACATCAAAATAATCCAAAAAATTTTATCATTGCCTTGTAGATTTATAGACTCTACTAAACTTATAATATCCTCTTGACTACCTTTCCCTACAAAAAGTAACGTACCATAAAAACGTTTTATATTAGTTGCCCACATCCATGCAATTTCAAATAGCATCCATTTTCGATTGCTTGAAATTGTGTTAGAATTATGGACACGGTATTGCATTAAAGGTTTTTCAATCATCTTGCACTCTGTAACTTCTGCTGCACGCAATGCAAAATCCCAGTCATGTGCAAATCTTAAGTTTCTCATTCCACCAATTTTCTCATATAATGAACGACGAATTAGGAAATTGCTGGTAGTCGATGTGAAATTCGTCATCAACAAATTCTTTTTGAAATCATTCGACTGTTTAAATGATAATTCAGGATGCGGAACCTGCCATGACTCCATATTTTTCCATCCCTCTTTTACACCTAATTTTTTTCCTTCATCATTAATAACTGTAATATATGAACACATAAACCCGATTTCCGGATTTTTTTCCATTTCGGCAATCATAATTTCAAAACGATTTTTCTCATACACATCATCCGAATTCAGAATCGCTAAATATTCACCTTTCGCCATTTTTAGTCCACGATTAATGGCATTATGTGCACCTGCATTTTCTTGTTCAATCAATGTTATTCTTGCATCTTTATATTTTTTTGCAACCTTTACAGAGTTATCTTTAGAACCGTCATCAATTATTATCAGTTCCCATGTCTGATATGTCTGATTCAAGATACCTTCTATTGCCTGACCTATAAACTTTTCATGGTTGTATAATGGTATAACAATAGACACTAAAGGACCTTCTATTTTCTTCGTTGACTCATTTTTTTTATTTCGTTTTAAAAAATCAAGCATTTCATACCTCACTACTTCTTAATCAAGCGTACTCCTTCAGGAACGATTCTGCCTCTTCCCTCCTGATATAAACGTTCATCTACGCACTTAATAACTAATGCATCCGTCACAAAATGTATCTGTTCATGATTTAAATACGTTCCCTCTGCTAACGCAATATCCATCGGATAATCTCCAGCATGTAAATGCGGAAAATCGAACTGCCAACAAAACCTATTTGCTTTTCCCGCTTCTATCTTTTGCATATTTACTTTTTCAAATACGGTATTTGTTACTACTAATTCATTTCCCAAAACATCCTTAAGATTAAATCCCAAAATAGGAAATTCAATTTCTCTTTTTGCCTGAATTTCCATATCAATACATATTTTCTGTCCACCATGAACCTGAGATATCACCTTTCCATTTTCATCTTTTAAGGATATTTTTGTAAATTGTGCTGCCTGACTTCCAAACGCCATCACAAATGTATTATTTTCATTTTCTTCTGCTTCTTCGTTTTGTTCTTCTGACTCCATCTGAACTTTATCATCATTTTTCACATCATATCTCATAAAAGACAAGTATTCTTCAATAATCTCTCCCGGTTCACCTACCTTATATATCTTTCCACCATCCAACCAGATTACCCTGTCACAAAAACTTGAAATAGCACCTGTATCATGGCTTACAAACAATACTGTTCCATTTTTTTTAAATTCCCGAATTTTACGATAACATTTTTGTTGAAAACGCACATCCCCAACACTTAATGCCTCATCTACAATCAATATTTCAGGTTTCACATTAACTGCTGCTGCAAATGCTAATCTTACCAGCATACCACTGGAATATGTTTTTATTGGCTGATATACAAAATCTCCGATATCTGCAAACTCCAAAACCGAGTTCAAACTGTCATCTATCTCTTTTTTCGACAATCCATTTATTCTGCCATTCAAGTAAATATTCTCTATTCCGTTTTTTTCCGCATCAAAACCTGCTCCCAACTCCAGTAACGCCGATACATTTCCACTTAGTTTTATATCTCCAGATGTCGGTTTCAATACACCAGTAATCATCTTTAATAATGTAGATTTTCCCGCACCATTTCTGCCAATAATTCCTACAGTTTCCCCTTTCTTTACTTGGAAAGAGATGTCATCTACTGCTAAAAAATCCTTATGATAACAAGATCCTTTTTTTAGTGATTCTTTAATTCGATCACTTGGTTTTTCATATAATTTATAAGATTTCGTCAGATTTTTTACATCAATTGTAATATTTTCCATTCTTTCTTCCTCTTTAAAGCACATCTGCGAAATGATCTTTCATTCGATTCAACAGCTTTCTGCCAATAATTAATACAGTAATTGTAATAATCCAAAACCATATCATCTGAACCCAATGATAATAAAACCACCGACCATTTATCAGACTCTCTCTGTATCCATTTAAAATATAGTGCAATGGATTTAATTTATAAAACCAAGACATACTCTCCGGTATCATATTATAAGACCACATCAATGGTGTCATCCACATTAATATCTGTAATATTATCCCCATAAACTGTCCGACATCCTTAATAAAAACATTTAATGTTGCAGTAATATATGACAATCCTAAAGTTAATACAAACAGACAAAAACTAAAATACAACATATCAAATAAATGAAAACCCATGAAGCGACCATATAAGCAGTAAATAATAATCAGTATACCATTAAATATCAAATTTAAAATTGCAGATGAAATTGCCTTAACCAATGGTAATACTTCTATTTTAAAAACAACCTTTTTCACAATATAACTATATGATGTAAATGTTCCTGTTCCACTAAACCATGCATCGTAAAAATAATTCCATGGTATCATTCCTGCCGCAAGCCATAAAATAAACGGTACATTATCAATTGGATTCGACCGAAATCCAACCTGAAATACAAACCAAAACAAAAGAATTGTTGAAAGCGGCTGTATGATTCCCCAAAAAATTCCTAAATATGAGCCTGAAAATCTCCCTTTAAAATCACTTACAGCTAATGCCATAATCTGATCAATAAGTTCGTATCTTGCTGACCACTTTTCATTTTCTGATATTTTACATACAATAAATTGTCTATTCATGTAACAAAAAACTATTACCATATATAAAATTATGAGTATTGGAGTAAATATCATATATTGAATCCTATGTTCATTATTGGTCACAATCTCTAACGAACTTATAGAATAACTTTCTCCTTTAATATCTGTTAAATCAAACCTGATATTTTTTATTTCATCAGAATCTTTTATATTTAAAATATTATTTCCCTTTGCTATATTAAACTCCCAATATGCATCTCCTTTCATTTCCTCTCCAGACGAATAATATATTTGCGCTATATGTTCATCCGATAATTCGGTTATTTGTATCTTTATAGCTGTTATACGTGCTCTTCTGGGAAGTTCAAGCATAAAATAGGCATCATCAATCTCTGCAGTCCATTTTTGATTTTCTATATTTAAGCCATTATTTTCACAAGAATTGATTACATCCTCCGAATTATATCTATATTCTGCGGAATCAAATAACTTATTTATATCAAAAGATCCAAATACGCCCCAAAACAAACCTATTACAATTATAATGATGCCTAATACCCATGCAAGTATCGTTTTCTTCAAATACATTGTTTTTCCTTTCTATATCCATTTCACATTTTTAAATACTCGTAATATTTTTTTATGCCCTCTTGAAATGTCAATACCCTGCAATCACTTATCTGGTTAATTTTTCTGTTATCCAAAATGATTTTTCTTACATCAACACTTCTGCTGTCTTTATATTTAACTTGTACATCTATTCCAATATTTCTGATGGCCTGTACAACTTGATTTTGTGAAATTCCTATGCCAGAGCTTACATTAAATAGGATCTCTTTTCCCTTATATTCTGCTAATGTATATAAATATTTACATACATCTTCAATATATATGTAATCCCTAATATTTTCTCCATCCCCCCAAATTTCCACCTGTTTATGCTCCAAGGACTGTTTTAAAACAGCATCCACAAATCCAACGCCCTTTTTAAAATCCTGTCCTGGACCATATGGATTAGAAATTCTTGCAATCGTAACATTCAATTTATTCTGTATATGAAAAATACGTAAAGCATTCTCTATACTAAGTTTCACATTTCCATAATGATTAATAGGTCGCGGCAAAACCTCCTCGCACAGCGGCTGTTTCTCATAACTTCCATACACTGTTCCACCTGATGAAAGAAATACAATCTTTTTTTCAGCATCTTTAATCCATGAACACATCTTCACTGTCTGAACAAAATCCCGCTCATATCCATTCATATACAGTTCATTCGAATTTCCTGGATTAATAGTACTGATTGCATGAATAATAACATCTTTATCAGCAATTATTTTTCTTAAATACTCATCCTCAAAAAAATCGCCCTGTATATAATTCACTTTTTCATTTTGATATTCTGGTAATACGCGATCGAAACTTGTTACTTCATGTCCCTGTTTGACAATATAATCGCACAAATTCCGCCCTATAAATCCATTTCCGCCTAAAATAATATATTTATTTTGTATCAATTGCTTAGTGCTCCATTCCTGCTCTTGCTTTACTAAATGATTCATAATACTGTTGTGAAACGTTCTTTACGGAAAAGAAATCCAACATTTCTTCCTCATGTTCCACAGCATTTCTTTTATATGTTGCTATATTTTCACGAAACTTGATAAAATTAGTAATATCAGACATTGTTTCATCAATAATCATACCACACTGATTTTTTTCTACAAAACGTTTTGTGTCACCTGTATCTGTTGAAAAAATTGGTGTACCCATACTCATCGCCTCTATACATACAATCGGCAATCCTTCATAATCTGAAGTGATTATCAGTCCGTCTAGTGCACCTATTAATTCCGGTGTATTTGCAACATATGGTATTCTTATAAGCTGATCCTGTAAGTTATTTTTTTTGATAAACTCGTCTACCTTTTCCTTATAGACCCCATCTCCTACCATAACAAATTGAATTTCATCTGTACTGTTCTCCAACATATTCTTGACAAGTTCCAAATAACGAAGTGGATTTTTCTGTTCCGTCAATCTGGCAACATAGGAATAATGTTCTTTTGTCTTATCAAGTCCATATTTTTCACATATCGTCTCATATGACAAATTTTCTTCTTTGACTGCACGAATATGTGTATCATCAACTACTGAATATATAACATCAATTTTTTCTTCCGGAAGCTGATATTCATTCATAAAGGTATCCTTAATCAATCTTGTGATTGCTATATAACGGTCAAAGGTTTTCACTTCCGCATTTTTATAATACTCTATCCATCCAACTTTTGTATCATATACATCCTGTGCTACAATTGGAACATCACTAAAAATTTTCCGAATTTGTGATGTATGTTCTTCAAACCACGGTGAATTATTACACAACCACATAAGTTCAGGCTGAAACATTTTCTTTAATTCATACAGCGTGTCTAAATAATGCTGGTGTTCTGTGATTTCCTTGAGATCAAAAATATACCTGCAAATATCTTTCAACTGATAATGCAATGAACCCTGCTGTTCCACATGTCTCTCTAATGTAATAAGGCAAAAATCATACTGCTCTTTTAATTGACGCATTACCTCTATTGTATTTCTTTCTACACCACCAACAGCTAAAAATACTGGTACAACAAAAATAAGCGGCTTTGTATTTTCTCTCTTTCCAAAAACACGATTACTGATACGATACTCCATATCATTAGTTCCAAGGTAATATTCTTTATTCATCTTTATATCAGGATAATATTTTCTAATATCTATGGTATTTTTTTCTACCTCGTAAGCAGGCAATCGCATATAACGACCTTTTGCCACTGCCATTCTTGAAGGATCTGAAACATCTGTCAAATTAGCATTATATACAAATACATCTCTGATATCCTTGCATGCAATTTGAGGGAACTCTATATATGATTTAGAAACTAATACATAGTCAATTACCTCATTCAGCAAAGTATATGCAACCTGAAGAATCTGTGTAATATCAAAAGGCTCTTTATACGGATCATAAAGATAATTTGAATATCCCATCTGCATATCTCTTGCATCTGAAATAATCACATCATTTCCTAAAATCTCTACCTGCTTCTGATAATCCTCAATCACTTTTTTTCTTGTTTCTTCATCAAAATTTCCCAATATACCTATTTGTATTCTTCTCCTTTGACCATAAGCATACTGCATTTCCCATTCTTTTGAGTTTTCAGTTTTGTATCTTACTTTTCTGTAAATTGCCCCTAATGCATGTCTGATCATTTTAAACGCATTATCATGTTTTTTCATGCTGGAAACCCTCATTTCAACCATTATTGCCTTATAATTTTCAGGAATTTTTTTTATCAATATACATGTATCATCTGTATGAGTAAAATCATAAAAGTCCTCTTCTACTCTGCAGGCATTATGCCATTCTATTTCTGCTGGCTCTTCCTTTCCATCATTCAAAATAAATGCAATTTTACCCACATTAGCCGTACAGAAATCTTTCAATGGAGCAATTCTAATCTCCTCTACACCTTCTGGCAATTGATGTTTAATTGATACTTGCGTATCATCCCAACACACCCATTTACGTGCTTCGTTTTCATTAAACCCTTTTCCGGTATTCCAATATATCTCGTGAAAAGGTTTTTGCATATATAAATATGCAAAGTCTATAATCTGTGCATTATTTGAATTAAAATTATTCTCCTGCGCAATTCTTAACGCAATTCCATAATAAAATGAGAACCGAAACAACGCCGCATAAATAAATGAGCACACTCCTCTGTATAATGATCGGTCTTTTTTTTGTATTTTCTTTTCAAGTCTTCTGGTCAGTCGCTTTGCAACATTCATACTATGTGCAAGAAAAACACCTCTCGCCGCCCCCGCACCAGTATGTTTCTTTTTATATTTTTTAAACGCATCCGTACAATTTTCGACATCACAAATACATTTATCCTCCAGGTCATCATGCATATGAGAAAAAACAACCAGTTCTTCTCCTGAACTGATCTGCCGATTACAAAATTTTTCTACACTATCGTAAATATGATGATGAAATGCCCTTATATCTGGATCATAATATATTTTCATTCCAGCCTTTTGCAACCGATACCCTAATTCAATATCCTCAAATCCGTATTTATCAAAATCTGTATTAAAATATCTGTTTAGCGAATGTAACAAACTAGAAGGAACACTTATGTTTGACGTGTAAAAATGTCTGAAATCTATCATTTGATAAGCTGGAAGTCCAATAAATCCAAACTGCTCGCATCCTATTTCAGTAATATGCTGCATAAGATGATTCAATGCAATATCCGGATGCCAGTCGATTCTTCCTAATGTTGCAACATTTTCTCCATATTTTAAATAATTTTCATAGTGTGCATTAATATAATTCTCGCTTGGAAATATATCATCCCCTGTGAAAATAATAATTTTGCCACTTGCAACTTCCAGTGCAGCATTTCTTGCTTTACTAGCTCCCCCTTTTTTATTTTTTATCAATTTAACCGGCAAATCTTGTACTTGTTCTATAATATCTATCGTGCGATCTGTAGACTCATCGTCAGAACATATTATTTCATATGAATATTTTGTTACCTTATCTACCTTTCTCCAAGCTTCAAATACATCTTCCAAAACATCCTGTCGATTATGAGTTGCAAATATTACACTAACATCCATACCTTATCCTCTTAGTATATGCTGTATTTCAGCACATTTTCCTTTCATTCTACTACTTGCACCGTACCACTCTTCTTATTTCTAAATTTTTTGTAAAATCAGTATCATGTTACTACAAAAAATGAGAAATAGCAAGATAACTATATTTTCTCCACCTTCACCAAATCTTCTCCACCGTATGCGCATACACCAATATCTGCATCTCCCTTGTTCTCTCTGTAAACTCCTCGCTTCCACGAACATGCACATTTCCGTTTGCATCCACAATCCCAACACTATTAATCACCGGAAATTCTTCGTACTGCCCTAATACATAGTGTTGATAATCACTCATGTTAAGTCCGGTGTCCTGCAACAAAAGAGGTGCAAGATAATTCAGGCTGATATCCCCGATATTCTCTGAACCTGCCGCATAGTTATGCCAGATCAACAGCGGCGTCTTATACTGTTTTCTCTGCTGTGTCAGATCCCATTGATCTCTGGTGATTCCTGTTACATAAGAATAAAACTCCTCTTCTAACTTTGGCTGGTGATCTCCGAATATGACAACAACCACCGGTTCCTCATAATTTTCAAAATACTCAAGAAGCCCTTTTAATGCCTTATCACTTTCCCGGATCAGACTTAAATACTGCTCTGCCTGCGGAAATTTTCCGGCAGCGTCCCCCCGCAGATGAACCGTGGTTTTAAAATTATCACCGTCGTAAGTGTATCCGCTGTGATTCTGCATGGTGACATTAAAGAAAAACTGTGGTGTATTTTTTTCTTTCTGGTCAAAATACTGACGTATATATGTATAATCGCCCTCATCACTCGTGTACAGCCGTATGGTATCTAACGGCTGCTCTAAATCTTCCGAAAAAATGATATGATCAAACTGCATTGCACGGTATACCTGCGTCCTGTTCCATCCACTTGACAAATACGGATGAAATGCTGTTGTCTCATACCCCTGATCTTTCAAAACACTCACCATGCTTTGATAGACATCTGTCTGTTCAAAATAATTATTATATGGTATCACAGGATTCTGATACAATGCTGTAGCATCAGAACTTAAAAATTCATACTCAGAATTTGCTGTTGTTCCACCAAACACCGACACATTCGCCCATCCCTTGATACAATTTTCCTCCAGTGAGTCCCAGTATTCTAAAAATGGCTGATCTGTTTCAATCTCTCCCAAAACACGTAAGTCAGAAAATGCCTCATTCATAATTACCACAATATTGGGCATCTGTTTCGCTGTACTTACCGTTTCCTGTTTTTCTGGTGCCTGTGAATTAAAATCCTGCAAAATTTTTTTTGCGTTTTCTGCCGAATACCCTTCTGGATAACTTTCTGTTTTTCCTTCTGCATCTGCAAGCAGCTCCGCCAGATAACTGTCCTTTGAAAACTGTCCGGTTTCAGAATATATTTTCTGATAAGTTCCATTTACAAGCGGAATGCAGGCAAAAACTGCTGCCACAGTCACAATAGCATCCGGAATCTGTCTTTTTTTCAATTCCCGTTTTTGATATTCCTGTTTTATCAATTTATACCAGACAAACAGATCTATAACCGTAAACAGCATATACAGATCCGGCATATAGTCATAATTCAAAAAGACATTTCCTGCTGTCTTAGCTGCCTTAAGATCTGATATCTGAAACGGTGCTCCACGGAACCTCATCAAATAGTGATTCGTAATTCCCATCACTGCGATCACCAGATTACCGACAGCCACTGCTGTTTGCCCTTTTCCGCTGATCAGATAGAAAATCCAATATAATAAAAAACCAAGAAACAGATTTACAATCTGAACTTTATTGATCTGCGTTAATGTAAGATAAAACGTTCCCTGTGTCAGGAATCCAAGTATAATAATCCCATGAAAGGAACTCCACATCAAAAGATATATATTTTGGACTGCCTTATTTCGGACAAATTTTAACACAATTACCCCGCACAGGCAAACGAACAGATACGCCGCCACCGTCTGGTATACTGTAAGCAGATAATATTTTCTTAACACTGCAAGAAATATTACCTGAATAAATCCATAAATCAGCAGCATATTATCTTTACAGATATCCCGGACAAACTTTTTTCTATCCAATGCTTTCGTTTCCTTTCTGCTTCACTATCAAAAGTTATGACATTTCTAACTCTATTTCCGATATCACTTTCCCATTCATCATCTCAAAGGAATATTTATAGTAAATCTCCGTTTCTTCCGTTCCAAGATATTCCTCACTGCCATCCCAATGTGCATATCCTTCCACCAGAATATCCAGTCGCATTTCGCCACTCACAGTCTCAACACCGTCGTCACATTCTATTTCCATATCCGTAATTTTCAATTCTTCAATTTCATCCAAACTTGCATAATCCACCAGATAATCTGTAAAAATTATTTCCAATTCATCTGTCCCAAATTCACTGACACACTCTATTGTAAAAGCTTCTATCTCGTCCCAGAAACATTCTTCCATCAATGTCAGGACACTATTTCGATCCAGCACTTTCCTAATCCTTTCTCAATTGATACAAAATGGCATTACAAAAAGGCACCCTTTTTCCATCTGCCGGATTACTATATTGCTTAATCAGCGTTTCTCTTTCCTTCTCCCCCTGCGCATAGAATACTCCCGCTGTCCACATGGCTTCTTCTCTTGCTTTTTTCAGTCTCTCATCATTTAATGCAAGTAGTTTTATCGTATATTCAGCTCCCTGATCTGACAGATTACTCGGTTCAATTTTACCGTTTACCGAATAGGCAAATCTTTTCTCACAGTTCTTATCCAATGGTGAAATCAATAATGCTTTATCATAATCATTTCCTTTCGCATGACCACAATGTTTCATATCACCATTTTCGCCCTGGCAGGATGCATGCAGATTTGAGTATTCTAATGACAAACCACTATCCTTACTCTGTGGTACAAAATGTTCAATATGGGAACTATCATCTGATATTCTGTTGCAGCAATAACAGCACAAATACTTCTGTTCATGAAGCAAAGCTTCCTTTAACTGCTGTTTTTCCGGCTCGCTTTTTATATCTTCATAACATGGTTTCCGCTTATTTTTATTTTTAAATTTCTTTTTCCAGTTTACTATCTCATCCGGCTCTTTGTCTTTTTGTATATATATCATTTACCTTCCCCTTGCGATCAATACCCTTGCCCTGACTACACTCAGATTTTCTGAATCCGTTATCTGCTCTATTTCATCCGCTATCTGTTCTGCCTCATCGTACTTTTCTTCCTGAATCAACTCAAACATATGATCAATTTTGTCCTTGGTATCAAGATTGATAGAACTTGTTCCCATATATTTTTCCAGTATAGTATTCACATCCCACCCTTTTAATGATGGTATTTCATGTGCCTCCACCTTATCTTCATCCTGCATTTCCAGCTTTATTATTTTCACATCATCTCCGGTTTCTCCGAGCACTTTTGAAGAATGTGTTGTCACAATAAACTGAAGATGCGGAAAAGTATTTAATAATACCGGCAGAATCACTGCCTGCCAGCTTGGGTGAAGATGCAGATCGATCTCATCAATCAAAACGATTCCTTCCCCTTCTAAAATATTTTCCGCAGATGCATTAGCAATAGACAGCCTTCTTGCAATATCTCCTACCATTGCCATAACATTTTTTTCTCCATCGGATAATTGTTTGACACTTAGTTCACATCCATTTTTTACAAGAACAAGTTCTGCCTCGTCCTCCGTCACTTTTATCCTGAGATTAGAAAAATTTTGCCCCAATGCCTTTAATATTGCTGTTCTCGCTGCCTCTGATTGTTTATCAACAAATGTACTGGTTTCTATCTTAATACTATTCTCGTATTCCTGACGACTGCGAAACCATTCAAAAAACAGTGTAAAATCAGCTTTTCCTTCAAAAATATCATCCCGCCATGCATCTAATTTTCCCGTAATTCCAGTATACTTTTTACGTACTGCAGATCTGCTTTCCGCATTGCGGTTCACTCCATAATAAACATATATCGGCAATGCCTTTTCATTTAAATGTAAAACGCCTCTTTTCCCTATTCCAACCTTATCTTCTTCGTCTTCTTCCGATACAATCTCGCCTATATAATTTTCCCGGATTCTTTGTACTATTAATTCCAAAAGTTCACCTTTATGCTTATTTTGATTATCCACACGTTTTCGGTAATATGTGTAATTTTCGTTACCATCCGAAATATGTGCCCTTATTTCCGTTTTTGTCTCGCCAGCTTTTACATCTTTTTTTGTGATTACACAACTTCCAATATGGCTATCCATAGCCGCTTCACTTAAAATCTTAGAAAATAAAATATTGCAGGCTTCTAAAACGGCTGATTTCCCCATGCCGTTAATTCCATATATAACAGTTGCTCTTTTATCAAATTCTATTTCCATATCTGATATGCCACGAAAATTAATTAATTCTATTTTATTTAATTTCATATCTGTCCCCATCTTTCTGCTTCACGATCAAAAGATCACACACTACTGTCACCCCTCTGACTTCTCCCCTATATCTCCACGCATTTTTCAATACGCTCGTTATTTTTCCTGAAAGAAGTGCTTCCTGTCTGCCTTTCATAGATTTCTGTTTCTGTTTCAGCGCCAGCAGCCCATCTTCCGTCCGCATTACCTGTTCTCTTTCAAATGCATCCAGTATTGTCCGGTAATCTGAAATTTCTTTTAATTTTCGTTTCTTATTTAACAGTTTGTGTATCCGGTGTTCTTCTCCACCTGTATTATGTTCATGTCTTCTATGATATGCAAGTACTTCTTCCAGTTGCCAGAAACCGTGCTTTTCTGCCGCCTGCGCACAGATTTTAAAATCATGTGGAATAGAACTCTTCTCCTTTTTTCTCTGATACCATGCATTGCGGTATGCCAACACCATTCCAGGCCATTCACATTTATAAAACACCTGACGAATGGATACTTCGTGAAAGTCGCCTCTCTTTTTTCCCTCTGTCGGAGCCATCATAGAATGGATCTCTTTCGCTTCACTATCGATCAGTCCAAAGGTACATGCCAGTACCTTTACATCTTCATGCTCATCCAGCATTTCACACATCCGTTCTATCTTGTGCTTGTCCCAGATGTCATCCTGATCTGCCAGAAATACGATATCCCCAGTGCAGCAATCCATCACATAATAAAAGTTTTCCGGATATCCAAGATTCTTTTCGTTATGCAAAAAAGACCAGCCTGTAAGTTCTGAATGTTCTGTCAGATATTCATCTACTACCTGACAGGTTGTATCTGTCGACCTATCGTCACACAGAATCACTTCGTCCGGCTGTCTTGTCTGCAGACGAATGCTTTCTAACTGTTCTTTGATATATTTTTCACCATTATAGACACCCATGCAGACTGAAATACGCATTGTTTTTCTCCACTTTTCTTCTCTACACTATGCCATCTGCAATCCGACGATTTTTTTCTGGCATAGTATTATCCCAATAACCATGATAACAGTTACCATAATGACAACGGAAAGAATAGTATTTTCCATTTTTCTTTGCTACCAAATGACTTTCTTTTTCATCCACTGGCAGTGCTTTAAGCAACAATTCCTGTGCCTCTGCATCATTCAGATCCATTTCCGTTCCCCACCCTACATTCACTTTGTGTTTGGGATTAAATTCATACTTGCGGATTCCCAACCTTTTTTGATGAACTTTCAGATGTTCTATTTTTGACAAATTTGGAATCATAACATCTTTTTCTTTGCCATCTGCCGAAACGAATTTACCTCTTAAAAACTTCTCTTCCATATCAGGTTCTATGGGAATACTAAAAACCAGACCTTGATGCATATGTACCCATACACAATTTTTAGATTCTTTTCCCCTGTATATAAATTTACCCTCCGGCAATTGAATCATATTAAAATTTACCAGAAGTGTTCGCAATAATGCTTTATCTTTTTGTGGTAACAGTTCTATGTTTTCACTGAAAAGTTGTTCAAAATAATACCCTTCTGCCAATTCCATCCCCCGGAATACATTCGCCGATGCCGATAATTTTACAAAGCTTGTTTTATTTCTTATCTCCGTCAGCATCTTTAGACATTCTCTTATTGACTTTATTGCCTCATATTTATTTTTGAATTTTCCATCAGGAATCATATCATTCGTAACAATTTCCACTTTTTCACCTTATCCTTTTAGTATAAATCCATAAGTGCCTTATCCCATTCATCAAAAAATCCATTCGGCCATAAATCAATATTTCCCTCCTGATCAATATTAGGCGCATATACATTCACATGATATCCAATTCCAATATTTTCACGTGTAAAAAAATAATTTTTTACCTTTTCCGGACTGTCAATGATCCCCTGTTTTATTCCTAAACGAATACCATTTAAAACATGATCACTATGTGTTTCTAGAATTACCTGAACCCCTACAGAAGCTGCACGCAATATAATTTCTCCCATAATTCTCTGCGCCTTAGGATGTAAATGAGCCTCTGGATTTTCAACAATAACCAAATCCCCTTTTTTCGCTTTTAATAACGCAACAAGAACCGGCAGTACGTATGTGATCCCAAAACCGACATTCACAGCCCTGCGATACGCACTCATATGATTTTCTCCTTTTTCCTGATAATGTAAATTAACAGAATCAGCTTCTGCAAGTTTTGTGATATTAAGTCGAAAACCATCAAATAATTTATTCAGCCATTCATCCACCTGAAACAATAAATAATCCTGCTCTGATCCATCGACACATAAATTTTTTTCAACATGTATCGTCAGCCCCTTTTTTTCCAGAAAGCTCATAGTGTTTTCTCCACGATTTCCTAATTGATCATCAAATGTAATGGCTGAAAATATATTTTGTGGAACAATTCGTTCTGCTGAAACATATTCAAATGTAGATGAAAAAATATTAAAATCGGAAAAATCTCCTTTTTTTTCTATGTTGGTTGTTAAAATATATTTTTCTGCATCATATTGTGGGGATACACCAAGATATGCACTATTTTCATTCCATAATTCAATTTTTAATTCATTGTTTTTTGCATCTTCATACATAATATCTTTTGCTAATCCCAAATTAATGTAATGACCATATAATTCTAATGACTGCAGATCCTTGTCCCTCTCTATAGACTGACGCAATAGCAGTAATGCCTGTATAAAAGAGGATTTTCCACAACCATTTGAACCAGCAAGAAGATTTACATTTCCAAGTTCAAATTCAATATCTTCAAAACATTTAAAATTCTTTAATTTAATTTTTTTAAGCATACTCCAAAACCTCCCTTACCATCTGTCTGATTGCTTCATTCCGTCTTACAAATGAGCGATATTTACCAGAACTGATATCATTGTTAAATGTGCTTCTTTTCTCTATTTCTGCAATGAACTTTTGAATAAGAATGTCCTTTCGTTCTTCTAATAATAGTCTTTCCTGTTCTGACAATTCTGCAACAGCATTTGTCCACCCCTCAAACAATGCTGAATTAAATGGTTTTTTTTCTGTTGGTCTGCTATAAGATATCCTGCGAAATGCCAATCTTCCAAAAATATGATAACAACATTCCAACGCTTCAAAAAACAATTCTTTATTATCCCGAAAAAAAGGTTCTTCCTGTGAATTTAAAAAATCCATAGTCTCACATAAATATCCGTTCAATGTATTATTCTTATATGCTCCCTCCCCCAGGCACCTTAATGCCAAATATCGCAATACCATCTCTCGATCCAACATTCTTTCTGTCG
The DNA here is from genome assembly GCA_003483745.1 of Roseburia sp. Taxonomy (GTDB): domain Bacteria; phylum Bacillota; class Clostridia; order Lachnospirales; family Lachnospiraceae; genus Roseburia. The sequence continues at coordinate 112,663 of DMYD01000028.1, read as the reverse complement.
GAACATCACCATCCGTCGCCGTGGTAAATATTTCATTTTCCGCAAGTTCCTTTAAATATATGGTTGCTTTTCCCTGGTATAGTGCATGTCTGATTTCTTGTGGTTCTAACTTTAGCCCAGGCGTATTAATCCTTTTGAACAGACTATATTTCACATTCTCTGGTGTATCTGGTAATATCAAATAAAAAGCAATCTGAGCCTCCTCCACTCTTCTTTGATAAATTCTTGGTAAATCATCAAATGTGCACCCATTATAATCTGCAAGATATTCCATATCAGACAATATCAGTGTTTTATCCAGCAAAAACTCCTTTAACGTACAAAGGCGCTGCAACCCATCAATAACAAGCCAGCTGTTCGCATCCTTTCCATCAAAATACATCGGAGGCACAGGCAACTGAACCATAAAAGACTCAATCAACTGACTCTTAACATCATTTTTCCACAAGCTTCTTTTCCTTTGAAATTCTGTGTCGAGATTAATTTCTTCATATCTTATTTTTTTTACAATTGATCCAACACTCAATGTTTTTGGCACAATGGCAATTTTACTTGAATCCAGAAACAATTTATTTTCAGAATCATCCGTATTAAGTCCAATATTCTTTTCTTCTACATATTGAACAGCCTCTTCAAAATCTTGTTCTGTCTTTTTATTTAAATCATTGAGTAACTGTTTTACGGTTGACGTTCGTAACATTCCACTCTCATTTCCAATAATTATTAACTTGTCTAATTCTTCTTTTACTTTTTTTTCCATTTTCCAATCCTCTAAATAAAAACCTCACTTTTTTCACGTAACAGTTCGCGATATATTTCTTTGTAAGTTTCCGTCATCTGTTTAATTGAGTTATTCTGTCTGATCTTTTCTGCCAGTTCATCACCGCAAAGCAAACCACTTTCAGAAGTAAGTGCCTTACGGACTGCCTCTGTCAATGCCCCCTGATCTGCCGTTTTTACGACAATTCCTTTGTTTTCTGTCAGCTGTTCCGGTATCCCGCCTGCATCAAATCCCACCACCGGTGTTCCGCATGCCATGGACTCTAATGTAACGGTTGCATAGTTTTCTGCCAGAGATGGTATCACAAACACGTCTGCCAGGCTATAATATTCCGCCAAAGCATCCGTATCTTTCGTGTTTGGCACTGTAATTACGTTAGAAATTCCTTCTAATAAAGAATTATTCTTTTCTTCCCAGCCAACTAAAATGAATTTTGCCTCATTTTCCATCGCTTTTGCAGATCCAATCAGGAATTTTGCGCCTTTTCTCTCATCAGAAAATCCTGCTGCCATGCCAAGTACCAGTTTATCCTGCATTGTAAATCCATATTTTTTTCGGCATTCTGCTTTATCTCTTGGATAAAAAGTGTGCTCGGCATCAATTCCATTCCGGATCGTAACACAAGGATATTTTCCAAAAAACGATTTTTTTGTCTCCTCTGTCAGCCAATCTGATGGTGTCACGATGATTTTCCTGTCACCTTTTGTAAACCATTCTTTTTTCTTTTTCCACATATAGCGGGAAAAATCAAAGAACTGGCTTTTCGGATATCTCTTTTTGTCCGGACAGCTGCCACAGCCATTTTCCCACTTTCGGCATGCAAAATAATAACCACAGTTTCCGGTAAACGCATGGCAGTCATGAAATGTCCAGACACACGGTATCTGATGCTCATCCAGATATTTCATTAACATTCTAAAATTCATATAATAACCGTGAAGTGTGTGGATATGCACAATATCCGGCTGTATCTCGTCCATCAGCGCAATCAGTCTTTTTGCCGCCTTTTTATTCCACCAGCCGTTTAATCCGGTAATCCGGCATAACAACGCAGACAAATATACCTCGTATTTTTTATCAATGCAGACGACATTTTTTTCTTCATCCCCTGTACCTCTGCCATACGCAACATAGGATTCTTCACCATCTTCTAAAAGCTGACGGTGTATGCAGGCTACGATGCGGGCCGCGCCGCCCTGATTATAATGACTATTGATTTGTAGTATTTTCATAACAATTCCTATCCAAGTATAAATTTTGCGGCTTCAATCGCCACACATTCGATCATGTACCATCTGCTATAACCATTGATGCGGTAACAATAGCGGTACCTGTCCCTGATCCTTTTCACCGATGCCCGCAGATCTTTGTGATTGCTTGCACCTCCCATATGAAAATTTGCAAGTATCTGATCCACAATAACAATTTTCCGGTTCTGGCTCCGCATCTGTAAAAAGAATCCATAATCATCATGAATACCCTTGTTTCGAAATGGGTAATTTTTATACAATTCCGCTTTTACAAACGTTGTCGGATGATTCCAGTCTCTTGATGTCTGGAATTTGCGCAGGCGTGCTTTCTTTATAAAAGTGCTGCCATCTGCTTTGTGCATCCGGATATTGGCAAACATCAAATCGCATCCGGTCTTCTCAAAAGTATGAACTGCAGTCCCAACAGCATCCGGTTCATACCAGTCATCACTGTTTATAATTCCAATCACATCCCCTGTTGCCAGCCGTATTCCCTTATTCATGGCATCATAAATGCCACCGTCCGGTTCACTTAAAATATGATATGTAATTCCTTTTTGTTCCATGGCACTGCAATATGATTCTGCCAGAGTTACCGTACCATCGCTGCTTTTTCCATCAATGATCCAGTATTCTATGTTATCATATGTCTGTGCTAACACAGACTCTATTGTATGTGCAATTGTCTTTTCACTGTTGTAGGATACGGTAATAATACTTACTTTCATGTTTTTCCTGCCCTTTAATTATGCCATATTTCATTCAATCTGTTATATATGTTCACAGACAATACATTTTTAGCCATTCCCTTTATCTCCATCCACTTTACATTTGAATTATCCAACTTATGCACCTCTACCAGTGTGTCAAAAAGATTATACACTACTATCCGATGTTTGCGACTACCCTCCTGTAAAATTGAAAATACATCATCACGAATAATTTCATTTATAATTCCATTTTCTCTTTTCAACTCAGCAATCTGTCCATCAAGAAAAGTAATTAACGTTTTATCAAAATTCATATTTCAGCCTTATCTAAAAAATGCCTTGGGTAAATACTTCCCAAGGCAATATACTTATTGTTCCAAAAGTTCTTTAATATCACAATACATATCAAAAATATTTAAAACTTTCTCTTTGTTTTCTTCTTTCTTAAACTGACCCATGCAGTGTAAAAATCCATTCCCCGTATACTCCTCAGGACTTCTACTAACATACAGACTGTCCGGGGTTACCGAAAAATATTCGGCAATATCATGAATATCCTCATCCGTTGTATAAAGTCTCGCGTCACACAATTTTTCAACTTCATAAGGAGTATATCCCAAAGCATCTGCAAAAGCCTGTTTCATCGTCTGATCATTTTTCAATAACACCCTGATGTTATTGCCTAATACTCTTGCCTCTTTCATAATTGGTTTCCTCCATCAAATGCAACTATGACAACTGGTCTAGTCTACCACTTGCTTCTATAATTGTCAACGTTTTTTATTATTATATACATATCTATTCGTTCTTTCAACATATAATATTTTTTTGTTAATTTTTCACAATATTTATGGTACTTTTTTCTACATCCAATCATGCATGACTCTCAGCCTCACACACTTTTCTCCACACTCTCCTTCAACCCAAACCGTTGGTATCCGTCTATCTCTTTCCTGCTCAACCCCTGCTCGATCGTCATGGAACCAAATGCCTTTCCTGCCATGCCGCCAATCTTCCCGGGCATCTTTTGGGCAAGTGCCACAAGAGGGTTCATCCAACCACACAAAAGTAATTTTTTCCCTTTTGCCTCAGCGATTGCTGACACCATCTGTGCAGTGGTCACATAGGAATCATTCTGTGGAAGAAACAATCCCGCTTTCCGGCTGTCTATCAGAAGCCGCAAAAATTCTGCCAGGTTCCCCACATATAACATACTACGCTCATTTTTCACATTAGGAAAGATTGGTGTCTTATCCGCTAATTTCACCAGCATCTTAAAGTTTCCCTTGCTGTTTTTCCCATAGATCATCGGCGGGCGGATGATTGCAAGTGAAGTATTATTTTTGCCGTCATCTGCCGCTGTCTCTGCGAACAATGCCTGCAGTTTCTGTTCTGCCTGCCATTTGCTGTCCCCATAAAAATTAGACGGAGCCGGCTTTGTATCTTTTGTGATATGTACTGCCCCTCCGTCATTACTGCTGTCTCCATATACGATCACACTGCTCAGATAAATATATTGCGCCACGCCATCTTCTATCGCTTTCCTTGCCGCCTCACATGCGAGATCACAATTTACGGCATAATACTCCTGCTTTTCTTCTTCTGTCAGACTGCCGATATCCGCATGTGCCTTGCCGGTCATATTTAAAATACTGTCGTATTCCGCCCAGTCATCCTTTTTCCATGCATCCCCACGCAGACTGACTTTATGAATTTCATACTGGCCATCATAATTTTCTTCGATATATTTTTGAAATGAGCTGCCGATGTAGCTGTTCACACCTAGAATCAAGATTTTTTTCATTTTATTTCAAACACCTTTTTATTATATGTCTTTGAATCCACAACCGAAACTCTGCATTTTAACCAACGCAACTTTTTATTAATGCTGTCCTGTAAATCTTTCATAACCATTTTCTTAGGTCTGGTTGTACTTCCAAAATCGCCTTCAAGGAATAATATTACTAAGATTTTCTTCCGGTCTTCTGCATATTCTGTTCCAAATGTTTTCTTTGCAAAATTTATAAGTTCTTCCGTATCTTTTCTTGTGCTTCCATATGTATTTACTCCGGCAAGCGCTGCGAGCGTCATGACAACTTTTTGCGTCACTTCAATATCCAGGCTATCCCTTCCAGTTGTCATATCTGCTTTCTTCAATCTCCATAGATGATCCTCTGTTCTCTGTCGTATAATGCATCAAACTCTTCCATTACCGCATTATGCTTTAAATCCGTCAATGATTTTGCCATTTCATATTTCAGTTCCTTTGTATCTTTTTCATGATACAACGACATAAATCGAATATCCAGTTTTTTTTCATTCTCTTCCGGATATTCTGTTAAAAAATTAAATTCCTGCTGCACAAAATAGTCATGTGTTGTGACAAAAATCTGTACACCCATTTTGGCAAGTTCAATCATTGCCTGTACAATTGGTCGAATCATCTTAGGATTCATGTTTGTTTCTGGTTCATCCCAAAATAATACTGTATCTTTTTTTAAGCTACCAGATAAAATAAGGTATAGCAGCATCGACAATTTGCGATACCCATCTGATAGTAATCCCATTTCAAATTCGCCTTCTCCTTTTACTTTTAAGTAAAACTTTTTATCTTTTTGAATAATCTGTCCCTTCATAATTGATTCAAAGCTGCTTAAAACGGCATTCTGTTCTGTTGTATTCGCTCCTCTTTTTAACGGTCTGTCTAAAAGCTTTGCCAAATCGTAATACATTTCTTCGAAATCAATGCTATATTCTTCATACAGGGCTGCAAAATGTTCTGTCGTTGAAATCATCTCTTTGGTAGGAATATATACTATATCAAACTTCTTATTCGGATCCAGTAATTTTATACTTACATCCGCATGATTTTCCTGCCGGTTTCCAAAACTCATAGAAACACTTTGATTTTTTTCAAGACCAACTTCAAAATCGGTATGATTACCGCCCTGCTTTCTGCTCACTAACCGCCCTATTTTCATCTCGTCTGGGCGAAACATCCTCTGTAATTTTTCAACAAAGACTTTTTCTCCGCTTTCTTTGGATAACTGTCCTATATTACCTTTTCCAATAGGCTTTAAAACCGAATACATTAATTTTAAAAGTGTTGTCTTTCCGGTACTGTTTTCCCCACATATAATATTAATATTTTTAGACCACTCTATATCTGCCTCGTCGAATAGCATAAAATTATTCATTCTCAATTTATTTATTTTCATTTTCCCTTCATGCTCCCTGTTCCGCCTTCAACCACGCCATCCTGACGCAGAACGCTTAAGAATGTGCCAAAGAAACATCTCACATCCATGGCAAACCCATATTTTTTCACATACTCGCCATCCAATTTTGCCTTAACCGGGATTTCCAGTTCATCACGTCCGTTAATCTGTGCCCAGCCGGTCAGTCCCGGTGTCACATCATTGGCACCATATTTATCGCGCTCTGCGATGAGATCATCCTGATTCCAGAGTGCCGGACGGGGACCTACGATACTCATATCCCCTTTGAAAATATTAAAGATCTGCGGCAGTTCATCCAGACTGGTCTTGCGGAGAAATCTGCCTGTTTTGGTGATATACTGCTCTGGATTGGAAAGCATATGTGTCGGCATGTCTTTCGGCGTGTCGGTGCGCATCGTACGGAACTTATAGATCTGAAAATATGTCTTGTGGATACCGACCCTCTTTTGTGTAAAAAGGATCGGTCCCGGGGAATCCAGTTTGATTGCAATGCATAAGATCAAGAGCAGCGGGGACAATATGATAATTGCAAGTCCGCTGAGTACGACATCTATGATTCGTTTGATATATCGATAACCTGTCATTTTCTATCTGCCACCTTCTAATTTTTCATATTTTTTTACAAACAACTGCTCAAATTGCTCTTTGGTATATGTATTTGTTTCATGAAACACATATCCACATAGCTTTTCAAGTTCAAAAAGACAAAATAACTGCTCCTTCTGTCATTGCAACCCCATTTCTGATCTATTCTGACATCTGTACGCTTTCTAACTTTTCAAACGGCTTCGCCAACAACTGATAAACTGGCTGTAAATTACCTGTTACATCTTTCATAACAGTCTCTTTTCCCTCTGCCTGTGCAAGATAATAATTTGTAATATCATCAACATTATATTTTTGGGTATACGCTTCAATCGACTCTAAAAAATAAGGACTGTGTGTAGTAATCAGAATTGTCAGATGAAGATATTTCTCCAACAATACAATCAATTCTGCATATACAAGCTGCCATTCCGGATGTAAGTGTATTTCAGGCTCATCTAATATCAATATATCATTTTCTCTTATTGTACCTTTTTCCAATAAAGTCCTGAATATTGAAAATGCCTTGATTCCCATGGATAAATTTCCAATTTCAAAAAAATGCATTTCATCATCTGCCAGTATATATTCGCCATCATCATTTTTAATAACTTTGCCGGTTGTAACCTCTGACAATATTTGCATGATATCATCCATTTTTTCCCCTGCAACAAGCTCTGCAACTACATTATCTTCTGTTGTATCGCTCAATTTATGAAGCAAAAGCAGATCCTGGGCACTCAATCCATCACTGTACTCCCATGAATTCATATGATTCATAATTGCCGGAGAATCAATTGAGATTGCCTCATGCATGATAGGAATTTCCCGTTCAATCACATACTCACTATTTTTTTTAATACCAACATGCACTTTTTTCCCCTGAATGACCAGAGTTGCTTCTGCCTCACTTTCGGGTTCATACAGATCATTCATCTGATCATAAAAATATCTGCCGAAAGTATTTGCTATCAATGTCTGTTCCACAGTCTCTGTTTTTAAATTCAATACACCATTTACTTTCTCTAAAATATCACGACATAACGCCTCTCTACTTTCATCTTCGAGCACGTTTTGGAAATTATTGTACAGTTCAGAAATAATTTTTATTTTTCCTTCTTCATCTGCTGCCATAATCAATTCTGCTGCATTTGCATATCTTTTTCTACTGATCCGAGAAGGCACATTCACAGTTGTTCTCTGCTCACCTTTTCTCAAATTATGATACCAGATATTTTCCCAATTATAGCGAAGCAATGTCTCAATCTGTTCTTTTTTCTTCTTAGAGGCCTTTTCATCAACTTTGTACATAGAATTAAACATGCATGCCAAAATCTTGCCAATTGTACTTTTTCCCGTATTATTTTCACCTGCAATCACAGTAATTCCGTCAAGTTTAACCGATGCCTGTTTAATTTTGGAAAAATGCTGAATTTCCAGTCTCATAATTTCCCCTTTCTACTCCTCCTTCGGCTGATACGTCGGCACGATTTCTTTTACCCACTCTCTGATATCAGAAGGTTCTGTCACAACATACTCTTTTAACTTTTCCAGCTGATTTAAGAACTTTTCTTCATCCAATTCGATCGGTTTTCCAATATGGATCAGATTATTTTCCGTATCCTGCAGTCCCTCTTCATCCATTAACATCTCTTCGTATAATTTTTCCCCGGGACGCAGTCCGGTAAACACGATCTGGATATCTTCATCCGGTTTATGACCGGATAACAGGATCAGGTTTTTTGCAAGATCAAGGATCTTGACCGGTTCCCCCATATCAAGGACGAATATCTCTCCGCCTTTGGCATAAGCGCCTGCCTGCAGAACTAAAGAAACAGCCTCAGGTATCGTCATAAAATAACGCACGATATTCGGATCAGTGACTGTCACCGGACCACCGCGTTCGATCTGCTTTTTAAACAGCGGTATCACACTTCCGTTGCTTCCAAGGACATTACCAAAACGTACTGCCACATATTCCGTATCGGAACGCTTATTATAAGTCTGAATGATCATCTCACAGATCCTTTTACTTGCGCCCATGATATTTGTCGGGTTAACCGCTTTATCCGTAGAGATCATCACAAACCTTTTTACATGATAATGATCTGCCGCCTGTACGATTTTCCATGTGCCAAGGACATTATTTTTAATAGCTTCATTCGGGCTTTCTTCCATCAGCGGCACATGTTTATGCGCTGCCGCATGGTAGATGATTTCCGGATGATAAGTCTCAAAAATCCAGTTCATACGATTGGTATTGCGCACGGAACCGATCAGAACGACCAGATCCAGCTCCGGGAATTTTACCTTTAACTCATTTTGTATATCATATGTGGTATTCTCATAAATATCTAAAATAATCAGCTGCTTTGGTTTGTGCCCCGCGATCTGTCTGCACAGCTCGCTTCCGATAGAGCCGCCTCCACCGGTTACCATGATGATTTTTCCGGACACATATCCCATGATAGACTCGAGATCGACCGTGACAGGTTCTCTTCCGAGCAGGTCGTTCACATCAACATCTTTTAATTTACTGATGCCTACTTCTCCATTGACAAGCTGGTAGATTCCCGGCAGACGCTTCAGTTCACATCCTGTCTCTTTGCAGATATCTAAGATTCCTTTCATCTGTTTCGGAGATGCAGATGGCATTGCTATAATGATCTCATGCACATGCAGTTCAAGCACCTTATCCCGGATGCAGCTTCTGTCACCGACCACCTTGGCTCCATGGATGTAGTTGCCGATCTTTGTTTTATCATCATCGATCACACCGACTACTTTTTTTCTGACATATCGGCTGTTATTGATCTCCTTGATCAGCTGGTTTCCAGCCTCTCCGGCACCGATCACAAGTACATTTCTGCGATAGACGCCGTCTCTTCGCATATTACGGATGACCCGGAGTCCACGATAAGAATACCTGCATCCCATGATCAGTACCAGTAAAAATAGTCCGTATAAAATATAAAAACTTCGCGGAACCGGAAACATATCTCCCCAGTTGCGCACTAAGATAAGTGCTGCCACCGCAATCGCATCCAGTATACATGCCGAAACAACATACATCATCTCAAGAGCCCCGGCATAACTCCACAGGCTCGAATATAATCTGAGCCCCCAGAAAATGATCAGGGTAATCGCCATCATATAAGGAAGCGTTCTCCATACTTCATTCAGATACTCCGACGGTACATTGTAAAAGTTCAGATCAAACCGTATCATCAGTGCAACCATACTCGCAACAAATACAGCGAACATATCATAACACATCAAAAAAATACGGCGAATAAATAACTGTCTATCACGAATTAACTGTTTCATCTATCGTTATTGTCCTTTATATTCAAAAAAATGCTGTCATACACATAGGTATAACAGCACTATTATAGCATATCTATTCTGTTGATGTAAACCAATATCCTGTACCAAGGAACATACATATCCATAACGGATGCGTTACATAATCCCAGATATTCCCTCCAACACTAAACAATAGAAATATAATACATACCCCAAACATCCAGAAAGAAAACGTATGTGTCCTCTCTTTTCCGAAAAATGACAATACACCAATAAAAATAATACAACATAGATACAGAAGGAAAGGCACAAGAATCAGGATTCCGTAGCGATATGCCATATCAATATAAGCATTGTAAATCTGTGTTTTCTCCCAGTAAACATTCAGCATTTTCTGATTTCCGAACAGATTCAGATGACGCAGTGCATTTTTCCAGATTACGTTTTTCGGTATATCTGCTTCCTTTGTTACACCTTCTAAGGCAGCCGGATCATATTGCGCCAGTGAATTCAGTATCTCGTCAGGCTCCCGTGTCGTTTTTTGTTCATTCTCATATGCACAGGCTGTTCCCAGCGTCTGTGGAACAACCTTGATTCCCATATGAAATCCACCCGCGATCACTCCCGCGCAAAGAATTGCTAAAACTGCCTGTATTTTCAGGGATCGTATCCATTTGTTCCACAGATGCCGGTTTACAACGATCCTTCCCAAAAATAAAGCAGTAATCACAGCAAGTGCCGCATATCCCACAGGACTTTCTGCACGAAGTATCAGATACACAGCAAGAGCCAATTCTGTTACAACAAAATATACTCTGCCTCCCCTGTATTCTGCCCTTGCAAACAATTCCAGTTGTGAAAAAAACAATATTACCATCAGCAATGCAAACATAGCACTTTTCTCTGCATTGTTAAATATTCCATTATACTGCACAGCCAACAGTTTTGGACGGAAAAACAGGCAGTATATCACTGACATTACAAATATGATTTCCAATGTTTCCCATAATTCTTTCCATATCTGTTCCGGATCTGCCATCCGGCTCCACATATAGATAAAAAATCCTGCCGCAAATATCATGACATACCCAAGAAAATGTCTGCGGTTTCCGGCAAAGAAATCAGAAACGATCATAATCGTCCATATCCCATACCAGGAACAGGCGAGTGCACTCTGCCATTTTACATGCTTTTGTGCCTTTTCCCTGCAAAAAATTCCTGCTAATACCAGCAATACTGCTGCTATCAGCAGCGGATAACGGTATCCGGTGTCATTTTGATCCCATTCCAGCACATCCGAAAAGATGCCAAGCAAAATAAGACTTCCAAACAATATACGGCGTATCACAGAGCAATCTTTCTTTTTCCATTTTTTCTGTCTGCTTCTTCCGGTTCCCGCCATATTTTCATATACATAACCCAACAGTTTTCCCGGAATTTTAACAGTATCTCGTTTTTCTGTCTTATAAAGAAACAATATACTGCCTGCTGTCACCACAACAAACACGCTGCCAAATACAAGAAAAAATTTTGTTTTACTGTATGCCGGCAGTTTTTCACGAAGCTGCATGGAATCCAGTGAAAAACATACTCCTTCCGCTTCCGGCAGAACAAATCCAAATTTGTACGCTTCTAACTCTGCGTTCAGTTGGATAACATTTTCTCCCCGTCTGAAACAGATTTCCTGCATTCCGATCTGGTTTGTCTTTTTGTCATAATACCGAAGCTCCAAAAACTGACTTTCCACATTCATTTTGCCCACTGTCACATACAGATAATTCCACCGGTACTTCGATCCGAACATCTTAAATTTCTTTGTGGCATTTTTGCCTGTTATTGCAAAATACCCGTTTTCACTGTCATACTGCCACTTTGGAGTCGATTTCTGCAGCTGATTATCCGAGAAATCATAGACAGCTCCCGCTTTCAGGAAATCATTCAATGAAGCTCCCGCGCCCATGGACATAAATGCAGCCATGACCCCCAATACAAGTCCCAATATCACAGCCGCTGCTATTCCAGGCAGAGACTGGTTATTTCTTTTTTTCATGCTCTGCATTTCTTTCCCTCACTTTTTTGTTCATCACTCTCATCCTGCATAAAATGAATCCCCATCGTTAAATACATAGTGGTCCAGCATAAAAACAGAAATGGCAGTTCAAGATTTTCCATCAGGATCAAAATCATTGATGCCGCTGCCGATGCAAATAAAAAATAACCATATTCCTTCTTACGAATCATATATTTCCAGGAACGCCATAAATAGATCAGGAGCATAAAAACATACGGTATCACCGCAAATACACCATAACGATACATGATCGCTATGACACCATTATGCGGCCACCTGTTGCCCCCCCACAAATTTACTTTATTATTATGGCCCAAAAGGTTCATCTCACGGAGATAACCCAGCCAGTAAAAATTCCTTGCCGTTGTAAATTCTTCCAGCGAACTTAAAGAAGACAATTTTCTTATGATACGATTCTGTTTTAGTGTGCTCTCCTGTGCATATACCGTCAACGTTCCCGGCATGCTATCGGCAGAGGTAAACCATCCGTCTTTTGGAAAATACACCTGTGTATTTAATTTCTGCGGAAGGTTTATAAGCGCCCATTCCGTTCCCGCAAAAACCGGAAGAACCAATGCAGCCATCACCGCGATACAGACAATGCCACAAAGACAGGTTCTTTTCGAACCTGACAAAATCATTTCTTTAAAACCAAAAATTCCAATTACCAGTACTGCAGGTATAATTCCTGATGAACTCTGCGTTTTCCATAACAATGCAAGCGCAAGTACACCCGCTGCTATCTCTGCGATCAATGCAGCCGATACTTTTTTTTCTGTGTTGATTTTCCGGTCAATCATGCCAAGCAAAGCAATAAATACAAACAAGACGTACATCGCATACATTCCCGGATTATAATAGCTTCCAAGATAACGCTGACCCGGAGTCCATGGTCTGCAGACAAAGCAAAACAGGCTTGTAAGAACAAAGCTGATGATAACCGCATGAATAAAATCTGTCAGGATCTGTCTCCGGTCTGCCATATTGTTCCACATAAAATAAAAAAAGCCTATTACAAAAAACATAATATAACCAAGGAACGAATAACGCTTTGCAATGATGAAATCAGAAATGCATGCCATCACCCACAATGCAGTAAACACACCTGTCAGTCTGTTTTTCCAGTTTTTACGCTCCAGATTTCCCTCATAACATAAGGCAGCAGCCAGACAGACAACCACGGAGCAGACCAGCATCTGCAGCTTGTAATGTGCATTCGTCTCGTAAAGTCCCAGATCCTGAATGATCTGCATATAAATAATCTGAAATAAAAACAATACTGTGCGGAGTCTGCTTCTGATTTTACCATCCAGCTTTCCAATATATCTGCCCATTTTTTCTCCTGCCAGTATATACAATCCCTGTAAAAAATCCCAGATTCCATACCAGTCCCACTTCACATGGATATATCTGCGGATCAGGCCTGTCAACAGCAGATATACCACAAAAACGATCCCTGTAATGGCTGCAAATGTCTTCCAGGAAAAGTCGACTAACTTTTCCCTAAACTGCATTTTGTCGATGGAAAATGTCACTCCTGCCTGTTGATTGATCCAGATTTGCATTCTGGAATATACCGCATCTGCTTCAATCGTATTTCTCCCCTCACGAAGTGTAACATCCTGCGTTTTTACCAGATTACCATTTAAATCAAAATATTCTGCCGTTCCCTGAATCTGTGCCCCCTGCATCCCGGAAAGATCTAAAATTATGTAATTCCAGTCCTTCTCCATGCCGGAAAGTTCGCAAAAAATATATGCTTCCTGCTCCGTCACAGTATATACACCGGCATTCGTATCATAGAATGCACCTGCCGCATCATTGGTTCTGTGGTAAGACAAAACATCATATACTGCTCCGCCGTCATAAAACTGGTTTAAGCTGCCACTCCCACTGATTATCATAAGTGAGACTACTACTCCGGCCAGGATTCCCGCCAGAATCCAAATTGTATTTTTTAAAATATTATCTAATATTGTATTTCCCACGCATCTATCCCTCAAGCCATTCCGCTTATCAACACTTTTTTCCTAGTATATCGGATTTCCGGCAAAATTACAATATTTACAGCACCCTCCCTGTTTTACACTCATTTTACATTTTTCTCCACAAATGATATACTATTCATATTATGCAAAGGGGGGGAGGAATTCTTTTCATGTTTCAAAAACATTTCACGCACAGAGTTCTTGCTGTAATGCTTTGTACATCTGTCTTATGTTCTGATGTCATACATCTGCATGCAGCACAGACAGGCTCTGATACTTTTACCATAACAGCAACAGAAAGTACAGAAAATTCTAAAAATATAGAGAATACAGAGGCCTTAGAATCCGCTGAAACTACTATTCCTGCAGGGGAAACAGAAAGTTCCGGCGGAACAAAAGAACCTGAGAGCACAGAAGGCTCTAAGAACACAGAAAACTCCGGGGAGGGAACAAAGGACTCTGAGAGTTCTGAAAGTTCCGAAGGGACAAAAGACTCTGAGAACTCTGAAAGTTCCGAAGGGACAAAAGACTCTGAGAGCTCTGAAAGTTCCGAAGGGACAAAAAACTCTGAGAGTTCTGAAAACTCCGGGGAAACAAAAAGTTCTGAAAGTTCTGAGAGTTCCAGGCTTACAGAAACTACTGAAAATACAGAAACAACCGAGAACACAGAAAGCATCGATCCTGCCGAAAATACAGAGGTAACCGAGAGCACGGAATCCACTATTTTCTCTGCCACGGAATCTGCTGAAACTGAATCACAGACATCGGAAACGGAGGATGCGACAGAAATCACCGGTACCGTCATTGATGGCTATTATGTGATCAATGTCTCCGCAGCTTCCATGAACAAATCCGGTGCAAGCAAAGCCATTCAGGACGCTTTAGATTATGCAGCCCGGAATGCAACCGCATCCCTGCCGTGCAAAATCATCATCGAGCCGGGAAGTTACACTCTGACGAAATGCCTGTATATTTCAAGTAATACTTACCTTTTTATGAACGGTGTCACTTTTACACAGGATTCCAAAAGCAGGGGAAACATGTTAAAAGTCGGTGAGTCAAAAGATACCGCAACCGGTTATTACTATTCCAACATTACCATAGACGGTGGAAAAAATGGTGGTATCTTTGACGAGAACAGACACAGTTCCACGGTGATTAAAATCGGACATGCAAGCAACTTTACTGCCCATAACATCACCCTGCAAAACACAGTCGATGCACATCTGATGGAAGTTGCCGGAACAGACGGTCTGAACTTATCCGGCTGTACCTTTCAAAACCAGACGCTCAAAAAAACTCTTTATTATGAAGCGATCCAGCTCGATATCCTGCATCCAAAGCATTTTGGAGGATATGCAGCGGAAGTACTTATGAACCGTAACATCAACATTACCGGCTGTACTTTTCAAAATGTGCCAAGGGGCATCGGTTCCCATACGGTTATTTTAAACAGCTATATGACAGACATCAATATTACCGGGAACACATTTTTGAATACTTCAAGTGCCGCCGTACAGCTTATGGCGGTCACAAACTGTAACGTATCCGGCAATACCATTACAAATTGTCCGCGTGGAATCCTTTTTTATTCCATCTTCCGTGACTGTGAAGGCTCCTATTTTGCTTCCACGATCGCTAAACTTGGTGATATGCCGACAAACGTGCCATCCACTTATAATCCACCGCCAGACAACCAGAATATCGTGGTTTCCGGTAACACCATTACTTTAGGCGGCAGTGATCTTTACAATAAAAATTACGAAAATACCGGTATCTACTTCAGCGGATATCATTTTACTTCTGCCATGCGTCCATCCGACGGTGATGTGATCCCGGCTGCGAATTATTATATCAGCGGCGCGACAGTTACCGGAAACACCATTACAACCAATCAGAACGGCATTACCATGCAGGATGCAAGAAACATCTACGTGGATAACAATACGGTTATTTTTAATAATTTCCAGAATAAGAGTTGTGGAATCCAGATGCGTGAGGACAGTGTCAACTGCACGGTCTCAAATAATCTGGTAAACGGAAATGCCATCAACTCCAACTATCCGGATTCTATGTTTGGCGGCATTTCCATATTAGAATCAAAGGCAAACACGATTACATACAATACTGTTTTCAACTATAACGGTTACGGTATCTACGCACGCTGTGGAGAAGCTGCCTCCATTTCCGGCAATAATATTTCACAGGTAAATCAAAGCAGCATTTATCTGAACAGTGTCAGTATTCCGGTCTTAAATGCAAACACTATAAATCTTTGTACCAAAGACGGAATCACCGCAAAAGACTGTGTCATCCAAACGATTTCTGATAATAAAATTATGAACACAGGCGGCTATGGTATCTCCCAAAATGGAAATACGGTTCAAAAAATTACAAACAATACACTGAGTCTGTGCACAAACCACAGCATTGTTCTTTACAACAATGCCATAACCGGTGAGATCTCAGGCAATACCATTACTTCCGGCAAATCGGCAGGAATCAACATTGGAAAAATCGGTGCAAAAATTAAAATTTCCGGTAATACGGTACAGGGCTGCCAGACCGCACAGATCTATGTTAATAATGATTCTGATAAAACTGTGACAATTTCCTCAAATTCACTGGGAGATTCGTCAAAAGCTGCCGGTTTCCGTGTTGATTCCGGCATCCGCATTGATTCCGGAAAATTTTCCATTACAGGGAATACCATTAAGTACTGTAAGAATGCAATCCGTATACGTGGAAATGCCAATGGAACCATTTACAAAAACAAACTCCAGAAGAATAAAAGCAATACTGCACAGATTACCTCCAGCACCAATACGCATAAGACCAAAAAATATGCCATTGTCTCTACTCCGTCCTCTGTAAAGGCAAAGACACTCGGCAAAAACAAAATCCAGATTTCCTGGAAAAAGGTAAAAAATGCAGACAGCTATCGTATTTACCGTGCGACATCCAAAAAAGGAAAATACAAAAAAATTGCTACCATTTCAAACCCGGATGTCACCTCTTATATCAGCAGAAAGCTGAAGAAAAATACCAAATATTACTATAAGGTTGTTGCCTGCAAAAAAACGGTCAATAAAAACGTCACTCTGTTTAGTTCGGACAGTAAGATCGTTTCCAAAAAAACTTTTAAAAAATAAGATGATTTATGTTAAAATTATATTATAATAAACTTCATTTATTGATGGAAAGGGGAATATGTTTATGAAATGGAAAATCTTGAAAAAAACTGTTTTCTGTTGTTTCTTAAGTTCGTTTCTGATCATTTCCGGAAATACAACCGCCTTTTGTACGGAATTACCAGCGGAAACTTCTTCCTTAGAAACAACATACACAGGTGCATCGAAAGTTGCATACGTCACACGCAATGTATCACAGGATGAAATTGCACAGTATGGTATTTCCAGTGCCATTCAGAACGCATTG
Organism: Roseburia sp.; assembly: GCA_003483745.1. Lineage (GTDB taxonomy): Bacteria > Bacillota > Clostridia > Lachnospirales > Lachnospiraceae > Roseburia. Next base: position 95,295 of record DMYD01000028.1, on the reverse strand, counting down.
AACGAAGCGAGGGATTCTGCCACAGAGAGCCGGCCATATCAGGTAATCGTACCGGCAGGTTCTTACACTTTAAACAACTGCCTTCATATTTACAGCAATACCTGTTTAGTAACGAACGGCGTTACTTTCACACAGACAAAAAACAGAGGTACAAACATGTTAAAAGTCGGTGATACCGAAGACACAAACACCGGCTACTACTACCAGAATATTACCATTGACGGTGGTACCTGGAATGAAAACGGCAATAATTCTACCGCATTTAAGGCAGCACACGCCGCAAATGTCACACTCCAGAATTTAACGATCCGCAATGCCAAAAATGCGCACCTGATGGAAGTTGCTGGTGTAAATGGTCTGACGATCCGAAACTGTACCTTCAAAGATCAGGTACTCGAATCCAAAAATACACTCTACTTTGAAGCGATCCAGTTAGATGTCCTGATTGCTTCCCACATCAATGGTTACGTTTCCGAAGATCTCAATATGCAAAATGTTACCATTGATCAGTGTACTTTTGACAATGTTCCACGTGGTGTCGGAAGCCATACTGCGATCCTGAACAACTATGTAAAAGGTGTCCGCATTACAAACTGCAGCTTCAAGAATATAAAAAGTGCTGCAATCCAGTCCATGAACTGGATCAACTGTACCATTTCCAACAATACGATCAGCAATTCCCAGCGTGGAATCTGTCTGTATTCCATCCGTGAAAGTGGAACTTTCCTTGCAACAAGCACCAACTCCAAAAACGGACCTGTTTCTTCCACCTCCACGAAATATGTGGCACCACCGGCAGATCAGCAAATCGTCATTGAGAATAATCAGATCACCTGCAGCGGAAAGGATCCATTTTCCACCTATGACAACAGCGGTATCTATATCGGCGGCTACCAGTTAAACAGCAGCAACAAAGGTGGAGATGGCGACCGCATCCCTGCCGGAGATTATTATATCAGCGGTGTCACTATCGCTAACAACACAATCAAATCCAGTGGTTACGGTATCTGGACGCAGGATGCAAAAGAGACGTCGATCACAGGTAATACGATCTCTTCCAGTGGAAAACACGGTATCGCAGCAGAGAAAAGTTCGATCTCTTCCATCAAAAAGAATAAGATCACAAAGAGCAAAGGAATCTCCATTTTCACAGACGGTTCTGCAGTCAGTGAGATCAGCCAGAATAAAATTTCAAACGGCAGCAATTCTGCCTGCGTAGTCGTTGGTCTAAAATCCAACTTAAAAATTACTTCCAATACGATTTCAAAGTGTAACAATGATTCCATTGCCTTAAATCCTGGTAATTACAAATATCTGATCACGATAAACAAAAATAAAGTTACAGGTGCCGGAAAACCTGGTCTGCTTGTTTATAACGGTAAAGTTGATATCTCTGACAATACATTCCAAAGCAATTCCAATCCGCTTGTAACAACCGGCGATGTAAAAGGTACGATCGGCGTCAATAAGTTTAGCAAAAACAAAACCAATGCAGCGATCGTCAACCAGAAAGTGCACAAAAACATCTCCGCACCGACCGCATTCAAAGCTTCAAAAAAAGGAAAAAAAATTACTTTAAGCTGGAAAAAATCAAAAGATGCCGGCTACTATATCGTTTACCGCTCCACTTCCTCAAACAGCGGTTTTAAAAAGATTGCAACTGTAAAAGGCAAAAAAACACGTTATACAGATGTTTCTAAGACAGTAAAATCAAAGAAACGTTTTTATTACAAAGTCGTTCCTGCGGCAGCTGCCCCAAATGCAAAGATCACTCTGACAGGAACTTCCAGCAAGACAGTTTCTGTTAAATAAAGCAACACAATATAGCAGCGTCATAAAAAAGCCCCCAGTCTATGTTTTTCCATAGATTGGGGGTTTTTATGTTACTGATCACTCCTGCCAGTATTCCAGCAACTGTATTCAAACATGCAAAACTATATTCAGCGAGAGCTGAATGCGTCTTCCGGTATTATATCTGCTTAATTATCCCTGTTTTTTAAATTTTCTTTGATCTGTGTCGTCGATATCTCCGGTGTTCTCGGCAGATAAACCACCTCACAGTATTCTTTCAGGAAATCGAATTTTCCTTTCCAGTCATCTCCCATCACAAATGTATCTACCTTAAATTCTTTGACATCTGAGATTTTCTGCTCCCAGCAGGTTTCTGGGATTACCAGATCCACATAACGGATTGCCTCTAACAGTTTCTTTCTCTGCTCATAATTAAAATAGCAGACCTTCTGTTTTTCGTTCCAGTTAAACTCATCGGTCGACAACGCCACGATCAGATAATCTCCCTGCGCCCTTGCTCTCTGCAGCAGATTGATATGTCCATAATGCAGCAGGTCAAATGTCCCATAGGTAATTACTTTTTTCATTTCCCCATCTCCTATTGCTGTTTTTCCTTTTCTAACATCTTTATTTTTTGATTTAATTTGTTTATTTTTTTCTGATAATCATTCAGTGTATTATAAGTTCTTCGGAACTTTCTTTTTATTTTTTCTTCTTTTTCGTCTTCTGATGTTCCGGAAAAATGTGAAAGATTTTCTGTCAGCGTCATATAATCATACGGCTGTATTGTTTTATCAGACCACTCTATCGCATCCCGGATTCCTTCAAACAACGTACGGTACACACTCATCAGATACCCGTTGTCTTTCACGATTCCCTGAGCCATCGCATCTTCCATCTTCTCTACAATGTCTTCTGCTTTCGCAGTTGTCACATCAATCGCACGCTCCGGATATCCGATGCTTTCATAAAAACCTGTTATCTTAGGATTCCAGATCAGACTGACTGCCGGAATATCCATGGAATAAGCAACAATATTCGGATGCAGGCGACAGGAAATAATTGCGTCATAGGATGCTATCTTCTGTGCTAATTTTTCTGTCTCATTCATATTAAACACACATTTTTTTTCTGGAAATCCATAATCACGGACTAAAAGATCTAAAAATGCTTCATCTTTCAAGTAGCCACTGGTGATCAGTTCATAATTATATCCCTTTTCTGTTAAGATACGGGTGATCTCCTTCCACAGCTTTGCCTGCTCTGCTCCTGTAAAAGGAATATGATTATCCACAAAACCATTTTCTCGAAAAACAAAAAGTCCCACTTTCTTATTTTTCTTATGATTTACCTTTGTATAATCGCAAAATATCTGTTTTGCGAATACAACCGGATCTGCTACTTTTTCAATGTGTATCTTTTCATTTTCCTTATATTTTGATAATTCTTCCATTCCATCCCGCGTTGTAATCTGTTTAACACATCCAAGATTTAACGCTTCCTTTAAACGCTGGCACTTTGGACTTGCCTCGTCGTAGTCCTCAATGCCAATCGCAGAAAACATAACCTGCTTATTGTATTCCTGCGCTAGTTCTAACGTTACAGCTGTTCTCTCATAAAAGATCTGATATTTATAATTAAATACCGGTGCCCCACCAAATATGATCAGATCACATTCGTTTATCTTTCTGCGCGCCGGTTTTAACAATGATTCATCTTTGTTCTTCGCCTTGACATACTTAGAAACAATCGAAGCTGCCCTGCTGACTAATTCATATCCATCTTCCGGAATATTCAGATTTTTCATTACAGTTTTGATCAGTGCTATGTCACATGCTTCGATCATCTGATCTCCTATATTGTCAGAATCACGGTTCGTAAGAAGCATAATGCGGAATTTCTTTTGATCTGTAACAGGCTGTTTCTCCACATCAGGAGTCAATGTCATCCTTCTTTTGATTGCTCCGTACGCTCTTTTCACTATATTTTTCTGTTCACTCATAAGCTGTTGCACCCCATTTATTTTTTCTGATTCATCTTTTCGATCAGAAAATCGACAATCCTTTTCGCTGATTTTCCATCATTGATACAGCCGATTTTTTCAATAAACTGATCTACTTTCCCCTCATATGCTCTCTGGTCAAATTCTTTCATGCAGGTGATCAATTCTTCCGTTGTCCTCGCATAAGGGAATGGCAGCTCTTCCATCGTAAAATAAAGCCCCCTTGATTTCAGGTACTGATCAAGATCCGGAACATACATATACGCCGGTCTTCTGGTAAACATAAAATCTGTGATAACGGAAGAATAATCAGAAATCATCAGGTCCGATGCTGCTGATAGTTCCTGCATATCCGGATAATTGCCCGCGTCTATAAAATGCGGCGAATCCGGAACGATTTTTTTTGTCTGACCTGCTAAACGTGGATGCAGACGGATCAGCATCACCCATGGACTTTTTGTCTCCTTTTCTAATGTATCTAATATTTCCTCATAATTAAGCTGATACCAGTTCAGCTTCATGTCGGAGCGAAACGTCGGTGCATAGATCGCGATTTTAGTATCAGCCGAAATCTGATAAAATTCCCTTACTTTCTTCTCAATCTCCGGTGCTCCGTTGATGAGCATGTCAGTTCTGGCATCTCCAAGCTTTACGATTTCTCCATTTCCAAAGAAAAATTCTTCCAGTACATGATTCTCCATATCACATCCACTGGTAATATAGTCCACATAAGATGCATCCAGACGATACATCTGTTCTTTTTTACTCAGTTTCTTATTCGGTTTGTAGGTATGTTTGTCTGTTCCTTCATTTTTTATGGTAATTCCGCCGTGAAATGTATTCAGATAAATCGTCTGCGGTCTTTTCTTTAATCCCTTCTCTAACAGAAAATTAAAATGGATATTGTTGATCCAGACTTTCGCTGTCGCAAGTTCACTCATTGACAGATCTCCTGTCACTGTCCTTACACCGTCCGGAATACCTGCTTTTTCCCTCGTCTGGCTCTTTCCCAGAATCCATACCAGATCATAACCTTCGTCTCTTCGCAGAAATTCATCACAGATTGCACGCGGATTACATCCATAACCTTTTCCTCCAAACTGTGAAAAAACGATTTTATTCTTCTTTACCGGCAGAATATACTGTGAGATAAACCACCGGATCCACATTTTTTTCCCCATTTTCGCTTTTGGTTCTTCATTCTGTTTTGCCATCTTTACTCCTCATACAAACTGCTTTTATCTACCTTACAAATCCATCTGCCAACCGTACAAACATCTCTTCCATCCCAGTTGTTGCTGTCCATCCCAGTTCCATCAGTCTGCTGCTGTCTAACCGGATGATCATCTCCGGATTATACCCAAAGGCAGAGACATCTTCCGGTATGTCAATGACGGTCTTTATCTTTCCATTGCCAATCGTCTCACAGACCATATCTGCCATATCTTTAATGGAAATCGCAGTGTCCATATTGGTCACATTGTAGGCTTCGCCTGTTTTGCCATGCAACAGTATATACAGCAGCGCGGAAAGTGCATCTTTAGTGTAACAGTAGCTTCGCACCGTACGCCCCTGTGTGTGGAGCACGATGTTTTTCTGCTCAAGCGCACAACGTGCAAATTCTGCAAACACTCTGCCATCCTCATAAGTAACGCCCGGGCCAAATGTCTGGGATAACCTTGCAATCTTTACCGGCACCTCATATTCCTTTGCATAAGAAGCACAAAGACATTCCACCATACGCTTGCCCTCGGAATAACTGCTTCGCACATTGAGCGGCTCAATATAACCATAATCCGCCTCTCTGATTTTCTCCTGATCTGGCTGCGGCGTTCCGTATACTTCCAGTGAGGACAGATATATCATACTCTTTACCTGTTTTTGTGCTGCAAGTTTTAAGATATTAGCTGTACCGTCAATCGCTGTATGAATCGTCTCAACCGGATGTGACACAAAATATTTCGAACTCGTCGCACTCGCTCCATGGATAATATAGTCAACCGGGGAATCTAATGTAAGAGTTTCATTGACATCTGCAATAAATAATGATACATCGCCCCTGTCAATCAGGTGGGAAAAAAGCTTTTTTGCCTTCTCCCTGTTGCGCACCATGGCAATGATTCTGACATTTAAGCTGCGCATACGGTTATAACATGCAAGCAGATATACCATCTGGGAACCGATCAGTCCGGTTGCACCGGTCACAAGAACGGTCCTGCCCTCGAGCTGCTGCACCGGAAGATCACTGTTTACCAGTGATTCAATATCTTCCTGCATCACTTTATTTTCCATGCACTCTTTCATTTTCATCCTCCATTCTGATCCGTCGTAATATCTTACAGCGGTTTTCTTCCATTTCCGATACGATTCGTAATTCCAAGACCAAATGCCTGCTCATTTTCTTTGTACTGAAGCAGAGCACGAAATGTATAGACATCTTCCGGTGTTGTAACCTTGATATTACCACGGTTTCCTTCCACCATATGTGCCTCAATGCCCTGACTGCGGATAATGGTACATGCATCTACCATGTTTTCATACCGTGTCGGTGTGTTCCGGACGGCATCATGCGCTGCAATGATATCTTTCAGGTAAAAACTCTGCGGTGCCTGCGCAGCAAATGTCTCTTTCCGGAAAGGAACAGAGTCCACATGACTTCCATCCTTACTGATCATAATCGTCTCAAAACACGGGGTGCATGTGATCGCATTGCCCTTTTCCTGCACAGATTTAATATTTTTGCTAATTACTTCATATGAGACAAATGGGCGCACGCCATCATGCAGCAATACGATCGAATCATCTGCATTTTCACTTTCCGCTTTTTTTAAGGCATTATAGATGGAATCCTGTGCTGTCTCACCACCCGGGATCACATCTGCCACTTTATTTAAGCGGTATTCATCCACTAATTCTTTCATGTATGGAATATAGTCGGCAAGCACTGAAATATAAATCTTATCGATCATCTCATGGTACTGGAAAAGCTGCAATGTATGAATAATGATCGGCTTCCCATTGATCTCTAAAAACTGCTTTGGAACACCGGCTCCCATACGAACCCCGCTTCCACCTGCAAAAATAATTGCGATATTCATTACTTCTCCTCCTCATCCTCTTCTTCCATACCAACATGATACATTTCCTTGAAATCAAGCTGATTCATCACTTCGTTCTGACGTTTTCTTGCCTCAATCTCATCTTTGATCTCCTGTGGCATTTTTCCAAGTAAGATCCAGTCGATCACACGGTCTGATGCCCCACTGTCAATATAATCAAAATGATGTTCGATATACTGCTCCACCTTTTCGTACTCAAAGTCTTTCTTTTCGATTGCTTCTGCTAACTCCTCAAAAGTCTCACATACTTTTCCCGGTGCAGACAAGTCATAATCCCTGTGGAATCCTCTGGAAAGTGAATACTCTGTCTTGTCAAATGCAAAGAAGATCATCGGCTTACGCATCAGGGAATATTCAAATATATTGGAAGAATAATCTGTAATCAGCAAATCCACAATATAAAACAGATCATTGATATTCGGATAGTTTTTCAGATCAAAAAATCTGTCCTGATATTTTTTCTCGATCTTTAACATATTATTCGTCCACGGATGCGCTTTAAAAAACAGGATGTACTCATCCCCGCAAAGCTCATAGAGTCTGTCAAAATCAAGCAGTTCGTACGGATAATATGCTGATTTCTTGTTTCTGCCACGGTATGTAGGTGCAAAAAGAATTACCTTTTTTCCAACAGTGGCAGGATATTTTTTGTGCAGTTCTTCGATTTTCTGCTGCTTATGTGTCTCATCCAGATATTCATCCATACGCGGCATACCGGTCGGAAGCACCTGTTCATCATTCAGTCCCCAGACCTCTGAGAAGAATGGTGCAATATTCTTAGAACCCGCAATGCCATATTTGTACTGTCTGTGGCAGGACTGTGGCTTTGGACAGCCATAATGTCCCCATCTGCTGTATCCGGAAGACTTAAATCCGGCTCCTGCATGCCACAACTGTACAACCTCTGTCTCTTTGCGAAGTTTTAACCAGTCAAATACCGGCGCATGATCATCAATGAATACATGATCTGCCTGTGCTAAAAGTTTCACCAGATGAATCCAGCTTTTGATTCCCTGCGATTCTGCCGACGCAGTTCTCGCGGAGTATAAAATCCGGTATTCTTTATCCAGACCTCTTTCTATCATGCGGTCTGAGACAGCCTTCAGGTTTGATGCAATCTTCTTGCTCTGCTCTGTCATAAACAAAACTGTCTTATCTGCTTTCTTCTTATAAAGGAACGAATAAAATGCATAAATCCTGCGGATGATGGGTTTGTGCCCAAGCAGGCATCCAGTGATAAACATGATCGGTCTAAAATACCCGGAAGCCTTTGGGCTGGAAGGAAAATCTTCCCCTGCCCGTTTTGCATTGATCACATGCATCCGGAATGGAAGTACCTCTGCTTCTGCATCTTCATCTGTAATAAAAGTAACTGCAAAAACATTTTTCTGCGCACTGTACAAAAAGTCTCTGGAAAGTGCCAGCAAATCCGGGACCAGCTTTAAATCCCACTGACATTCTGCAAGAATCTCATCTTTACTGCACACTAATATAGCGTAACATCCAAACGGAACACAGCGGTTTTCTCCATTGTTTGTCACATTCAGATACAATGAAACTTCATTGCCTTCTTTTTTGATTACCTTAAAGCAGATATGTGCCTGTCCGGTAAGCGTATCTACACCGTAAAAAATAAGATCATCCCGATTTGCCGCATCTCCCTCAAGCCGTATCCTGATCGTGACAAAAATCCGCTCCCAGGATATGTCTGTTACGGTTGCTTTCATAACCTTCTGATCAATCAGTGAATTCATTCCTCTACCTCTGTTTCTATTATTTTTTCTCTGTATTTTCTTCTGTTTCTGTCATATTCACTCTGCTGTCACATTATCTGTCTTTTCTGCCTTTGTTTTCTCTGCTTTTGTCCCTGTCTTTTCTGTTACTGCCAGTTCATCTTCGCCTCCGCGTGTACTGTTTGCCTCATCCGGTTCTTCTGTCATCTGTGTATAAAGTTCCGCGATCTCATCCACATCACCAAACGCCACCAGCTGCCCATGGTCTAAAATCATTGCCTTATTGCAGATTCTCTGTACCTGCGCAAGAGAGTGTGATACAAACAAAACGGCTGTTCCATTCTCCATCATATCCAAAATCCTGCGCTCACTCTTTCTGCGAAACTTACGGTCACCTACCGACAATACTTCGTCTAAGATCAGAATTTCCGGTTCTGCAATCGTAGCGATCGCAAATCCTAATTTCGACCTCATTCCGGAAGAATAATTCTTGATTGGTACATCGATAAACTCGCCCAGACCGGAAAATTTTACGATCTGATTATATTTTTCATCCATATATTTCCGGCTGTACCCAAGCACAGAACCATACAGATAAATATTTTCCCTTCCAGTATAATTTTTATCAAACCCGGCTCCTAATTCCAACAGAGGTACAATCTTTCCATTGCGCACCACTTTTCCCTCGGTCGGCTTAAATACACCTGCTATCACTTTTAAAAGCGTACTTTTTCCAGCTCCATTTAAACCAAGGATACCAATACGTTCCCCTTCATGCAGTGAAAAGCTGACATCTTTTAACGCCCAGAACTCATCTCTTTCGAGTTTTTTTCCGGTAAGCATCCGAATTAAATACTCACGGAAATCATCCACCCGTTCCTTGCTCAAATTAAACTTCATTCCAACATGTTCTACACGTAATAATTCTTTTGCCATATCAAACCTCTAAATCTGTAAAATAAACTCATCCTGCTTTTTATAGAAACAAAAAATACCCGCCAGCAGCATTACTACTGTAAAACCTGCCGCATAGGTGATCAATTTGACATCCATTGCCTCGCCAAAAATCGCATTCCGGAAACTCTGGATAATACAATATACCGGATTCCATTTTAATATCCAGGCATAACCGCTCTTCATCAGTCGCTCCGGATAGTAAAAAATTGCACTGGAATACATGATCAGCATCAGCAGAACTTCCCAGATATATTCCATATCCCTGAAAAACACATTGATCATCGCTAATATCAGTCCAATTCCAAATGTAAGGAAGAATAAAAGAATCAATGGAATAATCGTCTCAACAATATGCCAGGTCACAGATACATGACAGTAGATTGCAAGCGGGATCGTGACAACTAATGATATCAAAAATATTACATAATTATACAATACACTCGATAACGGATAGAGATACTTTGGCACATATACCTTTTTTATCATCGATGCATTTGCACGTATCGATTTGGCGGAAATCTTTGTTCCATGTGAAAAAAAGGAATACAGCAGACGTCCACATAAAATATACAGTGGAAAGTCCCTGTTTTTATTGCCAAACAGTGTTCCAAAAACGATTGTCAAAACAATCGTTGTCAAAATCGGTTCTAGCAGAGACCACAAAATTCCCAGATAAGACCTGCGGTATTTCAGCTTAATTCCTTTTTTTACCAACTCATACAGTAAAAATCGCCGGTTCCAAAATGTCTTCACATGTTTTTTATTAATGCTCATTCTTCTTTTCCTTTTCTGTAATTATTCTTTCAAGTACATCGCATACGCGCGCTGCTGCACCTCCATCTTCCACAGAACCTTTTTCCTGCAGAAAATCGGAAACTTCTGCCTGATACTTTTTAAGGTCAAAGGTTTCGATATTGTAGAAAAGTTCTTCATTGGTGCGTGCAACCGGAAACGGTGTCTCATCGAGACGATAGTAAAATCCCCGCTCCTGGTCATATGCCTCAATATCGGGTGTAAATAAAAATCCCGGTCTCATAGTCAGCAGGAAATCAAATATGCAGCTGGAATAATCGGTCACAACCATTCCGGCCGCAGCTAACAGTTCCTGTATATCCGGATAAGAATCTGCCCGCAATACCTGTCCTGTCTCATCGACACAGACCTGATCGATCTTCCCCTGCATTCTCGGATGCAGTCTTACTACAATTTTCCACCTGTCCCCTGTCTTTTTTTCCAGAACACGTTTTAACTGATCCGCATCCAGCCTGTATTCCGGGAACTCAAGACTTTCACGAAACGTCGGCACATATAATAAAATCTGTTCGTTGTCTTCCAGTCCTAAAAATGTCCGTACCTTCTTCCCGGTTTCCTTCATCTTCCTTTGGTCAAAGAAAATATCATTCCTCGGATGGCCAAGCATCAGTATCTCATTGACGGACCAGAACGCACTCCTGTACACATCATTTTCAAACGTGCTGTTTGAGATCCAGTAATCCGTATTCACGGAATTCTTTTTTGCAAGATATGTCCAGCTCCTGCTCGCAGTCAGACATTCACAGTCTTTTTCAATTTTTTTGATTCCGAAAGAGCCATGCCACATCTGGATATAATACTGCCCGCTTCGCTTGATAAGACCTTTATTCCAGTAATGAATCAAATGATAGTTGCATACCCATATGACAGCTGTAAAATATTCATACATCGCCTCTTTTGTTCCGTATTCCACCAGCCGCACTTCCTTAGGGAACTGTTTTGCATGCTCCGGAACATTTTTGACGATCCAGACAAGTTCTAAATCTTTTCTGCGTTTTAGCAGTTCTTCTGTCACATATTTGCAGTTGCAGCCATACCCATGTCCCATATAATTATCAAATACTATCTTTTTCGGATTTACCGGGCAGCTGCCGTATTCTTTTTTTGTCTGATCTGTCAGTGATCTACGGATCTGAAACGGCGTATGCTTCAGCCGGTATATCCTGACATCATCTTCTATCGTATAGGAAACGAACACCTTTATGGCTTCTTTTATCCTTTTTTTTACTGTCTGCACAATTTTCTCCACATCCATTATCCGCGTTTATATACTTCATACATCTTATGTCTTGGATGCCGTTCTTTCTCCGGCGGCAGACTCTTATAGTCTCCGTATAAACGTTTTAAATATGCATCCTCGCTGCCAGGAATCCAGAATGTTTCCGTCTCGAAAGCAGCTTTTTTTAAAGGAAGCAGATAGCTTTTCGGCATAACCTCCCGCGCATATCCTGCAACTCCGAACAGGCTGCACACATGACTGCTCTCCTCCACGCTCCAGGATGTCATGATCCTTTTGCAGACTCTCATATAAAACCGGAACATAAAATCCGGTGTGATTTTTAGTATAACCTTTGAAATCGTTCTTATCGTCTTTCCTTTATTTTTTACCGGAAGCCGGTATTCTGACAAATAATAAATTATGGATGTCCACTTCTGAATCCATCTTAATCCTTTTTGCTCCGGCACACCATCGATCGGATGAATATCAATCTTTGCCGTATTCTCATAACCGCCTGCAGCATGTGTACTGTCATACAGATATCCAAGTGGCGCATCCGGCATCAGATGATGTTCCACCGGGGAATAGACAAACTCTCCGAGCTGATTCTGCTGCTGCGCCATCAACTGCTCCATCCGCTCAAAGTCCCCGCGCATCATTGCGATATCCACATCATCATCCCACGGGATAAATCCCTGGTGTCTGACTGCACCAAGCGCACTTCCACCCACCAGAAAAAATGTCAATCCGTTTTTTTCCGTAAAATCCCAAAATGCTGACAGCATCTCTAAAAGACGCTGCTGCAATTCTTTCAAACCGTTTTCCATTCAGTCTCCATTCCAGGATCAACGCATCCGTTGTGTTCCTGTAAACAGTGCTCTTCTTTTCCACTGTTGCGTAAATTATACCATACGCTTGTTTTTCCATCAATTTCTTTTGTTTATTTTCGCAGAAACGCTCCATAAACAGTCTGACGCAGTCCAACCGGGATCAGGCTGACCATTCCCCTTGTCACAACTGCCTTCAGGAAATCTGCTGTACTGATAAATCCGCTTTTTCTCATATAATTCCAGAAATATGCCATCTTTTTAAAATAGGAGAATCCTCCACGCCGTGTATACATGCCATCACTGACGCGCATATGCACAAGAACTTTTTGGATATTGTACCCTTCATACCCTGCATTCAACAAACGCACCCACAACTGATAATCCTCAAATCCATAACAGGTCTGATAATTTCCAACCGCCAGAACAGCTGACTTTTTAAACATGACAGTCGGATGATTAAACGGATTCCGCTTTTTGGCATATTTTTTTATATCAGATGTCCCTTCCGGAACAGTGCGGACAGCTCCCTGTTCTGAAATATCCTGTGAAAACTCATCGATCCAGCCACCGACAATCGCGGTTTCCGGATCTTTTAAAGCTTCCATTTCCTGTTCACATCGATCGGATACACTGATGTCATCGCTGTCCATCCGCGCTACACACTCATATCTGCAATAGTTGATTCCCTCAGATAAAGCAGCTCCCAATCCCCTGTTCTGCGGAAGCCGTATAATCTGAAACAGTTCACCATATTGCCGCTTTGCATCGGAAAGGACCTGATCTAACTCTTTGGTCAAAGGCCCATCACATACAATGACAAAGTCATCCGGCAAGACTGTCTGATGCAGCATACTCTCGATACTTTTGCTTAAAAACTCCGGTTTTTCTTTCTTATATACCGACATTAATACTGAATATTTGTGTTCCATAAAAATATCCTGTTCAAGCTTATTTTATTCCATTTACAAACTATTCATGATGCGAAGCAATTTTGTACCATAATCCGCATCTGCCGCCCAGCCTTTACCGGACGGATTCTGTGGGATTGCAAGCCATTCCACATACTTGGCTGATTCGCGTGATACATACTGGAAACGTGTATCTACACACGCATTGTTTAAGCTGTCCTTGCTTGCATAGGCCTTTAAATGCTGTACCTGTGCGCGAAGTCCGGTTCTCACATCTGCGTATGTCTCACCTGCAGCGCCGCCTCCGACTGCACCGAGTCCTCCAAAATTGCACTGGCTTGCCTGTACATCACCACCGAACGTAAGTCCGCCGGTTTCTAACATAACCTGTGCAAACAATAAATCCGCTCTTACACCTTCTGCTTCCGCCTCTTCTTTTAAAATGGTAAAGAATGCTGCCGCAGAATCCGCTCCCTTATCGCGGTAAGTATCCGCCGGGAAAGTATATCGTTTATTATAATAAGATACCATCTGATCTACGGTTACGCTGATTGTCCCCATGATCTCATGCGCTGCTGCTTTTGACTTCACTTCTGACCACGGACCATACATACGGATCCCACTGCTTAAATCTTTGTAGGCTCTTACTTTATAGTAATATGTGGTTCCCTGTACCAGATTATTGTGTGTAAAGGACATTGCACCGGAGGCCTGTAAAGTTGTATAGGTTCCATTTTCACCGGTCGCACCGGCAAGTTCATAGCCGTCTGCATTTTCCACAGCACTCCAGGAAATATTCAATACATTATTATCTCCTAGTGTGATGGAAGAAATACTTCCCTGTTTTAAGACTGTAACCTGTACTACATCACTGTAGCTTTCTCCGGCACTTCCTTTGATCGTATAAGTTGCAGCAATTTTATAATAGTATGTATTACCGCTTGTTACATTCTCATCCGTATAGGTCAGTGTTTTACCGGATGTAATTTCAGCAATCTTCTGAAATCCACTGTCTGATTTACTGCTCCGGTAAATTGCATATCCTTCTGCTTTTGAAACTTTTTTCCAGCCAAGTAAGACCTGATTTTTACTGTCACTCGTGATCTGTGAAAGTTCTACCGGTTTGAGTGTCCATACTTTCTGTGCTTTCGAGAATGAAGCCACACCGGTCTTTGCGCTGTTGCTCTTATAGGCACGTACCTGATAATAATAAGTTTTTCCAGCCTCTAATGACTTATCTTCATAAACTTTTTTATTTTTACCTTTGACCTGCCCGATCTTTTTATAACCTTTGCTCTTTGATGTGCTTCGGTAAATCTGATAACCAGAGGCTCCATCCACCGCTTTCCATTCCAGTTTTACAGAAGTGCTACCTGTCGCCCGGACAGCTGTAATGGATGTTTTTTTCAATGTCTTTGCTGACACAGCCGCAGAATCACCGCTGTATCCTTTTTTGCCGTTTACTTTATTGATTGTCTCAACTTTGTAATAATAAGTTTTTCCAGCCGCTAACTTCTTATCCTGATAAGTGGTTTTATTTTTGCCTTTGACCGTTGCAACAACTTTATAAGTACCATTCTTCGATGTGCTCCGTTTGATTCTGTATCCATAAGCACCGCTCACTGCACCCCAGTTTACTTCGATCTGTCTACTTCCATTTGAAACAGCATATTTAATCTTTGGTTTTGCAAGTGTCTTCGCTGATTTCGTTTTAGAAAATGCACCCACACCCTGTTTTCCATTGCTCGTATTATATGCCTGTACTTTGTAGGTATATGTTTTTTTACCGGATGTTACTGTATCGGTATAAGTCAGTGTCTTGCCGGATGTTACTTTGCCAACCTGATAAAATTTACTGTCACTGCTGTCTTTCCGGTAGATCAGGTATCCTTCTGCCTTAGATACTTTTTTCCAGTTCAGCGTGATCTCCTTGCCGCTTGCTGCTACAGCCCCGGTAAGTTTTACCTGGCCTAATGCCACCCCGGAGAACGAACTTGAAAATTCTCCTGTGGTTCCATCATTAAATACCGGTCGAATCAGATAGTAATATTGTTTTCCTGTCTCTACATTTTTATCGATATAAGATGTCGCATCGGATACTTCATCGATTTTTTCATAATCATATGCGTCTTTCGTATCACGCCAGATCTCATAACAGTCAACATTATCAAGGCTGCTCCATTTTAATTTGATACTGCCATCCGCTCTTGACTGTGCATAGCTGATCGATACGCTGCCAGCACCTTTTTTCAGTCCGAAATATTCTGCGATCGCAGTGGCGTCCGCAACACCAAGTGCCTTTAATTTATCATCGGAGCTTAAATATGTATAATAATCATTAGCATTGTCCAAAAAAGCATGCTCGATGATGAGTCCCGGTATGCCATTATTTTTGCAGCGGCGGATCAGTCCATAATAATCTGCTGCAGAGCCATCCGGATACTTATCACTCATCGCATTACGGATCATTGTACCACGGTAGTTTAAGCCAAGTGCTGCCAGTTTATCACATATTTTCTTTGCAAGTGCCTGTCCGTTACTTCCTACCTGTGCATTATAATTGTTATTCGGATAATAGACTTCCACACCTCTTGCTGTTCCGTTTGCAGTATTTAAATGAAAGCTGACTAACACACTTGCTCCCACATTTTTTGCCAGATTTGCGCGGGCATCCAGACACGCTATATTGTCTCCACCACCTGCCGGACAGCTTCCGCTCTCTCTTGTCATATAAATGGTAATTCCGCCGTAGGTAGATAATTCTTCTTTACAGTATGTAGCGATTTTAAGCGTCAGGTCTTTCTCCTGTACCCCAAAACCGGATGCACCTGCATGCGTATCATCATGTCCCGGATCAAGGACTACCGTCACCTTACCGTTTGCACCTTTTAAGTTATCCGTGCCACCGATGACTGCATCTGAAATTCCCTGATCCAACACGTTTTCCACGGTGTTTTCAGAAACAACTTCACCCTTCTCATTCATGGTGACAACATCTGCATCCACATCCGCATAGGCATCTTCATCATAAAGCACCTGATCCGGATTCGTTTTTGCCTGTTCGTTCACACCAAATCTTACATCCATTCCAAGATCTGACAGCAGGATCTCCTGCTTTGTCTTTTCCTGTGTAAACTGCACGGAAGTGATCTGATACTCTCCTGCCTGTCCGTTTCCGGAAAAATCCATGGTAAAGCGGATCATATCTTCTTCTGTTCCGGCAGCTTCGATCTGATAGCTTTTTCCAGTGGTCACATTCTGATAATTTAAAATAATATCGGAAAGCTGCTCATTGCCTGTTCCTAAACTTAAAACCACATTCTGGGTACCCGGTGTTTCAACATACGGAGACTCCACCATCATATAGTTGAGTTCTGCCGCCTTGACTGCCCCGGTCTCTGTTGCTTCCGTCTCTGCACTCTCTTTTTCAACACTTTCTGTCACGACCGATGTTTCGGTTTCCGCCGTCTCTGTCTCAATCGTTGTTTCGGTTTCCGCCGTCTCTGTCTCAGCCGATGTTTCAGTTTCCACCTTCTCTGTCTCTGTCGATATTTCGGTTTCTGCCGTCTCTGTCTCAATCGGTGTTTCGGTTTCCGCCGTCTCTGGCTCAACCGTTTCTGTTCCAGCTGACTTTTCGGTTTCAGAAATTTCCGTTCCGTCCGGCTTCTCCGTCGCTTCTGTTGCTTCCGTTGATGATGTTTCCGTTACCTGCATGCTTTCTGTCACGACCGCACCATCTTCTGCTGCATGCACATCTGCCGGCAGTGCTGTCATGCTCACACAGACTGCCATAATTACTGCTAAAATCCTTTTTTTCATTCTAATCCTCATTTCTGAGCAACTTGTTGCGAAGAGACGACGAGAATCTCAAATTCTCGTCTGTCATAAAAGCTATTTGTTTTTGCTCAGAAACAAATAGCCGTGCGAAAAATAAGCTATCGAGCTTATTTTTCACACTATTATCCTCTTGTATATTTTTTATGATTCCTTTTTGATTGCTGTTGTCTGCTTTGCATCTACGCCTTCTGTATTTTCTTTCTGAAACATAATTTTAAATGTCATAAGCATAAGCTTCATATCCAGCCATGCTGAATATGTCTGGATATAGGTCAGATCCAGTTTTAATTTGTCATATGGTGTTGTATTGTACTTTCCATATACCTGTGCATACCCGGTCAGTCCGGCTTTTACTTTCAGACGGAAACGAAATTCCGGTACAACCTCTTCGTATTTTTCCGCGATTTCCTGTCTTTCCGGTCTTGGGCCGACAAAGGACATTTCTCCCTTTAAAATATTAAAAATCTGCGGCAATTCATCCAGATGTGTCATTCGTATGATCCTGCCAACCGGAGTGATCCTGTCATCATCTTTCTTGGCAAGCTGTGCTCCCTGTTTCTCGGAATCCACCTTCATACTGCGGAATTTGATAATCTGAAATGTTTCACGGTCTCTCGTCAGACGTTCCTGCTTATAGAATACCGGTCCCCCATCATACAATTTGATTGCAAGCGCGATGATCAGCAGAAATGGAGACGAAATAACAATTGCCAGCAACGCGAAAATGATGTCCATCGTTCTCTTTACAAAACGCTGTTCAATGGTAAGTCCCTGATTTCTTGAAAGCATAAGCGGTGTATCAAATAAATGAATGCTTTCTGTTCCATTTAAAATGATATCCGATATCTTTGGTGTAATATAGGTTCTTTTATTCTGGTCATAACAGAATTTTAAAATCTTGTTGCGGATACTTGCAGGCAGATCGCATAAAACGACTGCTTCATACTCTAATATTTTCGAATACAGTGCTTCATGCCCCATATAAGCACTTGCAGTTGCACAGACATCATACTTGTCCCGTCTGGAATTGATCTTAGAGATCAGTTCTTCCGGCGAATGCTCCCCATAGATCACGATCATACGTCTCGGCGGATATAATCTGACATAAAAATATCTTACGACAAATACAGCCGGCAGCGTCACTGCTATCTCTGCCGCTGTAAGCAGCAACAGCGGAGACACTGACATGTAATCTTTTGCAATCATACAGATTTGAAAATATTCAACAATATTTGCAAACAGGATTCCAAGGATCTGTGACAGGCAGATATCCGTAATCCGAAGGTATCCTATCCGATACCCGCCAAATGTGCGGATAAAGAAAAATACCACCAGGGCATACATTCCGACCACTGCCCAGTTTCCTCTTCTCCAGAATGTATCCTCCAGTTCCGGCACATACATTTTATACCATATAAAGGCAAACATTGCTGTCTCAGCCACAAGCATCACAAAATTGGCAAATAAATTCAACAGATGTTTATATCTTTCTCGTTTTCTCATGAATTACCTCACATTTATACCTTTGCATAATCTATATTATTTTACCATAAAACCCAAACTTTGAATATATCTTACCATAATTTTCATAAAATATTAAATAAAGTGCGCGCATCCTTGCGGAGCATTTTATTTGATAGATTCGGGTGTAAAAAAGTGGCTTTCAAATTTTTGAACCACTTTTTGACACCCGAATCTATCATAAGAATTTCTTATCACATAAAAATCCCCGGCAGGATGCTTCATTCGTCCCGCCGGGGTATCTGCTTTTTTTATTTATTCTTTTTTGTCTATTCTGCCTTTGTCTTTACAGAGACAACGGAAGAATAGTCTCCGTATACTTTCTTTCCATCCACTTTGCGGTATGCACGGATTTTATAGTAATAGGTAGTTGATTTTTTCAATTTTCCGTTTTTATAAGATGTCGTACCGGCTTTTGATATCGCCGTTACTTTCTTATATTTTCCATTTTTACCGGTACTGCGGTAAATTTCATAGCCGTTTGCACCTTTTACCTTTGACCAGGTCAGTTTTACGTTCTTTGCATCCGATGCCTTTGCTTTTAACGTTGTCTTTGCCGGCACAGCCTTTGCGGATTTTACATTGGAAAATCCACTGGTCTTATTTCCATCCTGCGTCTTAACAACTGCCTTGATCTTGTAATAATAAGTCTGTCCGGTTTTTACACTGCTGTCTGTCCAGGAACTGGTGCCCACACTGTCGATAGTTTTGATATTCTGGTAATCTCCATCTTTTTGGGTGCTGCGGTAGATCTGATAGGAAGCAGCAGCCGGCACAACTTTCCATGAAACCTTCAGTTTATTGTGTGCGGTCGATTTTACAGAAGTTACGCTTGTTTTCTTCTTCTGGATCTTATTTACACAGAGCGTGTATTCTTTATCCACTGCATTTTTCGCATATGCCTGTACCTTCAGATAATAGGTTCCCCTGCTCAATTTCACTGCAGCTGACTCTGTATAGGTACTTCCCGCATAGGAATAGATGTGATCGTCATCTCTTCTGCTCACTCTCCTGCCATTTGCATTGTAAAGTGTCACATACCAGCTTCTTCCTGCATCATTGATCTTTTTATGTGCCAGGCTGAAATTAACATACTGCGCTTTTGTGAGTGTGAAGCGGTAGTAATCTTCATCTGATGTAAAACCTGTGATCACGCCTTTTACTGCTTTGCCAACTTTTATATTATCTGCACTTGCCCAGTCACCATTGTTCTCTGTCTCCCATCCCGAAGCAGCTTTCTGTGTCATGCAGATCGTATAGTCTCCGGTATAGAGTGTAGAGGCCTGGCTGACACATGCGTAATATTCTCCGGCTCCCAATCCTAATTTACAGGAGGTATATGATGTCTCTGTCCCCTTGTTGGTAAAACTGTAGATCTCGCTTTCATCTTTATTGTAAATAACAACATTGTAACAGCTTGCCGTACTCTGGCTGTTTTTATGTCCAAATTTGATCTGCAGATAACCTGCCTTTGACATTACGATCTTATAATAATCTTTATCTGAAGAACTGCTGGTACTTCCGTAATAAGTCTTTCCACTCTTTACTGTATTTGCAGTAGCAGCGGTATCATTAGACTCTGTCTCTCTGTTATCTGCCGTCTCTGCTACGATACATACATCATAGTTTACCGGATAACTTGCAATGCTTACTGCTGTTCCTAATGATTTTCCGGTTCCCGCAATTTTGACATAATATTCTCCCTGCGGCAGTCCAAGATTTGGTGTGGAAACACTGGTGTCTCCGCCACGAATGTTTGTGGTATATACTTCCGTATACTGATCCTTGTCAACTTTCCGGATCACGCTGAGCACATACATATTTGTGGTTTCCTGACCACTCACAACCGGATGTGTCAGTTTCACATTGATATAACCGTTTGCAGAAAGTGTTGTCTTAAAATAATCCACATCGCTAAAGGTACGGATATCGCCGCTATATGTGGTACCGGAAACAGCTGTATTTGCGGTATCATAGGTGTCGTTGCTCTCGCGCTCCCAGGTACTGCACTCCGTGAACGCTGCCTTAAGGCCATAGTTTCCGTCATATATTTCCTGTGCTAAAGTTTTTACTCCTGCTACTTTGATAAAATATTTACCGGCAGTCAGCCCTAATTTGATGGAATCTGTGGATTCTTCCTCTGCTTTACTGGTCATCTCATAGACGGAATTACCGGAAGCATCGCAGACTGTGACTGCATAAACTGCCGCATTCTGCCGTCCTGCAACTTTATCATGCGTTAAATTGACTACAATATAGCCGTCTTTTGCAGTTTCAATACGATAGTAATCGACATCTGACACAGAATGAATACTTCCCGTAATTGTCTGTCCTAACTGATCATAAACATCTGCTGTAGAAATGTCATTATTTCGTTCTGTCTCACAATAAGCATCTTTATACTGTACGCTGAATCTGTAAGAATAAGAATCCGTTAAAAACACATTGGAAATGCCTGTAATTTTTACATAATACTCACCCTTCTCAAGACCAATCTGTGCTGTATGATTCTCCGTATCATAAGCATTACTGTTGATCGATGTCATACTTCCCGTCGAATCAGCAATAAAATCGATCTTCCAGGTTGGTGAATCGTTTGTGGTATTGATTTTGTCATGAGAAAATTTAAGCTGCACCATTCCTGATTTATTCATTGTAAATTTATACCAGTGTGCAATCTTAATATCTTTGATCTCTGTGATCGATGATATGGAAGCTATTTTCTCGGTGGTTGCCGTATAAACCGTATTCAGTTCAATGGATGCTGCCGTCTCATAAGTGCTTCCCGGCGTCACATTTCCATCTTTTTTTATGATGTCCTCACTCTCTTCGGTCTCAGGATCCCCGGCAGCTGCCTTAAGATTTTCCACTTTTTGTGTGCTTTCTGTTTCCTCAGAACCTTCCGTTCCTTCGGTGTTTTCTGTTGTCTCTGTATCCGTTGCGCCTTCCGTGCTCTCTGTTGTCTCCGTATCCGTTACACCTTCCGCACTTTCTGTTGCCTCAGAAGTTTTTTCTTTCCCGGTATCTCCAGCCGTTTCAGATGTTTCTTCTGTTCCGGTGTTTTCTGTCGTCTCTGCTGCTTCCGTTTCCCCGGTGCTCTCTTCCGTCTCAAAATTTTCTGTTACCTGTGAGTTTTCTGTTGCCTCTGAGATCTCCGCCATTTCTGTTTCGTTTGGGGCATCTGCCGCAAATACCACCTGCCCTGCCGGTACTGCTGTCACACATAGGCTTAATGCCATAAGCCATGCAGCAATTCTCTTTCCTGCCTGATTTCTTTTTTTCATTCGGATCTTCCTCCATTATTTATATTCCGTACTAAAACTGTCACCTGCACATTTTATGACCTTACCTGATTTATTTTCAAATACGGTTTCCTGCTGATCCAGATAATATTTATTTTCCTGATAATAGGAATCATCATACAATACGGTAATATATTGAATTCCAAGTTCATTTAAATTATCAAGATTTTCTTTCGGATTAAAATTCCATGTATAACATTTCGTTGATTTCTTCTTTGTTTTCTGCCGGTAAATGACGAAATCAAGGCAGGACTCCTTTGAAGCCATCAAAGGTACTTTCTTACCTTTTAAATTCTTTTTCACATAAGCGTAAAGTTCTAATTTTCCTTCATCATATCCATTTGCATATGGAAGTATCTTACACCAGCTCTTCCCCGGGAATGTCAGGATTGCCGCCCGCTCATTTTCGTACACTACCTTGCACAAAGAAAAATAACTCTCATACTGCTGATAACATTCATCCTCTTTATCCACGAGAATCCTGGTAATATCGTGTTTGTCCATCTTGACAAGTACATCCATCAGTTCTCTGTCGTACAGCTTGTATTTTCTTGTATTCTGCCCACGCATGCCATCAAACCAGTAGAACACATTATCATTCGATACCAGTGCCGGTATCTTTTCATCATCCAGTTCATCGGTCGCATAGGACATCACATCCATAAGTTCAACCGGAATCGTGTACTCTTCATAATCCTTCTGCACGGTATCCATATTGTACCAGTAAAGGGAAAACAGATGTCTGGGCACAGATTCTTCGTTATATCCGACATTAAACTTACACATATTCATATCATAATTCGTAAATGTAAGCAATGCAAGCATCCCTATCATCCCCATATAAGCATAAAATCCTGCCATCTGTCCGGTATCTGTAAGGACATCGATTGCCATCACACAAAGGAGCCAGCCGAACAACCAGAGATTATAATATATCTTATAGTAATAATAATATGACATCTTTTCGTTGATCAAAAATCCGTACATCACACAGGTACATAAGATCATGCAGACCGCCATCACCGGGATCGTCATGGAATATTTTCTTTTGGCAAATACATAAAACAACACCACAAATAAGGCAGGCAGAAAGAAAATCAAATCTGCATACATAGAGTGATACATCGCCCCTGATTTACTGACATATGTGATCATCTTCTCAAAAGAGCCACCCCACTTATCAAAGAACAGAAAAATCGCCGCCGCTGCCGCAATGACCGTTACAAATAAAAAGCCGGCTACCATTTTCCAGTTCAACTTTTTCTTACGGATTGCAAGCACAAACAGCGCCATGATCACCGCCGCAGAGTTGACCGGGATAAACAGTGCATTACAACAGGTATTAGCATACAGTGCAAGTAAAAACAGTCCCCCGCTATACCTGTACTGTTTTGGATACCTTTCCAGCAAAAGCAGCGCATATATCAGCAGGATCAGTACCATGACCCCTGTACTCCAGTATACGAAACCGCCTGTCATATAGCTGTATGCCGGATATCCCCAGAAGTATCCCAGTGCAAACACCGGTGCAAAGATCCGCACGACTTTTTTTTCACTGATCGTGATCATCAGTACATAACACATCCACACTTCAAGCACATGCATAAAGATATCCGCCAGAATAAATGCTTTATAATATTTCGAAACGATCAATACCGGGCTGAATATCTCAATAAACATAGCATTGATAAATGCAGAAAAATAAATATGTTTTCCCAGCACTCCCTGTTTTACGATTACCATCGCATCATTAAAATGATTTGCCGGATCTGTATTGATATAACTTAAGCGCAGATGCGTTGTAAATATATGCATGGAAACTGCAATTACAATACCTGCAAGAAGAACCAGAACTGCAATATCTGTTATCCTTACGAACACTCTCTGTACTTTTTTCTTTTTTATGATCATGCCCCATAACAGGATCGCCGCTGCCGCCATCGGAATACATATGGATTTAAGATTTACCGGTATTCCGATCAGATTAAAAGCAAATGCAAACACGGACTGATAACAGAAAACTGCCATAATCCCCATCACTGCCGCTTTTATCACGTTCATTTTTCCATCAATTTTGGGCACCAGAACTGCTCCTGCTAAAAGCAGCACAAAGAGTAATATAAAAATGACTGATATTATCATATGTAATCCTCATTCACAAATATTTTCTTCACATCGGCAATAAACTGCTGATGCTCATTTCTAATATAACTTCTGTACCCGTCAAAATCAACCTTGTGTGCATCAAAATTGCAGATACAATCCCGGATACAGGATATGATATCCTCTTTTTTGGCATGCGCCTCATCAAATTTATACTGATTCGGAATGCAGACATCCTCCGCAAATGCTGCGGCTCCTCTTTTTCCTGTGATTACAACACAACCGGAAATTGCCGCCTCCCTTGGTATCCTGTCTTTTCCCGGATGGTTTCCAAAATCGATGTAAACCTTGCTTTTACTCATACACGACCGCATTTCTTCCGTCGTCATCCCGATCAATGGAACCCACTTAAGATCCGGCGCTGCCTCGCGGAGTGCCTTTGTAAATGCTGCTCCCTTTTTCGGATTATAGAGGACTACATCCTCCTTCTTCTCACGAAGTGCCGCTTCCTCCCCGGCAAGGTAAATATCATTGACATAGTCAGACAGATAGCTTACCGTTTCCCCGGTGATTCCGATCGTTTTCAGATAATGAATTGCATAGTAAGACTGGCACAAATGTTTCTTTGCTTTTTTTACAAATGCGGTTTTATCCTTCAGTTTTCCGGTCACCAATGCTTTTATGGCACGCAGTGTACCATTTGCACGCCTTCTATCCACAAAACTATTGTGAATCAGATAGTTATCCACAGAAAGCCACCAGATATACACGGAAAGATTCTGATATCTCATCGTTCTTTCACAGTAAATCTCCGGCACAACCAAAATATTGCCCTCTTCATCCGCTATGTCTTCCTCTCGCAGATACTCGTCTGCATATTCCGTAAAAGCCGGATTCATGCCCGGATGTTCTTGTGATATTTCCGTATAAACGATTTTTGCCGAAACTTTTTCATCACTCAAAGTTTTTACCAGCTGGTGTAAAAGTTCGGTACCGCCGGTCTTTACATCTGCCGGGCATAATACATAAATCATTACTTCTCTCTCCTTAATAAAATCTGCTTATACTCCATGCATACCGGATTTCGCAGCACAATGCACAAAGCAAAATAAGAAATCACTCCCGTAACAACTGCCGCTGCAAGCTGCAGCAGTTCTCCGTTTACCAGACGCATGACAAACCATGTAAGTATACTCATAAAAGCTGCCGCGGTCACAGTTTTGACCAGATATCCATCTCTCAACCGTACCTGGATGTGTTTGCGTGAAAAACAAACACAACAAACCGTAACCAGTGCCTCACTGATGACAGATGCAACTGCCGCACCATTCTGTGAGAACTCCGGGATCAGGAAAAAATTAAGGCAGACATTTGACACCGCACCGACAATTGTACAAAAGAGAAGCTTCTTTTCTTCTCCAAATGTCAGAAGTACCTGTGTCCCAAATAAATTACTAAATCCCAATGCAAGTGTTAAAAGGGCTGCAATCCGGAGTGTCACACCTGCCGGTGCAAAACTTTCGCCAAACATCACAACCATCAGATCATCAGCTGTCAGCATTAACCCCACACAACACGGCAAAAACAAAAACAGCATAATCTCAAATACTCTGCTTACGATCCTTCCACACGCCTCATCATCGCCTTCCATATGATACTGGCTTAAATGTGGAAGCAGCGTTCCGCCGATCGCGGTGATGACCGTAATGATAATCTTCACGACTTTCATGGCATTCGTATAATAGCCAACACTGCTTTCATCACACAAAACTCCAAGCATCGTGGTATCAAGCATCGTGTACAGCTCGATTGCCACCGTTGTGCCAAGCATGATAAAAATCGGTTTCATATGCGGCAGTATCTTTATGTCATGCCAGGTCAGCCGGATTCCAAACTGCTTTAACCGCAGCATATTAATCATATAGTTGGTTCCCGTTGTAAGTACGATCACAAGCATATACCGCACATAATCTTCACTGTCCCGGATAAATGCAAAAATTGCCACAAGTGAGATCACTTTTACCACAAAACTGCGGATCGCAATGTATTTGAATGCCTCCTGTCCCTGATAAAACCAGTCCACATTAAATGCATTAAAAACAATTAGAAGTCCCGCCACAAGTGAGATCCCCTTACGGGAAGAAAAATACGGCAGATTTAAGACCAGCGCATAATATAACACTGTACAGATCAGCGTGGAAATCAGATTGATAAAAAAGAGCGACGAAAAAAGCTCCGTCGTCCGCTCCTCATTCTTACGCCGTCTTGCAATCTCCCGGATTCCATAATTTGGAATACCAAGAGATGCCGCCAGCACAAAATACTGTGCAATATTCTGGGCATATGCAACTTTTCCAACTCCGTCCGACAACAGCACCCTTCCCAGATATGCTGCAGAAACCAGTGGAAAAAGTGCATCCAGAAGTTTATAGATTACATTGTAAACTGAATTTTGAAATAGCCCGCCCTGTTTACTCATATTGTTTCATCAGTGTCAAAAATGTTCTGTACGACTTCGTGATGTTCCCGAAATAAAAAATCTTCGCATCACAGAAATCCTGCATCACAAAATTTGTGGACACTGCCTCCTTGTGCATGCAGCCGACCTCCGGTGCATACAGTAACGTCATACCTTTCTTTTTTGCCAGATAATAAAGGATTTCCTCCTCCGCATAGAGAAATGTCCCGTCATAAAATCCCTCCATCTGTCTGAAAAAGTCCCTGGAAAATACCAGACAGCAGCCATGAAGCAGGACATCTTTCATCCGCTCATCCACACGGCTGTCCGCAGATACGGACTTTCCATCCTCCTCGCGGGTGGTAAGATTTTTGCTGCCATCCTTCACATCATGTCCCGCTTCATCCGAAACGACGCCGTAATGACCTGCGATGACTTTCTTTAAATGGAACATTTTGATCAGCTGGAACATTTTACACTTTGCCCAGGAGACCATAATCTGCTTTCGCATATAATTTAATGTATACTGCCTGTTTCTCGCCACAGGATTAAAATGCCTGGTCCGGCTTGCATCCACGATATCCCCGCCTAAAATATCAAAGCGTTCCTCCTCATAGATTTTCCGCAGCTTCTGACAGTAATCTTCCTGCTCAAAGATAATATCGCTGTTTGCCGCCACGATAAAATCCGGATCAAAATGAGACCTTGCATACTGGATTCCCAGATTATTACCGCGTGCAAATCCAAGATTTTTCTCACTTACAATCACATGCACTCTTTTTTCCCCGGCAAATTCTTCCCGGAGTGATTCCTCACTGCCATTGCCTGAGCCATTATCCACTAAGACAATGCGGATATCCTGCTCCTGCTGTGTTTTAAGAATGGACTCCGCACATGCAGCTGCCTCCCGCCAGGTCTTATAATTTAAAATCACAAAACAGATCGTTCCCATATAAATCCTCATTCAAATATTGCGATGGTCATACCGGCATCCTACGCACCGGAATATCTTGTCTTTGTTCCAAGTATAATACGAACATACGGTGTGATGGAGCGCACAATAGCGGTTCCAAGCCCGAAGTTTTTATGCAGGAAATGAAACCAGTCGCGAAACGGGAGTCCCTTGCGGCTCTCTTTTAACCGGATCCGCTCCATGCGCGGCAGTGTCTCATCCTGCCAGGTTTTCTGCAGTGTATTGTCATTGCACTCACCGACAAATTTGGGATAGATATGGATCTTATATCCAAGTTTGCTGATCTGCAATCCATAATCAAAATCACCGATGCTGTGCTGATAAAATGGATCAATGCCGACTTTCGCAAAGATTTCACGCGGAATGACTGCACAGTTTGCATTGAATGTATCACAATCCACATCCGGCGCATCCGGCCCCAATTTCTTGTATTTGATCCCTTTGGTATATTTGATGCCGCCGTAACTTAAACCACCGTTTTCACCACAGATCGCACCGACTGTGACTTCATCTTTTTTCAGATGTGATGCCATCTCATCAAAAATACCCGGGAAAAATTTTGTGTCATCATTCATCAGCATATAGTAATCGTAGTCCATATGTTCTTTTTTGATATGCTCGATTGCCTTATGCATGCCGCCATTCCAGAAATTGCTTCCATCTCCCTCGATCAGATCGATCTGATAGGTTCCGTCATCACGCATCTGTTTCAACATTTCACGCGTTCCGTCTGAACTGTTGTCATCTAAGATCACATAATCAAATGTAACATTTTTATTTTCCGAGAGTGTTGCCATGCCCCGCTTTGTCAGTTCTTTTCTGTTAAAACAGGTAAAAATTGCAAGTATCTTCATATTTATTTCATCCTCATTTCCAGACAGCCTGTTTCATCTGACATTCAAATGTTCTATGCCTGTCCGATATAATTTTTCCGGAATACCACATGGTAGATCCGTTTGATCAGATTCGGCTGCGACTCCTTGATCAATGCTTTTTTCATCGCTTTATGAATCTCCCGCTTCTCACAGATTTCCTGCGGAAAATCCGTAATCCTGTGATCTGTGGTCAGTTTATGGTCAAATACCGGCCCCTTTTCATTGCCACAGTGGATTCCCGTACCATCCCAGCCTTCATTGCTGACTAATGACTTCGTCGGGGAAAGAATCAATCCCTGTTTTCTAAAATTGGTCCAGTACCAGCGGATTGCCCAGGAATTTGTCTTATCATCCGTTTTCTGCATTTTCATGATTTTATAAAAATCGTAGGTATTGTCATAGTTGAATGCTTTTCGCAGCTTTTTATCGGAAACCATATCCGTCCAGTCATTGCAGTCCGCATCGAAATATTTCCAGCGGTCACTCCAGGTTGCCCAGGACCAGCTGGTTCCTGACAGGGTATTAAAATAAGATTCATACGGATAGGAAAAAGTATCTCCGAAATGTGAAAATCCTGTGATTCCTGTCACTTTCTGTTCATTCTGATAGCGGTCTAATCCGTCATTCATAAACATAAGGAAATAGCGGTTTGTAACAAGATCATCCTCCAGAACAATGACTTTTCCATATTGATTTACGATTGCAGTCACACCCTCGATCACGTTTTTTGCAAGACCATAATTCTGTTCCCTTGCGTTTAGTTCTACCTGCCGGAATCCCTGCACCGTTTTTACATAATCACGGATTTCCTGCACTTTATCCTTATCTGCATCTTTTTTTGCTGCATCCGAAAACACATACAGATCTGTCTGTGCTGCCAGCTCATTTGCCGCAAGTGCCTCAATGGTGCGTTTTGTATGCTCCGGGCGGTTGTAAGTAAATAAGATAACCGGAGCCAGGCTTCTCGTTTCTTCCATTCTTTTCGTCCTTTCTATGCCTGCTGTTTTACCCAGCCTACATATTCGCGGATTCCCTCTGTAAGATCCATCTTTTTCTCATAGCCGATTTTTTTGAGCAGAGAAATATCTGCACGCCAGTTCTGTGGATCACCAACTTTTGTCTCCCCATTAAAGCGGACGATATCCGTTTCTTCCCCAAGCTGTTTTGCATAAATTTCTGCCAGTTCCCGGATCGATACTTCCTCGCCGTTTGCCACGTTAAAAATTTCCTCCGGTCCCTGATATGCAAGGATCAGCTCTAAGGCACGCAGAATATCTGAAATATGGATAAAATCGCGGGTCTCATTTCCGGTTCCAAACAGATCGATCCGTCCGGTATTTAAATATTTCTGATAGATATCCCATAAAAGCTGTTTGCGCAGACCACTTCCATATGCAGAAAAAATCCGCACACAACGGATGTGATATCCGTGTACCCTGTTGTAATAACTGCAAAGCTGCTCTCCCATCTGTTTATGCACACCATAAGGGGAGATCGGTGCCAATGCATCTTTTTCCGTGATCGGAAGCTGCTTTGGATTCCCATAGACACCTGCACTCGATAAAAAAATGATTTTCGGTCTTTTTTCAAATGATTTCAATGCCAGAAGCAGCTGATATAAGCTGTGAAGATTACCGTCTAAATCCGCCATCGGGTTTACGATGGAAGCTCCAACATTGGCACTGCCTGCACAGTGTAAGATCACATCCGGCTGCACTCCGGTAAATATATTGGCAAGCTCCTGTGAATCCTTTGACATGTTGCACTGATAATAATGGATTTCTGCCCCATCCTCACAATAACGGTCGGCTAAGTCGATGCCGGTAATCTCGTAATCTTTGCTGAAATATTCCATGGCGCATCTTCCGATAAAACCATTTACGCCGGTGATGATCATTTTTTTCATGGCAAACCTCCTATAAAAATACCCTCTCAAGTGCCCTTGAGTACTCTCTCGCCTCGCGGTACATGTTTGCGATGCCCTGCTCCATGTCTCCGGCATATTCGGCTTCATGTTCCGGCAATGATGCGCGCTCTGCGGTGCGGGCGATCGTTTCGGCAAGCTGTTTCGGGTCATGTGGATCAAAGAGAACACATTTTTTGTTCTGCTGTTCCTGATGTACCGGGATATTTGACAAAAGCACGACTTTATCGAGTACTTTCGCATCCTCTAATACGGTTCCCCAGCCCTCACAGAGTGATGGCTGTACGATAAACTGTGCGTTTTTCATAATTGCAAGCTGTTCGGTCCGCTCTACAAATCCCAAAAGTTTTATATTAGCACAAACCGTATCTGATTCCATAATCTTTCTCAATTTATCGATATATTCCGGGTTACGATAATCTTTTAAATTGCCGGTAAATACAAAGTCATAATCACATAATCTGCCGTCTTTTAAGAGACATTCGATTGCCTCTACCATGACGATATGATTTTTATGCTGCCAGAACTGGTTCGGAATATAGATATATTTTCTTTTTAAATCGAATTTATCACGGACGCTTAGCTCTAACTCCGGTGTGATGGCGCGCACTTCCGGTTCAATGTAGGATACAAAATGAACCACCTCAACCGAGCAGCGGTGTCCCGGATAAAAACGTTCCAAATCCCTCGCCGCATCAAAACTGCTTAAGACCATCGGATTATCGCTTCCCGTCATGGCAAGATCATTTTTCTCTTTGTGAGCCAGTTCCTCTGCGCCAAAAAATTCCGGCAGGGTCCTGTGCTGGAAGTCAGGAATCCAGAAAATTCCCTTCTTTTTAAATAATTTTCCGATTTTATTGAGTTCTAAGGCATAGCAATATTTTACACCGCCAAACCAGATCAGACGCATCTCATAGAGTGCCAGTTTTATTTTATTATTTCCGTCATAAACACGGATATCTACATTGGGATTGTCTTTGAAACAGTCGAAGATATCTGCGTGTTCCGGATCGATCAAAAGCACCAGCGAAAAACGCTCCATAATATTTTCGTTCTGCAGACAACTGAACATAATATTTTTAATATAATAAAGTCCGCCGATCCATCCTCTGTTTCCAAGTCCGTTAAATAAAATCTTTTTCTTCATACTAATCCTTTATTTCTGTGATAATACATACGATAGCGCCCGGATGCATCCTTTTGACACCTGTTCAAAAGAAAATTCATGTGCCTTTTCGTAACTGTTTTTCCCCATGACAAATGCTGTGTCCCCGGCAGCAACCTTTTTGATTGCCTCCGCAAAACTATCCATATCTTCCGGGTCAATGATATAACCATTTTGACCATCTAAGACAAGATCTCTTGCACCGTCCGCATATTTTGATGAAATGACCGGAAGGGATGCACACATTGCCTCTAAAAGGACAAGTCCAAAACAATCCTCCCTGGTCGGAAGTACAAAAGCATCCGCCGTGCGGTATAATTTCTGCAACGGTTCGCCTTCCTGATATCCTAAAAATTCCACGCGGTCAGAAATTCCAAGTTCTGTGCACTGTTTTTGCAGCAGATCTTTTTCCTGCCCCTCTCCAACGATCCAGAGCTTCACATCCTGCGGCGTTTTTGCGAGCGCCGGCAGCAACAGATCAAGCCCCTTCCGCTGGATCAGACTTCCCACATATAAAAGCTGCAGTCCTGTTTTATTTTCCACAGGGTGCACTCTCTCATACAGATATTTCTGAATGTCTACGGTAAGATATGAAATAAAACATTTCTTTTCATCGGCTCCGTAAGCAATCTGTGCCTCGCGCGATGCAGTGCTGCTCGCAATAAAAGCCGCCGCCCTCTTTATAATATAGCGTCTTGATAAGCGCTGTACCTTTCCAATATTTTTTTCAGAATTTAAAGTGCCATCCGTCCAGCTGATAAATGGTATTTTCTTCTTCCGGCACCAGTGCACCGCACGAAGGATCGTCGGGTTGTACTCCATGGCAAAAACCACATCCGGCGCGATCTCTTTCAAGGTCTTTTCCACTCCTACCGGAATAAACACATAACGGTCGTCAAACCTTTTTCGGATAATGATCGTCTTTGACTTTAAGAAATGATAATGCTCAATCTCCTCCATCTCCACATTCCACTTCCGGTTTTCCATGCCTGCCCCGGAAAAAATAATATGAAATTCATACTCAGGGAATTTTTTCTGCATATAAGAAAAGAAATCCACCCGGTATGGCGATGGTATATTCGTGATAAATACTGCCCTTTTTTTCATTGTTCTTTTTCCTCTGAAATGCTGTGGTAGATGCTGATAAGTTTCTGGTAATTATCCTCCGGTCTTAATCTGTGCTGATAAAATTCTCTCGCATTTTCCTTTAATCTGTTTAAATCCATCTGCTCAAACTCACAGACTTTTTTTGCAAGATCCTCAACAGAGTTGTACTCAAATTTTACCCCTGTCACACCTTCATTCACCATACCGTCCATATTACCGACACGTCCTGCGATTACCGGCACACCGTAGGAATACGCCTCCGCAATCGTCATGGCAAACGCCTCATAACACTGGGAAGTCATGATGACCGCTTTTGCATTGTAAAATTTCTCAGTCATTTCCTCTTTCTGCAGATAACCTAAAAAGCGGACATTTTTCATGTTATGCGTGCTGACATAGGACTGCATCTCATCCATCATCGGTCCTGTTCCCGCAACATAAAGGATCTTATCCGGCAGCTTTTCAAAAGCCTTTACCGCGATATCGATTCCTTTTAATGCCTCTACTCTTCCGGCAAACAGATAGTATTCCTCCTCGGGCTGTTTCTCGACCGGAACGATCCCATCTGCAAAGGTAAAGTTCGGTTTGATATATACCCTTTTAGGATCCACGATCTTTTTGCCCGGATCTAAAGAACTTAAAAGTTTGTTTTTATTAAACTCTGTCAGACAGATAAAATTCACACGATAGTAGGTTCCAAGGAAACGGTGGATCCAGAGGATCGCTGAACTTACCATCGTCTGTATTTTACTTCCGCGGTAACATTTGTGTTTAATGGCGCACTTTAAACCGCCGTCCACACATTCCTCGCAGATCACATTGTTGCGGAAAAATGATCCAGCCGGACAGAGCATACGGAAATTGTGAAGTGTCTGTACCACCGGCACCCTGCATTGGAACGCTGCATAAAATACGGACGGGCTCACCATCATCAGCGTGTTGTGCACATGCACGATATCAATTTTATTCTCACGAATAATCTTTTTTACTTCCCTGCAGGTCTTAAAAGAATAAATTGCAGTAAACGGAATCAGCATTTTTTTTAATTTACTGCCTTCGTTCAACTCCTTATTGCTGCGGTAGTAGGTAAACACCTCATGTCCGTGCTCTTCTAACAATTTCTTTTCGTTGCGCACTACGACATCTTCCCCACCCGGGATCTGATAAAAATTATGAATTTGAAGAATACGGTATTTTTCCATGATTGTCCTCGTCTTTTTCCTCTTTGAACTGTCTTAGTAGATTCGGATATACAAGAATCCCTATCAGAAGGATAAACGGATTCATAAAACCATTTAGTACAAACTGTTCCATGATCGCATAAAGTGCAAATACGGAAAGCATGACCAGTTCTTTATAACAGCCTGCCTGATAAAGCCGCACCAGCATAAGGCAGAGCACTGCAAAAAAGACCAATGCAAAGATCCATCCACAGTACAATAAAATATGCATGTACGCATTGTCAATCAGTCCGTGGTAACTCGCATAAAAATACTCCTGATTTCTTGGAAGCAGCGCAAGTCCCTGATCCTGATAATACTCACCCATGATATGCACCCTTCCCGATACGTAGCGGTCGATTATTTTCATCAGTGAATTTCCGCTGTTAAAAAGCACCATGGTTGCAAAACTGAACACCGCCCCCACGGGAACAGAAAGTACAAAAATAAACTTTGCCCGCTCATTTTTCACCATTTTCTCATAGATGATCAGCACCCACGCAAATAAGAATACCAAAATTCCAGTACGGCAGAACGTCGTCTCGTAAAAAATAAATGCAGTGGCACAGGTACCTAAAAACCACCATACATTTAATTTTTCATAGTAGTAGTAGATCAGAAGAATCAACAGCAGGAAAATGGTAAGATATGCTGTATTCGGTTCGCTGAATCCAAAACTGTACACCGGTACTTCGACGTATTGTGCATTCGGTGTCGTTTTATAACCGATATCATAGACTCCGTAAACAGAACCGACCACCATGACGACCGCCACAAATAACCGGATCCATACAGACATACCGATCAGTTTCCGAAAACGTACATCTTTCATTCCAATGATCGTCAAAAACAAAAACAACAGCGTCGCCTTTTTTGTCATCACCCAGATGAACATCCCTGCCCCCAGTAAAAGTGCAATGATCACGACTTCCCTTAACGTATATTTTGTTGTGATAAGCTTGATTCCAAGAAGGAGAATTCCCGATAACATGAAAAATTTATAGATCTGGTCACTGCTGTCATAACCAAATGCTTTTACTAACACATTGATCGTAAAATAACCATAATATGCGACAATTCCCATGCTTTTCCAGTCATTTTCCTGTATCCATTTCCTGATCTGCTCCATCTATTCCTCTCCAAGCATATAAATGATGTAATCCCCAGTCTCTTTGTAATAGTGATACCCATACGGTTTTAGATCTTCCGGTATCTCCTGTGAGGCACGGTTAAAACACAAAAACACGACCTCATTGCGCTTTGCAATGTCTGTCACCACCGACATGTCCGGCTTTTGCTGGCACATCTGCTGATACATCGCGGCTTCATCATCTCCGATCCCGGAAATAAATCCACCTACATTTCTTCCATAGAATAAGCCGATATCACAGCGATACTGCCTGATGTAGCAGAGCAGTTCATTCGGCACAACAGATTTTACTTTCCAGTTCACGCCGGCTCCTGCCAGAATATCTGCAACATCCAGAGCTGCCTGCGGCAGTTTATATTCATTTTCCGCCTGCATAAAATTCGTTCCGCTGTAAATCTTTTGTCCGCTGACTGCCACCACTAAAACTGCCACTACTAAAACCACAATGCGGGCAAACTGTTTTTTCCACCGGAAAACCAACCACACCACCGTATACGCCACCGTAAATGAAATAGGCAGCATCCAGAATAATCTCCAGTATACACCGGCAAAAAAACGGCTTCCGACATAACGGTAAAACAATGGATTAAACAAAAACAAAAGCACCAGAACAGACGGCCAGACCAAAAAACGGACAGCCTGTTTTTCCTCTTTCTGTTTTCTTCCAACCAGGAAAAGAAAAACAAGTGCAAGACAGAACATACCCCAGTGAAAAAGCCCGGTACGTCCGCCAATAAAATTTTTAAAGTTGTCCCATATCGAATAAAAATCTGCTGCCATATCCGTTTTCTTTCCTTTTTAAATTCCTGACATATAATAGAGCATATAGGCAGCACACGGCAGCACTGCCATCCATATACAAAGCATACGTTTTATATTTCTGTAATAAATTCCGTCAAGAAATCCATAAATCCCCATCGTGACAG
Source organism: Roseburia sp. (assembly GCA_003483745.1). GTDB lineage: Bacteria > Bacillota > Clostridia > Lachnospirales > Lachnospiraceae > Roseburia. The sequence goes on along the minus strand of DMYD01000028.1, from coordinate 59,362 downwards.
GTGCCATAATAATCCCCATTCCGGACAGAAGTGATGCTGCAAAACTGACTGCATACAAAGGTGCTGCCCATCTCATGCTCTGTTTTTCACTCTGAAAGATCCGGTAAAACAGGTACATTAACAATGGGAGGATAAAACCTGCCACAATTGCCTTTCCCTGCCAGATACGGAGTAAAAACATCGCTGAGAGTGTATGTGTCGATGTGAAATCCCATATGTGGAACACCGATAATACGATCAGAAACAGGGCTGTTTTCTCGACATTTCCACGAAACAGGATATTTCCAATCATTCCATACAGCACATAGCAGATCACGATCATAAAAAACGGAAAATAAGTGTGTGAAAATACCGCAGGGGCAATTTCTGATATTCTGCAGCACATTGACACATACATCGTCCACGGAGATGTCACATCCTTCCTTACTTCCCCGACATCCCAGTACATGTATTCATCTGTGATCGGATCGTCCACCAAAAGCGTATCATGCACGACTGCTGATACTTCCTCGGAGACATAGCGCGCGTCATCGTCATCGATATGCTGATAATGAAATGGAATCCACGCCTGTATCAGGATCAGTACCACAGCAAGAACGGTAAATACCGTTCCCCATATTCCCACTTTCTGTCTCTGTGTTTCCTCTCTCCGTGTGTTCCCTCCATCCTCCTGTTTTTTTAACAGCAGAATCAATGTCAGAACGCAGAGCACCGTCAATATTATTTTCCATAAACCGATCGTATAAGTCAGGGTTTTTCCTGTCAGGATCATCGGTACCAAAATAATCTGTCCTGCGGCAAACATGGTGACCAATCCAAGCATCCACGCATTACACAGCCTCATAAATGTACCTTTGACATCTAAAAACCATACCCACAAAAAACCGATCCACACTGGCAGCACCACAAAAAGCATGCACATATAAATGATATTTTTATAAATCATATACAACGACTCCATCTAAATGGATATGGTTTACTTCTGCTGTATTTTTCACGGTATAAAGTGCTTCTGTCCTTGCATTTCTGCGTCCACAGATCACCAGATTGCTGTCGCAGAGTACTGCCGCCTCATATCCCTCTGACATGGATGCAGCATCTCTTCCATTGATCAGGATATAATCATACTGTTTGGAAAAACGGTCTAACAGTTCTTTGAATTTTTCATTGCCGACAAGATCAAAACCGTTTTCCTGCTTTTTATTTCTCTTTACCGTATCCAAATACTCGTTCATCTGCTGCAGCTTTAACTCGGTAGAAGTTCCCATGACATATGCACTTAAGGATGCCTCCTCACTGTCCGCCGCATTCAGGTCAATCAACAATGTCTTTTTCTTTTCATTTGCATAAGCCATCGCCACACGCAATGCCGTCTCATCTGCCACACGGCCTACAGGAAGAATATTGATTCTGCGGCTTCCCGACTCTTTTCTTTCAATGTTTTCATCCTCTTTTAAGCGGTCTAAAAACAGTGCAACTTTTTTGTAAGACTCCTCACCGTCATTCTTTTTATTGATCACTTCGACAACCGGTGTTTCTAAGCATGTCTGTACTTCATCTGCATCTTTTGGTTTTTTATAGATCATCATCCAGAGTGTATAACATACCACTTCTAAAAGAATTCCAAGCAAAATACCTGCTGTGACCGCCTTTAATACTGCCTGGCGGTACTCAGATTTTGAAATTGTATAGGACGCAATCTTTTCTACATTGCGCTGTGATTCCGGTGCATCAAACACGGTAAAGCACTGTGTTCCAATCTCTTTTTTTGTCACAGTGTCAAGTGCCTCAAGCAGTCCATTCATAAAAGCAAATGCCTGATCTTCATCATCCACTGTATAATCCCAGCTTGTGCGTGGATATACCACATATAAAGTGACGATATCGGATGCCTCTGTCTGCTCACATTCAAACATATCCGTAAATGCCTGCTTTGTCAGATCAATGCCGGTTACTTTACAGAATTCCTCATATACGCTGCTGCTCTTTGCAATCTTCATGATATTATTTGCACGCTCCACAGAACTGCCTGTATTAAAATCACTCACAAAAATGGACGCCTGTACCTGCATTCTGTCCTCATAAACTTCCGCATCAATATAAGGCATCAGAGTTTTTGCCTTATATCCACCAACAATGACTGCAAAAATGGCTGCTAAGATAGCTGCCAGCCACCATTTTCTTAAATTGTATTTCAGAATATCCATCAAACTGTATTCTCTGCTGCTTTCATATCTCTGATCCATCGTAAGCTCCTTCCTACTCTCCGCCTTTTTCAAATACAACCTTGATCGTCTTTAAAATGATCTTGATATCAAGGCCAAGACTCCAGTTATCTATATACTGCACGTCTAATTTTACGACTTCTTCAAAATCACTGATTTCATTTCTTCCGCTTACCTGCCACAATCCGGTAATTCCCGGTTTTGCACTTAAGCGGCGTTTCTGATGTGACTCGTACTGTTTGAACTCGTCCACCGTTGGCGGTCTTGTCCCAACCAGACTCATATCGCCCTTTAAGACATTGAAAAACTGCGGCAGTTCGTCGATGCTTGTCTTCCGAATGAATTTTCCCACTTTCGTGATACGCGGATCATCCTTCATTTTAAACATCAGGCCATTCATCTCATTCTGGCTTTCTAACTCTTTCTTGCGTTCTTCCGCATCCTTATACATGGAGCGGAACTTATAGATCTTGAAAAATCTTCCGTTTTTTCCAACTCTCTTCTGTGCAAAGAAAAGCGGTCCCGGAGACTCGATCAGAAGCGGTGGTGCCAAAAACACAGTGACAACTGCCGTTATCGCAAGTCCGACGATCGCACCTAAAATATCCATAATGCGCTTGATCAAAAGCATTTTCCAGTCATAGGACTGGTTTGAAAAAGTGACGACCGGAATATTTCCCATCATATTAAAGCTCTTGTGATAATCATCGAATTTATTCAAAATCTCGATCGTCACATGCACCATCGCACCCATATCCTCGAAATTATCGACCACCTCTGCAAGTGAATCTCCCGACTCATACGGTACACTGATAAAAACCTCATCCACGATCTGCTCTTTCACATACTGGAACATATTGTCATATGTTGCGACAACAGGCACTCCGTGATACCATTTTCCGATCTGGTTATCATCGATGATCGCAATACTCGCAAGGCGGTGGATCCAGTCACCGGAGTGATCTGCATCCGCCATAACCTTTTCCACACGTTCTGCCGTTGTCACTAAAAACACCTGATTGTTTGCACGTTTATTACGATAAACACGCAGCAGATAATATTTGATAATAATATGCACACCAAAATAGAGGCACATATTGACCAGTGCGATACAAAAATACACACCACGGGAAGCCTCTGCATTATTGTGCTGCAAAAATATGGTCAGTGCTGTCACAAAGATCAGTACAACGCTCGCCTTGACAGCCGCCCACACTTCCTGGAACACACTTCTGTCAATAAAGCGGTTATCAATATCAGAAAAAAGCATGACGAGCATATAGACGACCATGACAATGCCAAAGCTCTCCATCAGCTCTGTCTTCATATTGACAACAGATACATTTCGATATCCTACCAGCCACAGGTAACCTCCCCCGAAGTAACTCACGGCAAAGCATACCAAATCCGTCAGAAGCAAAATGATACTTTGAATTTTTTCTCTTGTCTGATACATTTCAAGTCCTTTCCTGCAATCTTATTCCGGGATTAGATCTGTTTTGCTTCATGAAGCTCCTATCTTGCGATTCCACGTTCCTTGCAATATGCCTCGAATCCGCCGTGCACTTTATCCTTATCGGAAAGGATCAGATCTGCCTGTGTCATCCCTTCCGGCATTGGCCACTCAACGCCGACTGCAGGATCATTCCACAGAATACCTCCCTCATCATTCGGATGGTAAAAATCTGTAACTTTATAGCAGAATTCTGCATAATCAGACAGCACGATAAATCCGTGTGCAAAATTCTTCGGAATAAAAAACTGCTTTTTGTTTTCTGCAGATAAGACGATTCCAAACCATTTTCCAAATGTTTCAGATCCTTCTCTTAAATCTACCGCAACATCAAATACCTCTCCATTTACCACACGTACCAGCTTGTCCTGCGGATGATTGATCTGGAAATGTAATCCTCTGAGCACGCCTTTTTTGGAGGCTGACTGATTATCCTGTACAAACTGGCAGTCGATTCCTGCCTCTGCAAAATCATTATAATTGTAAGTCTCCATGAAATATCCTCTGGCATCCCCGAAGACTGCCGGTTCTATTACCTTTAATCCTTTAATTCCATTGCAATTATCCGTTACTTTTATTTTTCCCATTTCTATTTCCTCACAGTTTATTTTTATAATCCTTTTGAAACCTCTACCAAATACTTGCCGTAATCTGTCTTAAGCAGCGGCTCTGCCAGTTTTAAGAGCTGCTCTTTATCGATAAATCCGCGTTTGTATGCGATCTCTTCGATACAGGACACATAAAGTCCCTGACGTTTCTGGATCGCAGATACAAAATCTGCAGCAGCAAGCAGCATATCGTGGTTTCCGGTGTCTAACCATGCAAATCCCCTGCCAAGTGTCTCAACACTTAATGTTCCACGCTGCAGATATTCGTTATTTACAGATGTGATCTCTATTTCACCTCTTGCAGACGGTTTTACATTCTTTGCAATCTCTACAACATCATTGTCATAGAAATAAAGTCCCGGTACTGCATAATTTGACTTTGGATGCTCTGGCTTTTCCTCGATGGAAAGAGCCTTTCCGTTTTCATCAAACTCTACCACACCATATTCTCTCGGATCTCTGACATAGTAACCGAAAATTGTTGCGCCTTTCTCATTCTGTATACGCTCAGCAGCACTGCGCAGAACCTTTGAAAAACTTTGTCCATAGAAAATGTTATCTCCAAGAACTAATGCCACTGCATCATTTCCAATAAACTTTTCTCCGATAATAAATGCATCTGCAAGTCCTCTCGGCTGTTCCTGCACTGCATAAGAAAAGTTCATACCCAGCTGGCTTCCATCTCCAAATAAATCTTCAAACACCGGCAGATCTCTCGGTGTAGAGATAATTAACACCTCACGGATGCCTGCCAGCATCAAAGTAGACAATGGATAATAGATCATCGGTTTGTCATACACCGGCATGATCTGTTTTGAAATCGCCTTTGTCAGCGGATATAATCTTGTTCCGGAACCACCTGCTAAAATAATACCTTTCATAATCAAATTCTCCTTTTTTTCCACTATTATAAAATGCAAACAAGCAGTATCGCCCCTTCTGACGGTACTGCTGCCTGCATCCTCTTACCTGTTCTGATACATATCCTCATAATACTTCTGATAATCACCGCTGGTAACGTTTTTCATCCAGTCCTCATGCTCAAAGTACCATGCAATCGTCTTTTTGATACCTTCTTTGAACATTGTCTCCGGCTCCCAGCCGATCTCTGCCTTGATCTTATCCGGTGCGATCGCATAACGTCTGTCATGACCTTTACGATCCTCCACATAAGTGATCAGATCCTTGCTCACAAGCGCGCGTCTCGGATCATCTGCCGGAAGCATCTCAAGCAGTGTATCTATAATGATATTGATAATCTCAATATTCTGTTTTTCATTGTGTCCGCCAACGTTATATGTCTCACCCAGACGGCCGTTTTCCTGAACCATATCGATTGCTTTCGCATGATCATCCACATACAGCCAGTCGCGGACATTCTTTCCATCTCCGTAAACCGGAAGTTTCTTTCCATGCAGTGCATTGTTGATAATCAGCGGGATCAGTTTCTCCGGGAACTGATACGGTCCATAGTTGTTCGAACAGTTGGTAATGTTCGCCGGGAAATGATAAGTGTCAATATAAGCCTTTACCAGCATGTCCGAAGATGCCTTGCTTGCGGAATATGGGCTGTGCGGCGCATACGGTGTTGTCTCATAAAAATATGTTCCATCATCCTCTAAGGAACCATATACCTCATCCGTTGATACATGAAGGAATTTTTTTCCTTCTTTAAAGCTGCCATCCGGCAGTTCCCATGCTGCCTTTGCGCAGTTTAACATGACAGCCGTTCCAAGAACGTTTGTTTTTACGAATACTTCCGGATTTTTGATACTGCGGTCTACATGACTCTCCGCTGCAAAATGTACCACGCGGTCGATCTCATTTTCTGCAAAGATCTTTGCGATTGCTTCTTTATCTGTGATATCCGCACGTACAAATGTATAGTTGTCACGATTTTCGATATCTTTTAAATTTTCCAGATTACCTGCATAGGTAAGCACATCTACATTGATGATTCTGATCTCATTATCATATTTGCGAAACATGTAATGAATGTAATTTGAACCGATAAATCCGGCTCCACCGGTCACTAAATATGTTCTCATAATTTTCTCCATTCTACGGTTTGTAAAATCTTCCGTCATTTTATCATATTTTTATTATCTGCACAAGTTTTACCACCAGTCCACTGTAGGACGTTCTGTCATCGCATTATTCCAATGTTTTCATGTATTCATCAAGTGCATCCTGCCAGTCAGCCATTTTATAGCCATCTGTCAGTTTCATCATATAATTCTCAAGAATTGAATATGCCGGTCTGTTTGCAGAAGCCGGATTCATCTTTGCATACTGCTCACTTGTGACATGGTTGACTTTTGTTGTCTTTCCCGCACGCTTAAAAATTGCCTCTGCAAAAGCCGCCCAGTTGGTATCCCCTTCACAGGTCGCATGAAATGTACCATAATTTTCTGTTGGTTCAAAATGATGGATAGCTCTTGCCAATTCCACTGCGCTTGTCGGTGATCCCTGCTGGTCACACACAACACTGACCTCATCGTGTGACTCTGCCAGACGAAGCATTGTCTTTACAAAGTTTTTTCCATCTCCATAAAGCCATGCTGTACGGAAAATAAAATATCGGTCTGCAAATTCACGGACAAATTTTTCTCCCTCTGCCTTTGTCTTTCCATAAGCACTGACCGGATGAATCTCATCAAACTCCGTATATGGTTTGGTTCCGTTTCCTTCAAATACATAATCTGTGGAAACATGAATCATTTTTGCGCCAACTTCTCTTGCTGCAATGCTTAAATTTCTCGGTCCGATCGCGTTGATCCGGTATGCCGCATCCCACTGCTGCTCACAGGCATCCACATTGGTATGTGCTGCGCAGTTGATAATAACATCCGGTCTTTCTGCACGAACCAGTGTAAGCACAGCATTCACATCTGTAATATCTAACGCCACGATACCCTCACCCTCGGCAACATCTGTGTTAATAAAGGAAACGTCCTCCCCTTTATACTCCTGTCGGATTGCTCGTCCTAATTGTCCGTTGCATCCTGTCACTAATATCTTTTTCATTTTTATTCTCCATTCTTATGCTGTTTTTTACGAAAATAGCATTTTATCACACTATTCACCCAACCCGTTCTCAATTGCGGTCACAATAGTATTCAGTGCTTCCTTCTCATCTTCACCTTCACAGACAAGTTCTATCTCATCTCCGGATTTGATGCATGCACCGAGTACGCTTAACACACTCTTTGCATTTGCCGTATTCTCTCTGTAACGGAATGTTACATGAGATTTAAACTGCATAGCCTCTTTGCACAAAATTCCAGCCGGTCTCAGATGAAGCCCTGTTGGATTTTTAATCGTTACTTTCTGACTTACCATAGTAAATCCCTCCCAACTGTTTATTGTAAATATGATATTTAAAGCATAATTTTCGTAATCAGATCCGCCAATTTTTTAGCTTCCTCATCGATCACTTTCTGATCTTTTCCCTCAATCATTACCCGGACAAGTGGTTCTGTACCGGATGGACGGATCAGTACCCTTCCTTCTCCGTTGAATTTCTGTTCTAACTTTGCAACAGCATCTGCAATTTCCTGGTAATCCATGAAATTGTCCTTTTTGTGGTTCGGTACTTTTGCATTTACAAGTGCCTGTGGCAATACTTCCATGACAGAAGCAAGCTCCGATAACGGTTTTTTCGTTTTTACCATAACCTCAAGCAGATGAAGTGCAGAAAGCAATCCGTCTCCCGTCGTATTATCATCCAGGAAAATTACGTGTCCCGACTGTTCGCCTCCGATATTATATCCGTGTTCTCTCATATTTTCAAGGACATATCTGTCGCCAACCTTTGTCTTTTCAACATGGATGCCTTCGCGTTCTCCCATCAATGAAAAACCAAGATTGGTCATGACGGTAACAACGATGGTATTCTTTTTTAAGGTACCTTTTTGTTTCATATAAGTACCGCAGATTGCCATGATCTGATCCCCATCGACCAACTCACCCTTTTCATCAACGGCAAGCATACGATCCGCATCCCCATCAAACGCAATTCCAACTGCTGCATTTTCATAAACCACTCTGGCCTTTAATTCATCCATATGTGTGGATCCACAGTTTGCATTGATATTGGTTCCATCCGGCTCTGTATGGATTGCTACCAGTTCAGCTCCAAGATCGGTCAATGCTTTCACTGACGTATAATGAGCAGCTCCCTCCGCGCAGTCTACCACGATCTTCATCCCTGTCAGATCCACCGGAACACATTTTTTCATGAACTCTACATATTCATCTCTTAAGTCAAAACGATAATCAATTTTTCCAACTCCGGAACCGATCGGCAGATTTACATCTTTCATATGATTGCGGATCAGCGCCTCAATCTCATCTTCAAGTTCATCAGAAAGTTTATAGCCATCTCCATTAAAAAACTTAATTCCATTAAATTCCATCGGATTATGGGAAGCTGAAATTACAACTCCGGCATCTACTTTGTGTTTTCTTGTCAGATATGCGATTGCAGGTGTCGGCATTACTCCGACAAAAATTGCATTTGCGCCAACCGAACAGATTCCTGCCATCAGAGCACTTGCGAGCATTCCCCCTGAAATTCTTGTATCACATCCAACAATGATCGTCGCCTGATGTTCCTGTTCTTTCGTAAGCACATAAGCTCCCGCCTGTCCAAGTTTCGTTGCAAGCTCAATCGTAAGTTCTGATCCAGCCACTCCACGGACACCATCCGTACCAAACATTCTTGCCATTGTATTTCCTCCAGTTATTATTTTTTCTTGCTTTCTGTCGATTTTGTCTCTGTCTCCGTATCTGTACCGGTAATTTTGACTGATATCCGTACGGTTTTTATCTGGTACAGTTCTTTATCGACGTCTATTTCTGCATCAATTTTATGCTCACCGATTCCATATCCCTGTAAATTGACCATACCTGTAATGTCATCTGCTGCCAGTTTCTCAATATCATTCTCAGCTCCGGTAATTTCAATTTCAATGGTATCTTCCGTAATCTTCGCTTTTGTCTCATCCGGAATATTTTCAAGTGTAAATGCTGACGCATCCACTTCAAAAATCTTCGTCGTGATTGGTTCTATCTTTACTTTAACCTCCACTTTTGCATCTGCCGCAAGTACAAGTGAAGTACCGTCCGGGAGATAAGATGTAATGTCCACCGTCGTCTCAACATCTTCCGTTGCGCCGCTCATATCTAATACATCCTCCGGTATTGTGATCTTTGTCACTTTATTAAGTACATCCGTTTCTCCTTTGATCCGGACTTTTTTCGGACTGTAAGTAATTCCTTTTAATGTATAGCCGGATGCCACATTTCCTTTTGTCTGGAAAGAAAGATCCACATCTTTTGTATTTAATATCTGAGCCGTGATCGTAACCGTATTAAGATTCATTTTTAATTTTGAGGCATCAATCTCATTACCATCCGCATCATATAAAACCGGCACTACTGTATCCGTCACATCTGATGACATACCGTCAACATTGATGGTTGCTACTACCGTACTGATCTGACTGGTGACAGAAGAAGGTCCCGAAATTTTCAAAAGGTTCGATGTCACAATCGAGACATCTCCAAGCGCACAGCCATCCATGACCGTGCCTTCTGTACTCGCCGTGATCTTTTTCTGCACATTTCCTAAATCTTCCACCGTCACATCCAGATACTGCTGTTTGGATGAAATCGTAACTGTATTGCTGTTATATTTACTGCACGTGATCGTAATCGGAACACGGCACACACCGTCGCCCTCCACATATTCAATCTTTTCCATATCCGCAACAGCCGTAAAATCCGTGTTGGATAACTTCTCTAAGATGCTCCGCTTTGCAGATGCCGTAAATGTAACTGTATTTTTTCCACCAAGTGTCTCGGAATATTTTCCGTTTGAAGTGAGATAATCCATGTTATCCTGTGTTACACTGATCGTATACTGCGCAGGTTTGACAGGATCATCGATATTGACTACCACGATCCACAGTGCGATTGCAAATAACACAGCCAGCAGCTTGAGGCCAAGATTATTCGTTAGTTTTTTTGTGAGATTCTTTAACATCCTTAAGCCTCCTTCTCCATAATTCAATTTTACCTACTTTCTTTTCACGCCGCTGTATATATGCAAGCTTATTCTTCAGAAACTCTGCATCCACATTGCGGTACAATTCCCCACCCATGGCAATGGAAACCTTTCCAGTCTCCTCCGAGACAACAATTGTAAGTGAATCGCTGACCTCACTGATTCCGACTGCCGCACGATGTCTTGTGCCTAAATCTTTGCTGATGCTTAATGAATCCGTCAGCGGTAGATAACAGGTGGCAGATACTACCCGGTCTCCCCGCACAATCACTGCTCCATCATGAAGTGGCGTATTTTTTTCAAAAATATTAATCAAAAGCTGACTTGTCAGTATTCCATCTACCGCGATACCGGTCCTTTCGTATTCCGAAAGAACAATCTCATCTTCAATGACGATAAGTGCACCTGTTTTGACTTTTCCCATCTCATAGCAGGCTTTTACCAGCTCATTGATCGTTTTATCTGTAAACTTTGCGATTTCCCCTTTAGAAAAATCAAACACAAAAAAAGAAGTAAGAAAATTCTTTTGTCCAAGATTCTCCAGAGCTTTACGGATCTCCGGCTGAAAAATAATAACTATGGCAGTAATTGCGACACTTAATGTGTTCTTTGCGATCCAGATGATCGTATTCATCTGGAATACAGCTGCAACCAGAACAAAAAGCAGTATTACCATAATACCTTTTAACAGTACCCATGCTCTCGTATTCTTAATCCATACAAGCATATAATAAAACAGAAATGTTATGATGAGAATTTCCACAACATCTGTTATTGTTATCTTTGGTAAATTCAAATAAATAGACGCTTTTTCCCAAAACGCGCCCATGGTTGCCATCGCATTCTGCACCTGCTTCACTTTCCTTTCCGCTATCTGTATTTAAAGCAACTAATTCAGCAGATCTTCATCTATCTCCATTTCTTCTGCGAAACGCTTTTTCGTCATCCGATCCTGCTCCTCTTTTCCGCTGAATCTGGTTACTTTTTTATCTGTTCCTGCAACAATCGCTTTCGGCACGGCTTTTACATAATAATAATACTCATCATCTTCAAACTGGAGTCTCTCGGTTCTCGAGTAATCCAGATTAAAAAATAAGAACTGAATCACAAATGCGATCAGGCAGGAAATAACACTTCCCACCAGAATCATGACAGTCTTTCCATTGATTCCAAGTACCATATCACCTGCGATCATACCAACAGCTTCAAACAGGATGCCAAAAATAATTGCAATCGCCCACGCATGTTCAATTGACATTTTCCGGATAATATAAACAATGACCAGAGTCACCACCATAATGACAAGTACCAGATACATTTCCCTGTTGCCTAAAAGCTGGTTCAACACAACAACAATCTTTGACGTTGCTGCATCTTTTTCATCCGCACCTCCAAGTGTTGTCTCATTCTGTTTTACTCCGTTTAAGAAAAAATAGAGGATAATTCCACAGACCAGCGAAAATATGGAATATAATTCACGTAAAAGTCCCATACCAACCGGCATTACAAATGGGATGTTCAGTCCGAAACAAATCGGCGTTAAAAGCACTCCATACTCGTTTTTTGAGGAAAAACGAAAGTACAGGATATACATCAGAACAAATAAGATAAGTGCTACAATACACACTTCCAGGGAAAGTGCATACATATCCGCAAGGATCAGCACAGAGCCTATAAAGACGGTTCCACCAACCGGAAGAATCGAACAGATCAGTGCAAGGATCAGTGCGATCGGTGTGCTGCTGATTTTTTCCATATAGCCGATGCTATGATTTATCATCAAAAATGCTGTAAGTGCAACAGCAAACTTTATAACCGGTGTAATATATACATCATATTTTCCATAAAAACGTGTTAATTTTTCTTTTAATTCCAATAAGGTCGTCATTCTAATCTCCATTCCCACATGTGAAAAATCTCATTTTCCACATTGCTTTCCGTTGTCATTCCCGGTCTTTGTTACCGTTTGTTTTCAAACGTTCTTCCCGCAGATACATTGCATTGATCTTTTTTAAACCTGCATAGTATTTTTTTACCTTTTTTCTGCCATAAGTATATTTCATATTAAAGATAATATATGTAGCCAGCAGGTAAATTAACATAAAAATTCCATAGAACAGTCCAAGTGTAGTCGCAGACTGTACCAGATCCATGGTGTTGATCTGCTCCATCAAAGCATCCATAGAATAGAGTACCCAAAGTCCCAGCATCATAAAAAAAGCAATCGTGCCGACCACAAAACTTTTCAGGAGCTGTAATGCCACATAATCCTTTCTCGCATACTGGATCATCGGTTTGCAGCGTTTTCCATCGTTTGCATCAAATTTTGCTATTTTTATCATGCTGTGCAGTCGTTGTTCATTGACCATGCTGCGTTTCCTTTCTCTTATCAGACTGTATTTGCATACAGTTACACATTCTTACTTTCCATTATATCACAGTACCCTTCTTTTTCAAAGAAAAAAAAGCAGGACCACCTGTCAGGCCCTGCTATCATCTTATAAGAAACGCATCCGGTTTCCGTCACGTTCTCTTTTCTGTGGTTCTATAGGCTTCGGTTTTTCAATCGAGTTTGCGAGCGAATTTGCCATTGCAGCCTTACACTTATCACAAAAACGTCCCGTCCGGATCGGTCTGCCACAGTGTTCACAGACAATCCCGTCAAGTGAGGCTTCTGAAAGTGAAAGTCTCTCTTCACGGATCCATTGCTTAATCTGTTTGACAGACACATCATTGTCCTCGGAGACCTGATTGACAGAAGCATTTGGATTATCATCCAGATATTGCTTTACTTCCTGAAACTTCTGCTCAAGCTTCTTTCTGCATCCATCACACAATGGTGCTCCCCCCATATAGTTAAATAAACGTCCACAACCCTTGCAATTCTTCACTTCCATATTGGCACGACCTCCTGTCATTCTGTCAATACCCTTCTCCGATACTGATACAGATATAATATATGTTTTCCACACCTGACTCTTTCAGGATTTTTGATATCTCATCCATCGTACTTCCTGTCGTATAAATATCGTCCACAAGTACGACTTTCTTATATTTTACTATATCTGTTGTCAATTTAAAAGCATTTTTTAAATTACTGTGCCGTTGGGATTCATTTAATTCTTTCTGTGGAGTTGTGTTCCTCACTCTTTTTATGAAATGTTCCTCCACCAAAATTCCTGTTTTCCTACCAAGCGCCCGTGCAAATACCTCGGCCTGATTGTATCCGCGCAGTCGTTTTTTCCGGGAATACATAGGAACCGGGATCAACACTTCTGCCTTTATTTTTTTCAGCCACACTCCATATTTTTCTGCTGCGGCATTCGCATAAAACTCTGCATATTCTCTTTTATTTCCATATTTAAAGCGGTACATTGAATTTCTTATACCACCCTCATAGACAAACACTGCCTTTCCCTGTGTATATACATGTTGCTTTTTTCCACAGTCGACACAAAATTCCTCTCTCTCATCCACAAGCGGTTTCCCACATTTTTTACATGCCGGTTCTCCCACTACATGTACCTTATTTTTGCATGACGGACAGATTCCATTTCCTGTCACTTCAATCTCATCGCAGATTGCACATCTTCCAGGGTAGAGGATTTCAAGCATCTGAAATATTATTTTCCTTCCATATAAAGGGATTCTGTTTTTTTTGTTTTTCATAAGATCCTTTCTCGATCTCTCCTTGCAAAGGATATCATTTTTGCCAAATACATACCATAAAGTTTTTCTTAATTTTTTCTTATCTATATGTGGATTACAGAATCTCCCCTGCAAATATTCTATTATCACGCATAATAATGGTTGACGAAAATGATTTAGGTCTTTATAATTTGTTTATTAAAAGCGATAACACTTTAAAGTCCTAAAGGAGGATTCTATGAAAAACTACAAGAAAATCTTATCTGTCGTAATGACAGCAGCCATGGCTGCATCACTTGCAGCATGTGGAAACAGCACATCAAATACCGGCAGTACCACGGATGCATCATCTTCCGACGCAGCACAGACTTCCGATGCAGCAGCCACCGAGAGTGGTGCAGGTACCTCTTCCGACGGTAAAAAATACACGATCGGTATCTGCCAGCAGTTAGAGCATCCTGCTCTCGATCAGGCAACGCAGGGATTCGAGGATGCTCTGACCGAGTTACTTGGTGCTGACAATGTGACCTTTGATCTGCAGAATGCACAAGGCGAGCAGGCAAACTGTGCAACCATAAGCAACGGTTTTGTCGCTAACAATTATGATCTGATCTTAGCAAACGCAACAACCGCACTGCAGTGTGCAGCCGCAGCAACCAGTACGATCCCGGTTATCGGAACATCCGTAACTGACTATGCAACAGCACTTGACATTGACAACTGGACCGGTTCTACCGGAACAAATGTATCCGGAACAGCAGATCTTGCCCCGATCGACCAGCAGGAGGACATGCTCGTTGAATTGTTCCCGGATGCAAAAAATGTCGGCATTCTCTACTGTTCCGCAGAACCAAACTCTGCTTATCAGGCATCTGAATTTGAAAAAGCACTCGATGAAGACAGTATTTCCTATAAAGAATACACCGTATCAGACTCTAACGATATCGCTTCTGTTGTACAGAGTGCCGTCAGTGAATGTGATGTTCTCTATATCCCGACTGACAATACTATGGCAGGTAATACCGAATCCATCAACAATATCGCCCTTCCGGCAGGTGTTCCGATCATTGCCGGTGAGGAAGGTATCTGCTCCGGCTGTGGTGTAGCCACACTTTCCATCAGCTACTATGACATCGGTTATGCAGCAGGTAAAATGGCATACGATGTTTTAGCAAACGGTGCCGATATCTCTACCATGGATGTACAGTATGCTAAGAATGTTACCAAAGAGTACAATGCTGATATCTGTTCACAGCTTGGCATTACCGTTCCTGATGACTACACAGCTATCGCTACTGACTAAAAATTATTTTTGATAAGGGGTTTTTCTATGACAATACTTATGTCTTTAGACCCGATGGCTCTCTTCCGCTCCATGCCCGGCGCATTTGCGCAGGGGCTGGTCTGGGGGCTGATGGCACTGGGTGTATATATTACATACAGACTTTTAGATTTTGCTGACCTGACTGTAGACGGTTCCCTTGCCACGGGCGGTGCTGTCGCCGTTATGCTGATCCGTTCCGGCATGCATCCATGGGCAGCACTTATTTTTGCATTTTTAGCAGGAATGGCAGCCGGTTTTATTACCGGAATCCTGCATACCGCACTTGGAATTCCTGGAATCCTTGCAAGTATTCTGACTCAGATTTCACTCTATTCCATCAACCTGAACATTATGGGAAGTTCCAACCAGGCCGTCAGCGTTGACAAGTATCCGTTAGTTGTTTCCTTACGGTACATCTCGGATTCTTCCTCGACAAAAATCCGTTTATTCATTACCTGTGTTCTATTCTGTGTTGCAGTTGTAGCTCTTTTATACTGGTATTTCGGAACAGAACAGGGTCATGCGATCCGTGCGACCGGATGCAACCGGCAGATGGCGCGTGCGCAGGGTATCAATACCGATTTCCATACTGTCGTTGCCCTGATGATCTCAAACGGTCTTGTTGGTCTCTGTGGCGGACTTTACGCACAGTACCAGGGGGCTGCTGACGTCAACATGGGACGTGGTGCCATCGTAATCGGACTTGCCGCTGTCATCATCGGTGAAGTTCTTTTCGGAAAATTATGTGCCGGAAAACGTTTTGCATTTGCATATACCATGTTTTCCGTGATTGGTGGAGCGATCATCTACTATATTGTAATGAATATCGTATTATGGCTGAAGCTTCCGTCTGACGACTTAAAACTGTTTTCTGCCATCGTCGTTGCGATCTTCCTTGCATTCCCGTATCTCAAATCCAAATACGGCAGGAAAGGGGTGTCTGTCAATGGCTGAAATGTTAAAACTCGACAATATACACAAAACTTTTAATCCGGGAACCATCAATGAAAAAATTGCCTTAAATGGTGTCAACCTGACATTAAACGAGGGCGATTTTGTTACCGTGATCGGTGGAAACGGCGCCGGCAAATCAACTACATTAAATGCAATCGCAGGTGTATGGCCAATTGATTCCGGAAAAATTTATATTGGCGGGGATGATGTCACAAAATTATCCGAACACAAACGTGCCAAATACCTCGGTCGTGTATTTCAGGATCCGATGACCGGAACTGCAACCACCATGTCAATCGAAGAAAATATGGCAATCGCAGCAAGACGCGGTGAAAAACGCGGACTTTCCTGGGGTATCACCCATCAGGAACGTGACACCTACCGTGAGATGTTGAAAACATTAGATCTCGGGCTTGAAGACCGCCTCACCAGTAAAGTCGGCCTTCTCTCCGGCGGACAACGTCAGGCGATCACACTTTTAATGGCATCAATCAAAAAGCCAAAACTTTTGCTGTTAGATGAACATACCGCCGCACTTGACCCGAAAACTGCCGCAAAAGTGCTTGAGATTTCCGATAAGATCATCGCAGAAAATCATCTGACCGCTATGATGGTCACACACAATATGAAAGACGCCATCGTACATGGCAACCGTCTGATCATGATGCATGAGGGAAAAGTGATCTTAAATATCTCCGGGGAAGAGAAAAAGAAACTGACTGTTGAAGATCTTCTTCATCAGTTTGAAAAAGTCAGCGGTGAAGAATTTGCCAATGATAAAGCTTTGTTATCATAATATGCAGATCCGATCAAAAAAGCACAACGGACTTTTAAATTTATGAATAAAAAAGCTGTCGCACAGTAAAACCAGCGTCAAGGATCGTTCATCGCCGGTTATTCTGTCTGACAGCTTTTTCTTTATTTAATTTTCCTTTAAACGGTCGCATAACCCGCTATACCGTTTCTGCTGTGAGGTATTCTGGATCATCTGCTGGAAGGTCACTTCATTGCCGACTAACGTCACACATTTTCTTGCACGTGTGACTGCGGTATACAATAGATTACGATTCATCAGCATCATCGGTCCACTGAGCAATGGGATAACAACCGCAGGATACTCGCTTCCCTGCGATTTATGGATCGTGATCGCATAGGCAAGTTCAAGTTCATCTAAAAGTTTATACGGGTACTCTACCATTCTCCCCTCATCAAACTCTATGATCATCTGTTCTGCGAAATCATTGATCTGTCTTATGATACCCATGTCTCCATTGAAAATTCCAAGACCTTTATCCACAGTCAGACCGTATTTTGTGCGGATTTCCCACGCAAGCTGATAGTTATTCTTTGTCTGCATGACTTTATCCCCTTCGCGGAACACCGTACTGCCATACTCTTTTTCCACTTTATCATTCGCAGGTGGATTCATATATCGCTGTAAAATCCCATTCAGGCGCTCCACCCCCAGCAAGCCTTTGCGCATCGGCGTCAATACCTGGATATCGTATGGCGAAGCATCTACAAATTTTGGAAGCTTCTGTTTGATCAGCTGGAGTACCACATTGATGATCACATCTGCATCGTACCGTTTCAGGAAAAAGAAATCCATGCTCTTATTATCTAATGCCACTTCTTCTCCATGGTTGATCTTATGAGCATTAACGATAATATCACTGGTGGATGCCTGACGGAAAATTTTTGTCAGCATGACCACATTACAGGCATGGGACTGGATAATATCGCGCAGTACACTGCCTGGTCCGACACTTGGAAGCTGGTTGACATCCCCGACAAGGATCAGCCTCGTTCCAACAGAAATGGCTTTAAGCAGCGAACACATCAGTGAAATATCCACCATCGACATTTCATCTACGATGATCACATCCGTCTCAAGCGGGTTGCTCTCATCCCTTTCAAATCCACCGCTTCCTTCGGCTCCCCCATTCAGTTCAAGCATGCGGTGAACCGTCCGTGCCTCAAATCCCGTTGTCTCACTCATACGCTTTGCAGCACGCCCTGTCGGAGCTGCCAAAAAGATTTCTAATCCCTCCAGTTCAAAATACCGGATGATCGTATTGATCGTAGTTGTCTTTCCAGTTCCCGGTCCTCCCGTAATCACAAGCAGACCGTTGCGCACTGCCTCTTTGACTGCCGTTACCTGATGTTCATCTAACGTCATGCCACTTTTCTTTTCGATCCCCCGGATTCTCTGTTCAATCTCCGCATCTGACACATCATAACTTACATTGAGCCGTTTCAGCATGGTAGCCGTGTTTGCTTCCATATAATAAAATGATGCAGCATAAATCTGTGTCTGATCTTCCAGCTGTTTTAATATGATTTTACGCTCAATCGCAAGATCCATATATTGTTTTTCCACCTGCTCCGGTGTGACATTTAATAATCTCGATGCACGCGGTGTCAACTCTGTTTCCGGAAGATAGGTATGCCCCTCTCCGCTCGCCTGAAGCAGCGTATAGAGGATGCCGCTGCGCACCCGGAAATCCGAATCCATGCGGATACCAACTCTCCCCGCAATCTCATCCGCCGTCCGAAACCCCACTCCGTCAATGTCATCCGCCAGCTGGTATGGATTTTCACGAATAATGTTGTACACATCCTGTCCATATGCCTGATATACTTTGACTGCTAAATTCATTGTAATCCCGTACTGTTGTAAAAAGATCATCGCCTGACGCAGATCTCTCTTTTCGTTGACCTGGCTGGCAATCTCCATCGCTTTCCGGTTACTGATTCCTTTGATCTCAGCAAGGCGCTCCGGTTCTTCCTCTATGATCCGGAAGGTATCCTCCTTAAAACGCCTGACGATCCTTGCCGCCATGGCAAGTCCAATCCCTTTGATTGCACCAGAACCAAGATATCTCTCAATTGCCTCCTCGTCCTCGGGTGCTTTTTCTTCAAAACTTGCCACTTTAAACTGCTGCCCATAGGTCGGATGCTCCGTGTATTCCCCCCGAGCCTCAATATTTTCTCCCTCTGCAATGGCTGAAAATATCCCTACACAGGTGATTTCATCCTCACCACTTACCAGATTTAAGACCGTATATCCATTATCCGCATTTCGATAAATAATATGTTCCACATACCCTGCAAGACTTTCCACTTTTTTCTCCATTCCAGAATCCTGTTTTCTGCTGCTAAAGCAATCATATACGCACTTTGTGAACGTGATTTACTGCCATGAACAAAAAATGCAGTCTAACGGGATCTTTGAACCCATAGTTCATCTTCCCGCTAAAACTGCACCGATTTTGCATACTGCTCCAATTATGTACTTTATCTGCACATCTTACTTCTGCTGCGCCGATTTTACGACATTTTTATTTTATCTGCGCAAACTTATTCTATATTATAATTACGTTTCATCTGCTCATAGAGCTGCTGTGTGAAATTGGTTCCAACCTCATCTACGACCTGATCCGCAACCAGTTCAATGACATTGTCCATATAATAATCTTTCAATGTGGAAGTTGAAGAATCTTCTTCATCACTCTCATCTGTCAGACTCTCCTTGATCTCTTTTAAAACTTCTTCCACAAAGTATGATTCAAAATCCTTGCAGACCTGCAGCAGCTCGTCCTCGGACGAGTCCGAAGAAATACTGTTTAAGGAACTCTGCAGAGAACTTGCCTGATTTGCAGCCGCTGTATTTTTACTTGTATCGATCAATGATGAAATGCTGTCCATGGAAATCATATCGTTTTTCCTTTCCTACATCCGATGTCTAATCTTAACGTTTCAGATTGTTTGCCTGCTCAAGCATCTCATCCGATGTCGTGATCGCCTTGGAATTGAGCTGATATGCACGCTGTGCAATGATCAGGTTTACCATCTCGTCTGCAACCTGAACGTTCGATCCCTCTAAATATTTCTGTAAAACCTTACTTTTCGTGAGATTCGCAGTTGTCGATTCATTCATCGCATTTCCAGATGCCGGCGTCACTGCAAGAAGATTGGTTCCTACCTTCTCAAGTCCGCTCGGATTATTAAACTGAAATAATCCAATCGTTTGATTCATGTCTACATATGTGCCTGCGGCATTGGTATATCCAAGTTTTCCGTTTTCGCTGACAACTACCTTTTCCGCACTGATACCTGCCGGAAGATTGATCGTCTGATTATTCGAATCTAAAACCGGATATCCCTCATTCGTGCAAAGAGTTAATGTACCACCTGCATTGACAGACCATACAAAATCACCGGCTCTCGTATAATAGGTTTTTCCATCTGCTCCGCGCACTGCAAAAAATCCGTCTCCACTGATTGCAAAATCTGTTGCATTCTCACTTTCCATCAATGATCCCTGCGTATAAATAGATGTGTTGGATGCCACTCTTGTACCAAGTCCTACCTGTGCAGAGATTGGCTTTTGTTCGCCGTTTGCACTGGTGGTTCTTGTCTGGATGGTTTGATAGAGTAAAGATTTGAACTCCATCTTCTCCTGTTTATATCCGACCGTATTGACATTTGAAAGGTTATTTGAAATATTATCCACATTTGACTGCTGTGCAATCATACCGGTTGCCGCAGTATAAAGAGCTCTCATCATAATTCCGGTTTACCTCCTGCTTATACCTTTCCTACCTGATTTACCGCTTTATCTAATGTTTCATCCACAGCATTGATCACCTTTTGTCCCGCCTGAAAGGCTCTTGATATCGTGATCATATTGACCATTTCTGAAACAACATTGATATTGGATGATTCGATACATCCCTGCGTTACTTTCGCAGTAGATGCCTGACGAACACCACCATTTACCAGATCATACATATTCTCGCCGTATTTTGCCAGATAATTGTAATCCTCTATGTCTACAACACCAATCGTACCGACCTGCTGGTTATTCTGAAAAATATTTCCTTTTTCATCAACGGTAATCGGCACATTCGGATCTACCTGAATACGTGCTCCTGCATCCGCATTCATGGCTCCATTCTGATTTAACACATAATCGCCATCTTTTGTGACAAGGTAACCTGCCGTATTAACTACAAAAGCTCCATCCCTGCTGTATTTCACAGATGTATTTCCTGCTTTATCTGTATATGCGATTGCAAAGAAACCATCTCCATCCAGGGCAAAGTCCGTTGCATTATCTGTCACCCGGAAATTTCCCTGACTGTAATCTGTATAAGTCTCTCCGATGTGTACACCCATGCTCATGGTTCCAAGTTTCTGCGGCATACCATAATAGGATGTATCCTTGATTTTGATTGCAAGTTCATCCGCAAATGTCTGATTTGTAGCTCCCTCTTTCTTATAACCATTGGTGTCTGCATTTGCAAGGTTATTTGAAAGAATGTCCAGACGATTCTGTTCATTGATCATTCCTGTATACGCTGTATACAATCCTTTTACCATGTAAACTCTCCATTTCTGCACAGCTTCTGGTGTATTTTAATCCTCATCCTGCATGGAAAAAATTATTTTCATACAGTCTTCCTGTGCACAAAACATACCTCTGTTTATTGTATCGGCAAAATGCAAAAAAAGTTAATCTTCATCACGTTTTCCGGCTAAAAACTCTACGAATTTTCCGGTACCGATTGCAACACATGTCATCGGCTCATCTGCCGTCATCGTATTGATTCCTGTGCGGTCCTCGATCAATTCCTCTAAACCTCTGAGTAATGATCCACCACCAGTCAGTACAATACCACGATCTGCAACATCTGCTGCAAGTTCTGGCGGAGTTTTCTCAAGTACGGAATGTACTGCTTCCACGATCTGAAGTGTCGGCTCTCTTAACGCTTCTTCTGTCTCCTCGGAAGAAACTGTTACTGTTTTTGGAAGTCCTGTCACAAGATTACGTCCACGTACATCCATCGTCTCAGCCTGTGCCTGTGGGAAACAGCTTCCGATACGGATCTTGATATCCTCTGCAGTACGCTCACCAATCAGAAGATTGTGTTTTTTACGCATATAACGGACGATTGCCTCATCAAAATCATCTCCGGCAATTTTGATAGAAGTGCTGACAACCGATCCACCCAGAGAAATAACTGCAATATCTGCTGTTCCGCCTCCGATGTCCACGATCATATTTCCACAAGGTCTTGAAATATCAATACCTGCTCCGATTGCTGCGGCAATCGGCTCCTCGATGATTGCAACCTCTCTTGCTCCTGCCTGATAGGTTGCATCCTCAACAGCCTTTTTCTCAACCTCTGTGACACCGCTTGGCACACATACACTGATGCGCGGCTTGCGGAATGTTTTCTTGCCAAGTGCTTTCTGGATAAAGTACTTGATCATCTTCTCCGTAACCTGATAATCGGAAATAACACCCTGACGAAGTGGTCTGACTGCCACGATATTTCCCGGTGTTCTTCCGAGCATCAATCTTGCTTCCTCTCCGATTGCTTTGATCTTATTTGTATCACGGTCAAAAGCCACAACTGACGGCTCCTTTAATACGACACCTTTTCCTTTGATATAAACTAATATACTGGCAGTACCGAGATCGATACCAATATCTGTACTCATCATTTTAAATACTTGCCCCTTTCGTCTCTCTGTTCCTGAATCTATGGATAATATTTCCATATCCGTCCGGACATAGAAATGCCATTAAACCTATTTTTACATATACAGTCCTATTATATACAAAAAATGGGATTTTTCAAAGGTTTTTTTATGGCAGGACTGCATTTTTGAAAAAAATAAGAAAATCTTCATTCTTTTTTATTCATTTTGTTTATTTTTCATTTTGCCATCACATTTTCATCACATTTATATTTTATATTTTAAGAGTACTAGCTAATAAGTCCGATACAAGCGGACCCAACCGTCAGACTTTCTGACGGGCAGTATAATTTTTCATAACTCATGCTTCCCGGTTTTCCGAAGGGGATTCCGGGGAGTACTCCCCGAATGTAATAAGGCGCTGCAGCTGCAGCGCCTTTTGTGATGTACTTTATTCTACTTTGATTCGGGTGTCAAAAGGTGGATTTTAATTTAGTGGCTGGCAAATTGCACAAAGCAGAGACTGTTTTTGTGACTTGGGGAGAAAATTAGAAAATCTTAGTTTGCCTGTCGATGCGCAGTGTTTTGCTGCCATGGACGGCAGCAAAAGTCTTAATGTCCCATGGACGTCATCGTGCCATAACTGGCGCGAGTTTAAGAGCCACCTTTTGACACCCTAATCCTACTTTCTAATTTCTTTTGTATTTTACTTTTCAGATTTATTTTTAGAATTTCTTACAATACCTTAATGCTCCTGTTTGTCTTTCTCTAAATACTTCTTCACATAATACCCGGTATAAGATTCCGGTACCTCTGCCACTTCTTCCGGCGTTCCCTCTGCAATCACGGTTCCTCCACCGTCTCCGCCTTCCGGTCCCATATCAATAATATAGTCCGCAGTCTTGATCACATCTAAATTGTGTTCAATCACGATCACAGTGTTTCCACCATCTGAAAGTCTGCGCAGGATCTCGATCAGCTTATGGACATCTGCAAAATGAAGCCCGGTTGTCGGCTCATCTAAGATATAAATCGTCTTACCGGTACTGCGCTTTGACAGTTCCGTTGCCAGCTTAATCCGCTGCGCCTCTCCACCGGAAAGCTCTGTCGACGGCTGGCCAAGCTTGACATAGGAAAGCCCCACATCATAAAGTGTCTGTATCTTTCTTGCGATCGCCGGCACATTTTCAAAGAATTTCAATGCTTCTTCCACTGTCATATCCAGTACATCATAAATGCTCTTGCCTTTGTATTTCACTTCTAACGTGTCACGGTTATACCTTTTTCCGCCACAGACCTCACATGGAACATACACATCCGGTAAAAAGTGCATCTCTATCTTGATGATTCCATCACCGGAACATGCCTCACACCGTCCACCTTTTACGTTGAAACTGAATCTGCCTTTTTTATATCCTTTTGCCTTTGCATCCGGCGTTGCTGCAAAGAGGTCACGGATCATATCAAACACGCCGGTATATGTCGCCGGATTCGACCGCGGCGTTCTTCCGATTGGGGACTGGTCAATATCAATCACTTTGTCTAACTGGTCAATACCGATAATATCGTCATGTTTACCCGGAATACATCTTGCACGATTCAGATCTCTCGCAAGTCTCTTGTATAAAATTTCATTGGTCAGGGAACTTTTTCCCGAACCGGACACACCTGTGATGCAGGTCATGATACCAAGCGGAATCTTCACATCAATATTCTTAAGATTATTCTCCCTTGCACCTTTGACCGTCAAAAAGCCTGTCGGTTTTCTGCGCTCCGACGGAACCGGTATCTTAATTCTTCCACTCAGATAAGCACCGGTCACTGAATTTTTGTTCTTCATGATCTCTTCCGCTGTTCCGCACGCTACCACCTGTCCACCATGTGCACCCGCACCCGGACCGATATCCACAATATAATCCGCAGCCAGCATCGTATCCTCGTCGTGTTCCACGACGATCAAGGTATTTCCAAGGTCTTTTAAGTTCTTTAATGCGCCAAGCAGCTTATCATTATCTCTCTGGTGCAGACCGATAGACGGCTCGTCCAAAATATATGCCACCCCGACCAGACCGGAACCAATCTGTGTCGCCAGCCGGATACGCTGTGCTTCTCCACCGGAAAGCGTTCCTGTTGCACGTGATAATGACAGATAATCCAATCCAACTTCATTTAGAAATCCCACACGTGCACGGATCTCTTTTAAAATCTGATCTCCGATCAGATGCTGCTGATGACTGAGTTTCAGATCATTCAAAAAACTTCCAAGATTCTTTACTGACATGGATGTGATTTCATAAATGTTCTTATCTGCAACTGTGACGGCTAAAGATTCCGCTTTCAGACGTTGTCCCTTACAGGTTTCACACGGTGTAATACGCATAAACTGCTCATATTCCTGTTTCATGGTCTCAGAGCCTGTCTCACGGTATTTACGCTGTACATTCCGGATCAGTCCCTCAAACGCCACATCATAAACACCTTCGCCGCGCATTCCTTTATAATGTACTTTTAATTCCCTGCCGTCTGTTCCGTGCAGGATCACATATTTTATCTCATCCGGATAATCCTGAAACGGTGTCTCCAGAGAAAAATGATATTCTTCCGTCAATGCTTTTAAAACAGCATAAGTAAAACTGGAAGGATCCGTGCAGGACTGCCAGCCCATGACCTGGATTGCTCCCTCCGCAATGGAAAGACGCTTGTCCGGGATCATCAGATCCACATCAAACTCCATCTTATATCCGAGTCCAAAACAGGTCGGACAAGCCCCGAACGGGTTGTTAAAAGAAAAACTCCTCGGTTCGATCTCTCCGATACTGATTCCGCAGTCCGGACAGGAAAAACTCTCCGAGAACTGGATCGGCTCCCCGTCGATCACATCTACGGTCATCAATCCTTTGGATAATTCCAGTACATTTTCAATGGAATCCGACAAACGCTTCTCAATCCCCGGTTTAACCATCAGACGGTCTACCACGATCTCGATATTATGCTTTTTATTTTTGTCCAGTTTGATCTCCTCCGTCAGCTCATACATGCTGCCGTCCGCAATCACACGCACATAACCACTGCGCTTTGCCTGCTCTAAGAGCTTCTGGTGTTCCCCTTTTCTTCCGCGCACGACTGGTGCTAAAAGCTGGATCTTTGTGCGTTCCGGGAGTGTCATGATCTGGTCGACCATCTGATCGACTGTCTGTTTTTTGATCTCCCTGCCACATTTCGGACAGTGTGGGATACCGACTCTCGCATATAGCAGACGAAAATAATCATAAATCTCCGTTACGGTTCCAACCGTAGATCTCGGATTACGGTTCGTAGACTTCTGATCAATGGAAATCGCCGGGGACAATCCCTCGATCTTCTCCACATTTGGTTTTTCCATCTGTCCTAAGAACTGTCTTGCATAGGAGGAAAGCGACTCCATGTAGCGCCTCTGTCCCTCTGCATAGATCGTATCAAACGCAAGCGATGATTTTCCGGAACCGGAAAGTCCGGTCAGCACGACAAATTCATCTCTTGGTATATCAACATCAATATTTTTCAGATTGTGCTCGTTTGCGCCTCTGATCTTAATGTATTTTCTTTCACTCTTTTTCTTCATGATTCAATGTCCTTTTCTTTCTCACATATCACGCAGCATGCCTTTTAGTTCTACCATCTTGTCGCGGTATTCTGCAGCCGCCTCGAAGTTTAAATCTGCTGCAGCCTTCTGCATCTTCTTCTGGATGTCCGCGATCAGCTTTGTGAGTTCGTCCCGGTTCATAGATTCCGGATCTTTCTTGAAATTCATTTCTTCCTTTGCGACCTTCTTTGACACACTGATCAGTTCCCGCACAGACTTCTGGATTGTTGTCGGTGTAATGCCGTGTTCTTCATTATATGCCTGCTGTATCTCGCGACGACGCTTTGTCTCCTCTATTGCAACACGCATGGAGTCTGTAATCTTGTCCGCATACATGATAACGTGCCCCTCACTGTTACGCGCAGCACGTCCAATCGTCTGTATCAGTGATGTCTCCGATCTGAGGAATCCCTCTTTATCCGCATCCAGAATCGCCACCAGCGTGATCTCCGGGATATCCAGTCCCTCTCGCAACAGGTTGATACCGACAAGCACATCAAATACATCCAGACGCAGATCTCTTATGATTTCCGCACGCTCTAACGTATCAATATCTGAATGGAGATATTTCACGCGGATACCGATCTCACGCATATAATCGGTCAGATCCTCCGCCATCTTTTTCGTCAGCGTCGTGATCAGCACCTTATGATGATCTTTAATCTCTTTGTTAACTTCACCGATCAGATCGTCGATCTGCCCTTCTACCGGACGCACCACAACCTCTGGATCAAGCAGTCCTGTCGGACGGATGATCTGTTCCGTACGGAGCAGTTCGTGCTCATCCTCATATACATTCGGTGTTGCAGATACAAACAGCATCTGATCGATCTTGCTCTCAAATTCCTCAAAATTAAGCGGCCGGTTGTCTTTTGCCGATGGAAGGCGGAATCCATAATCTACCAGTGTTGACTTTCTCGACTGATCTCCCGCATACATACCGCGGATCTGTGGAATCGTAATATGCGATTCATCCACGATGATCAGATAATCATCCTTAAAATAATCCATCAGGGTATGCGGCGTTGCCCCCGCCGGAAGTCCTGCAAGATGCCTCGAATAATTCTCAATACCACTGCAGAACCCCGTTTCTTTTAACATCTCTATATCAAAATTTGTGCGCTCAGAAATACGCTGTGCTTCAAGCAGCTTGTCCTCACCCTTAAAATAACGGATACGCTCATCCAATTCCTGTTCGATCGCATCGCATGCCTTTAAAATTTTCTCCTGTGGAACAACATAATGAGATGCCGGAAATACAGCAAAGTGCTCCAGCTCACATTTGATCTCTCCTGTCAGCACATCAACCTCGGTGATACGATCGATCTCATCTCCGAAGAATTCTACACGAACCGCCGTATCTCCATAGTTTGCCGGAAATATCTCCAACGTATCTCCTCTCACACGGAATGTACCACGGTGAAAATCCATGTCATTTCTTGTATACTGAATATCGACCAGCGCACGTATCACATCATCTCTGTCTCTCTCCATTCCCGGTCTTAAGGAAACCATCATGCCAAGATAATCTTCCGGGCTGCCCAGACCATAAATGCAGGAAACAGATGCCACAACGATCACATCTTTGCGCTCCACCAGAGCAGCTGTTGCAGACAGACGCAATTTATCGATCTCCTCATTGATTGCCGAATCCTTTGCAATATAAGTATCTGTCTGGGGCACATACGCTTCCGGCTGATAATAATCATAGTATGACACAAAATACTCTACCGCATTCTCCGGGAAAAATTCTTTCATCTCCCCATATAACTGCGCTGCCAGCGTTTTATTGTGCGATATGATCAGTGTCGGCTTGTTCAATGCCTGAATCACATTTGCCATCGTAAAAGTCTTACCGGAACCAGTTACTCCGAGCAGAGTCTGAAACTGATTTCCCTCCTCAAATCCTTTTACCAGTTCCTCGATTGCATGTGGCTGATCTCCGGTCGGTTTGTATTTTGAATGTAATTTGAAATGATCCATGATATCCCTCATTTTTCCCTATCTATAGAATGTGGAAACACTTTCTATCCGGAAACAATTAATATCAATATTTTAGTATGACTCTATTTCCAGTATATCATTCAATTTATAAATTGTACAGCAAAAATCGAACTTTTGTTCTGTTTTTCTGCAAAAACAAAGCACAGGACAATATTTTATCCCATGCTTTACTGTTCATTTTATACTTTACACTGTTTATTTATACCATACTGTTCACAATCGCATCAGCCAGTGCATCCAGTTCTGCCTTCTGGTCCGCGTGCATTGCAGACTTGATGGTAAGTCCTGTATCAAGGATCGTCATATCCTTCATTTCACTGATTTTTTCTTTTACCTGCTTTGCCGCTGTCGGTGCCCAGGTTCCGTTTTCCATGACTGCAACGGTTTTTTTCTGAACAGCCAGTGCCTTCATGTCAGAAAGCAGATTTTCCATAACCGGATAAATTCCGGCATTGTAGGTCGGCGCTGCAAACACCAGATGGCTTGCCCGGAAAATCTCACTGATCAATTCGGAAACATGTGCATTTGAAACATCATATACAGCAATTTTTTTCACACCACGCACTGCAAGTGCTCCCGCAAGCGCGTCTGCAGCGGATGCCGTATTGCCATACATGGATGCATACATGATCACAACAGCCTGATCCTCCGCTTCATAAGTACTCCATTTCTGATATTTTTCCAGAATATAAGAGAGATTCTCTCTCCAGATCGGTCCGTGCAGCGGACAGATCACAGCGATATCAAGTCCTGCCGCTTTCTTTAATAATGTCTGTACGGACGCACCGTATTTTCCAACAATATTTGTGTAATAACGCCTTGCATCATCCAGCCAGTCACGGTCAAAATCAACTTCATCCGCAAAGATATTGCCATTTAATGCACCAAAAGATCCAAATCCATCGGCGGAAAACAGCACTTTGTCCACATCATCGTAGGTTACCATTGCTTCCGGCCAGTGCACCATCGGTGCCATCACAAAATGGAGTGTATGTGTTCCGGCAGATAAAGTATCGCCCTCTTTCACCACAACCGAACGCTCTGAGAAATCTGTCCCAAAGAACTGATTCATCATGCCAAATGTTTTTGCATTTCCAACGATCTTTACATCCGGATATCTGCGTACAATATCGCCGATCATCGCACAATGATCCGGTTCCATATGATTTACGATCAGATAGTCTAACGTTCTTCCCTCTAAGGCTGCTTCCAGATTCTCGAAAAACTGTCCTGCAACGGAAGCGTCTACTGTATCAAAAAGAACGGTCTGCTCATCCAGCAGGACATAGGAATTGTAAGATACGCCGCGTTTGATTGGAAAAATATTTTCAAACAATGCCAGTCTTCGGTCACTTGCTCCGATCCAGGTAATATTATCAGTAACTTTTCTTATGTTATACATATCCGTCTCCTTCTTTCTCTCCATTTTATTATTGGCTTTTCCGGTAAAATCATACCACATGCTTATCCATGTTTCAATGAACTGCGTACGGATTTATAAAATGTTTATTTTCATCGTCCGCCATATTACATGTTTTTTATTTTAATAATAGTAATTATTACTGTTATTAAAATATCAGATATTCCATTTTTTGTCAATTATTTTTTTATTTTTCTGTGAAGATTCGGGTAACAAAAAAGCGCCACATTTACGAATCACTCCATAAACATGACGCTCTCTTCTTATTTTAAAATTTATGCCATTCTTCCACAGCACTGTTTGTATTTTTTACCGGATCCACATGGGCACGGATCATTCGGATAAACCTTTGCCGCCGTACGTTTCTTCGGCGTATTGGTTGCTGTCTCATCCTTATTTGTACCGGTTACTTTCGCAACCTGCTCACGCTCTACCTTCTGCTCAATCTTGACATGGTACAACAGACGGACTGTATCTTCCTGAATGTTGGCGATCATATCGTCAAACATATCAAATCCTGCCATCTTGTACTCAACCAGCGGATCTCTCTGTCCATATGCCTGTAAACCGATACCCTGGCGTAGCTGATCCATATCATCGATATGATCCATCCACTTACGGTCAATGACTTTTAACAATACGACACGCTCTAATTCACGGAACTGCTCCGGCTCCGGGAACTCTGTCTCTTTTGCCTCGTACAGCTTCACTGCACGCTCTTTTAAGAGATGTTTTAATTCTTTATTGTTCTTAACACTGTCCACATCAGCAGCATTTACAGGCTCTAACGGGATAATGTCTGTCAGGAGCTGATTTAACTCGTTTAAATCCCACTCTTCCTTCGGTAACTCAGAAGAAATACAGGTATCCACACAGCTCTCCACACGGTCTGTGATCATCTTGAAGATTACATCACGCATGTTCTCTCCGTTCAGTACGCGCATACGCTCTGCGTAAATGATCTCTCTCTGATCATTCATAACCTGATCGTACTCAAGTAGATTTTTACGGATACCAAAGTTGTTACCCTCAATCTTTGTCTGTGCCTTCTCGATTGCAGAGGTTAACATCTTATGCTGGATCTGCTCATTTTCCGGAACACCCAGTGTATTAAAGATATCCATCAGCTTTTCAGAACCAAACAGACGCATCAGATCGTCTTCCAGAGAAATGAAGAACTGGGATTCACCCGGATCTCCCTGACGTCCGGAACGTCCACGCAGCTGATTGTCGATACGTCTTGACTCATGACGCTCTGTACCGATGACTTTTAATCCACCAGCCTCTTTTGCATCATCATCCAGCTTAATATCCGTACCACGACCAGCCATGTTCGTAGCGATCGTTACCGCACCGTGCTGTCCTGCTGCCGCTACGATCTCTGCCTCAAGCTCATGGAATTTCGCATTCAAAACGGTATGCTGGATTCCCTCTCGCTTTAACATTGCACTGATCGTCTCGGATACATCGATTGTGATCGTACCAACCAGTACCGGCTGTCCTTTTGCATGTGCAGCTTTTACTTCTTCAACAACTGCATGATATTTTTCTTTCTTGGTCTTATAAACAGCATCCTGTTTGTCCACACGGATGACTGGTCTGTTGGTCGGAATCTCGATAACATCCATGCCATAAATATCACGGAACTCTTTTTCCTCAGTCAGTGCAGTACCTGTCATACCGGATTTTTTATCAAATTTATTAAAGAAGTTCTGGAACGTGATCGTTGCAAGTGTCTTACTCTCACGTTTTACTTTAACATGCTCTTTTGCTTCGATCGCCTGATGCAGACCGTCTGAATAACGGCGTCCCGGCATGATACGTCCGGTAAACTCATCAACGATCAGTACCTCATCATCTTTTACAACATAATCCTGGTCGCGGAACATCAGGTTGTGTGCACGCAGGGCAAGGATCACATTGTGCTGGATCTCAAGGTTCTCTGCATCTGCAAGGTTATCGATCTTAAAGAACTGCTCAACCTTTTTCACACCTTCCTGTGTCAGGCTGACAACCTTGTCCTTCTCATTGACAAGGAAATCACCGGTCTCTTCCTGTTCAATACCCATGATGGCATCCATCTTAGAGTACTCCGGCACATCCTCACCACGTTTCATCTGCTGTGCCAAAATATCACATGCCTCATAAAGACGGGTGGATTTTCCACTCTGTCCGGAAATAATGAGCGGTGTACGCGCCTCATCGATCAATACAGAATCGACCTCATCAATGATCGCATAATGGAGTCCCCTCTGAACAAGCTGCTCCTTGTAAATAACCATGTTGTCTCTCAGATAATCAAATCCAAGTTCGTTGTTTGTCACATAAGTGATATCACAGTTATATGCTTCACGGCGCTCATCATTGGTCATGGAATTTAAAACTACTCCGACTTTTAATCCAAGAAACTCATGGATCTGTCCCATCCACTCAGAGTCACGCTTTGCAAGGTAATCATTGACTGTTACGATACACACACCCTTGCCTTCTAGGGCATTCAGGTATGCAGGAAGTGTGGAAACAAGTGTCTTACCTTCACCGGTCTTCATCTCTGCGATACGTCCCTGATGCAAGATAATACCACCGATGATCTGTACACGGTAATGTTCCATTCCAAGCACACGTTTTGCTGCTTCACGGACAGTTGCATATGCCTCCGGCAGAAGATCATCCAGTGTCTCTCCTTTTTCTAATCTTTCTTTATATTCTTTCGTCTTGTCTCTTAATTCTTCATCGGACAGCGCCCCCATGGCGTCACGGTATGACTCCACTTTGTCAACGAGCGGGTAAATTCTTTTTAACTCGCGTTCACTGTGTGTTCCGAATAACTTTGTAAATGCGCTCATAAAAACTCCTATTCCTGACTTGGTTTCTCAAATTTGCAAGTCTGCTTTCCGTCCCTTTTGCAGTCTAAGCCTTGCACAATATCGTTATTGTAACACTTTTCGGGTATTACCACAACTAAAATAGGGGTAAATGTTTTGTGAATTTTTTATTAACGTAGAAAAAATCCTTGCGTTACAGCATTCTTGTGTTTATACTCTTACTGAATCGCACTTTCTGCGATGGCACACAGGATATAATCTACAACAAAGGAGGAATCTGATATGACTTATTCTTATAAAACAAAAGGAACCTGCTCCACACAGATTGATTTAGAACTGGATGGAAATGTTGTTCACAATGTAAAATTTACAGGCGGATGCAACGGCAACCTGCAGGCAATCCCAAAATTAGTGGAAGGTCTTACCGTAGAACAGGTGGAAGAAAAAATCGGCGGTATCCGCTGTGGCGGACGTCCTACTTCCTGCGGTGACCAGCTTGCAAAAGCATGCCGTGAAGCATTAGAGGCATCCAAAAACGCATAGGATATCCTATCAACTTATTTCAGTTGTCCGATATGAGCAAAAAAGACTGGCACAGATATGATAAAATGCCTCATATCTGTGCCAGTCTTTTTATACGCATTTCACTATTTCAACGATATTTTTACGGTTCCTGCAGCACCGGCTGTATCTGCTTTCCTTTCAATGCCGCCTCGATCGTTTCCGGTAACAGCTCAATTTTGGCGACCATGGAATTTGGCTTGCTCTTATAATTATCCTGTCCAAACGGCACAAAATAAATATTTTTCATATTCATCAGCATTCCAATATTTTTAAAACCGGCTCCAAGGGCATCGTTCGTGGAGATTGCAATAACAAGCGGTTTTCCATTCCGCATATGCGCCTTTGCCGCCATCAGCACCGGTGTGTCGACGATCCCTCCGGTCAGTTTTGCCGCGGTATTTCCGGTACAAGGTGCGATCACCATAATATCAAGAAAATTATTAGGCCCGATCGGTTCTGCTGCACAGATTGAACGTATTCCTTCATTTCCCGTGATCTCGCAGATCTCCTCCACATATTCTTTTGCACTGCCAAATCTGGTATCGCAGGTTTGTGCATTATATGAAAAAATCGGAATCACATTGGCTCCCATCTCACAGAGATGCTCCACCGCTATTTTTGCCTTTGCAAATGTGCAGAAGGATCCTGTGATTCCAAAACCAATGTTATATTTATCAAAATCCATCAAACACTTTCCCCCTGTTTTTCCTGCAAAATAAACCGTTCAACGGAGCGTTCCAAAATATATGCACTCTCTTTTGGCGCATATTTTCCCGGAATTCCCAGCACATGATCTGCGTGGATGCCATATTCTTTCGCACATGCAAAATCCGTCCCGCCATCTCCGGATGCAATATCCACAATATAAGCATCTCTTGGCAGTTCCTTTATGATTTTTTCCGTGATAACAAGTGCCGGAACCGTATTAACAACCATCGCAGCTCCCATCGCCTCCTCCGGTCCAAATGCAAAATCCACTGCGTAAAAGCCATCCCCTTTTGCCTCTTTGCGCACTTCCCTTCTTCTCGCAAGCACGGTCACACGCGCTCCAAGTGCCCCAAGTCTTTTGGCAATCGACTTCCCGCAATATCCATATCCAGTCACAAGCACTTTTGCTTCATCAATATTATAAGGACTCTTCTCCACAAGTTCTGCAATCGTTCCCTCCGCTGTTGCCACAGCATTTTCCTCCGTCACAACCGTATCTTCCATAAAATCCAGAAAATGAATGTCTCTTCCCGTTAAAAGTTCTCTCTGCTCTGTGGAAAAACACCCTCCCATCACAAGTGTTTTCTTTTCCAGATTTTTGTTCAATATATCATAAAAAAGTTCCTGTTCCGGTATCTTCTGTACCGGAATTGGAAGAATCAGTACATCTGCCTTATCCAGAAAACGTTTCAGCTTCTCTAACTGCTGCAATGCTGTTTCACGGTTTCTGATATCGAGGCAGCGTACATTATGACCTTTCTTTGTCAATATCTCAGCAAGATATACCTGACGCATATCACTGATCAGAAGAATTGTCTGTCTGTCCATACAAACCCCTTTACGCTCCCTTCACATTATTATATGAGTCTTTCGCTCCCGCTGTTCCTTTCCCTGCTTTATTTCGCGTCAGTCTATCTTATTTCATTATTTTTCATTCTGTTTATATTTTCTGAATTTTTCAACATTTTTACGCAATTATTTCTTACTTTTCATTTTTTTTACTTTTTTTCTATATTCTTATTGACAAGTTAATTTTTATCAGATATAATCAAGTTACAAAATAACAAAAGGAAAACGAAAGAAAACAAAAACGGTTGCAGAAGAGGCAATCAGAAAGGAAGGTACAGACCACCAGAAAGATAACGATTTACCCCAAACGATATTAAGAAAGAGAGGTACAGACCACCGAAAACTTAAATGCATTCGTTTTTTCATTCAAAAAAGGAAAGAAAACATGACGATCCTAAGAAAGGATTTATGAATCAGTATCAGACGAGATAATCAGATATGATACGATGTCAGGAGTCATAAGAAAAACAGATCCGGATTGAAGATAAAGCGAAGAAGTACAAAAGAATCTGAGACAGGCTCAGAAAAAAAAATGAATTGAGGTAGGGTCCCATGGACGAGATAGTTTAGAAGGCGGCATCGAATGAATTAATTCCATACGGTGTCGCCTTCATTATGCGTCACAGCCACTCTTCCTGTAAGCTGTATATGCTTCCTGCAGACGAAAATAAAATTCCGCCGCAGGTTTTCTTTTTTATAACTGTGTCACTACGAAAATATCATAGATCGCGCGGATTGCATTTTCAAAATCTGCATTGCTGACACCAATGATAATGTTCAGCTCAGAAGATCCCTGATCGATCATCTTAACATTGATATTTGCATGCGCGAGTGCAGAAAAAATTCTTCCTGCTGTTCCACGGGTAGATTTCATACCACGTCCAACAACTGCGATCAGTGCTAAATCTCCCTCTAACTCAATGCTGTCCGGTTTTGCCAGACGATGGATTGCAGAGATAACGGACTGCTCTTTTCCCTCAAACTCTGGCTGATGTACAAAAATTGTCATTGTATCGATACCAGACGGCATATGCTCAAATGAAATTCCATTTTCCTCAAATGCAGATAAAACTTTTCTTCCAAAACCTACTTCAGAGTTCATCATATCCTTATCAATATTAACGGAAACAAAGCCTTTCTTTCCGGCAATACCTGTGATCGTGTACTTTGACTGATGACAGGTGCTCTCAACGATCCAGGTACCTGCATCATCCGGCGCATTCGTGTTACGGATGTTAATTGGAATGCCGGCTTTCCGGACAGGGAATACCGCATCCTCATGTAACACGCTTGCACCCATGTAAGAAAGCTCTCTTAACTCGCGGTAAGTGATTGTTTTGATCGTTTCCGGATGATCAATGATTCTAGGATCTGCAACCAGGAAACCAGATACGTCTGTCCAGTTCTCATAGCAGGATGCATGCACGGCTCTTGATACGATGGAACCTGTAATATCAGAACCGCCTCTTGAAAATGTACGGACACTTCCATCTGGATTTGAACCGTAAAATCCCGGAATTACCGCGCGCTCAATCTTTGCAAGACGTTTGCTCAATACTTTATCAGTCTTTTCCGCATCAAAGTTTCCTTCTTTATCAAAGAAAATAACCTCTGCAGCGTCTACAAACTCGTACCCCAGATAATTTGCCATGATAATACCGTTTAAATATTCTCCACGGGAAGCTGCGTAATCCACACCGGCTTTATTTTTGAAATTCTCTGCGATTTTCTTAAACTCATCTTCCAATGATAATTTCAGATTCAGACCATTGATAATTGTGTCATAGCGGTCTTTAATCTTCATTAACGGCACACGGAAATCTTCTTCTGCCTCCACCAGGTCATAACACGCATATAACATATCCGTAACCTTAGTGTCCTTGGAATTTCTTTTTCCCGGTGCACTCGGAACTACATATCTTCTCTCTTTATCTGCATTGATAATTTTACCAACCTTTGCAAACTGTTCTGCACTTGCAAGAGAGCTGCCGCCAAATTTCACAACTTTAATCATTTTCTTCTGAACCTCCACTTACTTTCGCGGGTAAGAAAACACCCGATACTATCCATATAATGAATATATATTATCATAAAAGCGGTCCCCGTCAAATGATTTTTCGGATTTTTAGTTCCATGGAATCAAAATTTTTACTTTTATTTTATATTATGTCAACCTTTCATTACCTGTACTTATAAGTACTTTAAATTCAGGTAATACTAACCGGTCCCATCAGTACTTCACGCGCCACATAAAGTGACAGATCCGGTCTTGTCGTCATTTTCCATTTTACAAGTGTAAACTGCATGTCTGTGATTTCAATTCCTGTAATGCCATACGGATGCACACATTTAGCCGTTTTTTTATAATTTCTTGCAGCACTCGTCGGATCTCTGCCACCCTCGCAATTATCTAAAAATACGGGAAATATGCCTGTTTTCCCACAACTCCTCCCCGTCACCGAGTTCAAAATAGGTGAAACCGTGCGCGATATAGTAATTTAACGCAGCCATATACAGATGCTGGTTTTTTTAAAAATTATCATTCGCCCCTCCCTCTCCTCTATGGCAGTCGCTGATGTTGATATAGCGGCTGCAACTGTCAAGTGGAAGATGAATTGCCTCCGAAAGTGCTTCATCGATTCTCATCTGGCAGGAAAATAAATGGTATTTTTTTCTATTTTCCATACTTCCATCCCCGCATCCGAAACGCATGTTTCAAACACCATGGGAGCTGATAATACAAAAATAAAAGCCGGTCAGGTGTAGTAACAAACGGATGCGTGACCACACGGTAAAAGAAACAGCAACAACAGTTCCATGCCTGCACAATGCTTCGCAAAACAGCGGAACAAAACTTATGCTTCACACAAAAATCCATCCTCACATAAACTTCATTACGGCAGATTCGGTATTTATTTCCCGGTATTTTTTCTTTCGCTCGTTTTAATCCTCCAAAAAATGCTTCTGCCATACATTCATCTTTAAACCGCATTGTCGTCACCAGCGTCAAATCTGATGTTTTTGAAAACATCCCCATTCGAAATCCGGTCAGCCACCAGTGCCTTTTCTGCAGAAAATAAACTTTTTTCCGCTTACAGTCTAACCTGCACTGGATAAATGGCATATCCTGATCTTCCACTGCCTCAAAATGAGCGATCTTGTAAAATTGCTCCGGTATGATTTTTCCGGCGTGGTACACACCGACCTCACCACCGGTATTGATGCCATACTGCCCCTTCCAAAATTCGATCAGCCAGGTTTCCCCGCCATAATCAAAATAAACGGGCAATGCATCAAATACCATACCTGCACCCACTGCCGCTTTGTCATATAATGCCTCATACCCCTGTTTTTTCTGCCATGCGTTCTCTCTTGATGTGAACACATCCTCACACGGCACATAACAAAAGCCGAATGGTTCTGCAATTTCATTCAAACATTGAATTTTTTCTGCATTACACATCCGGCGTATTTTTCTCTTACTCTTTTCTCTTCTTACCAGGATGATCACTGCTGCAATCAATAAAACAAGCAGGATCACCACCAGACATCCAATTTTTATTACATGATAATCGGGCATTTTTCCCTCCTGCATACTTTTTCAGGAATCCATATCCTGTACTATAAGATATGCAGAAAGCTGCGCAGTGTACATATAGCAATCATTTTCACACTTCACTGACAAATCTTTGATTATGGATCATCAGCGCGCCAGCAGCCCTCTCGCAAAATAATCTGCCATAGCCAGTGCCTGCTGTTCTACGTCGCGGAACACATCAATACTCTGCTCATATTCGCCATTGACCTGATGCTCGATTTCTTCCCGGGTCAGATCCAGATGATTTAGAAGCATATTTCTGGTCTCCCTGCCCTCAAAATACGGATTATAATTTGCAAAAAGAGTTGCCATCTGATTGGCATTGCGGTACCACTCCTGCACCAGTGCATCGTAATCGGACATGTTTTTTGCTTTCAATGCCTGAATGATCTGTCCGCCGATTTCAATATGTTCGGTCAGAAGATTGCGGAGCTGCCTTGTCGTTGCAATTGGAAGATACCTTGCAAATACATCCGTGATCTCATCTGCGGTCTCAAGCAGCCGTTCTTCCACCGCCTGCTGGTCTGCATTGTCTGCGACCGCACTCATCAGGTACATTCTGGTCCAGTAAACATGATTTAACCATGCAAGACGCATATCCTCGTTGAGACGGAGGATGGAATCCTCACGCTCCGATTCGGTCTCGTTGTTACCTCCGGCATTTCCTGTTCCTCCGCCCGTGTTTCCGCCTCCCGGATTCTGCGGAGGCACATATCCCTCTCCCGGGCAGATCAATAGCTGCATTCCAATCTGAAGATTATATGGATTGACTCCCGGATTTCCAAGGATCAGTTCCGTCACTGTCGTGTGATACTGTCTCGATAATTTATACAGGGAGTCGCCTGCCTGTATCGTATGCATAATTTTGTTCTGACAATACATATCTTTATTTCCAACCATAACTTTTTCATATTATGATATGAAAACATAAAAAAAATGTGAAATACCATTTCGGACATTTCACATTTTTTCTATCAGCTTTTTCATATCGGTAAAAACATTCACAGCTTTCACAGACTGTACATTTATGCTTGATACATCCTGCCATGTCTACAGCAGCGTCGCAAAGATCGGTGCCGCGATTACCGTCAGAATACCTGCCACTGCTATGGAAAGGCTGCTCATTGCACCTTCAATTTCACCGAGTTCCAATGCCTTTGCCGTTCCAAGTGCATGCGAGGAGGATCCGATTGCGATTCCTTTTGCCACCGGTTCTTCAATTTTGAAAACGTGGCAGATTGTTTCCGCTAACACATTTCCGATAATACCTGTGATAATAATGACTGCCACCGTGATCGTGACATAACCGCCAATTTCCTCCGAAATTCCCATTCCGATCGCCGTTGTGATTGACTTCGGAAGAAGTGTGACATACTGCGCATGGTCAAAATGGAATAACAGCGATAAGATCAGTACACAGATCACACTCGTCAGAACGCCGGAGATCAATCCTGCAAAAATCGCCGCAACGTTCTGTTTCAGCAGTTCAAACTGCTCATAAAGCGGGATCGCTAAACATACCGTTGCCGGAGTCAGAAGATAGCTTAAATATTTTGCGCCCTCGTTGTAACTCTCGTATGGAATATGGAATGCAACCAGAAAAACGATCACGGCAACAATCGAAATTAAAAGCGGATTGAACACTGCCAGTTTTAATTTTTTCTTTAAAAACACGCCTAGCTCATATGCCAAAATGCTGATCGCGACACCAAAAAATACCGAATCACATAAAAACTCTTTCATTACTGCTCTCCTTTCTTTTTCCCTCTGCGCATGACAAACTGCGTCACATGACCAGACACGATCATGACCACGATCGTTGACACTACCATGATCACAACGATCTGCACACAGATCGGACGCAATGCATCCCATGCATCAATCAGCCCTGCGCCAGCCGGAATAAACATAAGCGGCATGATCTCAATCATGAATTTTCCCGCATCTTTGACTGCTGCAAGTGGAAGGATTCTTGTTTCCAGTGCAATAAATAAGAGAACCAGACCGTAAATGCTTGCCGGTACCGGAAATGGGAGCACATATTTTAACAACTCTCCCAGAAAGGAAAATAACAGAATAATCATAAATTGTCTCAAGTACTTCATAAAATATCCTTTTCTTCAGAGGCCTCTCTGAAACTTCAAATTTTAGCCGGATATAATCATAGCACTTTTTGTTAGAATATCAACCTTTTCTGTTACTAATTCCCCATTTGTATTTTTAAAAAAACATCTTATTGGTTCTTCAGTTTGTGACGCGCCGGATTTTCTATCACTTCCCCGGTTGCATCAAAACAGGAACCATGGCAGGGGCACTCAAAGGTCTGCTCTTTTGCGTTCCAATGAAGAACACATCCCATATGGGTACACCTGTTTTTTATGCGCGGCTTTAAAATTCCCTTCATCGCCTCCCACATATTGATTGCAAGCTGTGGCTTTAAAATGCTGCGCGACGGATTAAAAATAGCTGCAAATTCATTTTCTCTTCCCTGCACAAGATCTGACAGAACGATTGCCGAGATCATTGCTCCTGTCATTCCCCATTTTCCAAATCCGGCCGCAACAAAAAGATCCGGCGTCGATGAAGAATAATTGCCAATATAGGGCATACCGTCTAACGTCATACAGTCCTGCGCTGCCCACTGCCCGGTAATTTCTGCTTCCGGGAAATAAAGTTTTGCCTGTTCTCTTAATTTTTCAAATCCATCCGGCTCTTTTCCGGTGCGATGGGTAATTCCTCCTAAAAGCAGTGTATCCCCATAGCCGCGCATGGAAAGTCCGCCTTTTTTTGCCTCCAGATAAATGCTATCCGGTATCTTCGTATTTTTTAACGAAAGTACATAGGAGCGTTCCTGGTACAGTTTCACAAAATAACTGCCACGCCGGTTAATAAACGGAAAATGTGTTGCCACGATCACTTTTTCCGCAGCCACTGACCCATGATCGGTCAACGCAAAATATTCCGTCATTTCCCTCACAGGAGAATGCTCATAAATATTCAGATTTTTTGCAATGGCAGCCACAAATTTTAACGGATGAAACTGTGCCTGCCCCGGGAAACGGACTGCACCTGCGGTTTCAAACGGCAGATCCACCTGCTCTACATATTCTGCCGGAAATCCAAGCTGCATGACTGCCACAGCTTCCCGTTTCAGTTTTTCCGCATCCATACGGTCAAACACATACGAATCGACTTCCTTCATATCACAGTCGATGAGCCATCCAAGGTCTTTGTAACGCTTTAATGCAAGTTCGTTAACGCGAAGATAACCGTCTGCAACCTCTCTTCCCGCCCTGCGGATCAGA
Organism: Roseburia sp.; assembly: GCA_003483745.1. GTDB lineage: Bacteria > Bacillota > Clostridia > Lachnospirales > Lachnospiraceae > Roseburia. The sequence goes on along the minus strand of DMYD01000028.1, from coordinate 17,636 downwards.
CTGTCATAAATCAGACCGTGCTGGGATGTGATCTTTGCGGTCGTATTTCCGGTTACACCACTGCAGATGGTATCTGCCTCCAACAGACAGTAATCCACGCCTGCCCGCTGCAAAAAATACGCACATAAAATGCCTGCCATTCCTCCGCCAATAATCAAGACCTTTGTCCGGATATCTTTTGTCAATGTATGAAACTCCGGCAGTTCTTCCGTCTTTTTCCAGATTGATTCCATGATTTCTCCTGACTTTCTTATCTGCTTAAAGTCAGTATGTGTCACATCATTAAATTTTATTCAGGCAGGATTGAATTCAACTGTGTTCTCCGCTCCTCCCATTCCTCATAAAAGTCACGCCCACTGTCGTATGGACGGAAAAAGAAAATCTGTAACACCATCATGCAGACCGTCTTTTTCTCATCCTCCACACTCAGCCGGCTTAAATACTGCTGCATGTTCTTTTTGAAATCGTGCCATTCTGTTAAAAACTGCTGATATCGTTTTAGCTGCGGCGTATCTAACCATTTTTCCACTTTGATTTTGGTTTTGCCGCGTTCACAGGCTCCACTCTGCAGAAAATAGGAAACACCCTGCTCCTCATAAATTCTTCCCAGAGGAAATAATCTGCAGATTCCCGGACGGTATGCATGGATACTGCATCGCCCCGCATCATTTAAAAATACACAGGTATCCGTCTGTTCCTGCATTTTCAAATGAGGAATGATCAGCCCTTCTTCCACATGAAGACCGACATAGGACTGCATCAATTGTTCAAATTTCATCCCAAGCTCTGTCTCTAATCTTTTGCAGTCATACGGATCAACTAAAACGGTATCCCCCATCTGTTCACAGCAGCTATGACAGCCCTCGCAGTCACTGCAGCCGACACGGACCATATCATGTACACCGTATATTTTTCCATCTGAAATTTCATTAATATCCTGTAACATATATGATATTCCTCTCTTATATCCTCCGCCGGAGATACGCAGCCTGAAATGTGAAAAATTTAATTCAAAGTCTTGTTTTATAAATTTTGATCAAAGAACGCAAGCATGTTTTCACTCCACATTTTTGCAGAAGTATGATATCCAAGCCCGATTCCATGATCTCCGGTCGGATAAACTTCGCACAGATGCTTTACGCCTGCTTTTTCCAGCGCCTCATTCAAACGCGCGGTATTGCTCGCAGGTACACAGCCATCATCCGCATTTGCATAGGCATAAGTCATCGGATAATCCGGTGTAATATGGAACTCTACCGATAATTTTTCACGTAGTCCCGGTTTCTCATTCGTATTATAAATATAACTTCCCTCGTGGTATTCCGAGGTAAAACTGATGACCGGATATAACAGTCCGACAGCGTCCGGTCTGGCAGAAATTTTTCTGTATTGTTCTACCATATCAGCTTTCTGGAATTTTGCAAGGTTTTCCAGTACATTTTCCTTTAATTCCTCATGAAGCAGCGCCTCACTCGCACAGAGATGACCACCGGCAGATGCCCCCACGATCACAATCCGGTCCGGATCTACCTGATATTCCGCTGCATGTGCCCGCACATACATAATGGCTCTTGCAAGATCCATCTGTGGAAGCGGATAATAATTCGGACGGATGCGGTAGCATAAAATAAATGCCTTGTAACCACCATCTCGTTCCATACGCTGCGCAGGCTGAAGTCCCTCATTATAGTAGGACACCATCTCGTAACCGCCACCCGGACAGAGGATCGCTGCAGGTCTTAAATCTGTCCCATTTCTTTTTTCCTTTGAAACTGCCACAGATTCGTATGGTGGTATGGAATCACTGCCCGCCGTATGTGCAAACGCTTCATTATCCACGGCAGGATCACCAGTAAACAGCCAGACACCTTCCTCCGTATTTAAATCTGCCTGCGGAATTCCATCTTTCCAGTGCGGCATCTTATCCCCTGCCGATGTATCCTCGTTTTCACTCCACAGTGGAATGTATTTAAATTTCTTTGTCTCCGCCGTTTCTTTGATCAGATTGGCACACTCTAAAAAGGCATCCGCTAAAAACGGAGCCCCCCACTCCATCGTTTCTTCCTTCTCGATCTGCGCCATCGTATGATCCCTGTGCTCCACCGGCACACGTGCCATAAAACAGGTTGGAAACAGATTGCCGATTGCACGTCCGACCGGCTCTGTATTTAAAATTTCGTTCATTGTGTTGTTTTTCGTAAACATGTAACTGCCTCTCTTTAGACTAATTTTATCAATGCATTGACTCCTGTTTCACATATTATAATGTGTGTCCCATCTTTATCAAAACACTGCTATCATACAAAAAAAATCTGATGATACTATTAATATACATCAGATTTTTTGTGACCGGTACCGGAAAAACTATATTATTTTTGCATGGAGATTTTGTCTAAGCCAGACTCTTACAGATTGTGTCCATATCGTAGTCCGGAGCAGATTTTTGTATCGCCCCATAAATCTCTCTGATATTTTCGATAGGTTCTTCTAATTCCTCTGCGATTGTTGTCAAATCTTTTCCACGACGCACCTTTTTTACTATCAGAGAAATACATTCTTCTTGGATTCCTTTTTGAATTCCTTTTTTCTCTCCGGACTGCTCTCCTGCCCGCAAGCCATCCGCATATGCTTCCTCACGCTGCACTTCAATATCCAGCTCGTAATCATATTCTGCCTGTAACATATTGATGACCTCGCTTCCCTTTTTCTTAAGATAGTCTGCAAGTATCCCTTTCTTTATACACTCTTTGATTGCCAGTTCATATGCATTTTGTTCCAACGGCGCTTTTCCATCTGCTTCGTAAGAAAAATCATTCTGAAAATTCATGTAAATGATATTTTCCACCCGAAGCGGCATAATCTTCGCTCCATCCGGTAATGGCTTTTCATGCAGTGCATTATAAAGTGATATCTGATTTTTCTCTGCAGATTCATCCTCATAAAATAAATCAATCAAAACACTGTTTTTACTTTTTTGTTCTCTTTTGACATTCAAAAATCCTTTCTTCTTTTTTGCATGAAATGACTTTCAAATGTCTGATTTTATTATATAAAATGAGCCACCTTTTGACCCCCGAATCCTATGAATTAAAAAATACCGGATAAAGACGCAGCCTCTAAAACTTCTGCTTTCTCTATCCGGTATCTATCATTCTGATCTTTTTCCAATCGGATTATCTATAAAGCTTTGAAAACCTTCTGACTTAATTAGTCCTCAAACGGAATTACCGCTCCATCATAAGTATCGTTGATGAATTTCTTGATCTCATCCGATTTTAATACTTTTACAAGTGCCTGGATGCCAGGGTTGTTCTCGTTTCCTTCTTTTACAGCGATGACATTTACATATGTTTTTGCTGCTTCAGAATCAGATGTCTCGTATGCTAAGGAATCCTGTGCTACAGAGTAACCTGCCTGTAATGCGTAGTTACCGTTTAATACAACGAATGCAACTTCCGGTGCAACTCTTGCTACCTGCTCTGCTGCAAGCTCTTCAATCTTAATGTTGTGTGGGTTCTCGGCGATATCGTTTACAGTTGCCTCTAAACCAGCGCCATCTTTTAAAGTGATGATTCCGTTATCCTGTAACAGTAATAATGCTCTTGCTTCGTTTGTGGTATCGTTTGGTACTGCGATCGTATCACCGTCTGCTAACTCAGAGAGATCTTTCTTTGTTCCAGGATAGATTCCGAATGGCTCATAGTGGATACCACCTGCATTGACAAGGTGTGTACCTTTCTCAGCGTTAAAGTTCTCTAAGTAAGGAATGTGCTGGAAGTAGTTTGCATCAAATTCGCCGCTCTCTACAACTTCGTTTGGAAGTACATAGTCATCAAAAATTGTGATCTCTAAGTCCCATCCCTGATCTGCAAGGATTTTCTTTGCTTCCTCTAAGATCTCTGCGTGTGGTGTTGCGGAAGCTGCTACAGTGATTGTTCCGCCCTCTGTTGTCTGTGTGTCAGCAACACTCTCTGCTGCTTCACTTTCTGCTGCAGTGGTATCTGCAACTGCTACAGTGTTGTCTGTTTCTGCTGCGTTATTATCTGCAGCTTCATTGACTGCAGTGTTGCTGCTTCCGCAGCCTGCAAATGCAGATACTGCTAAAACGCCTGCTAAGATTGTGGTAAGTACTCTTTTTTTCATAATATGAATCCTCCTTGTTTTGCGGAGCAAAATGCGACTGCCTTTGCAGGAGCAGAGGATTTTACTCCTTGTTTATATCAATGTAAAAAAACATTGTTTACGTTTATTTTCTGCGATCTAAATTGCTCGCAAGTTTCATACCGATCGTCTGGAATATCTGGAATAAAATTACCAGTAAAATAACTGTAACGACCATGATATCGGTCTGCCATCTGGTGTAACCATAGCGGATGGCGATATCTCCAAGTCCGCCGCCACCGACGGTTCCCGCCATTGCGGAATATCCTAAAATTGTTCCAAGTGAAATGGTTGCTCCTACGATCAGGGATGTACGTGCTTCCACTAACATGACCTTTGTTACGATGGTAAAATTGGATGCTCCCATGGAACGTGCTGCCTCGATGACACCTGCGTCCACTTCCTTTAAGGAAGATTCCACCATTCGTGCAATATATGGTGCTGCTGCTATGACAAGCGGAACAATTGTCGCTGTCGGACCGTAGCTTCTTCCGATCAGAAATCTTGTAAACGGAATCAGCACGATCAGTAAAATCAAAAACGGTACGCTTCGGATCAGGTTCGCGATCACATCTAATACCTTGTAAACTGCTGCGTTTGGATGAATTCCATCTTTGTCAGTGACTGTTAAGAGAATTCCCATCGGAAGTCCGATCACATAACCGATCAGTGTCGATGTCAATGTCATATAAAGTGTATCTTTGATGCCCTCTAACAGCATCATGATAATCTGCTCACTCCACATCTTCGGTCACCTCCTCAACTGCAAGTCCTTTTTCTTTTAAATATTCCTCGATATCCACCTGTAAATGTCTGTCCTCCGGAAGTCCTAAAATCATCTCTCCCTTAGCAACACCACCGACATTCTTTGTATCTGCCCTTAAAATATTTACCGGTGTTTTAAACTGTAAGATCATATTTGCTATAACCGGTTCAAATGCTGAATTTTCAGAGAATACAATTCGGATCTTTTTGTCTCCCTGCATCCGCTCCTGCACTGCATTTGTCAATGGTGCATTGTTATTGCCAGGCTGGTCTCTTAAGATCAGTTCCTTTGCAGCTTTTGATTTCGGATGAGAAAAGATATCCTCCACCAGTCCGTCTTCTACCAGTATACCGTGTTCAATGATTGCCACATGACTGCAGATCTCACGGATCACCGACATCTGATGTGTGATGATCACGATCGTGATGCCAAGTTTTTCATTGATTTCTTTTAGCAGTGAAAGAATCGAAGCCGTTGTCTGTGGATCTAAGGCACTGGTTGCCTCATCACAAAGCAAAATCTTCGGATCAGAAGCAAGTGCTCTTGCGATTGCAACTCTCTGCCTCTGTCCTCCGGAAAGCTGTGCCGGATATGCCTTTTCTTTCTCAGAAAGTCCAACCGTCTTTAAAAGTTCTCTTGCTCTTTCTCTCGCCTCTTTCTTTTTCTTTCCCTGAATCTGCATCGGGAAACATACATTGTCGAGTACATTCTTTTGCATGAGAAGGTTAAAATTCTGAAAGATCATTGCAATATCACTGCGCTGCCCTCTTAGTTCCTTCTCTGTCAATGTTCCTAATTCCTGACCTTCAATCAGCACCTGACCTTCTGTCGGTTTCTCTAAGAAATTCAAGCACCGTACCAGTGTACTTTTTCCTGCTCCCGACATACCGATGATTCCATAAACATCTCCCTGCTCCACCGTCAGATTGATATCACTTAATGCTTCAACGGTCACACCCTTTTGTTCAAATCTTTTATAGAGATGTCTGACCTCGATTGCTGCCATACATATTCTCCTTTCTCCCTGCCTTATGTGAACACTCTGTTCTTTTGCGCTCCGCGCTCCATATTAACACAAATTTTACATGAAGGCAAAAAAACAGATGCTCCCTCGCGGAAACATCTGTCTTACACTATCTATCAATGCATAAAATCAGATATCTTTCCGCACACGAAACCGTCCCATACGACACATACACATCATGTCACACATGGATCTTGTCATCATCATTTTGTCTAATGTTGTATAGGTGTTATGTTCTGTACGCATATCTGATTTCTCCTTTCTCCTACTGCCCTGTCTTGATTTGATAGTCCTTATTATAACAGGTAGTCCAAGAAAGTGTTAATATTGGAAACCTTGAGTCAGTTATAGGTTTACCCTATAGCTAATCACATCACATTTTCCCTGTATTTTTTTAATTCTTCAATATAAATTTCTCCGATATGACTGACTTTCGCCCCTTTTCGCTTCACATAACCAATGCGCATTTTCTCTGTCTCTTTTAGCGGGATTGCCATATAATCACTGCCATTTAGTTCCTCACAGATAATTCCGGAACAAAGTGTATAGGCATTTAATCCGATCATCAGATTGAGAAGGGTAGCACGGTCATTTGCCTTAATCAGTCTTTTATAGTCATAAGTACTCTTCATTTCCTCCGCCAGATACAAGGAATGATGCTCTCCCTGATCAAAGGAAAGACATGGATAGGTATCCAGCTCCTCCATCGAGATCACTTTCTGTTTTGCCAGTGGATGTCCGGACCACAGATAGACATAAGTATCACAGGAAAACAGTTCGATAAATTCCAGACCATGTTCTCTGATAATCTTATTCATTACTTTTTCATTGAAATCATTCAGATATAAAACTCCGATCTCACTCTGGAAATTTTTCACATTTTCAAGCACATCATACGTTGTCGTTTCATGGACTGCAAATTCATACCGCTCCATGCCAGCCTGTTTTACCGTCTCCACAAATGCCTTGACTGCAAACGTATAATGCTGCATAGAAACACTGAACTTTTCTTTCATCTGCTTGTCAATGTAGCGGGAAGTAAGCAGTTGAAACTGTTCTGTGACCTGTCTTGCATATCCTAAAAACTCTTCTCCCTCCGGTGTAACAAGGATTCCACGGTTAGAACGCACAAATAGATCAAATCCGATTTCCGTTTCCAGTTCCCGGATTGTCTCAGAGAGACTCGGCTGGGAAAGAAACAGTGTTTTCGCCGCCTCATTCATTGATCCGCAGTCTGCGATCGTTAAAGCATATTTTAACTGCTGCAGTGTCATCTGATCCCCCCTTTAGAACTTCGCATCCCCGGTCTGTTTTAAATATCTCTTCTTGCTCGAAAAACCTCTTCCCGACACCTCACTGACTTTATTGATGATCACAAAGGCATCCGGATCTACTTCATGAATTAATTTTTCTGTCCTGGCAAGCTCACGCATAGATACCACGGTCAAGAGCATCATTGTATTATTTCTTAAGAATCCGGTTTCACTGTTTAGCAAAGTTACCCCGCGGTCAATATCATTTAATACCGCTGCGCGAATCTCATCGATATGACTGCTGACAACTTTGATCTGCATTTTTGCAGTTCCAAGCATCAGGCATTTATCTAACACTGCACTGTAAACGATCACAAGCAGAATACCGTAAAGGACCTGTTCGCCGCTGCTGTGAAACACCTGAAGCAGTAAGATCAGCATATCAAATACATAGATGGAACTTGACACCGGTATCTTAAAGTACTTATTTAAAATCAGCGGTGGAATATCCATGCCTCCTGTAGAAGCCCCCATTCGTATCACAAGTCCGATTGCCGCTCCGATACAAATACCTCCAAAAACCGTGCATAAAATCAGGTCATCCGTAATCCGGTAACCGCCAAGCAGTCTCGTGATCAGCTCAAGCGCGATTGGGTAACTGAACGTGCTGACAATGGTGTTTGCTGCAAATTTCCATCCGAATGCAAAAAATCCGATCAGAAACATGACGGTATTAAACAGGAATACAAACACGGTGACCGGCGTATGAAAAACATCATTGACAAACAATGCGATACCGGTCGTTCCACCAGTGATAAGCCCGCTTGGCAGAATAAACATTGCAATTCCAAATGCATAAATGCAGTTTCCAAATATCACAACCAATGTTTCCACAATTCTTTTTAAAATCTGTCGCATAAATCATTTTCTCCGTAGTTATTCTTCGTCATCCTCATCCATGACATCTTCTTCATATTCGTCATACGCTCTCTGATGTCTCTTTTTGCCGCGGTTTTGATCCTGATGCGCCACATCTCGGATCAGACTTACAATTCCTTTATAAATCTCCCGTATGACCGCAAAGATAAAAAACATCACGATAAACCCGACTACGCCAAATACGATATCCGCAAATTCCATATTACCGGTATTCGTCACTTTCTGACCAATCTCAATCGCAAAAGTGATCACAATAATTAGCGTAAAAACATAGATCCATGCGATCACCATCACATGATCGTGTTTTGCAAGCCATTTAAAAACAGGATATACCACAAAAATAAACATCATTCCCAAAATGCCAATAACTAAAAAATGCAGTTCCTTATCACTGAAATTATATTCATATGCGTCATTTAGCCGGAGCAGATAGCCGTGTATCCTTGCAATTAGTTCTACAATCCCGTAAATTAATTCTTTCATAAAAATCCTCATTTCCTGTGTGAAAAATCTTATTTTTCACACGCTTCATCCTTTCTGCCGAAAATTATCGTAATATATCTTTTTTTATTTGTAAAGATAGAATCCGAAAACAAATGCCCGGAGTCTTGTGACTCCGGGCATCTCTCATCTACTTTGTAACCTGTTATCAATATACATGTTTCTTTGACTTATGTGTCTCTCTTGCTTCTTCTACTGCGGCATGATCTGCAATATTGATTTTGGCTGCTACCTTTTTCTTTTTTAATGGATGTTTTGGATTCTTATCTGACATACTACACGCTTCCTTTCTGCATATCATCTTTCATCCTTTTACTTTATTTCCTTGCTTCGGTTACGTTATAGCACTATAAATCAGCAAAGTCAAGTATTATCTATCTATTTTTTTGTTATTTTATTATTTCTTTGCAATTTTCAGAATATTTTTACAATTCATAATCTGAACCTAATGCCGCATAATATACACGCAACCCATGCCGCTTCTTCTCCACATAATCCATTCGAACCAGCAGGTTGACAAATTCCTGTATCATACCTTTTTCCCATCGTCTGTTATATTCTTCATTCACTGCTTCTGTTAATTCAGCAGTACACATCTCTGCATTTCTGTCCCACAGAATATTTAAGATCATATTGGCTGTGTCCGGAAGATTGTCTAAAAATACACTTTCCAATTCCATCACTCTGCTCCTCATCTTTCGTAATGCTCCGGTATTTGTTAAAATCGTAGCTTTCTGCCCATGAGTGTAGCATAGATTTGATGGCATTAAAATAGATATTCCCTATATTCTCGGAAACACGTCCTTTTCTATTTTGGTATTCTTAAGATACAAGATTTTTTTGCGTTTAAGCATCAATTCCAAGCTCTGCCGGAAGGAAACGCGGACAGACATTCTCGGATGATGTGATCACAGATGCTGCCAGACGTGTTCCGATCTCTACCGCCTCCTCTAAAGTTTTCCTGTATGTCAGGCCGCTTGCCACACCGGCGCAAAACGCATCCCCCGCGCCTGTCGTATCTTTTACCTGTACTTTCTTTGCCGGACAGACACCATAAACACCTTCTCTGTCTGCGTACACCGCACCTTTGCCACCCATGGTCACCACCATGGAAGGAATGTTGGCACGTTTTACACAGCCGGCAAGGATTTCTGCAAGTGCCTCCGGCGTCTTTTCGCTGTAATCATCAGAAAAGAACATCCCTGCTTCTAGCTGATTACAGATAAAGCAGTCAAATTTCCGCAGAAAATCTCTTCTCTCTGCTGCAATACTCATATTGCTGACCACCCCATAAAGTGGTTTTTGGAACTTTTCACACAGACTTACGACCTTTTTTACGATCTCTTTATCCATATCCACTTCAATCACAACAGAATCCGCGTTTTCAAAAATCTCATCTCCGGATTTTTCTAACACATCAAGGATCGGCATCAGATTCGGCCGCTGTGAGATTGAACCGGCAACATCTCCATGATGGTCAAATACGGCAAGCCAGGTTCCCATTCCATTTGGTATTGTTAACATGTATTCTGTGTTTACTTTATGATTCTGCAGTTTGTGGATAACGTCGCTTCCAAGTGCCGAATCATCCACAATTCCCAAAAATGTAGGACGCAGCTCAATATTGGCGATATCCTCCACAACGTTACGGCTGACACCTCCATGGATATATTCGATCCTTCCTGCATTTCTTCCATCCGGGATATAAATATCTTCCGGGAATCCTTTGATATCCACAAATACTGCGCCAATTACTACAATTCCATTTTTATTTACTGCCATATATTCAAATTACCCTTCTACCGTTTTCTGATATGGATTTCCGGGATTGCCACACTGTCATAGGTAATTCCCGGCTTTTTGTCATCTTCCTGTGCCGCTTCCTCCGGCTCATGTGTATGGATCTCCGGAACCGCAAGATTATCATAGGTCAGATTATATTCGTGTCCCTTCTCTCTTTTCTTTCTGAATTTAAACATACATACTCCGTTTCTTCTATAATATATTGATAAAAAATGTAATAACCAGACTGTTGATAAAATCTGCAAACAGGCTTCCGATCAGAGGAATGATCAGGTACGCCTTTACGGACGGGGCATATTTTTCACACAGCACCTGCATGTTTGCCATGGCATTCGGCGTTGCTCCCATTCCAAATCCACAGGTTCCCGCTGCAAGCACTGCTGCATCGTAATCTTTTCCCATCACATAAAATACTACAAATTTTGCAAATACACAGATCAGAACTGCCTGTACTGCCAGCAATATGATAAGCGGCAATGCAAGTGACGCCAGCTGCCACAGCTGTAACGTGATCATTGCCATTCCAAGAAACAGCGACAGCGAGATACCGCCGATATCATTGATCTCTCCCATATGGACCACAAATTTACCGGAATACTCTCCAATGTTACGAAACAGTGCTGCCGCGATCATTGCACCGATATAGATTGGGAACGTCATTCCTGTTTTCGTCAGAAGCCAGGAAAAAATGGTGCCCAGACCGATTGCCAAAATGAGCTGAAACATTGCAGAGGCGTACATATTCGCATGACGCTCATGTTTCTTTTCATCTTCCACCAAAAGACTGTCATCCTCCGGCACAACCGTATCGAGCAGATTTTTCTTTTCGATCAGTCTCTTGCCAAGAGGTCCGCCAACCAGACTTCCCGCGATTAGTCCAAATGTTGCTGCTGCCGTACAGATCGTTGTTGCGCCTTCCACATTCAGATCCTCCAAAACCGGACCAAACGCACCAGCGGTTCCATGTCCACCCACCATCGGGATCGAACCGGTACACATTCCAATCAGCGCATCGATGCCAAGCAGACGTGATGTCCCGATCGCAAGCAGATTCTGTGAGACAATCAGAAGAATGACCAGTCCTAAAAATACCGCCAGTGACTTTCCTCCACTCTTTAATACCTTCAGATTCGCCTGAAATCCTACCGAAGTGAAAAAGAATACCATACACACTTCCCTTAAGGTATCATCAAAGGAGATCTCCATAAATCCACTGCTGTAACAGATACATGTGACGATTGCAAACAGCAGTCCTCCGACAACCGGTGCCGGAATACAGAATTTTTCCAGCACATGTATCTTTTGTTTTAAATAACTACCAAGCATCAGCACCAGCACCGAAGCTGCCAGTGTCTGATACATATCCAACTGAACTTCCATATCTATCCTTTCGATTTCAATTCCCGAACCGGATCTTATTTTCAAATCCGGTAACTACTCTGTCGGCACCTCAATACCACACTCTGCATAATATGCCGCTGCACCCTTATGAAACGGGATCGTGATTCCCCCGATTGCAGACTGCTCGTCCTCTTTTAATTCGATCGAGGTCGCATAACGGATATCTTTCCCATGTGAAAATAAAAGTGCCGTCAGCTCTTTTACCGTATCCTCCGATAAATAATCACTTGCCAGAAGCACCGCCTGTACAGACAGTGTCTTTACTTCCTCCGTCTGACCGGTATAGGTATCTGCCGGAATCGTATATTCGGAATAAAACGGATATGCAGCTTTTAACCGGTTCCGGCATTTTACATCAATACCTAAAAGACGGATCCCGCATTCCTTTGCCAATTCTTCGATCACCGTGGTCTGTGTTCCCGCTGTACAAAAGAACGCATCAATCTCTCCCGCTGCAAGTTTTGCTGCCGCTTCCGTATAATCTAAATTGACAGTCTTTGCCATATCTTTACTGATACCCTGCGCCTGCAGGATCTGATTTGCATTCCGCTCCGTACCGGATTCCTCCGCCCCGATGCTGATTGTCTTTCCAAGCAGATCATCCAGTGATGTAATATCCGAATCCGCACGCACGACGATCTGACATGCTTCCGGGTAAAGTGCTGCCACCGCTTTATACCCCTGGTATGCCCCATCACGGAATTCCCCTGTTCCGTGATAAGCTTCCTCCACCAGATCTGCCTGCGCGATCCCAAGTTCAATATATTTGCCGGAAAGAAGTCTGATATTTGCCGCCGATCCGGCAGTATTTCTTGTTTCAAGTTTATAAGAAAAATCCTCTTTATTCGCAAGACTGACATATGCATTGGCAAAGGAATCATACATTCCACCTATACCTGCAGCCCCAAACCGGATTGTTTTCTGATTCACGCTGCATCCTGCCAGCAATAAAACCATTGCCAGTCCAAGAACAATATACCGACTTTTTTTCAAATTAATCCTCCATTTCTGCGCTGTCTTTTGTTTCAAGACTATGCATCCGATCTCGCATACGCATTTTTCATCTGACCACTCAGTTCAAACAATACCTTATCAAGCGTGTCTGCAGTCTCTTCCTTTAACATGCCGGCAACCGCACGGTTTGCCTCATGCCTGATCTCCTTTCTTTTCAATGCATCTGTCTCTTCCAAAAGAAGCGCATCATACCGGTTGATAATTTCATGCCCTTTCGCTAACACATGCTCTTTATATCTTTCAATATGAAATACCGAACTCCGGTAAGAAGCATCAGCCATCGCCGCAATCATTCTGCTTGACCAGTAGAAATTATCTGTGGAAACTTCACCTGTGGTGTTGCAAAGATAATCCGGTGTCTCATCGATATCTGCATAAAACGGAACCAGTACATTAAACGCATTCGAGGCAAATGCGATCCATTCGATCACATTACAATCGTTTTCCATTCCCGGACGCATCTGGATCACAGATAAAAAGTCATTGCGGTTGATTCCTATCGAACGGTATGCGCCACGCATATTTTTCTCCCCATATGCTGCGTACGGATCATATGATGTTCCCTGGAAATGAGATGACAACACATATTTTACATCCTCCACCGTAATTTTCTTTTCCGGTACCATGCACCACGGGATATCATCGGACTGTGGCGTATAATCCGCATTTTCTCCATCCCAGACTTTCGTATGAGGATTTAAACAGCGCTCCATATACCATGCTCTCGGTGTATTGTATACATGGTCTGCATCATCATGACTGCCAAATGCATCCCTCGGATTTAAGCTGCCGTCCATCGAAAGATTCAGATGATTTTTTTCTATAAATTCTTTCATATCCGAAGAACACATATATTCTTTCTGTTTCGAGAGTGCATCTTCCATGTCAAAGTGATCAATTCCAAGCTGATTTGGCATGACAACGTACACATCATCCGGCACTCTTCTTGCGATCCAGTGATGTCCGCCGATCGTCTCAAGCCACCAGATCTCGTTTTGATCCTGAAAAGCGATTCCGTTCATCTCATAAGTACCATATTGCTCTAACAGGGAACCCAGGCGTTTCACACCCTCTCTTGCACTGCGGATGTAAGGCAAAACGATACATACAATATCTTCCTCTCCAATTCCGCCAGGAACTTCTTCCCTGTCACCTTCTGCCGGCTGAAGTTCAACTAACGGATCTGCACCAAGCACACGCGGATTTGATGTGATTGTCTCCGTTGCCGTCATCGCAACATTCGCCTCGTTGACACCTGCCGCTGCCCAGATTCCTTCCCCATCCACAGCATTCGGCACCGCCGTATAGCGCATCGGATCATCCGGCAATTCTATCGTCACATGAGATATAACGGATTTGTATGTTTTTGGCTGTTCATCCGGATGAACAACAACAAATTTTTTCGGTGTAAAGTGTCCGGAACCCGAATCATCATTTCTTGCAATCATCGTAGATCCGTCATAAGATGCATTTTTTCCAACAAGTATTGTAGTACACGCCATTTTTATTATCTCCTCCCGTGTGTTTTATCTATTCTGTTCCTCATAAAAAATTTTATCTTTCTCTAAAACTGTTCCAATGCCGTCCTTTACTTCGACGATGCAGACAGAGCAATTCTTTGGAATACCGCCGCGCCAGATATCCTCTTTGTCCTCATAAAAGTTTGCCAGAAGACAGCGTCCGGCTGCCCCGTGTGTCGATATAAAGATTGTAGCATTTTCATATGCCTTGTTCTGTACCAGTGACTGATAAAAATCTTCGGTACGTTTTAAAACATCCTGAAAACTTTCTCCGCCCGGAGCTTTCATGCAGTGATACGGATCGTTGTAAAATTTATCAATAAAATCCGGCGGAAGGACTTTGCTGTCCCTCACACATTCTCCCTCCCAGTCGCCAAAAGAAAGTTCTATGATACGTCTGTCTGTGATCATCGGGAGATGTCTTCCCGCCATCACAAGTTCCGCCGTCTGTTTTGCACGGAGCAGAGGACTTGAAATGACAAGATCAAAATCAATGTCTTTCATCCCTTCCCCGGTCAGTTCTGCAAGGCGCACCCCTGCATCATTTAACATGATATCGCGCTGTCCCTGCAGTTTCTTTTCTTTATTCCATGATGTTTCGCCGTGCCTGATTATGTATAATTTCATACGTTCTGCCTTTCTGTATTTTATCTTATGCGGTAGCTATTGTACCATAACGTTGTTTTATTTGAAATATGCCGGAAAACATTATATACTATTCTCATCTTATCAGAAAAGAGAAATGTATTTATGAATCGATTATTTGATACATCCATTGATGTGAATCTCAGACAATTTTACATACTGGTCATTTGCGCATGCCTTGGAAATTTTTCTGGTTTTCTCAGCAATGCAGTTATTTATGGATTCGGACCAGGTACCTTTTTCTGCGGCATGTGTGCACTGCTCATCCTTCTGAGCAGTTTTTATGGCGTCCATTTTGGACATACAAAACGGTCCTCCTATTTGGTAGTCTCACTGCTTACTTTTATAGAATTTCCGTTACTTTATTATATTTATCATACAAATACGATCGTTTACATGATTTTAAGCATCGCTGCCATCGCCATTTTCATCCCGGCCGCCCACGCCCTGATTTTTGCAGCTTTAGCCGTTTTCTGTGATGTTTTTATCGTAATTTTTTCTTATTATCATCCGGCTCCATGGGCTGTGCTCACAGAACAGGAGGCATTTTATTCCACCCTTTGTTCTCTGGTAATCTCTCTGTTTTGCGTATTTATGGTCACTTTACTTTTAAAGGTTCAATATGAAAAACAGGCCAACGATCTAAGAACCCTGGGCGAACAGTTAAAAAACGCCGCTGACCACGATACACTGACTGCACTTTATAACAGACGCTACCTAAACCAGTATTTAGAGCAGCTGATTCAAAATGGTCATACTGATTTTTATGCTGTTTTACTGGATTTAGATTTTTTCAAGAAAATCAATGACACCTATGGGCATGTATTCGGCGACGAAGTGTTGGTTACTTTCAGTCGAATTTTAGAAAAACATCTGCCGGATGGCGGTATTGCTGTCCGCTTTGGCGGGGAAGAATTTATGCTGATCCTTCCTGACACTACCGAAAACAATATCCGCAATCTTTTACAATGCATGAGAGCCGACTACAAACAATTCATAAAAGAAAAGAAAAATACCGTTTACTCTTTCAGCAGCGGCATTGCACAATACCAAAATGGAATGGAGATTTCCACCCTCTACAGTCTCGCCGACAAAAAACTATATTGTGCAAAGAATGATAACCGTGATAAAGATGTATTTTGATCAGCTTACAGATCCTTTTTAGCCGCTTTTTTCAGACACTTTTTCCGTACAAAATAATAGCAGACCACCTGCATGATAATCGTAACCAGCCAGGATGCCGGATACGAGATAAACAAAAAATACAGAGATCTGTGAAGCGGGAAAAATACAAAGATCCATAAAATACGCATTCCGACTGTACCGATCACAGACAATATCATTGGAACAGAGGAATACCCCATACCGCGCAGTGCACCCGGAAAAAGATCCATGATACCGCACAGGAAATACGGCACTGTTGTGATAGAGAGTATCTCTAACCCACATGCTACCACATCCGGTTCTTTGGTATAAATCGTCAATATCTGTGCACCAAAGAAATATGCACCACATCCAAGCACAGCGGCAACTCCCACCGACAAAATCAGACAATCAACAAGAACACGATCCATCCTCTTATATTTTCCCACACCAAAATTCTGACTGGTAAAGCTCATACAAGCCTGTGTGACTGAATTGATTGAAACATACAAAAAGCCAAGCAGGTTATTGGCTGCCGTATATCCAGCCATCGCTGTCGCACCAAAAGAGTTCACAGAAGACTGTAGCAGAGCATTCGAAAAATTGATCACTGTACTCTGGATTCCCGCCGGAATCCCCACCTGAAAAATCTGTTTCAGATAAGCACCATTAATGGACAGCTTTGCAAATTGGAGCTGATAACTTCCCTGCGTCCTGCAAAGGCATCGCAAAACCAGAATGCAGGACACACACTGGGAAATGATCGTCGCGATTGCAACTCCCGCAACATCCAACCGGAACCCGATGACTAAAATCAGGTTTAATCCTGCATTGATACAGCCTGAAATGATAAGGAATAAAAGCGGTCTTTTGGTGTCCCCGACCGCACGGAGTATTGCAGCGCCGTAATTATAAAGCATAAAAAACGGCATTCCCATAAAATAGATCCGCATATATAAGGTCGACTGACCGATCACATCATCCGGCGTGCCCATCAGTTCCAGTGCTCCCTTCGCAAACAATACACCAACAAATGCCATGATCACACCGCTGATCAATGCCAGCGTGATTGCAGTATGTACGGTCTGTGACATTTCTTCATCCCGTCCTGCAGCATAAAATCTTGCTGCAAGTACATTTGCCCCGAGTGAAATCCCAATAAACAGGTTTACAAATACATTAATCAGTGCCGTTGTCGAACCGACCGCTGCAAGTGCCTGACTGCCGCTGAATCGTCCCACGACGATGATGTCGACCGCATTAAACATTAACTGTAAAATGCCTGAAAGCATCAGGGGGAAAGCAAAGGAGATCAGCTTATCCATGATGGTGCCGTTGCACATGTCGATTTCATATTTATTATTTTTCAATGAGGGTGGCTCCTTTCTTGATTGCTTACTTACTATGATGTTGGGGGCAAATAGTGTATTCACAACATAACAGCTGGCAAATTGCACAAAGCCGAG
>DMYD01000055.1:45802-51351 GCA_003483745.1 Roseburia sp. | reverse complement strand
CTCGGCTTTGTGCAATTTGCCAGTCGTTATGTTGTGAATGCACTATTTGCCCCCGACATCATCATATTAAAATTCAGAAAATTATCAGAAAGGCCGGATATGAGAGAAAAAACATACAGTTTCACGATAGAAGAGATCCCGATCATTGTGACGAAAAAACGCATGAAAAATATGTATCTGCGTATCAGTAAAGAGGATGGCAGTGTGCGCATTTCGGCGCCGCATCAGATGAGCGACGAGCGGATTTACCGTTTTGCAAAGGAGCGGATCGACTGGATCCGGGTTTACAGGGAAAAATATCTGCGTGCGAAAGAGGGACGCAGGGAAGTAAGACAATTAAGCGAAGCGGAATTAAAACAGCAGAAACTGCTTTTGAAAAGAGACGTGGAAAAATTGATTGCAAAATGGGAACCCGTCATGGGCGTAAAGGCATCCGGTGTTACGATACGCCAGATGAAAACACGCTGGGGTTCCTGCAATGTGAGGACACACCACATCAATATCAATCTCGCACTGGCGAAAAAGCCGCCGGAGTGTCTGGAGTATGTGGTTGTGCATGAACTGACACATATTTTAGAACCGAGTCATAATGCCGGGTTCTGGGGCTATATGACACAGTTTTATCCGAATTGGAAGCGTGTCAGAAAATATCTGAATGATGAAGTACCGGAATAAATGTTATACAAACTGATTTTGGGTTTCGTCATATTCGTAATCGATCATTTTTAATTTTTCAGTGATCGCATCGGCATCTGCATGAAATGCGGCAACAAGCTCAGAAAAAGACGGATAATTGTCGCGGAGCTGTGTATTGACGAAACTTAAAAGCATAGCAGGATCGTTTGGAAGATTTTGATATTCAGTCATAATAAACCTCGTTTCTTCTATATTATGGTAAATGGTTTGTCCGTGTAGTGGGTTGCCCATGATTACCGCAGATATGCGGTCTTTTCTGTGAACGGTTTCTATGCTAAAATAACATGGGAACGCAAAAAATGCAAGGAGACGATAACAGAATGGAACAAAAGATTGACAAAGAAGTGTTTGATAAATTTTTTACGGAGAGTTACTGCCCGGTTGACTATACAACGGTAAAGGAAGAGTTCGAACAGATCGCATCGGTGGGAAATGATATTTTTACCGGAAGTTATGAGGCAAGAAATTTAAACCGCGAGAATTTCATCCTATACCTGACCAGTGAGGCATATTGTGATTTTGAAGCTGCCGTGCAGGAGGCGATGGATGATCTGAACCCGGAGATCTTAGATGCAGTTATGGATGTGACGGAAAACACACCGGACGGAGACGAGATCACTGAGAAATACTGGGATACCCAGCGCACACTTTTGAAAGAATTTTTAGAACAGCTTTATGACGAAGTGATCTCAACGTGGAGATAGATGTATGATTTATGACGATGGAATTGGCTATTGAAAGGTGCAATCTGTTGTCAGATGATCTAATGCGATATGTGGATATTATGTAAGAATGGAGGATTAAGATGGCAAGCTGTGATAGCTGTGTATACAATGTATACGATGAAGATGACGAGGAATATTACTGCGAAGTGGACATGGATGAGGATGATGCTGCGCGGCTGATGCAGGGACATTATAAGGAGTGTCCGTATTATCAGTTGGATGATGAGTATGCGGTGGTAAGACATCAGATGTGATGATTTTATGGATGAAAAAATGAATGGAGGGTTTTATGAATTTTGGAAATATGAAAAAGAGAAAAGGATTGCTGGCAGTATTGTTGTGCATAACGTTAGCGGAAACATCTTTTCTGACTGGGTGTGGAAATAATAAGCCGGTTGAAAATGAAGCGGCTGCCCAGGTGACTGCCGAGGAGAAAAATGTTACAGAAACGGAGTCGCAGAGGGAACAGACAATAACAGAACAGATTGAGACGGAACAGATTGAAACGGAACAGATCGAAACGGAAACGGCTCAAAAGATGCAGGGCACAGAATCTGTGGAGCCTGAAGAAACAGAAGAAACAGTGGAAACAGAGGAGATTAAAAAAGAAACAGAACAGACGAAAGAAGAAGTCCAGCCGGCGGAACAGGAGATCCAGCAGGTGGAGCAGGAAACAGCGCAGACAAGCACATCGGACAAGCTGGTTGTGATCGACGCCGGACATCAGGCAAAAGGAAATAACGAAAAAGAGCCAATCGGACCAGGCGCATCTGAGACAAAAGCGAGAGTTGCTTCCGGTACAACAGGTGTGGCGAGCGGGCTTGCGGAATACGAACTGACACTTCAGGTATCTTTAAAGCTGCAGCAGGAACTTACGGCGCGCGGCTATCAGGTGTTGATGATCCGGACGACCAACGATGTCAATATCAGCAATTCCGAGCGTGCGGCAGTTGCCAATAATAATCATGCGGCAGCTTTTATCCGCATTCATGCAAATGGAAGTACCAACTCTGCGGCAAACGGAGCGATGACGATCTGTCCGACCGCAGCAAACCCGTACTGCTCCAATATTTATCAGAACTCAAGAAAACTTTCCGACTGCATCATAGGTTTCCTGTGTGCGGCAACCGGTGCAAAAAGTGAGGGTGTCTGGGAGACGGATACGATGAGCGGTATCAACTGGTGTCAGGTTCCGGTCACGATCGTTGAGATGGGGTACATGACCAATGCGGATGAGGATCTTAAAATGGCGACTGACGATTATCAGCAGAAAATCGCATCGGGAATCGCCGATGGAGTGGATGCTTACTTTGGAAAATAAATAACAGAGTGCACGTTCCACGAACATTTTATTATTATGAAAAAAGCTGACTGCCGGGCAAACCGGTAAGTCAGCTTTTTGTGTTTAAAATTTATTTCATACTGTTTTTTACAGCAGCTTCTACAAATCCTTTGAATAACGGATGCGGACGGTTCGGTCTGGATTTGAACTCCGGATGTGCCTGTGTTGCAAGGAACCATGGGTGATCCGGGATCTCGATCATTTCTACGATTCTTCCATCCGGGGAAGTACCACAGAGTTTCATGCCGCCTTCGGTAAGTGCTGCACGGAAATCGTTGTTAACCTCGTAACGATGACGATGTCTTTCGTGAATTTCCTCGGAACCGTAAAGCTCGCGGGCTTTAGATGTTGGATCTAAAACACATGGATAAGAACCAAGTCTTAAAGTACCGCCGATATCTTCCACACCATTCTGATCCGGCATCAGTGCGATGACAGGATGTGTGGTGTTCGGATCAAGCTCCACACTGTGTGCATCATGGAATCCACAGACATGTCTTGCAAATTCAATGATGGCTACCTGCATACCAAGGCAGAGACCAAGGTATGGAACATTGTTTTCACGGGCATACTTTGCAGCGGAGATCATACCTTCAACACCGCGGGAACCAAATCCTCCCGGAACAATGATGCCTGCCATATCACCAAGCAGCTCCCCAGCGTTGTCATCATTTAAAGTTTCAGAATCGATCCAGTGAAGATCAACGGTAGCACGCTCAGCGATACCGCCGTGCTTTAATGCCTCTACAACGGAGATATATGCGTCATGCAGTGCAATATATTTTCCAACTAAAGCAATTTTTACCTCTTTGTTTGGGTGACGGAGAGAATCTACCATTGCTTCCCAGTCTTTTAAATCTGGTTCCGGGCAATCTAAATGTAGAGCCTTGCAGGCAACCTTTGCAAGATTTTCTTTTTCCATGGCAAGAGGTGCCTCGTAAAGGTACTCGACATCAAGGTTCTGGAGTACGTTGCCGTTTGGTACGTTACAGAACAGGGCAATTTTGTCTTTTAAGCTCTGATCAAGTTCATGCTCGGAGCGGCAGACGATGATATCCGGCTGGATACCCATTCCCTGAAGTTCTTTGACGCTTGCCTGTGTCGGTTTTGTCTTAAGCTCGCCGGAAGCCTTGATATAAGGAATCAATGTGACATGGATCAGAATCGCATTTTCGTGTCCGACCTCGTGCTGGAACTGACGGATGGCCTCTAAGAAAGGCTGGCTTTCAATATCACCAACAGTTCCGCCGACTTCGATGATCGCAATATGCGTCTCATCGGATGTGAAATTGCGGTAAAAACGGCTCTTGATCTCATTGGTAATATGTGGGATAACCTGAACGGTACCTCCGCCAAAATCACCACGGCGCTCTTTCTGGAGCACAGACCAGTATACTTTACCGGTGGTCACATTGGAATTTTTAGTTAAGCTTTCATCGATAAAACGTTCATAATGTCCTAAGTCCAGGTCTGTTTCTGCACCGTCATCGGTAACGAATACTTCACCATGCTGGATCGGGTTCATGGTTCCGGGATCGATATTGATATACGGATCGAATTTCTGCATGGTCACTTTGTATCCACGGGCTTTTAATAATCTTCCAAGAGAAGCAGCCGTGATACCTTTACCAAGACCGGAAACGACACCGCCGGTGACAAAGACATATTTTACAGGCATAGGGTTTTCCTCCTCATAATTATAGTAAATTTAAAAAATATTTCACGTATTTTATAACCCATATAGTATACAACTAAGTTTACGCAAAATCCAGCAAAACTTAAAAAAGATAAAAGTGAAATTTAAAAAAGATAAAAGTGAATTTAGAAATAATTTAGAAAACACATCAAAAGTTCATGAACTGTGTATTGCTTTTGCGTGTCGTTTTCAATATAATAAAGAAGATATTGACGAATATCAGATAAAATCCAGATGCAGCGGATGCTGCAGATGTTTGGAAAGGATAGATTATGGATAACCAGGGACCAAATAATTACAATAATGGAAATAATAATTATAATAATAACGGCGGTAATGGCGGCGGTGGCAATGGAAATAACGGCGGCAATGGTGGAAAGGACAACCATAACGGACAGCTTATCATGGCATTTGTCCTGGTGTCACTCATCGTGTTATTTATCATGAGCATGGTATCGAACCGTTTTTCACAGATGAGCACCCAGGAAATTTCTTATTCCGAATTTCTGGAAAAGGTAGAAGCGGGTGAGATCAAATCCGTGGAGATTGGCTCTTATGAGATCGACATCACACCGGTCACAAAAGACAAGAGTCCGTATCAGCCGACTTATTACTGCGGACGAGTGGCAGATGAAGATCTGATTCCGCTTTTAAAAGAAAAAGGGGTAGAAATTTATGGAGTGATCCCGGATAATACTTCCACCTGGATCTACAGTATTTTAAGTTATCTGATCCCTCTGGTACTGATCTGGGTACTGCTTGGATTTTTGATGAAGCGTATGGGCGGCGGCGCCATGGGTGTTGGCAAGAGCAACGCAAAAGTTTATGTGGAAAAACAGACGGGGGTTACATTTAAGGATGTGGCCGGTCAGGATGAGGCAAAAGAATCCTTGCAGGAGGTTGTTGATTTCCTGCATAACCCGAAGAAATATTCTGAGATCGGTGCAAAGCTGCCGAAGGGTGCACTTTTGGTAGGACCTCCTGGTACCGGTAAGACATTGCTTGCCAAAGCGGTAGCAGGTGAGGCAAAGGTTCCGTTCTTCTCACTGGCAGGTTCTGATTTTGTGGAGATGTTTGTCGGTGTCGGAGC
>DMYD01000055.1:29114-45502 GCA_003483745.1 Roseburia sp. | reverse complement strand
GATGAGATCGATGCGATCGGTAAGAGCCGTGATACCCGTTACGGTGGTAATGACGAGCGTGAGCAGACATTAAACCAGTTATTAGCAGAAATGGATGGATTTGATACATCTAAGGGACTTCTGATCTTAGCAGCGACCAACCGTCCGGAGGTACTTGATAAAGCGTTACTCCGTCCGGGACGTTTTGACCGCCGTATTATCGTAGATAAACCGGATTTGAAGGGACGTTTAGAGACGTTAAAAGTTCATTCCAAAGATGTTATGATGGATGAAACGGTAGATCTTGATGCACTTGCACTTGCAACAGCAGGACTTGTGGGATCTGATCTTGCCAATATGATCAATGAGGCTGCCATCAATGCAGTAAAAAATGGCAGAAAATTTGTAAACCAGTCCGACTTGTTCGATGCATTCGAGCTTGTTGCAGTCGGCGGAAAAGAAAAGAAAGACCGCATCATGAGTGATAAGGAGCGCAAGATCGTATCTTATCATGAAGTTGGTCACGCGATGGTAACTGCGCTGCAGAAAAATACAGAACCGGTACAGAAGATTACAATCGTACCGCGTACTATGGGTGCACTCGGATACACCTTACAGACACCGGAAGAAGAGAAATATTTACAGACGAAGGATGAACTGCTTGCAAAGATCACAACGTATATGGCAGGGCGTGCGGCAGAAATGCTGGTATTTGGTTCTGCAACCAGCGGTGCAGCCAACGATATCGAGAGTGCGACCTCAATCGCGAGAGCGATGGTCACACAGTACGGTATGTCTGATAAATTTGGCATGATGTGTTTGGCAACGGTTGAAAACCAGTATTTAGATAACCGTGCAGGACTGATCTGCGGTGAGGAGACAGCAGCCCAGATCGATCAGGAAGTGCTTTCTATCATCAATCACAGCTATGATGAAGCATATCGTATGCTTGAGGAAAACAGAGAGGTTCTCGATAAGATTTCCGAATATCTCTACGAGCATGAGACGATCACCGGAAAAGAATTTATGAAGATTTTCCGTGAATTAAAGGGAATCCCGGAGCCGGAGGAAGATGGAAAGAAAACATTCTTCGAGCAGGCAGAGGATGCAAAGAATGCATTAGAGCATGCAAAAACGGAAGAACAGACAAATGCATCCAGACAGACCGAAGCAGAAGAACAGATGAAAGCAGAAGAGCAGACCAAAACAGAAGGTCAGGCTGGCGTGTCGTTAGAAAAGGGCAATTTTATTGATCAGGTGGTAGACGATCAGACAGCGTCATCCGAAGATCATCAGGAATAAACAAGAATAAACAGAAATATCAGAGCAGGAATGAGGTTTCATGTTTCATATTGCAGAAGAATTAAAAAAACTCCCGGATCAGCCGGGAGTTTATATTATGCATGACAGTCACGATGCGATCATTTATATCGGTAAGGCTGTCAGTTTACGAAAGAGAGTACACCAGTATTTCCAGCCGAGTCATGATGAGGGCATCAAAAAGGCACAGATGGTAAAACAGATTGCACGTTTCGAGTATATTGTTACAGATTCGGAATTAGAGGCACTTGTTTTAGAGTGTAACCTGATCAAGGAACACTGCCCGAAATACAATACCATGCTGCGCGATGACAAGACTTATCCGTATATCCGTGTGACGGTCGGCGAGGATTTTCCCAGGGTACTTTTTTCACGTCAGCAGAAAAAGGATAAGTCCAGATATTTTGGACCATATACCAGTGCGGGAGCGGTAAAAGATACGATCGAACTGATCAATAAACTTTACCAGCTTCGCACCTGTAACCGTGTGCTGCCAAGAGACACCGGGAAGGAGCGCCCCTGCTTAAACTACCATATCCATCAGTGTCAGGCACCTTGTCAGGGATACATCAGTAAGGAAGAATACCGGGAAAGAGTCGATGCTGCAGTCGAATTTTTAAATGGAAATTATGCGCCAATCTTAAAGTCTCTGGAAGAAAAAATGAATGAGGCATCTGAAAATCTCGAATTTGAAAAGGCGATTGAATATCGGGAACTTTTAGGCAGTGTGCGTCAGATCGCACAGAAACAGAAGATTACACATACGGACGGTGAGGACAAGGACATTATCGCGCTTGCGTCAGATGACACAGATGCGGTCGTGCAGGTATTTTTCATCCGTGACGGAAAGCTGATCGGCAGGGATCATTTTTATGTCAGAGTCGGGACGGAGGATACCAAAAGCCAGATCTTAACCACATTTTTAAAACAGTTTTATTCGGGAACACCGTTTATTCCAAGGGAAATTATGCTGCCGGAGGAAATCGAGGATCATGAGGTCTTAGCTGAGTGGCTGACGGAAAAACGTGGTGCAAAGGTTTATATCCGTGTTCCACAAAAGGGTATGAAGGAAAAATTAGTGGAGCTGGCACAGAAAAATGCAGAACTTGTACTTTCGCAGGATCGGGAGAAGATCAAGCGTGAGGAAGGAAGAACCATCGGTGCGATGAAAGAAATTGAACATCTTTTAGGGATGGAGAATCTCTCCCGCGTGGAGGCATTTGATATTTCAAATATCAATGGATTTGAGACAGTAGGATCTATGATCGTCTACGAAAAAGGAAAACCAAAGCGCAGCGATTACCGCAAATTTAAATTAAAAACCATTACGGGACCGGATGATTATGCATCTATGCACGAGGTTCTGACCAGGCGTTTTACACACGGCATGCAGGAGAAAAAAGAACTTGCAGAGCGCGAAATGTCAGAAGAATATGGAAGTTTTACAAGATTTCCGGATCTGATCATGATGGATGGCGGACGTGGGCAGGTGAACATCGCATTAAAGGTACTTGATGAACTGAAAATAAATATTCCGGTCTGTGGAATGGTAAAGGATGATAATCACCGTACCAGAGGGTTATACTATCAGAATAAAGAGATACCGATTGACCGGACGAGCGAGGGTTTTAAGCTGATCACGAGGATCCAGGATGAGGCACACCGTTTTGCCATCGAATATCACAGGTCTTTGAGAAGCAAGGAGCAGGTACATTCCGTACTTGATGATATACCGGGCATTGGTCCGGCAAGACGAAAAGCGCTGATGCGCCGGTTCCAGTCACTTGAGGCAATCAGAGAGGCATCAGAGGAAAAACTTGCCAAAACAGAGTCGATGAATGAGCAGGCGGCAAGGGCAGTTTATTCTTTTTTCCGGGAAAATAAACAAGGGTATTCAAGTTGAAGAATTTCGGTGTCTATGGTAAAATATCGTCAGAATCGTTACGAAAAATACATTTAGGAGAGGACAAAGGATATGGAAGGTGTTGGAGTAGCAAAGATCGCGCAGATCATGGATTTATGTAATTTTCTGCCTGATATGGAATTAAAAGGACATCGTATTCTGATCAGCGATGTAAACAGACCGGCGTTACAGCTCAGTGGTTATTTTAAACACTTTGAACAGTCGAGAGTTCAGATCATCGGTACTGTAGAGTACACATACCTGCAGCAGTTAGATGAGGAAAAACGTGAAAAAATCTATCGTGAATTTATGGAATATGATATTCCGTGTGTTATTTTCTGCAGGGATCTGCGGCCGGATGATTCTTTCTTAAAAATTGCAGGGGAGAAAAATATCCCGGTACTTGGAACAAAGCGAAGCACTTCCGAGTTTATGGCGGAACTGATCTACTGCCTGAGTGAACAGCTTGCACCATGTATCACGATCCATGGAGTTTTAGTAGACGTCTATGGTGAAGGACTTCTGATCATGGGTGAGAGTGGTATCGGAAAAAGTGAGGCTGCACTTGAGCTGATCAAACGAGGACATCGTCTGGTAACCGATGATGTTGTAGAGATCCGCAAGATCAATGAACATACACTGATTGGAACATCACCGGATATCACACGTTATTTTATCGAACTTCGTGGTATCGGAATTATCGATGTGAAGACATTGTTTGGTGTAGAGTGTGTAAAGGAAAAACAGCAGATCGATCTTGTGATCAAGTTAGAGGACTGGAAAAAAGAAAACGAGTATGACCGTCTCGGTTTAGAGGAAGAATATACAGAGTTCCTTGGCAATAAGGTAGTATGTCATTCACTTCCGATCCGTCCGGGACGTAACCTTGCCGTCATCTGTGAGGCGGCGGCTGTCAACCACAGACAGAAAAAGATGGGATACAATGCAGCACAGGAACTTTACCGCCGTGTGCAGGAGAATCTCACCAAAAAATCTTCGGACGAGGATGAATAAAAGCCCGAAGTCAAAAAGAATAGCATAAATGGAGGCATAATCAGTCATGGAAAGAAAAAACGCATGGGAGAAATACCCGGAGGGCAAAAAAAGAGAAAAGGTATTTCAGTTTGCAGAAGATTACAGAAAGTTTATTTCCGAATGCAAAACAGAGCGTGAATGTACTACAGAATTTGCAAAAAGAGCGGAAAAAGCAGGATTTGTAAATCTCGATGAAGTATTAGAAAAAGGAACAAAGTTAAAAGCAGGCGACCGTGTGTACGCAAACAACATGGGAAAAGGAATCGCCATGTTTGTGATTGGAAAGAAGAACTTAGAGGCCGGAATGAATATCCTTGGAGCACATATTGATTCTCCGCGTATGGATTTAAAACAGGATCCGTTGTATGAGGATACCGACTTTGCAATGTTAGATACGCATTATTATGGTGGAATCAAGAAATACCAGTGGGTGACACTTCCGCTTGCCTTACATGGTGTGATCGCAAAAAAAGACGGCACGGTTGTGAAGGTCAATGTCGGAGATAAGCCGGGAGATCCGGTATTTGGAGTCAGTGATCTTTTGATCCATTTATCCGGCGAGCAGCTTGAGAAAAAGGCAGCAAAGGTGATCGAAGGTGAAAATCTGGATCTGATCATCGGCAGCATTCCGGCAGAGCAGGCAGGCGATGATAAAGAAGCTGCAAAAGAAAAAGTAAAAGCAAATATCATGAAGATTCTTGCAAAGGAATATGATATAGAGGAAGAAGATTTCTTATCTGCAGAGATCGAGGTTGTTCCGGCGGGAGAGGCAAGAGATTACGGTTTTGACCGCAGCATCATCATGGGATACGGTCATGATGACAGAGTATGTGCATATCCTTCGTTCATGGCAATGCTTGAAATGAAAAAACCGGAGGTCACAAGCGTCTGCCTGCTCGTAGATAAAGAAGAGATCGGCAGTGTCGGTGCAAGCGGTATGCAGTCAAGGTTCTTTGAAAATACGGTTGCAGAGGTTATGAATGCAGCAGAGGATTATTCCGAATTAAAATTAAGACGTGCACTGAAAAACTCCAAGGTGCTTTCATCCGATGTATCCGCTGCCTTTGATCCGAATTATCCGTCTGTTATGACAAAACGCAATGCAGCATATTTTGGAAGAGGTCTTGTATTTAACAAATATACTGGAGCGAGAGGAAAATCCGGTTCAAATGATGCCAATGCGGAGTATGTCGGATATTTAAGAAATATCATGGATAACAATAATGTATCATTCCAGACAGCAGAGCTTGGAAAAGTAGACCAGGGCGGCGGTGGAACCATCGCATACATTCTGGCAAATTACGGCATGAGCGTCATTGACAGCGGTGTTGCAGTGTTAAACATGCATGCTCCGTGGGAACTTATCAGCAAAGTAGACTTATATGAAGCATACAACGGTTACGTTGCATTCTTAAAAGAAGCATAAAATAGAATTGAGGCAGACATGAATCAGCAGTTTTTGACAGAACTTAATGCGGTTGTAGAAGAAAACAGAATTTTTACGGATGAACCGATGAAAAAACATACGACATTCCGTGTGGGCGGTCCGGCAGATGTTTTGGTTATGCCGGAGAGAGCGGAATTAGCAGCAGTTATTCGTTTATGCAGAACGTATGACATTCCGTATCAGGTGATCGGAAACGGGAGTAATCTTTTGGTTGGTGACCGTGGAATCAGAGGACTTGTGATCGAGATGCTGTCAAAAGAAGATGAGATTTGTGTGGAAGATGACTGTATCACCGTGGGTGCGGGAATGCTGTTGTCAAAGACAGCAAACTGCGCAGCTGCGCATGGACTGACCGGCATGGAGTTTGCTGCCGGCATTCCGGGCAGCATCGGTGGTGCGGTTGTCATGAATGCGGGTGCTTATGGCGGTGAGATGAAAGATATTTTAACCGCCGTGACTGTTTTAGATAAAGATGGAAATGAGAAAGTGCTTACGGTAGAGGAACTTGAACTTGGCTACCGGACAAGCTGCATTTTGAAAAAAGGTTATATTGTGACAGGGGCAAAGATAAAGTTAAAGCATGGAAACGAAAAAGAAATCCGTGCCCGCATGGATGAATTAAAGAAACAGAGGGTTGAAAAACAACCACTTGAATTTCCAAGTGCGGGAAGCACATTTAAAAGGCCGGAAGGATATTTTGCAGGAAAACTGATCATGGATGCAGGGTTGAGAGGCTATCTGGTGGGAGATGCGCAGGTGTCGGAAAAACACTGTGGATTTGTCATTAACCGTGGAAATGCAACGGCAGCAGATATCAAAACTCTGATGCAGAATGTATCGGATATTGTGGAAGAAAAGTTTGATGTCAGATTAGAGCCGGAAGTGAAAATGATCGGTGAATTTTAAACAGACTTGGGATGCGCGTGAAACGCTCCGGAATGGAGAATAGTGTGAAAAATAAGATTTTCACACGCAAGATTTGTGCTTACGCACAAACTTGAGATGCGCAAAAAGCAGCGCAAGAATGGAGAATAAGATGAAGTTCGTAATTTTAACAGGAATGTCGGGAGCAGGAAAAAGTACAGCAATAAAAATGATGGAAGATATTGGATTTTATTGTGTGGATAATCTTCCTATCCCACTGTTGGAAAAGTTTGTGGAACTCACAACATTACAGAGCGCGGAATTGCAGAAAGTTGCAGTTGGTATCGATATAAGGAGCGGTCAGTCATTTGATGAACTGCATGGGGTGCTGGACCGGATGAAAGATAATGGTGTCGAGTACGAGATCCTGTTTCTGGATGCGGAAGATTCTGTTCTGGTAAAACGATATAAGGAAACAAGAAGAAATCACCCTTTAGCAGGCGGCGAACGCGTGGATAAGGGAATTGAAGAGGAAAGAAAACGTCTGGCGTTTTTAAAGGATCGCGCAGATTATATTATAGATACAAGCCAGCTTTTGACGAGAGAGTTAAAAGTAGAGTTAGACAAAATATTTATACAGAATCAGGACTATAAGAATCTGTTTATTACGATTTTGTCATTTGGTTTTAAATATGGAATACCGGTCGATTCTGATCTGGTATTTGATGTCCGTTTTCTGCCTAATCCATATTATGTAGAGGGATTGCGGGCAAAGACCGGAAATGATAAAGAAATTCAGGATTATGTAATGCAGTTTCAGGAAGCACATGTCTTTTTGGATAAACTCGAAGATATGTTAGAATTTCTGATTCCAAATTACATCACAGAGGGTAAAAACCAGCTTGTGATCTCCATAGGATGTACCGGAGGAAAACACCGTTCTGTAACACTGGCAAATGAATTATATAAACGTCTGTCAGAAAGAAAAGGTTATGGACTGAAAATCGAGCATCGTGATATTGGTAAAGATGCTTTAAGGGGAAAATAAAAGATGTCTTTTTCAAGTGAAGTGAAACAGGAGTTAGCAAAGCAGAGTGGAAAAAGCAGACATTGTCAGATTGCCGAGCTTGCGGCATTAGTTGCCTTCGACGGAAAACACCAGTGGCTGATCGCGGATGCAGGGGATGTGCTGGATTCAGAAAATCCACTTTTGCAGGAAAAATATGGACTGTTACTAACACAACTGTTCCATGTTAATATAGAAGAGATAGATACATTGTCACCGGAACGCGTTCTTGAGACGATCAAGATGTGGAATCAGCCTTTGAACCGGGCGGAGATTACGGATACCGTAAATGGTATTTTGCTGCAGCAGACCTGTTGCAGACGGGCATTTATCCGGGGAGCATTTTTAGCAGGAGGATCGATCAGCGATCCGAATAAATCCTATCATTTTGAGATTGTCTGCAGGGAAATCTCGCAGGCAAAACAGCTTCAGGATATGATCAATAGCTTTGATATGGAAGCAAAGATCGTAGAGCGAAAGAAACATCAGGTTGTATATTTAAAAGAAGGTGCGCAGATCGTGGATATGTTAAATATCATGGAGGCACATGTGGCACTGATGAATCTTGAGAATGTGCGCATCTTAAAAGAAATGAGAAACTCTGTTAACCGCAAGGTAAACTGTGAGACCGCAAATATCAGCAAAACTGTGGCAGCAGCAGTAAAGCAGCTTGGTGATATAGAATATATTAAACAGAATGCAGGCTTAGACAGTCTGCCGGAAAATTTAAAAGAAATGGCATTGCTGCGGTTAGAGTATCCGGATACACCGCTTAAGGAACTGGGTACTTACCTCGATCCGCCGGTCGGAAAATCGGGAGTGAACCACAGATTGCGAAGAATCAGTGAGATCGCAGATGAACTGCGTGAAAAAGAGAAGATAGTGTGAAGCATAAGTTCCATGGCTTATTTTCGCACAGAATATGGAGGGTAGTGTGAAAAATAAAATTTTTCACACGTAAGATTTGTGCTTACGCACAAACTTTAGATGCGCAAAAGACAGCGTAAGAATGGAGATTATCATGAAAAAGAGTGTAGTGGTAAACATGCAGGACGATTTAGAGGCAAGACCGATCGCACTTTTAGTGCAGAAGGCAAATCAGTTTTCCAGCCAGATTTATATGGAATCTGAGGGCAATAAGAGAGTCAATGTCAAAAGCATTATGGGTATGATGAGTATGGCTCTCTTAAATGGAGAAGAAGTTGTGATCGATGCTGAGGGTGAGGATGCGCAGGATGCGGTTGCAGCAATCGAGGAATTTTTAACAAAATAACAGAACAGGTGTAGGGAGCGTATGGAAGAAAAGAAAACATTACTATTTATTTTCAATCCGTTTTCCGGAAAAGCACAGATTAAGAATCAGCTGATGGATATTGTGGATACCATGGTAAAAGCCGGCTACGAGGTAACGATTTACCCGACACAGGCACCGGAAGATGCAATACATAAAGTGGAGATGGATGCAGGAAACTATGATCTGGTTGTATGTAGTGGTGGAGATGGTACATTGGATGAAGTGGTGAGCGGTATCATGCATAAAGGACTTACTGTACCTTTAGGATACATTCCGGCGGGCAGCACGAATGATTTTGCAACGTCGCTGGGGATACCGAAAGATATGGTAAAAGCAGCCGACGCAGCAGTAAATGGAAGAGCATTTCCATGTGATATCGGTGCATTTAACAATGATTATTTTGTCTATGTGGCGGCGTTTGGACTCTTCACGGAGGTTTCCTATAAGACAAGCCAGGAATGGAAAAATGTGCTTGGACATGCAGCATATATTCTGGAAGGAATGCGCAGTCTTCATGATATTCCGTCTTTTAATATGCAGGTGGAGTACAATAATGTGCGGATTCAGGATGAATTTATCTATGGAATGATCAGCAATTCAACGTCCGTAGGCGGATTCAAGGGAATGACTGGAAAAGATGTGCTCTTAGACGATGGGGTATTTGAAGTTACACTGATCAAAAAACCACGCAATCCGATCGAACTCAACGAGATCATCGCATCGCTGATCAATCTGGTGGATGATACGGATATGATCTATTCTTTTAAGTCAGATGAAGTAAAGTTTCTGGCAAAAGAGGAAGTTCCGTGGACGTTAGACGGGGAATTTGGCGGGGCACATGAGGAAGTTATTGTGAAAAATATCTGTCGTGCCGTCGATATTATGGTTCCAGGAAACAAATGAGAAAGATTGTTATAAATTTAACTTTATTTTTTGAAAGAAGTAATATATAATACCCATAGGGTAAAAATATTAATTTTATGGAGGAATAAGACATGTTAGTATCTGCAAAAGAAATGTTAGACAAAGCAAAAGCTGGTCACTATGCAGTTGGTCAGTTCAACATTAATAACCTGGAGTGGACAAAATCTGTTCTGCTTACAGCAGAAGAGTTAAGATCCCCGGTTATCTTAGGTGTTTCTGAAGGCGCTGGAAAATATATGACAGGTTTCGGTACCGTAGCAGCTATGGTAAAAGCTATGCATGATGAGTTAGGAATCACAGTTCCGGTTGCATTACACTTAGACCATGGTACTTACGAAGGATGCTATAAATGTATCAAAGCTGGATTCACATCCATCATGTTCGACGGATCTCATTACCCAATCGATGAGAACGTTGCTAAGACAAAAGAACTCGTATCCGTTGCTCATGCAATGGGAATGTCCATCGAGGCAGAAGTTGGTTCTATCGGTGGTGAGGAAGACGGTGTTGTAGGTATGGGCGAGTGCGCTGATCCGGAAGAGTGCAAGAGAGTTGCAGATCTTGGTGTGGACATGCTTGCAGCTGGTATCGGTAACATCCATGGTAAATATCCGGCAAACTGGAAAGGATTAAGCTTCGAGACTCTTGATTCTATCCAGAAATTAACAGGCCAGATGCCGTTAGTACTTCACGGAGGTACAGGTATTCCGGAAGACATGATCAAGAAAGCAATTTCCCTCGGAGTAGCTAAGATCAACGTTAATACAGAGTGCCAGTTATCTTTCGCAGATGCTACACGTAAATATATTGAAGCTGGTAAAGATTTAGAGGGTAAAGGATTCGACCCTCGTAAATTATTAGCTCCGGGTGCAGAAGCAATCAAAGCTACTGTAAAAGAGAAAATGGAACTGTTCGGTTCTGTTGGTAAAGCTGAATAATATTGGCAGACAGACGGAAGTCCACTTTCCATAAGTTATATTTAACAAAGATTTCTAATTTTACATGAATTTGTTGTTCAATATAGCAAAATGATAAAAAAGTGAAATTTTTCTCTTGCATTTTGAAGAGAAAAGTATTATCTTAAATTCAACAAAACAAATGTGAGAGATGAACAAGGGCGTTCCAAGTAGCTTGGAATGCCCTTTTTTTATAAGGAGTTGTCACACAATTTTTTATAAAAGCCATATAGGAGAAATTTCTTACTGACATTCATCCACTTTCAAGGTACAATAAGAAACGAGGGTTTAGTGTGAAAAATATATTTTTCACACGCAAGATTTGTGCTTACGCACAAACTTGAGATGCAAATGAAAACGTTGTTTTCATTGAAAAGCAGCGCAAGAATAGAGGTTTAAAATCTCTTACATTTGTTCAAAAAAGCAGGGAATAGTCTTAGGGGATTAGACCGGTGAAGAAGAAAGGATGTAGAACATGAGCGAAACAGGATACTTAAATGTAGCAGAGATTTTTGGCGAGAACGTATTCAATGATGCAGTCATGCAGGAGCGTCTGCCAAAGAAGGTTTACAAGAAATTAAAAGAAGTCATTCAGGAAGGTCGCGAGTTAGACCTTGAAACAGCAGATGTTGTTGCACATGAGATGAAGGAATGGGCAATTGAAAAAGGTGCAACACATTATACTCACTGGTTCCAGCCACTGACTGGGGTAACGGCAGAGAAACATGATTCATTCATTACAGCACCGATGGAGAATGGCAAGGTATTAATGAGCTTTTCCGGTAAAGAGCTGATCAAAGGCGAGCCGGATGCATCTTCTTTCCCATCCGGTGGTTTAAGAGCTACATTCGAGGCAAGAGGATATACCGCCTGGGATTGTACCTCACCGGCATTCGTAAGACAGGATGCAGCAGGCGCAACACTTTGTATTCCGACAGCTTTCTGCTCTTACACAGGTGAAGCCCTTGATCAGAAAACACCGCTTCTTCGTTCTATGGAAGCGATCAATGAGCAGGCATTACGTCTGTTAAAATTATTCGGTAATACAACATCAAAGAGAGTTACTCCTTCTGTTGGACCGGAGCAGGAATATTTCATCGTAGACAGACAGAAATATTTACAGAGAAAAGACCTTATCTTTACCGGTCGTACCTTATTTGGTGCAATGCCTCCAAAAGGTCAGGAGATGGATGATCATTACTTCGGTGCAATCCGTGAGAGAATTGCTTCCTTTATGAAGGATGTAAACGAGGAACTCTGGAAACTGGGTGTCAGTGCAAAAACACAGCACAATGAAGTTGCTCCTGCACAGCATGAGTTAGCGCCAATCTACGCACAGGCAAATATCGCAGTAGACCACAACCAGTTAATTATGGAAACTTTAAAGAAAGTAGCCGGACGTCATGGCTTACAGTGCCTGCTTCATGAAAAACCATTTGCCGGAGTCAATGGTTCCGGTAAACACAACAACTGGTCCATCACAACGGATGATGGAATCAACCTGTTAGAGCCAGGCAAAACGCCTCATGAGAATGTACAGTTCTTATTAGTACTTACCTGTATCTTAAAAGCAGTTGACAAACATGCAGATCTTTTAAGAGAATCCGCAGCAGATGTCGGAAATGACCACAGATTAGGAGCAAACGAGGCACCGCCAGCAATCGTTTCCGTATACTTAGGAGAGCAGCTTCAGGATGTATTATCACAGCTGATCAGCACAGGCGAAGCTACACACAGTCTTGCTGGACAGAAATTAGAGACAGGTGTTAAGACACTTCCTGATTTTATGAAAGATGCGACAGACCGTAACAGAACATCACCGTTTGCATTTACCGGTAATAAATTTGAATTCCGTATGGTAGGTTCCCAGGATTCTATCGCTCAGCCGAACGTTGTATTAAATACAATCGTTGCAGAGGCATTTGCAGAGGCATGTGATGTTCTTGAAAAAGCAGATGACTTTGATATGGCAGTACATGATCTGATCAAAGAATATGCAACAGAGCATCAGAGAATCGTATTCAACGGAAACGGTTATTCGGATGAGTGGGTAGCGGAAGCTGAGAGACGCGGACTTCCAAATATCCGTTCCATGGTAGATGCAATCCCTGCATTAAATACAGAGAAATCTGTGAAATTATTTGAAAAATTCAAAGTATTTACAAAGGCAGAGTTAGACTCCCGTGTTGAGATCGAGTATGAGACATACTCAAAAGAGATCAACATCGAGGCAAGAGCTGCAATCGATATTGCAACCAAACAGATTATTCCGGCTGTTATCAAATACACAACTGTACTTGCTGATTCTATCACTTCTGTAAAGACAGCATGTGGTGCGGATGTCAGTGCACAGACAGAGATCCTGACACAGGTTTCCTCTTTACTGGCTGATTCCAAGAAGGCACTGGCAAAATTACAGGTAGTAACGGAAAAAGCTGCAGAGATGGAAGAAGGCAGAGATCAGGCTGTATACTATAGAGATGAAGTTAAGACAGCAATGGATGAGTTAAGAGCACCGATTGATAAACTTGAGATGTTAGTAGACAAATCCATGTGGCCAATGCCATCTTATGGTGATCTGTTATTTGAGGTATAAATATATCTGAAAAGAACCATAGATGTATGAAGTTTGTATTTAATAGCGGTGTGGCAGCGGATAGAAAATCTGCTGCCATGACCGCAGAAATCCGCAAAACAAGGAGAAAAATCCTCTGCTCCTGCAAAGGCAGTCGCATTTTTCTCCGAAAAACAAGGAGGAAAATCCTCTGCTCCTGCAAAGGCAGTCGCATTTTCCTTCGGAAAACAAGGAGGATTAGGATGAAGAAATTAGAGATTATTATTAAACCTGAGAAATTGGAAGATCTTAAGGCTTTACTTGACAGTGAAGAGGTAAATGGTCTTAATATTGTAAACAGCATGGGTTACGGTAATCAGAAAGGTATCATTAAAAATTACCGTGGTGCAGAGTATGCAGTCAATCTGTTGCCGAAAATTAAAGTAGAAACAGTTGTGACAGATGAAGTTGCTCCAAAGCTGATCGACAAGATCGTAGAGCAGATTAATACCGGTCACATCGGTGATGGTAAAATTTTCATGTATGAGGTGGAAGACGCGATCCGTATCCGAACAGGCGAGCATGGTGTAGATGCACTGTAAGTTTTTTGGATGAAATGAGGAGTCATCTGAAAAATAAGAAAAGGATCATGAATATAACATTATGAGAAAAATTGAATCAGGAAGAAATCATTATCAAAGGAGATAATTGTGACACAGGGAGAACCTGGGGTCGTGATTATCTTTTTTTTTCGAAAAACAAGGAGGAAAATCTTGCACAGCTTGCTGGGCATTGCTCCTGCAAGAGGCAAATGCTATAAAAAACATAGCATGCATTTTGCTCCGCAAAACAAGGAGGAAAATCCTCTGCTCCTGCAAAGGCAGTCGCATTTTGCTCCGCAAAACAAGGAGGATTTGATTATGGATATGAGTGTATGGTACCTTATGGGTGCAGCGTTAGTATTTTTTATGCAATGTGGATTTGCTATGGTTGAGGCTGGTTTTACCAGATCAAAGAATGTTGGTAACATTACGATGAAGAACCTGATGGATTTTTGTATTGGTACAGTAGCATTTTATCTGTTAGGATACAATCTCTTATGTGGAGATGGCGGATTCGTCGGCTGGGGCTTAAACCCATTTGCTCATTTTGGAGAGACAGACTGGTCCGGATTTGTATTTAACCTGGTATTCTGTGCAACGGCAGCAACGATCGTTTCCGGAGCAATGGCAGAGCGTACCAAATTCATTACCTATTGTATTTACAGTTTTATTATCAGTTTATGTGTTTACCCGATCGAGGCTCACTGGGTATGGGGCGGAACACCGTGGCTTACTGATCTTGGATTTACAGATTTTGCCGGTTCTGCATGTATCCATATGGTAGGTGGTATCACAGCTTTCATCGGTGCAGCAATGTTAGGACCTCGTATCGGAAAATATGACAAAAACGGAAAACCAAGACCAATTCTTGGACACAACATTCTGATCGGTGCACTTGGTGTATTCATTCTCTGGTTTGGATGGTATGGATTTAACGGCGCAGCAGCAACAGACACCATGCAGTTATCACAGATTTTTGCAACAACGACAGTTGCTCCTGCAGTGGCAACCTGTACAGCAATGATCTATACATGGATCAGAAATGGCAAACCGGATGTTTCCATGTCATTAAACGGATCTCTTGCAGGTCTTGTAGCAGTTACTGCCGGCTGTGCAAATGTAGATGTGATCGGTTCTTTTATTATCGGTGCGATCGCAGGTGTGCTTGTCTGCGTAGCAGTATATTTTGTTGAGGATAAATTAAAAGTAGATGACCCGGTTGGTGCAGTTGCAGTACATGGCTGTAACGGTATCTGGGGAACAATCGCAGTAGGACTTTTCGATTACAAAGATGGACTGTTCTATGGCGGCGGTGTTCATCATCTGCTGATCCAGTTACTTGGCATCCTCTGCATCGCGGGCTGGACGATCATTACAATGGGAATCGTATTTACCGTCTTAAAGAAAACGATCGGTCTCCGTGTAACTGCACAGGAAGAAATTGAGGGACTTGATTCCACTGAGCATGGATTAGAGTCAGGTTATCCGGATTTCGTATCCAGAGAGTTACATTAATATGCACTAATCTAATTTGATTAGATTGGTGAAATCTAATCCCCTTAGTTAGTATATACATCAACAGTGAAAACCCCGAAGGTGACTTCGGGGTTTTTGCTGTTGATATTAGTACCAGAGGCAGAGGAAGCGATAAAAAGCCAGTTAGAGTTACGGAAAATTATTGTTAAACCAATACAAGAAGATATAAAGGGCGAGTTTGAAAACTTATTATTTGTAAATACTAAGGGAAAACCCGTAAATGTCGAGTTACTGTTCACACATACTGTGTGAGCAGTAACGATTACAGCCCATTTTAAATGCTTCTTCGATGCATGGGGCTGTAATCTGGCATGATATAGTCTTTGGCGCACAGCTTGACAGCAATTGTCAAGCTTGCAAGTGAACAGTAACAATGTCGATTCAGACAGAGAAAGCTGATAACAAGTCTATTGAATAGTTGCAGAGATTCCATTATAATTCTAAATAGGAATGCAGAAGGAAAGGGGGAAGCGGAATGCCAGTAAGTATATCTAATATTTTGAGAGAATATGTTAAAGGAATAAAAAACGTTTTTGGGTGTGATTATGAGAAAACGATTTTGTATGGCTCTTATGCGAGGGGGGATAACCGTCTTGATTCCGATATAGATATTATGATATTGGTAAAATGTGATGATGATATGATACATCAATATATGAAAGCGGTAAGAGATTTTACCTATGATATCAATGAGAAATATGATTCAGAGATTATGCCGATTGTAAAGAATGCAGAGCATTTTAAAATCTGGATACCGAATTACCCGTTTTATAATAACGTGGCAAAGGAGGGAATTGAGATAAATGGCTGATAGGTCGAATGATTTCAGAGGCACAGGAAATACGACATGCCAGTGATTATGATGTTTTTTATATTGCAGTAAAAAGCGATACAGAAGAACAAATAGC
>DMYD01000055.1:20294-28910 GCA_003483745.1 Roseburia sp. | reverse complement strand
AATAGGATTTATTTTCAAAAAATTGTCTGGGGAATACTATGAAAAATATTATAATTGAAGATAAGAAAAATGTTTAAGGAAAGGAGAATGACTACATGTGCACATATACACAGTTGCATCAAGTTACAAATCAGATGGCGCAGTGCTACCATGATATTTATGGAGCAGATATTGTAGGAATATTTCTATATGGTTCTTATGCCAGAGGAGATTATGACAATCAGTCGGATATTGATATAGCAGCTATTGTAAAAGGCTCTCGTTTGGACTTACAAAATAAGCTAAAAGCAGTGTGGGATATTTCAGCGGATATAGGCTTGGAAAATGATGTGGTTGTTTCTCCAACGGTAATTCCTTATGATGAATTTGAAGAGTACAAAGAGAAACTTCCGTATTATAGAAACATTGCGAGGGAGGGAATGCAGATTGGATAATCTGACAGAGTATCGTTTGGCTAATGCCAAAGAAAAGTTGGAATCTGCAAAATTGCTTTTGGATGCGGGAAAGTATAAGGATTCTATCGGGCGTTCTTATTATGCAATATTTACTTCTTTGCGGGCAGTTTTATCAAAAGATGGAGTGGATTTTTCTAAGCATGCAGGTGTAATTGCATATTTTCAGAGAGAGTATATTAAGACAGGCATTTTTGATAAGAAGTATTCAAAGTATGTGCAGTCAGCATTTCAAATCCGTAACAGTTGTGATTATGATGATTTCTTTATTGCTTCCCGGCAAGATGCAGAGGAACAGTATCAGAAAGCGGAAGAACTGTATGAAGAAGTAAAAGCGTTTCTGGAAAAATAGTCTGGGAATTTGTCTGGGAATCTGACTGGGAATTTCAGCTTAGAGCAAAACGACAGATAATCAGAAAATGCCGAAAATAAAGGCTTTTGTCAAATTAGAAACTAAGGAAAATGCGAAAAAATGTATCCCCTTAGTTAGTATATACATCAACAGTGAAAACCCCGAAGGCGACTTCGGGGTTTTTGCTGTCTATTAGGTATTGTCAGATAAGATAACAAAAAGAGAAATATAGACAGTCACATGCAAAGGGGGGTGTAATAAGAACATCACAAAAAAGGAGATTATAGTTATGAGAAGATCAGAAAAACCACTGAAAAGAATTCTGGCATGCGTGATACTGTGTATGTCATGGATATTTTTCGTAACAACAAGAACAGAAGCAGCAACCATTAATTCCGTTCCGCTGGCTACCGATGACGTCTGGGTGTCCGGATCTATTAATACATCAGGTGAGCAGGACTTTTATACGGTTCACATGCCGAGCGATGGCTGGCTTACGGTTGGGTATCAGGCATTTGATATCGGAGATTCTTATATTGAAATTAAGAATAATGATATGACGAAACAGTATAAGAGAGATAATGTATATACTTCAAGTGCAACCAGCCCGATTACAAGATCTTATGAGTTTGCGCTGGAGCAGGGAGATTACACTATTTGTATTTACGGCTGTGGCTCTCATGTGGGAGAGTATCGTGTCAAGGCTTCTTTTAAACCGGCAGAGAACAATGAAAGCTCTTCAAACGATACTTTTGATACTGCAATGGAGATTGGACTTGGCTCTCAGGTAACAGGTTTCCTCTCAATTGATGACCGGATCGATTTTTATAAGATTAATGTGCCATACAAAAAGATGGTTCGTCTGGTTTATACGGCGAGAATACCGGATTCTTATATTGAGATATGGAACAGTGAGTATGTGAGAATCTACAATGAAAATATATATACAGCAGCAGAGGATAAGCCGATTGTACATGTGTTTGAGCAGATGCTTGAACCGGGTACATACTATATTAAAATTTTGCCATGTGGTGGTAATACCGGACGCTATACGTTGTTAAGTCAGGAAAAGATCGTTACAAAAAGTATTAAAATTTCCGGAAAAAATAAAGTAGTAGCAGGAAAAACCGTACAATTAAAGGCTTCTTTAAATCCGGCAAATGTCACAGATCCTACGATTGAGTGGAGCAGTGGAAATACTGGAATTGCAACGGTAGATCAGAATGGAAAAGTTAAAACTTACAGAGCTGGACGGGTTAATATTACTGTATCTGCGAAAGATGGAAGTAATACTTCGAAGGTATTTTCCCTGATTGTAACACCAAAAAAGATGGACAAGCCTTATGCTTATAATTATTATAAAAAGAGATTATACGTATCCTGGCAGACACAGTCTGGTGTAAATGGATATCAGGTGCAGTATTCTACGAAAAAGAATTTCTCCAAGGCAACTACAAAGAAAATATCAGCTTCCAGCAGCTCGTACAGATACTTTAGTGGTGTCAAAAAAGCAAAATATTATGTGCGATGTAAAAGTTGGTAAG
Source organism: Roseburia sp. (assembly GCA_003483745.1). GTDB lineage: Bacteria > Bacillota > Clostridia > Lachnospirales > Lachnospiraceae > Roseburia. The sequence goes on along the minus strand of DMYD01000055.1, from coordinate 26,562 downwards.
AAATATTATTATGGAGCCTGGAGTAAGACCAGAACCATTAATGTAAAGCGATAATAATAAATAGAAACATAAAAAATGCCGGAGTTCCGTTTGAGGTGTGTATCGACACTTAAATGGAACTCCGGTATTTTTATGTTTTATAAAATGAAAAATATATATTACTGAACCGGTCCATTTCCGGTATTCGATCCATTATTTCCACCGGAATTATTATCACCCCCGGTGTTGGTGGATGCATCCCCCCCGGAAGAACCGTCAGATGGCGTATCACCACCACCGGGATTATTTGCCGGTGTATTGCTGGTATTATCCGCAGGCGGTTGTGTCTGCTGCGTATTATCGGCAGGAGCCTGTGTTCCGCCGGAATTATCTTTATTTACACCTGGAACTGCAGAGAATGCGGAAGTTCCCTGGTAGGTGGAGTTTCCTTCGTTGTGCATGGTACAGGTGTTATTTTTAAAATCATCCGTGAGAAGATACGGAGTATCTTCTGTTCCTACGGTTCCGCCAATAACGAATACCCGTGAGGAAATGGAATCTGTCGGGCAGTAACCACCGGCAAGCTGACCGGAAACATTACAAATGTTTGCAACAATATGATGGTCACAGTATTCAGTCGGCTGTGTACCTTCCGCAAAATATTCGGTATAGACCTGGCTGCCGCGTGGATCCGCATCACAGACACCGGCGATCGCAAGCTTTCCGGATTCTTTGCAAACCTGTGCTGTGACGATCCCGGATGGCTTTGTGAAATCCTGGTATTCCAGATTTTCGTGGATGCGGCTCATAACCGCTTTCCAGATTTTCTTTGGATAAGTGGTCTGACCGCCGGACTGTGGCGAGTTATCATCAAATCCACCCCATACAACACAGGTATAATATGGAGTGAAGCCGGCAAACAATGCATCACGGTTTTTGGTTGTTGTACCGGATTTTCCGGCCTGGGCCATAGAACTTCCAAAGTAAGCCGGAGTACCGGTTCCCTGAGTCATAACATCTTTCATGGCATCGGTTAAAAGCCATGCGGTAGTGTCTTTCAAGACGGTGTGTGAGACAGGCTCGGTATTATCGATCAGTACATTTCCATCATGGTCTAAAATTTTGGTATAGAATTTTGGCTTGATGTAAGTTCCGCTGTTAGCGATCGTTGCGTAAGCAGCTGTAAGCTCTAAGTTGGTAACACCGTGTGTCAGACCGCCGAGTGCTAAGGTTTCATTGGAACTCTCGTCGAGACCAACAGTTGTGATACCGAAGTCACAGATATAATCATATCCGAGAGAGGGACCAATCTGTGCTAATGTTTTTACGGTAACAACATTGATGGAGTTGGTGATTGCCTCACGCAGCGTTGTGAAGCCGCGATAACGGTTATCATAGTTGTTAACGGCACCACCCTGACCACTGCCGTAATTATATGGTGCATCGTCCTGGACTGAAGCGAGTGTCAGTCCACCGGCATCAAGTGCAGGTGCATATGCGGCAATGATCTTAAACGTAGATCCTGGCTGTCTCGTGGTATCTGCCGCACGGTTTAAAGTTTTGTTGGCGGTTTTGTCGCCACGTCCGCCGACTAATGCTTTGACGTTTCCGGTACTCTGATCAATGATCGTAAGAGCTGCCTGCGGCTGAAGCGTGTAGGTAACCGTTTCGCTTCCGTTTACAATCGTGTCACCGTCTTTCATGATATCTGTTTTATATTGTTCAATTGCATCGGCAGCCTCTTCTTCGGAGTTAAAATTAATGGAAAAACTCTTGTTTGAAGACTGGTAATAGGAAAGCATCGTCTGTTCGCTGTAATTTGATATGGAACCGTCAGCAGAGCGGATGGATAAACGGTAGGAAAACGATACTTTAGGCGCGGACGGGTAATTGTCCAGGTTATTTACTTCGTCATCACAGATCGCCTGAATTTCCGGATCCTGCGTAGAGTAGATTGTAAGTCCACCCTGATACAGTGCCTTGTAAGCCTGTGTCTCAGTGTAACCTTTCTGCTCCACCAGATCCTGGATGACCTGATCTGTCAGTTCGTCAACAAAATAAGAATTAATACTGTTGGTTTCAGATTCTATATTGACAAGCTGGATACGGTCATAAACATTATCTGCAACAGCTTCATCATATTCATCCTGCGAAATATAACCCTGATCTTTCATATTGTTAAGCACTTTCATACGGCGCTTGGCGTTTTCCTGCGGATTGGTGATCGGGTTATATTTGGAAGGATTCTGGGTAATGGCCGCTAAGACAGCACATTCTGATAAGGTAAGATCAGAGACATCTTTGCCAAAATAACGTTCAGAGGCAACACCGACACCTAAGGTATTTTGTCCGAGGTTGATCGCATTCAGATAATTTTCTAAGATCCAGTCTTTGTCAACTACTTTTTCTAACTGCAGGGCAAGGTACTGCTCCTGAAACTTTCGCTCAAACTTGTCAGCCATGGAGGATTCGCTTGTCCAACTGGTAAAAACGGTATTTTTCAAAAGCTGCTGCGTGATGGTACTGGCACCTTCTGAAAAATGAAAACCAGATGCGACACCTTTTACTCCGGCACGGATGATACCTGTAACGTCGATACCATTGTGATCATAGAAACGTTCGTCTTCGATGGCAACAAAGGCATGCTGCAGATTTTTTGGTATCTCGTCAATTGTAACAGCACGTCGGTTGGATCCTGAGGCAACCAATGTCGCTGTCTGGTTTCCATTTGCATCTAAAACCGTGGACAAGAAACCGGTAGGAGTAGCAACAATATCATCAATCGTTGGAGCTGATGCGATGATTCCACGAATGACTCCAACACCGGAGCAGGCTCCGATTACCATGACGGCAAATACACATATAAGCAGCGACTTACAAAAAATCACGTAAAATTTTTTGCGAATCATGGTACTTTTGGAAGTCAATTCTTTTTCGCGCTTTTGCGTACTTTTCTTTCCATAATTCATGTTAGATCTCCTTTTTTGTAATAAAAATGAGGTATGAAATTAAAATACTTTTATAATCAAAATGAACCATCTTCATATTATAGCAAAGAAATGTGTCAGAATAAAGGAAAAACTGAAAATACAGTTCTTCTTCATTTTTTTTTAAGAATTGAATTTCAAAAAAAAACATGATACCATAGGGGCACGCAAAGAATTAGGGTTGAAAATATACTTATTTTTATATAGAAATATCCGACACATTAAAATATAAAAAAGTCTGAAGAATTTTAGGCGAGAGGGATGAGCATGAAAACAGTATATTCCGGTGGAGAAGCAGAAATTATAGAAAAAAAATCAAGATTTATTGCAACCGTACGACCGGTTTCTTCGGAAGAAGAAGCAACTGCATTTATTGCAGAAATGAAAAAGAAATACTGGGACGCAAGACATAACTGTTCTGCTTTTGTCATTGGGGACAGACAGGAGATGAGCCGCTGTTCAGATGACGGGGAACCGGCACAGACAGCAGGAAGGCCGATGCTTGATGTGCTGCTGCGCGAAGATATCCATAATGTGGCTGTGGTTGTTACCAGATATTTTGGCGGAGTGCTTCTTGGAACCGGCGGTCTTGTGCGTGCATATCAGAAATCGGTTCAGGAAGGGCTTGCTGCAAGTGTCATTATTGATAAAAAGGAAGGACGCAGGCTGTCAGTCGGGACAGATTATACCGGACTTGGAAAATTACAGTATCTGATCGCACAAAATGGACTGACATTAATTGATACCATTTATACCGAAAAAGTTGAACTGCTCCTGATGGTTCCGGCCAAGATGCAGGAACAGACAGAGAAAGAAATTATCGAGGCAACCAATGGAAAAGCGGATATTTCCTGGGGTGAGACGGTATTATATGCGATGGTTGAAAAAAAATTACAAATTTTTGAAAAAAACAGTTGACAATTTTATTTCACTCATATATAATAGCTATTGTTGACGGCGCGAAAAGCTGAAAACAAAATAAAGGGCTATCGCCAAACGGTAAGGCAACGGACTCTGACTCCGTCATTTCAAGGTTCGAATCCTTGTAGCCCTGCTAATGAGACCTCAGCAGTGAGAACTGCTGAGGTTATTTTTTTGCCCAGAGGGCGTAGAGAATAGCGTTCGCTGACAGAAAATTTCGAAAATCCCTACCATAACTCTCTGAAATGTGGTAGCATAACAAAAGAACAAAACTAGAAAAGCAGTCAGAAAAATTTAAAATACCAGAAATCGAGGCATTTTATGTATAGTTTTAACAGCCGTGTGCGTTACAGTGAAGTAAATAGTGAAAAGGAACTGACATTACCGTCTTTGTTAGATTATCTGCAGGATTGCTGTACGTTTGAATCAGAGGACTTTGGCGTTGGTGTAGATTATCTTGCAAAAGAACAGGTGGCATGGGTGTTATCTTCCTGGGAGATCAAAGTTTACAGATATCCGCAGATGGGGCAGCATATCAAGGTCAGTACATGGCCATATGCATTTCACGGATTTTATGGATATCGTAATTTCCGGATAGAGGGAGAAAATGGCGAGATATTTGCGGAGGCAAATTCTGTATGGGTATTTATGGATACGGAGAAAATGCGTCCCACACGGGTATCGGAACGCATGCAGGAAGTTTATATACCAGAGATCAAGGACGAGATACCGGGGAAATGGGCAGATCGCAAGATCAGTTTACCGGATGATGCAGCGCAAAAAAGCGTAGAAAAGGAACCGGTGCGTGTTTCCCGTTTTTACATTGATACGAACCATCATATGAATAATGGAAAATACATTCTGGTAGCGGAGGAATACCTGCCGGAAAATGTTTTGGTCTGTGGGCTTCGTGCAGAGTATCGTAAAGCTGCAATGTTAGGAGATATGCTGTATCCTGTTGTCACGACAGAGGCGGAGCAGATCACAGTTACTTTGGCGGATGAAAAAGGTGCACCATATGCTATCATCTGCTTTCGGATTCAGAAAAAAGAAAGGCAATCATAAAAATGCGATTAGGTGAATATCAGAAACTTGTTGTGATAAAAAAAGTAGAATTTGGCGTTTATCTTGCAGAGCATATGGAGGATGAAACACGTGTGTTACTGCCGGAAAAACAGGTGCCCGAAGGAACGAAAATCGGGGATGAAATCAAGGTGTTTTTATATAAAGATTCTAAGGACCGGCTTATCGCGACGACAAACACACCGAAGCTGACGTTGGGCGGACTTGCAGTGCTGACTGTAAAAGAGGTTGGAAAGATTGGCGCATTCCTTGACTGGGGACTGGAAAAAGACCTGTTTCTTCCATATAAAGAGATGACGGTTAAGGTTCAACCGGAGGATGAGGTTTTAGTGACATTATACATTGACAAGAGCAGACGTCTGTGTGCAAGCATGAAACATTTGTATGATCTCCTGTCGTTAGAATCGCCATATCATACCGGCGATATTGTAAACGGTCGTGTTTATGAGTTCAGTGACAATTTTGGAACATTTGTTGCAGTGGATGATAAGTATTCTGCAATGCTGCCATCGTTTGAAGATCACAGTATGCTCCGTATCGGTGATGTGATCGAGGCAACCGTGACGAATGTAAAGCCGGATGGAAAGTTAGATATTACCATGCGCCAGAAAGCTTATCTTCAGATGGATGCAGATGCCGAAAAGGTAATGCAGGTTATTGAGGAATTTGCAGGTGTACTTCCATTTACGGATAAGTCTTCTCCGGAAGTTATCAAAAGAGAGACAGGACTCAGCAAGAATGCATTCAAGAGAGCAGTTGGAAGACTATACAAAGAACACCGGATTGAGATCAAAGAAAAGTCGATTCGTAAAATTGATTAATTCTATAGCATATGCTATGATAGGAAAAAATTGACAGAAAGAAGGAAAATATTATGAAAAAAGTCATCAGTACAGACAAGGCACCGGCAGCAATCGGACCTTATTCACAGGCAATCGAAGTAAACGGAATGGTTTATACATCAGGTATTATTCCGGTTGTACCGGAAACCGGTGAAATCCCGGAAGGCTCCGTGGCACAGGCAAAACAGGCTCTGACCAACCTTTCTAATCTGTTAGAAGCAGCTGGAACCAGTATGGCAAACGTTGTTAAAACAACAGTATTTATCAAAGAGATGAACGACTTCGGGGCAATCAATGAAGTATATGCAACATTTTTTGACGGAGCATTCCCATCCAGAAGTTGTGTGGAAGTTGCGCGTCTGCCAAAAGATGTCATGCTTGAGATTGAAGCTATCGCTGTAAAATAAGAACAATAGATTGCATAAGCGGATCAACAATAAAAATCCCGGTGCAAAT
>DMYD01000055.1:16584-20053 GCA_003483745.1 Roseburia sp. | reverse complement strand
ATTTGCACCGGGATTTTTATTGTCCTGCCGGCACAACATATAATCGATAATCTATACTATTTAAATATAGACGTCAATATTTCCACCAAGTCCCGGGGTTACGGAACGCTCCATCATCTGGACCATAGCGGTGCCCATCTCCTGTGTCATATCAAGCTGCTGGCTTAATAATTCAGTTGAAACCGCATAGGAAAGACTGGTCTGGCTGACAGAAGAACCTGCGTCGTAGGACTGTAATGTACTAAGTGCCGGTGTCATACCTGAAATATCCATGCTGCACCTCCTAAAAACTAATGATAACATTATTATGACAAGAAAAAACATAAAATACAAGTCCTTTTTATTGTTTGTTTTAATGAAAAATTGAATAAAAAGCAATGTAATATTTTAGTAAAATTCACGGTTAATACAGGTTGACATGGAAAAATGCCTTTGCTATAATAAACGCGTAACAAATGTAACAAATTCGTAATAAACGATGAAAAACATGAGAACTTAGTTGGAGGTTTTTCGTAAATGAAGAAGAGAATGGTAAGAATTACAGGCTGTCTTTTAGCAGGAGCATTGTCAATGGGCAGTTTTGGATTAAATACATATGCAGCTCCAGTCGCAGGTGTTTCAAGCGTGACTGCAGTTGAGATGGCAGAGGGACAGACTCCGGCAGCAGGTGTTTCACAGGCATTGGCACAGTGCCTTGCAGACAGCAATGATGCAGCAGCTCAGGCAGCAGCAAAGCAGGCAGAGCAGGTTAGTGAGAATGATACACCGGTTGTTTCTTCGGAATATACAGATATCGCAATCGCACAGGTTGATAATTATGTAAATGTCCGTTCCGAACCGAATACAGACAGTGAGGTACTTGGTAAGCTGTATAATAATTCCGCAGGAACGATCCTTGAGACTACAGATAATGGCTGGTATCGTATTAAATCCGGTAGTGTTGACGGATATGTAAAATGCGAATATGTAGTACCGAATGATGAAGAACTGGCAAAGAAAGTCAGCACGAAATATGCAAAGGTTAATACCACAACACTTCATGTAAGAACAGAGCCGTCCACAGATGCAAAAGTATTAACGCAGGTGCCGGTTGGCGATGACCTGGTTGTTATCGATGATGAATCAGTTGAAGACTGGGTAAAGGTAACAACAGAAGAGGGTGACGGCTGGGTACATAAAGATTATGTTGATTTCAGCATTGATTTTGTACAGGCAGAGTCAAAAGAGGAAGAAAAGGCAAGACTTGCAAAAGAGGAAGCAGAGCGTGAGGCAGCTGATGCAGCCGCAAATGCAGCGAGAAAGAAAGCTGACAGTAAGTCTTCTTCAAAGAGTTCCGGACGTTCAAAGAGTTATGCGTCAGCAGGAAGTTCTAACGGACAGGCAGTTGCAAGCTATGCGTCACAGTTTATCGGCAATCCGTATGTATACGGTGGAACCAGTCTGACAAACGGTGCAGATTGCTCTGGTTTTGTTATGAGCGTATATGCAGCATTTGGTGTGGGTCTTCCACATTCTTCAAGCGCATTAAGAGGTGTCGGATATGAGGTAAGTCTTTCCGATGCACAGCCGGGAGATATTGTATGTTACAGTGGTCATGTTGCTATTTATGTTGGTGGTGGCACAATTGTTCATGCAAGTACACCGTCTAGTGGTATCAAGTTCTCTAATGTAAATTACAGAAGCCCGATTTGTGTAAGAAGAATTTTCTAATTCATGAATAATCAGAACAGCTATTGTCTTAGGATGATAGCTGTTTTTTTGATTTTTCAAAATGAAAAAAGTGGGATATACAACATGCACAAAATATAAGGGGGCAAAAAAAGTAATGAACAAAGAGAAAAAGTTATCCAAAAAGTTGTCCACTGATAAAATGCACTTAAAACGTGGAAAAATAAAGTTATACACGAAGTTATCCACGTTATCCACATTTTAGGTGTAAAAAAACATGGTTTACATAGTAAAAAAATCGAATGTTTGTTTTGTGTAGAAATCATAAAGTTTGCCATAAAATAAAAAGTTGAGGAAAACATATTGACATTTTAAATATGAAAAAAGATAAAAACATTTTGGAAAATGTCTGGCAATTCAGAAAAAATGTCTAAAAGAAATAAAATGTAAAAATAGAGGTTGACATTTGAAAAAAGAGTGCTAAACTATGTGGCATACAGATAAATAGAACAAATGCAGTGAACAGAATACAGTTATTAGAAGGCAATGCATCACAGAGAATCATTGGCAGGTGGAAAATGATATGCATCTTTTGATAATATCCTCTGCGAGCAGTACGCCCAAAGCCATAGAGCCAGTAAGCGGCACCGGAACTCTTCCGTTACAGAGAGACCTGTTAGGGATATTCGTGTACGATATGTAAGTTCATATCATGAAAGTATATATTATACGCTGGATATATGATGGGGCAGAGAGGTCATGGAAACATGGCAAGAAAAGTGGTATCGCGGAAGTATAGGCTTTCGTCTTTTAGATGTGCAGGCATCTATCAGACGGAAGCTTTTTTTGTTCATAGAAAATTACGCCTATGAATGAAAAGCCCTTCGGGCAGGATGTGCAACGCGTTTTTATTTATCTGAAAAAAGGAAAGGAGTTGTCTGCAATATTGCAGACAGTAAAAGGTTATGAATGGATTAGTAATTGTTTTAATCGGTATTGCAGCACTTTCAGCAGGTTATCTGCTGTATGGAAGATGGCTTGCAAAGAAATGGGGAATTGACCCGAATGCAAAGACACCGGCCTACACACATGAGGATGGGCAGGATTATGTACCGTCATCAAAATTTACCGTATTTTCACATCAGTTTTCATCCATCGCAGGAGCAGGACCTGTCACCGGACCGATCTTGGCATCCGTGTTTGGCTGGGTACCGGTTCTGTTGTGGCTGATCATCGGTGGATTATTCTTTGGTGCTGTGCAGGATTTTGGCGCATTATATGCATCTGTGAAGAATGAAGGAAAATCGATGGGAATGATTATCGAAAAATATATCGGTAAGACAGGACGGAAATTGTTCATGCTGTTCTGCTGGTTGTTTACTCTGCTGGTTATTGCAGCATTTACAGATATGGTAGCCGGAACATTTAACGGTGTCGGACTTGACAGTGCAGAGACCGCTTATGCAAACTCTGCAGCAGCTTCCATTTCTATGCTGTTCATCGTTGTGGCTGTTATCTTTGGTGTGATCCAGAAACATGTTGGAAAAATGAATGAGTGGGTAAAAGCAATCGTTGCAATCGCTCTTTTGGTCGTAATGTTTGCAGTTGGAATGAAACTTCCGATTTATGCATCAAAGACAGCATGGATCTACATCATTATGGCATACTTATTCCTTGCATCAGTACTTCCGATGTGGCTTTTAATGCAGCCTAGAGATTACATGACAACATTTATGCTGCTCGGTATGATCATCGGTGCAGTTGTTGGTGTTGTTGTTGCACATCCGCAGATGCAGTTAAA
>DMYD01000055.1:0-16303 GCA_003483745.1 Roseburia sp. | reverse complement strand
ATCGCATGTGGTGCAGTTTCCGGTTTCCACAGTCTTGTATCTTCCGGAACTTCCTCAAAGACGGTCAGCAATGAAAAAGATATGCCGATGATCGGCTATGGCGCAATGGTAGTGGAATCATTACTTGGCATTGTGGCACTTGTTGTTGTCGGTGCTGTTGCAGTCGGAGGAACAAAACCTGAGGGAACACCATTTGCTATCTTCTCTTCCGGCGTTGCAGGATTTTTGGAAAGACTTGGTGTACCTGTTCAGGTCGCAACTGTATTTATGACCATGTGTGTATCAGCACTTGCACTTACATCTCTTGATTCTGTAGCAAGAATCGGACGTATGTCTTTCCAGGAACTGTTTTATGGAGACAGCACAGATCCAAAACAGATGACACCGGCACAGCGCGTGCTGACAAATAAATATTTTGCAACTGTGATCACATTATTCTTTGGTTATCTGCTGACACTCGGCGGATACAGCAATGTATGGCCTCTGTTTGGTTCTGCAAACCAGCTCCTTGCAGCGATGGTTCTGATCGCACTGGCTGTTTTCTTAAAAACGACAGGAAGAACCGGATGGACACTTTACATACCGATGTTTGTGATGTTAGCAGTTACGTTTACCGCACTGGTGCAGAAAACAATCGCCCTTGTGTCAAATATTGCTGCACACAATGCAACATTCTTAGTGGATGGATTACAGCTGATCGTGGCACTCCTTCTGGTGGTATTAGGTGTGCTGGTTGCATATAGCTGCTTAAAGAAATTGTTTACAACAACAAAAAATTCTGAACAGAAATAAATCCAGAAATTAGTATTTCTTGAAATATTGCACCATGTTTGATATACTGTTCGCGTATATTTTTTCAATATATGGAAATGAATATGGGTGTAAAATGATTAAGAAAATAGATATTCTTGGAATACAACTGGACAATTACACAGTGCGGGAAGCAATTATGCGCGTGGAAGCCTGGTATGATAATAATATGTTAAATGTCATTGAGATGGTTTCCATGCAGATGCTGACCGAGTCAGAGACAGACCCTGTGTTAAAAGAGGTTATATCTTCTCTCAATCTGGCAGTGATTGGAGAGAAAGGCATCCTGCAGGCGGCAGGAGCCGATACGATGCAGAGGATCCGTGAAACAGAGGAAAATGATTTTTCGAATGAATTTTTAAAACGTGTGGAGCGTAACCGCAAGTCGGTGTTTATCATTGGAGAGACACAGGCGGCTGTTGATGAGTTAAAACAGGAACTTGAGGAGGAATATCCGAAACTGGTGTTAGCCGGGGCAGCGGCAACGGAAAATTGTGTTGGAGATCTTGAAGGTGTGATCAATGAACTGAATGCGGCAACACCGGATGTGATCATTTCAATCATTCCATCTCCGAAACAGGAGTATTTTCTTGTGGAACACCGTGATAAGATCAACGCAAATGTGTGGTACGGAATCGGCGGGTTTGAGGTTCACCGGAAAAGATCAAAAATCAAAGGATTTTTCTGGAATCTGGTACACCGTGTCAGATTAAAAAATAGTATTGAAAAATATGAAAGCTGAGGTTCGGTATGCAGAAGTTTTTTTATAAGAGATCTCCGGTCTGGGATTATGTTCTTATGCTTGTGGGAACGGCGCTCATTGCAGTAAGCATTCAGTGTGTGTATGATCCGGTCAGCATGGTAACAGGAGGTTTTACCGGTCTTGCAATCATTATCAAAGATGTGACAGGGTATCTGATTCCGGGTGGTGTGCCTTTATGGTTGACGAACCTTGTGCTCAATGTACCGTTGTTTTTGGCTGCCTTAAAAATCAAGGGAAAACGATTTATATGGAGAACGATCGTTGGAACACTCTTACTTTCTCTCTGGCTTTATATATTGCCGTTTGTTGATCTTACGGATGGTGATTACGTGCTGGCGGCGATTTTTGGTGGGTGCATCGGTGGTGTTGGAATGGGACTTGTGCTGCTTGCAAAGTCAACGACTGGCGGAACCGAGATGGTGGCGACACTGATCCAGCATTACTATAAACATTATTCTGTGGTGCAGATCATACAGTTTTTGGATGGTGCGGTTGTACTTGCCGGATTATTCGTGTTTGGTGTACATGCTGCATTATATGCGATTGTTGCGATTTTTGTGACAAGCAAGGTATCGGATGCACTGATGGAAGGTCTGAAGTTCTCGAAAGCTGCATTTATCATTACAGATCACTATGAACAGGTGGCAGATCGTATCATGACAGAGCTGGAACGTGGTGTGACAGGGCTTCGTGCAAAGGGAATGTATTCCGGTGCGGAGAAATGTATGCTTTACTGTGTGGTATCCAAAAAAGAGATTGTACAGGTAAAAGAAATTGTAAAGGAAGTAGATCCGGATGCTTTTGTGATTGTTTCGGATGCACGGGAAGTGCTCGGTGAGGGATTTCAGGAACAGATGTCATAAAAGTTTTCTTTGTGAACTATGTACACTGTAAAAATCAGGGAAAAAGCAGTATACATTGAGGAAGTGCATAAAAAATATGCATTTCCTCTTTCTTTTTTTGCTGTTTTGCATTAAAATAGAATCTAGGTATTTTTAAGTGGGGACATTGGGTATATTTTTATTGTGAAAGTTGCCCATGTGTGCAATGGAGGTTATGCACTGTGGCATATGGATCACTCGGACAGCTGACAGCTGCAGCAGCCAGATCTGCCGGGTGTGTTTCAAATGAAACGAAGATAGAAGGAGTGGAGCTTATGATTTCAAATCAGATACTTCAAAATACAATTGACGGGTTGAAAGGAATTACCCGTATTGATTTATGCATTATTGATGTAGAGGGAAAGGTGTTGGCTGCTACATTTCCGGAAGCAGACAAATATATGGAGCCGGCGCTTGCGTTTGTGGAATCTCCGGCAGACAGTCAGGTCGTAAACGGCTATCAGTTTTTTAAAGTGTTTGACGATCATCAGTTAGAATATATCCTGCTTGCCAATGGTGACAGTGATGATGTTTATATGGTGGGAAAAATTGCCAGTTTCCAGATCCAAAATCTTCTGGTAGCATATAAAGAGAGATTTGATAAAGATAACTTTATCAAGAATCTGCTTTTGGATAATCTGCTTCTGGTTGATATTTATAACCGTGCGAAAAAACTGCATATTGATACCGAAGTCAGACGTGTTGTATTTATCGTGGAGACCAACCGGGACAAAGACGGCAATGAACTGGAGCGTATCCGTGGTATCTTCGGTGGAAAGACCAAAGATTTTGTGACAGCAGTCGATGAGAAAAATATCATTGTTGTAAAAGAAGTAGGCGAGAATGAGGGATACGAAGAGATGAATAAGACCGCTGAGGTCATTGCAAATCTGTTCCGTTCTGATTCGGACAGCGATGTGCACGTGGCATACGGTACAATCGTCGGAGAAATCAAGGAAGTGTCGCGTTCTTATAAAGAAGCAAGGATGGCACTTGATGTAGGCAAGATTTTCTTTGAAGAAAAGGATGTTATTGCTTACTCCACACTTGGAATCGGACGTCTGATCTATCAGCTCCCGATCCCGCTTTGCAAGATGTTTATCAAAGAAATCTTTGACGGAAAATCACCGGATGAGTTTGATGAGGAGACACTTACAACGATCAATAAGTTCTTTGAGAACAGTCTGAATGTTTCGGAGACTTCCAGACAGCTTTATATCCATCGTAACACGTTAGTCTATCGTCTGGACAAGCTGCAGAAGGCAACCGGACTTGATTTGCGCGTGTTTGAAGATGCCATTACCTTTAAAATCGCACTTATGGTAGTAAAATACATGAAGTACATGGAGTCATTGGACTATTAGAAATGGAGAAATACTATGATTAAGTTAGAACATGTCAGCAAGTCGTACTCCGCGGGAATACCTGCGCTTAATGACGTGAGTCTTAACATTGAGGAAGGAGAATTTGTATTCATCGTCGGGGACAGCGGTTCCGGAAAATCTACATTGATCAAGCTTTTGCTGAAGGAACTTGAACCGACGGAGGGTACGATTACAATAAACGGTCAGAAATTAAATAAGATCAGGCGAAGACAAATCCCGAAATTCCGCCGTAAGATCGGCGTGGTGTTTCAGGATTTCCGCTTGTTAAAGGACCGCAATATTTATGATAATGTCGCATTTGCACAGAAGGTCATTGGAGAGTCTACGCGTTCCATCAAAAAGAATGTACCGCTGATGCTTTCCATGGTCGGCCTGGCTGCAAAATACCGTTCTTATCCCAGACAGTTATCCGGCGGTGAGCAGCAGAGAGTTGCAATCGCAAGGGCACTGATCAATAAGCCGAAGATTCTCTTAGCAGATGAGCCGACAGGTAATCTGGATAATAACAATGCCTGGGAGATCATGAAGCTGATGGAAGAGATCAACAATAACGGCACAACGGTTGTCGTTGTTACCCACAACCTTGAAATCGTAAAAGCCATGAACAAACGTGTCATTACCATGCAAAAAGGCGTGGTTGTGGATGACAGTGATACAGCCAGCAGTATTGTGACGGGTGATAATGCCATCAGCCGCAGCCTGACTGAGCGTGATGTATTAAAACGCGAGGGGGACTACGATTATGAGGATTAGTACTTTTTTCTATACGATAAAACAGGGACTCGTCAATATCTGGAAAAATAAGATGTTTTCACTTGCATCCATAGCGACGATGACAGCCTGCATTTTCCTGTTTGGTCTGTTTTATTCGATCGTAACCAACTTTCAGGCGATGGTAAAAGATGCGGAGTCCGGCGTTGCGGTTACGGTATTTTTTGATGCGGGCATATCAGAACAGCGCATTGAGGAGATCGGTGACCTGATCAAGCAGCGTGTTGAGGTGTCACATTGTGAATATACGTCTGCAGAGGAAGCATGGGAAAGTTTTAAAGATGTTTATTTTGATGGAAACGAGGATGCTGCATCAAGTTTTGCGGGTGATAATCCGCTTGCCAATTCAGCAAGCTATTCCATTTATATGAATGACATATCCATGCAGGGTACGTTAGTAACTTATCTGGAGTCCATAGATGGAATCCGTTCAGTAAAACAGTCGGAGATGGTAGCACATACGTTGACGGATTTTAACAGCCTGATCGGTTATATTTCTGCGGGAATTATTCTGATTTTGCTTGGTGTTGCAATTTTCCTCATCAGCAATACGATTACGGTTGGTATTTCCGTGCGCCGTGAAGAAATCGGTATCATGAAACTGATCGGTGCAACCGATTATTTTGTCCGCGCACCGTTTGTGGTGGAGGGAATTGTGATCGGACTGATCGGAGCAGCGATTCCGCTTGGTATTTTGTATGTTTTGTATGAGAAGATCATATTATATATTGGAGATAAGTTTAAATTTATCTCCAATATGATAAAGTTTTTAAGCGTGGATCAGGTATTCCACACATTGGTTCCTGTGGCACTGTTACTTGGTGTTGGTATTGGATTTATCGGAAGCCGGATTACGATCCGTAAACATTTAAAAGTATGATAATGAATAAAAGTCAATGGATACACAGGATAACGGCGGTATTGCTTATTGTGGTGATTGGTGTGGCTGCCACCGTGCAGATGACATCAGCGGCAGAGAAAAATAGCGCAAAAAAAAGCGAAAATACATCCACTACTTCTTTAAAAGAAGCGCAGAAGGAAAAAGCGGCTTTGGAAAAAGCTTTAGAAAAGGCAAAACAGACCATAAACGAGCTGAAAGAGTCCAAGGGGGATGTACAGGCAAAAGTAAATGATCTGAATGCGCAGCTTATGAATATTTCAAGCCGGATTACAGCTTTGGAAAATCAGCTCGCACAGAAAAATCAGGAGCTGACAGAGAAAAAGGATCAGATCGAGGAAACAAAAGATCAGCTTGAAGATGCAAAAAAGCAGGAAGAACAGCAGTATGCGGACATGAAAGTGCGCATACAGTTTATGTACGAGAATGCACAGGAATCCTACTTTGAGGCACTTTTCAGTTCGGAAAGCTTTTCTGATTTTTTAAATTCGGCTGAGTATATCATGCAGATTCAGGAGTATGACCGGAAAAAGTTAGGTGAGTATCAGGAGACGGTTGCCTATATAGATGGCGTGGAAGAGCAGTTAGAAGAAGATTATGCCACACTAGAGGAAATGAAAAAAGAAGTGGAGCAGGAGAAAGCCTCTGTAGAGCAGGAAAAGGCTTCGGTTGCGACACTTATGAAGCAGCGGGAGACGGAACTTGCCGGAATTGAGGGAAACATCGATTCTGCGCAGAATGATGCGGATTACTATGCGGCAGAAATACAGGCGCAGGAGGAGATCATCGCGGAGATCAAACGTATCGAGGCAGAGAAGGCTGCTGCCGGCAAACAGGATAATCCGTATACCGGCGGTGTGTTTACCTGGCCATGTCCGAGCAGTACACGCGTGACCAGCGATTATGGAACGCGGGTGTCGCCTATGGGAGGTGCTTCTTCTAATCATAAAGGAATTGATATTGGTGCGTCCGGTGGAGCTGCGATTGTGGCAGCGGCAGATGGAACGGTTACGACCGCGGCTTATAGCAGTGCTGCCGGCAACTATGTGATGATCGATCATGGTGGTGGATTGTATACCGTATATATGCATGCATCTGCACTGCTTGTTTCACCCGGGCAGACGGTATCTGCAGGTCAGACGATCGCACAGGTCGGAAGTACAGGTATTTCTACTGGAAATCATTTACACTTTGGTGTATCATTAAACGGAAGCTATGTCAGCCCGTGGAGTTATCTGGGCAGATAATGCGGATGTTTTTGAGGACTGCCGCAATGCGGTGGTCCTTTTTAGTTTGGTTGGATTTGGGTGTTAAAAGGTGGCTTTTAATTTTGACAGCCGCTAAGTTGTGAACCACCTTTTGACATCCGAAATCCGAAGCTTCATGGGAAATTTTGTCCCGATGTAGTAGGACAGCGAATCTTCACATATGAATGATATGATAAGTAATGTGGAGCGTAGTATAAAAAGTAATATGAAATAAAAATGCGGCTGGCCACACAACAGGTGGGAATAGCGGCGTAAAACGGCAGCAAAAACAGCTGTATAAAAACAGCGCAGGAATGGAGACAGGATATGGAAAATAAGAATGAGCAGCAGGTTCCAAAGATCATGACAGAGCCAATCGAAGAACCGAAGAAAAGTAAAAAAGGACAGATGGCAAAAGGTGTGGTCTGTGGTATCGCGGGTACGATTCTGGTTGGATTTGTAGCACTGAATATAGTAGGAAAAGTGACAGGAACAAAAATCTACATAACGAATGGATCCGGCAGCAAGAAATCGATTCTGGATACAAAGACTGTCCAAAAGATCAATGAGCTGAAGGCTTACACGGACATGTATTATTACGATGACGTGGACGATACAGAGCTAAAAGACGGACTGTATGAGGGACTGATCAGCGGCCTTGGAGATAAGTATTCCGTCTATTATAATGAGGAAGATTACAAACAGATGCAGGTGAGCACCACCGGACAATATTATGGAATCGGTGCAGGTCTCAGACAGGATCCGGATACGATGGTGGTATCTATTTCCAAGATATATGAGGGAACACCTTCCGATGAAGCAGGACTGCTTGCAGATGACGTGATCACTTCGGTTGATGGAACTGATGCAACAAGCATGGAAGTGACGGAACTGGTGAAACTGATCCGCGGCGAGGAGGGAACATCGGTACATTTAGAGGTATACCGTCCTTCAACCGGAGAAAATTTATCTTTTGATGTGGAACGAAAAAATGTGACACTGCCGAGCGTATCTTCACAGATGTTTGACGATAGCATTGGTTATATCCATATCGATTCTTTTGAGGCAGAAACGGCAGACCAGTTTGAAAAAGCAGTTGCAGAATTAGACGGCGAGGGCATGAAAGCACTTGTTTTGGATGTGCGCTATAACGGTGGCGGACTTGTTACCGCTGTTGTGCAGATTTTGGATGATATTCTTCCGGAAGGTACGGTTGTGTATACCGAGGACAAAAATGGTCACCGAGAGACTTATACGTCTAGCGGAGATACTTACATGGAGTATCCGCTGGCAGTACTCATCAATGGGGATAGTGCAAGTGCATCCGAGATTTTAGCCGGTGCAATCAAAGATTATCAATATGGAACATTGATTGGAACAACTACATTCGGAAAAGGAATCGTTCAGACTATTTTCCCGCTTGAGGACGGAGATGCTGTGAAGCTGACTACGGCAAAATATTTTACGCCAAATGGAAATTATATCCACGGCGTAGGAATTGATCCGGATATTGAACTTGAATATGAGTATCAGAATCCGGATGGAACAGAATATGATGTGAAATATGATAATCAGATTCAGAAAGCAGTGGAAGTGCTCACGGAGGAATTAAACGGAAAATGAACAAAACAGTAATGCGGATGATTTTTGGAATCACGCTGGCGGGCTGGATGCTTACCATATTTTTATTTTCCAACCAGCCGGCAACCGAATCATCCGAGATCAGCGGTACGATTTCTTACCGTCTGGTTGAAGATACAGATGAAATTTTTAACTGGGGACTGACGGCAGACCAGATTGGAAATATTGCCGGAAACATAGAATATCCCATCCGGAAAGCCGCACATATGACAGAATATGCAATTTTGGGCTGGCTTGCATTTGCTTTTTTTTGTTCGTTTGAAATGAGACCAAAGATACGATATATTGCGGCACTTGGATTCAGCTTTTGTTATGCATCGACAGACGAGTTTCATCAGCTGTTTATTCCGGGACGCTCTGGACAGTTTACAGATGTCTGTATTGATACTGCGGGAGCTGCAATTGGCCTTTTACTTCTTGCGATTCTCATAAAAATAGGGAGAAGTCATTGCACAAAAAGAGCACATACTTTACAATAGAGACAAATCGTAACTGTGAAAGTACCAGACAGTTACATTGAAGTTTAAATATCAGAAAGAGGTGATACTGTGGTAGAACTTGATCAATTTAAAGTGACCCTGAACGCATACAGGGAACCGCTGCAGGAAGTGAGGGATTCACTTTGACCTGGCTAATAAAGAGCAGCGGATCCAGGAATTAGAAAGGGAAATGGAAGTTCCAAATTTTTGGGATGATCCGGTTGTTTCCCAGAAAAAAATGAAAGAATTAAAGAGCATGAAGGATGATGTCGCAACTTATGCATCCTTAAAGACGGAATTTGAGGATATTGAGACATTGATCGAGATGGGATATGAGGAAAATGATGCTTCCCTGATCCCGGAGATTCAGGAAATGCTCGATGAATTTACGAAGACCTATGAAGGGATTCGTATCAAAACACTGTTGTCCGGAGAGTACGATGCAGATGGTGCAATCGTTTCATTACATGCAGGAGCCGGAGGTACGGAGTCCTGTGACTGGGCGGCAATGCTATATCGTATGTATACAAGATGGGCATCAGACAAAGGGTTTTCCGTGGAAGTTTTGGATTCTCTGGATGGAGAGGAAGCCGGCATCAAGTCTATTACATTCCAGATCAATGGAGAAAATGCATATGGTTATATGAAATCCGAAAAGGGTGTACACCGTCTGGTGCGGATTTCACCGTTTAATGCAGCCGGCAAGCGTCAGACTTCCTTTGTATCCTGTGATGTCATGCCGGATATCGAGGAGGATCTTGATGTTGAGATCAATGAGGACGATCTGAGAATCGATACCTACCGTTCCAGTGGTGCCGGTGGACAGCACATCAATAAGACATCGTCTGCAATCCGTATCACACATATTCCGACTGGAATCGTGGTACAGTGCCAGAATGAGCGGTCACAGTTCCAGAATAAGGATAAGGCAATGCAGATGTTAAAGGCAAAACTGTATTTGTTAAAACAGCAGGAAAATGCAGAAAAAGCTGCAGATATCCGTGGTGAAGTGACAGAAATCGGCTGGGGAAACCAGATCCGTTCTTATGTCATGCAGCCATACACGATGGTAAAAGATCACAGAACCGGTGTTGAGACTGGTAATGTAGACAGTGTTATGGACGGAAAGATTGATATATTTATCAATGGCTACTTGAAGTGGCTTTCACTTGGGTGCCCGAAGGGACTTGGAGGGGACGATGAGTAAGGGAACAGTCACGCTTCTTGTGATTGCCTTTGTTATCTGCATATCCTGTGGTGCAGGATATGTGGCATACCGGATCGTGCGGGAAAAGCTGCGCAGATTTTCACGTGCAGCTTTTGGTACGGATTCCATCGCAGAAGGATTTGAACAGCAGGCGAAAGAACTTGCGGTGACACCCAAATCCGTCTCTGCGATGACACGTATTTTCCTGCCACAGATTCAGAGGGATTTCCCGGATTTTCATATGGAACAGTTCAAAGATAAAGTGGAAAATGCACTCGTGCTGGCATTGCAGGCAATCTCTGCCACAGATGCCGGCATTTTTGAGCATCAGATCAAAGAGGGCGTCTCGGAAGAATTTTTAGCGCAGATTAAAAACAGGATCCGTGAAAATGAGACAGAGGCTGTTACAGAGCATTATGAACAGATAAAGATCCATCAGACAGAGATCTCTAATTATGAGAAAAAGCAGGGCACTTGTATCATTACGTTTCAGAGTGCGATAGGATATCTGCATTATTGTGAAAAAGCGGGAAAAGTTTTAAGCGGCAGTAAAGAACTGTTAGAGCAGACCCGGTATAATGTACAGCTTATGTATATTCAGAATGAAAAACTTACAGGAATGGACAATGCAGTCGGAACTACCTGCCCGAATTGTGGTGCACCGATCACGAATCTTGGTGCGGCTTACTGCGAGTACTGTGGTTCGGCGGTGACGCTTGTGAATCTGAAAGTATGGACGTTACATAGTTTTGATGAGACGGACTATCGTCATTCATAACAGTGTGGAAAACAATGGAGGAAAATCCTCTGCTCACCAGAGGGTTCGCATTTTCCTTCGGAAAACAAGGAGGATTAATTATGGGAATTATCAGAGCAATTACTGAGGCGATCGGAGGAGGTCTTGCCGATCAGTGGTTAGAAGTTTACGAAGCAGATGATATGGGCGATAATACCGTCTTTACGAGCGGTGTGCTGATCCGCAAGGGGCAGAACCGGAAAGGAACGCCGGATACAGTCAGCAACGGTTCCATCATTCATGTGTATGACAATCAGTTTATGATGCTTGTTGATGGAGGAAAAATCGTCGATTATACGGCAGAGCCGGGATATTATAAGGTGGATAACTCGTCTATGCCATCCATGTTCAACGGTGAATTTGGTGAATCTTTAAAAGAGACGTTCAATCGTTTTAAATTTGGCGGACAGACACCAACCATGCAGAAGGTATTTTTTATTAATCTGCAGGAGATTAAAGGAATTAAATTCGGTACCAGAAACCCGATCAATTATTTTGACAATTTTTATAATGCAGAATTGTTTCTGCGTGCACATGGAACTTATTCCATTAAAGTCACCAATCCGCTGCAGTTTTATGCGGAAGTCATTCCGAAAAATCAGGATCATGTAGAAATTTCTTCCATCAATGAACAGTATCTGTCCGAGTTTTTAGAGGCATTGCAGTCATCCATCAATCAGATGTCAGCCGACGGAACCAGAATTTCCTATGTGACCTCAAAAGCAAGAGAACTCGGAAAATATATGGCGAATACGCTTGATGAAGAGTGGAACCAGATGCGCGGTATGGAGATTCAGAGTGTCGGTATTGCGAGCGTATCTTATGATGAAGAGTCCCAGAAGCTCATCAATATGAGAAATGAAGGCGCAATGCTTGGCGGTGATTTCAATGTAATGCGTGGTATGGCAGTCAAAAATCTGACCGAAGGTGTGCGTGATGCAGGAAGCAATGCAGCAGGAGCCATGAATGGATTTATGGGTGTCGGTATGGGCATGAATGCGATGAATCAGACGTTGTCAGGACTTGGTGCACTGCAGACGCCGCAGGATCAGCAGGGACAGATGAATGGAAATGCAGCACAGGGACAGATGGCAGGTGCAATGAATCAGAGCCAGCCAAATCCGGCAGGCAGTGCAGCGGGAACATGGACCTGTGAGTGTGGTCACACCAACACGGGAAAATTCTGCAGTGAGTGTGGAAAACCGGCGCCGGCACCAAAGATGGAGTGGACCTGTGAATGTGGTCAGGTCAATACAGGAAAATTCTGCAGTGAGTGCGGAAAACCGGCACCGGCAGCAGAGTGGACCTGTGAATGTGGTCAGGTTAACAAAGGAAAATTCTGCAGTAACTGTGGAAAAGCGAGGAACTAAATATGGCAGTTATCAGTTTTAAATGTCCAAATTGTGATGGAGAACTGATTTTTGATCCTTCCACACAAAAGTATAAATGTGAATATTGTGCCAGCCTGTTTTCACAGGAAGAATTAGATGCCATGAAGCCGGCACAGACATCAGAACCTGAAAGCACAGATGCTGCCGGCATGGGAAAAACGACGGATGAACCGGAGTCTAAGGAACAGAATCGGCCGGAAAATAAAGCGGGCGGTGCCACAAAAGACCAGACGGAAAACGAATCAGCACAAGATAAAACAGCCGGAAATGAAGCGGATGCGGTGACATACACCTGCCCGAGCTGTGGGGCACAGATCGTAACAGATGCCACCACAGCGGCAACTTTCTGTTATTACTGCCACAACCCGGTCGTGCTCGGTGGACGGCTGGAAGGTAAATTCCTGCCGGATCAGGTGATCCCGTTTTCTGTGTCAAGGGAAGATGCGGAAAAAGGCTTCAAAGATTATGTCTGCAAGAAAAAATTTGTCCCGCGTGCTTTTTACAGCAAAAAACAGATCGAGAGCATCACAGGTGTGTATTTTCCATATTGGCATTACAATACCAGCCTGGAGGGAAAAATGCAGGGCGAGGCGAGAAATGTCCGTGTGTGGAGAACCGGAAACACAGAATATACGGAGACAAAGTATTATCAGGTATCAAGAGAAGGTGATGTGAAACTTGAAAACCTGACGGAAAATGCACTTGGAAAGGCAAACCAGGAGCTGATCTGTGGCGTAATGCCTTACGATTTTAAAGCAGTGAAAAAGTTCCAGCTTGGATTCCTTTCCGGATTCATGGCAGAAAAACGTGATATCGAAAAAAATCAGATAGAAAAGAAAGTGCAGCAGGAAGCGCGTGAAAATGCAGAAAAACTGATGCGGGAAAAAATAAGCGGATATAGTTCTGTGTCGGTAAAAAATACCGATTTCCAGACATTAAAAGAAAAATGGTCGTATACGCTTTTGCCGGTGTGGACAATTACATACAAAGCGAAAAATGGAAAAATCTATTATTTTTCCATGAACGGACAGACTGGAAAGGTGTACGGCGAACTCCCGATCGATTATAAAAAAATTGCACTCGTTAGTGGAATTGTCAGTCTGGTAACACTGGTTATTTTATTACTGGGAGGGCTAGCATGAGACAGAAAAGATTTTTATGTTTAAAGGGTATCTTATTTGCCTGGCTGTTTACAATTTTATTTGCAGCAGGCGGACAGCAGGTATGTTTTGCGGCAGAAGAAAATATTCCACAACAGACGGTATATGATGACGCTGCGCTTTTGACACCGGAAGAGATCGAGACACTTGAGGGTGAACTGGATGCTGCGGGAGAGAAGACCGGATGGAATATCCTGATGCTGACAACGGATGACACAAACGGAAAAACCACACAGGAATATGCGGATGATTTCTTTGACGCGATCGCAGAAAATGGCGATGGAGTTGCGCTTCTGATCGATATGCAGAACCGTGAGATCTATATTTCTACCGGGGGTATCGCGATCCAGTATCTTACGGATGCACGCATTGAAGATATTTTAAATGACGGATATGAACCAATCTCAGATGGAGAATATGAGCAGTGTCTGTCTGTAATGTTAAAAGATGTGATGAATTATTATGATAAAGGAATCCCATCAAACCAGTACGAATATGAGGAAAAAAATGATGATGTCACGCCGGTGGAATATGTCATTACATCCGTTGTTTTATCACTGATCCCTGGCGGTATTGTATTTCTGGTGATTGTTCTATTTTGTAAATTACGGATCGGCAGATACAAATATGATGCCAACGAGTCTGGAACGATCAATATAAAGAAACACAGTGATGTGCTTGTGAACACAGTTGTGACGCATCGCCATATTTCAGAAAATAATAATGGAAATGACAGTGGCAGGAGTACGGTACATACGAGCAGCAGCGGCGTAAAACATGGTGGAGGCGGCAAAAAATTTTAACAACATAATAAAAATGTCCCTGACATAGTAAAAAAGAGGTTGCGTCTGCAGCCTCTTTATGTTATTATCTTCCTCATGAGGACAAGTGTCAGCGTGCAACAAACACAATAGATGAATTTCTAAAGAGAGGGATAGAGTTACATGAAAGAAAAAGGTCAGTATTATGTACTGAAAGAAAAAGCAGTTCCGGAAGTCCTCTTAAAGGTAGTCGAGGCAAAGCGGCTGATTGAATCCGGTAAGATTGCATCTGTGCAGGAGGCAACCGAAAAAGTTGGTATCAGCCGGAGTTCTTTTTATAAATACAAAGATGATATTTTTCCATTTCATGATACAGCAAAAGGAAGAACAATCACTTTAGTCATCCAGCTGGATGATGAACCTGGATTGTTGTCCGTTGTATTAAAGACAGTGGCAGAGTTTCATGCCAATATTCTTACGATTCATCAGAGTATACCGATCAACGGTATCGCTTCTCTCACACTCAGTGTGGATGTTCTGCCACAGACAGGTGATGTGGCTGAGATGCTAGAGCATATTGAGGAACAGGAAGGCATTCATTATGTGAAGATTCTCGCAAGAGAATAAGATATGGCAGATGCAACATATGATAGTTCATAAATTGGAGGATAAAAAATGAAAGCAGCAGTAATGGGATATGGAACAATCGGTTCTGGTGTCGTGGAGGTACTTGACATCAACGGAAGCAGCATTGCAAAACGTGTCGGAGAGCCGGTCGAGATCAAATATGTACTGGATTTAAGGGATTTCCCGGGAGATCCGATCCAGGATAAGATTGTACATGATTATAAAACAATCGCAGAGGATCCGGAAGTAAAGATTGTAGTTGAGACCATGGGTGGGGTAGAGCCTGCCTATACTTTTGTAAAAACAATGTTAGAGGCTGGAAAACATGTTGCCACTTCAAACAAAGCCCTGGTAGCAGCAAAGGGAGCAGAATTGATCGCACTTGCTAAAGAGAAAAACGTCAATTTTATGTTTGAAGCGAGCGTTGGTGGTGGTATTCCGATCATCCGTCCGTTAAATTCCTGTCTGACTGCCGATGAGATTGAGGAGATCACCGGAATTGTCAATGGAACGACAAACTATATGATGACAGAGATGTCCGAAAAGGGTGCTGATTTTGACGAGGTGTTAAAGGATGCACAGGCAAAAGGATATGCGGAGAAAGACCCGACAGCAGATATTGAAGGATATGATGCCTGCAGAAAGATTGCGATTCTGACATCCCTTGTCTGTGGTCAGCAGGTGGATTTCGAAGATATCCATACAGAGGGGATTACACATATTTCTGCAACCGATATCAAATATGCAAAAGCTATGGGAAGAGCCATCAAGCTTCTTGCTACAAGCAAAAAGACAGACGGTGGATATGTGGCAATGGTTGCACCGTTCTTATTACCGAAAGAACATCCGTTATATAATGTAAACGGTGTGTTCAATGCAATTTTTGTTCATGGAAATGTACTTGGAGATGCAATGTTTTATGGAAGTGGTGCAGGAAAACTTCCTACCGCGAGTGCAGTGGTAGCAGATGTTGTGGAGATGGCAAAAAATGTTGACAAGAATATTCCGGTTGAGTGGAGTTCAAAGAAATTAGAACTGGTAGATTACCGCAGCGCGAAGAATCGTTTCTTTGTCAGAGTGTCAGGTACAGATAAGGCATCTGTGGAAAAAGTATTTGGAAATGTAGAGTATATTGATGTACAGGGTGTTACAGGAGAACTTGGCTTTGTAACAGAAGAGATGACAGAAGAGGCTTTAGAGAACAAAAAAGCAGCATATGGGGAAGTGTTGAATGTCATTCGTGTAGCGTAAAAAGAAAAGCAGGTCGTGAATCACGTGAGGGCGGTTCAGGGGCTGCTTTTTTGTAATCTTATGAAATACCCGACTAATTGTGGTTTGTGGGTGACATGAGTTTCCCTGTGTAGGGTGGTTCCGGGGGTTTTAGATTGGCAAATTGCATCAAGCCGGGACTCGTTTTGTTCCGTTGTACGAAAATAAGAAAGTCTAAGTATGCCTGATTTATATTGTGGCGGAGTGACGTGTGCGT
>DMYD01000057.1 GCA_003483745.1 Roseburia sp. | reverse complement strand
TATAATATTTTCTTGGCTTCGTTTCCTCAGTTTCCCATTCACTTTTTAGCAGACCTTGACTCTCTAGTCTTCTCAGTAGAGGATATAATGTATTGCCTTCTATTGAAATTCCTTTTTCTTCTAATTCCTTTACCAATAAATATCCATACATTGGTTTATTTAGTTGTGCTAACACTACCATGATGAGTGTGCCTCGTCTGAATTCTAAAATTAATCCTGAAACAATTTCATCACAATTCATCCAATCTCCTCCCTTCAGTATCCTTTATTTAAATTCACTGTGTTTATTGCACTGTATTGTGTGCCACACACTATGTGCTTAAAATAGTATACTGTGTATCGCACATTATGTCAATAAGTTTATCCTTTGCATTTAAAGTTTTGCATCACTACCATTGTTTATAACTCCCATTAGCAAACAATTCAAGGAAAATCAGCTTTAAATTTATCCGAAAATCCAGTTTGATATAAATCTCTAATAAACTCCATAATTATGTGCCACGAAACATCAGCAGCATAAGAATAATTTTTTTGATATGTTTTCCATAAGCTCGCCATAACTGGACTTGCTTCAATTTCATCAAATATTTCTCTTATATCATTAGATTCTATCAGGTCTAATGTTCCTCGTTTTCTAGCAGTAGCTACAAGTGCATTCCATAACACTTCTTTTTTTAATTGTTCTCCATACAATTTTTGTAGAATATAAATATCGTAAAAATCTCTCATTCTTGTATTCATAACATTTCGACTGATAACAGTTTCCAGTTTTTCAGCCAATACAGTCTCTAAATTGTATGCCCATACTTCAATTGTACGATCTTCCAACATAAGATTAAATCGATATCTTATTTCTCTTGGTGTAATTACATCCCCTGTGGAAATATCAATTTTTAATGGTGTGGTAACACCATCAAACTTAGTTTCCATGCTTACTCGTACTCCCGGATAATCTGCTTTTTCCATAATTTCCGATATTCTTTTAATGTAAAATGAAACGCCATCGTCTATAGGGATTGCTATAATATTTGATATAATTGTCTCCACATCTGTCAGACTAACATTAGCACCTTTTATGGTTGCATCCAAATCCATAGTAGCTCTGGCATCCAGACCAACGTAAGCGCATAGTTTTAGGGTGGATTTAAAATCATCACAAAATTTGCAATGATTATAGATGATAGATGCCAGCATTTTACTACAGTATCGGTGCTAGATACTATAAATGCGAGCGTTTTACTATAACTATGGAGGTTTCCTGTATGAAAACGCAAAGACGCACAGCAGACGAACAATACCAACTTATCATAGAATGCCGCAGCAGCGGTCTTAGTGACTACCAATGGTGTACAGAACATATACTTTCATCTTTCCATAATTTGGTTAGGAATAGCTAACTTAATTGTAACACATCTCACTATAATAAACAATTTCATGTAAAAAATCCTGTTAAAAAATTTACTACTATACTATCCAAAAATTCCCTGAATAGCATCAGATACATTCATCATTTCTGAAACAGGTAACCTATCCACTTTCTTATATCCGCGAATTGATAAATTCAATAATGCCAGTTTTTCACATTGTATATAACCTTCATTTTCTTCCGTGACCAAATTCAAGCCAATTGGAATCTATCGCTTTGTCCCATCCTCATTGAAATTATTTTTTAATGCCTTTTCCGTTGGAAAAATAGACCCAATCAAAAACACCAGTTGTATTACAATGATAATAATACTCAAAATTCCCATTGTATCGTCACTGGCTCCATAAAAAGGAATATGTATAAGCATTGTAGGTCCCAACAGACCAATACCGACTTTCCACCAAAGTTTTCCTGCATGGTCATGTGCAAATCTCCAGGTATCCATATTTATCATTGACATCTTAGTTCGGTATCCCACAACTCCATTGATCTTCTTTGGACAATGTTTCCACATCATTCTGCCCGCAATTATCATAATCGCTGGAATAATACAATCGCATATCAAAATAAACCACCAGAACCACATATTGCCACCTCCCACAACTGGAAATTATAAATCAAATGAAAATACGTTTGGGACAACATCATTTCCAAATGTCTTTACTGCCATCCGATACATAGCTTTTGCATGAATCCTGTCATGCCAAATAAATCTCCTCAGCACCTTCCGCAATGACCATTCTTCATCATAGCTTCCAAGATAAACTTTATTCTCCAAAAATTCCGGCTGATGCTCTAACAGTTCAAATCCTCGTTTCCTGCATTCTTCGATAGTTCCGTTATTATCTGCCTGAACACCAATTTCTCCAAAATAGTAAGCATTCACATTCTTCGTATGCTCATACATTTCATATGCTGAGCGTGGAATCTCACCGTAAAAGGTTTGTCTGACCGGTAAAACACTTTTATCTTTATCCGGTACCACTTCGTACATCGTCAGGAAATCCCGTGCAGATTTCAGGGCAAGTGATTTTAATTCTTCATATTCCGCCATGCTTAATGGCTTTTTCTCCTCGTCAAAAAGCACATCTGAGTCTGCATCAGAAATGGTAAGTGTTGACACTTTTTCTTGAATGATCTCAGGTTCCGGAACATCCCAGGTTAAAGCTCCTTTCCACTTCAGGTAAGCTGAAATTTCAGACGACATCTTCCCAATAGCTTCACACTTAGATTTACCTCTTGTAAATGCACCAATGAAATTGGACGCATACAGAATACTGTCATCGCCATTATGTTCCCAAACACACTTCACTTTCATAAAAGAATTTTCCTCCCAAACACCGATTTACTTAAATGCAGTATACCACATGGTCAGCGTCAATGATACTATTATTCTCTTTTATAAAATAAAGAGGAAAACGTCCCAAAACCACTTGACATAGTTTTCAAAACCGCTTACACTATATACTATAACTATTTAACAGGATTGGAGAACATCATGTTTCAGATTATCGTTGACTCTGCGGCAAATATTCCCGCAGAACTTGTAAAAAAATATAAGATCAAAGTTCTTTCTTTTATCAACTTTGTAAATGGAAAAGAAGTCACCTGTTTTGATCCGGAATTATCCCCGGAAGAAGAACGCAAAAAAGGCCATGAATATTACGACGCCGTGCGCCAGGGCGCAGATGTAAAGACCGGTCTGATCAGCACTGCCATTTTTGAAGATGCATTCCGCAGTGCCATGGAAAATAACGAAGATGTGCTGTATTTCTCGCTTAGCAAAAATATCAGCGGAAATTTCAACTCCGCAAGACTCGCCGCAGAAGATCTGATGCACGATCCGGTAAACGGCAGAAAAATCCGTCTGATCGATTCACTCAATGCTTCTTTAGCACAGGGAATTTTAGCGATCTACGCAAGTGAAATGCGTGATAAAGGTATGGAGATTGATGAAGTAGCAGATATCTTAGAAACGTACCCTGCAAAGATGAACGGTGTATTTACCGTCGGAGACTTAAAATATCTTTCAAAAACCGGACGTTTAAGCGGAGCGACCGCCCTTGTCGGTAATCTTTTAAATATCAAACCGATCCTGCGTGGAAACAAGGACGGTTTTATTGTCCAGTATAAAAAATGCCGTGGAAGAAAGGCTGCATTAAACGAGCTCGTCTCTCTCGTCTGTGACAATATCACAGAACCGGAAAAACAGATCATCGGAATTGCACATGCCGATGCCTACGAAGACTCGCTCTATGTCATGGATAAAATTCAGGAAAAAATCTCTGTGCGGGAATTTATCAATACTTCTTACGATTTCTGTACCGGAAGCCATGTGGGTCCGGATACCATCGCCTTGTTCTTTATGGCAAAAGACAGAGAATTAGGGGCAGGCAAATGAGCCTGCCCTGACCAGCAATTATTCTCTATTTCATTTTTCACTACAACACCCTCTCCATGCACACAAACCGCATATCATAAAGACTACATTCCCCCACTTTCTCATATCCCAGATGCATATAAGCACGCATTGCCACCTCATGCTCTTCATGCACCAGAATATGAACAGATCTCTTTCCCTGTTTTCGCAGGACATTCATGGCATACGCCATCATCATCCTTGCCAGTTTTTTATTCTGATACTCTTTCCGGATACAGAGCCTTGCCAGTTCGGCACCCGGAAGCAACGTCTGATTCCAGCATTTTAAGCTGTCCACTGCCTCGTCTGCATCTATGGAGATCGACGCCAGCAGTTCCCCGTCTTCATTTTCCATCACAAAAAGCGCATTTCTGGAAAGATCGGATTCTATTGTGTCAATTCCAGGATAGTACTCATTCCAGCCTGCCGCTCCACCGATCATGGAATGGTACAATTCTAAGATTTTCTCAGTATCTTCTTTTACAGCAGGACGGATATAGCGCAAAAATGTGTAATCCGGAATTTTCAATGAATCCGCTGCCTGTGCAAAATACTTTTCTTCGATATGCGGCCAGCGCTTTGCTCCCATATCATTTTCTTCCTGCAGTTTCGCTGCCAGATTAACAAGTTCCGGTGTCAGATCTGTTCCAGTCAGTAAAATGTGCAGATTGTTATTCAAAAACCATGGCGCCATATCATAAAGTCCCGATGTAAAAATATCCAGTATCACCTGATTGCTATCGTAAGGGATCCGCAAAAATTCCGGTTTCCATTCATTTTGACCGGACTCTAAGATGATGGCATGCGCGTATCCCGGATCTCCGATCGCAATTCCACAGGAACCGGTATTCATATAGGTTTTTCCCTGATATCTGCTGATACCCGGAAAATGTGTATGTGCTGCAAGCAGATATCCGGTATCAATCTCATCTAACACTTCTTTTGTTCGTTCACTGTCAAGCTGAAGCAGTTCCCTGGTATTGACCGGAGAACCATGACAACAGGTGATTGCCGGATACCCTTCCTTTTCATAACAAAACGTGATCGGAAGGCTCTCAAAAAAATCCAGATCTCTTTCCGTGAGCTGCTCATAGGTATACAAAAGATTACCACTGGCAGAATTCGCAATCCAATATTTTTCTTCTTCCTTCTGCTTGCGTGCTCTACGCTGCTCTATCATATATTCTTCCCGGTTTCCGCGCAGCACATGACACGGAAACTGCTTCATCAACTCATAGAGAAGTTCCATCGTCTGTCTGGTACCGGCGGTATCTGATACAAAATCTCCCAGAAGCAGGAATTCCTCGCATCCGGCATTTATCATATAGTCTACACATGCCCGGAACGCAATCTGGTTACTGTGAACATCTGCAATTACTCCAACTTTCATCCTAACTTGTTTTTTCCTTTCGTTCTAAGCACCATTCCTGCGTGTGAAAAATCTTATTTCTCACACTGCGGTCTGTCTAAATGCTTTCTTCCTTACAGACATCAACCCAGCCTTTTGCCCCGGCCACCTGTTCAAGTTCCGGGATCGTTAATTTTACAGCACTGTGATCATTTCCTGCTGCCGGATATACGGTGGCAAATTTTTTCAGGCTTTCATCAAGATAAACTTCCACACCGTCGTTGATTCCAAATGGGCACACCCCGCCCGGTGCATGTCCAATCACGCTCTCCACCTCATCAAACGGAATCATCTTCGCCTTCGCATGAAAGGTATCCTTATACTTGCGATTATCGACTTTTGCCGTCCCTTCTGTCAGGATCAGAACTGCCTGCTCTCCCTGCAGAAAAGACATCGTCTTTGCGATCATTCCAGACTCTACTCCAAGTGCTTCCGCTGCCATCGCAACGGTTGCCGTAGAGTCATTTAACTCAATCACATGATCTAAAAATCCTTTATTATCCAAATATGCTTTCGCTTTTTCTAATGACATATAAATCCTCTTTTCTGTATAACATGCAGTTTCAGATACAAAAATTTTCTTCTTCATTAAAATTCATAATCCATACAGGATCTCACTGCCGTATAAGGTCTGACTTTGCCATCCGCAACTGCCACATGTTTCGGATGTGTGCTGTAAGTTTTCAATGCCTCAGCACTCTCAAATGTGGAATCTAACATGACATCCACCGTTGAACTTGGCAGGCAGTCGATACGCACTTTGATCTCTGTCATTCCCGGAATCTGACCAGCAAGGCCTTCTAACCCTTCCTTGATCCCTGCTTTGATCTGTTTTTTCTCATCCTCTGAAAATTCGTCTTTCAGTTTCCATAAAATAATATGCTTTACCATTTTGTTTTTCCTTTCTTCAGGCATTATGAACCTGATAACACTATTTGATTTTATTTTTTATTGATTCTGCAATTACATATACCAGAATTTCCGGTAAATCTTAAATTTCCTCTTTGCCGCCATTTTTTGCCCGGATTGCACATAAAACTACACAGAGCAGCACAATGCAGACTGGAAGTGTCAACCATACAAAAGCATCCAATCCCACTGCCTTAAAAATACCGATCAGAAGATATCCAGCCATACACACACTGCCAACCACCATCACATAAGGAAGCTGTGTCACCACATGATTGACATGCTCACAATGTCCGCCGGCAGATGCCATGATCGTCGTATCGGAAATCGGTGAACAGTGATCCCCGCAGACTGCTCCAGCCAGACAGGACGCAATAGAAATGACCATCATCTGTCCTTCCGGGAACACCCCGATCACGATAGGAATCAGAATGCTGAATGTTCCCCAGGATGTCCCAGTCGCAAATGCCAAAAATGCAGCAACCAGGAAAATGATCATTGGAAGGAACCCCTGCATTGCAGATGCAGAATTTGCCACCAGATCTGCCACAAAATATTTTGCACCAAGCAGATTTGTCATACCCGATAAGGTCCATGCCATCGTAAGGATCAGGATTGGTGCAATCATTGACTGAAATCCCTCCGGAATACATTTGGCAAATTCCTCAAAAGATAATACATCGCGCATCATATAATAGATAAACGTAAACACAAGCGTAACTGCACCGCCGAGCACCAGTCCAACTGATGCATCGGAAGCGGCAAATGCATCGACAAATGAGACACCGTCAAAAAATCCCCCCGTATAAACCATCGCCACAATACAGCTTGCGATCAAAACTGCAACCGGAAGAATCAGATCCAGCACATGTGCTTTCTCATTGATCACCTCTTCCTCATTTCCCTCATAAGGTCTTCCCGGTGTCGTAAACAGGTCACCTGCAATCGCATTCAGCTCATGTTTTTTCATCGGTCCAAAGTCAACCCGAAGTATTGTCACAAGTAAAACCATGACTAGTGTCAGTATCGCATACAGGTTATATGGAATCGTCTGTAAAAATACCGCAAAACCATTGATTCCAGCGTCCTCCGGTACCGAGGATGTCACTGCGGCGGCCCAGGAGCTGATCGGCGCAATGATACATACCGGTGCCGCTGTTGCATCAATGATATAGGATAATTTGGCACGGGATACTTTATGCCGGTCTGTAACCGGACGCATCACACTTCCGACAGTGAGACAGTTAAAGTAATCATCCACAAAAATCAGAATTCCAAGGATCATAACAGAGATCTGCGCTCCGATTCTTGTTTTGATATGCTTCGATGCCCATTTTCCAAATGCAGCAGAACCACCCGCTTTATTAAGCATTGACACAAGGATTCCAAGCATGACCAAAAATACAAGAATACCTACATTCCATGCATCCGCAAGTTTATACACCATTCCTCCGTCTTCCTGGAAAAATATCGTATTGATCATCAGTTCCAAGTTAAAATTGGAATACAACAGTCCTCCGGTGATAATTCCGGCTAAGAGGGATGTATATACCTCTTTCGTGATGAGTGCCAGTCCGATTGCGATGACCGGTGGCAGCAATGCAAATACCGTCGCATATACACCACACTGATAATTTTCCGGATCTGCGACCACCCCGGATGTATTCGCTGTTACAAAGAGTAATAGCACGATCACTGCAAGGAAAATAAGCATTCCGATCTGTTTTCTTTTCATATGTTTCCTCCAACCAAATGTTATTGATTTTTTGTCTGTCAACAATCAATCAGAACTTTCCATATTTCTGTGTTTCCATACTTTCTATAGTGTAGCGTTTCTTCTGCAATTTTTCAAACATTTTATGAAAAATCACATTGCCACTACATCATCAGCAATCGCCATCGTTGACTTTCGATGCGATACCAAAAGAATTGTCTTATTTTCTTTTTCCCTGTCAAGACTTCTTAAAATAATTCCTTCATTTAAACTGTCAATGTTACTGGTCGGCTCATCTAAAAATATCATATCCCCATCATGCAAAAATGCACGAGCGATACCGATCCGCTGACGTTCTCCGCCGGAAACCGAATCTCCTAATTCTGCCAGCTTTGTGTCATAGCCATCCGGCAGTGACAGGATAAATTCATGCAGCGCTGCTTTTTTTGCCGCTGCAACGACTTCTTCCCTGGTTGCATTCTCTTTTGCAACTTTGATGTTATTTTCAATCGTATCCTCAAACAGGAATGTCTCCTGTGTGACATAGGAAATATTGCTGCGCAGTGCCGTGGTGGAAATCTCATTTACATTTGTTTTTCCGTACCGGATTTCTCCCCCGGATGTCTCATAAAAACGCATCAGAAGTTTTAGAAGTGTTGATTTGCCACATCCGCTTTTTCCTAAGATTCCGTGGATCTTATGTTCAGCAAACATATGGTCAAAATCCTCCAATACCAGATTGGAATCTTTCCCGGAACCGGATCGTATAAAAGGGCTGCCCTCCTTTGTCTGCATATCTGCATACGCAAAAGATATGTGATTACATGAAATATCACCTTCACACACTGTACTTCCGTCCAAAATATCTTCTACCAGCGGTTCTTCCTCTAAAATATCTAACACACGGTTTCCACTTGCAAGTGTATGCTGTAAATTATTAGAAAGAGCTGAAATGGCTGCTGTCGGCCCGAAGGAACTGATCATTGCGATCACTGCGACCATAGCCTGATCCACACTTACCTTCCCCTGCTCTGCGAGATATCCGCAGATGGCTGCCATAAGGACACCAGCGATCAGGATCACTCCGTCGGTCACGATGCGCTGTGTATTCTCCGCCATTTTTAATTTCCGGTTTTTCTGCTCTAATCGTTCCGTCTGACGATTCATTTCTCTCAGGCGGTTTTCCTGCTGTCCATACTGCAAAATTTCA
Organism: Roseburia sp.; assembly: GCA_003483745.1. Lineage (GTDB taxonomy): Bacteria > Bacillota > Clostridia > Lachnospirales > Lachnospiraceae > Roseburia. Next base: position 93,130 of record DMYD01000057.1, on the reverse strand, counting down.
TCCAGACCATACAGATTGTCCAGAACGACAGTGTTTAATTTTCCAAAACTATCACGGTAAATACGACCGTTCCCGGCACCGCGTTTTCCATTGACGACCGGGATCACTGCCCCGACGATCAGATAAAATACTGCTGCAAGAGTTCCCACAGCCGGATGGATCTGTCCGAGAAACCACACCATAAAACCCGATGTAAGTATGGCGATCGCGATCGGCGAGATCGTGTGTGCATAAAATACTTCGAGCAGCTCGATATCACTTGTGATAATGGAAATCAGATTTCCCTTTTCGCTGCCATCTAATTTTGCCGGACAAAGTCTCCGCAATGCGGCAAATACTTTGTGGCGGATCTGTGCCAACAATTTAAATGCAATATAATGGTTGCTTGCCTGCTCCGCATAGCGCAGGATTCCCCTTAGAACTGCAAACACTGCGATCAGAATAAAAATATGGGAAAGTGTCATCCCCTGATATAGACCTAAAACCTGACGGATTCCAAAACCTCCCAGGATCGTGATAAAAGTTGCCATCAGATTTCCGGCACATCCCATTAAAATCGCAATAAACATAAACGGGAGCAGTGGTTTTATCATACCAATCAGTCCCGCCATGACTTTTACACCGCTGCGTGCCCTTTTTTTCTCTTCTCTCTGCATCAGACTGCCTCCTTTGCATAACGTTCTAACTCCTGCTGCGTCTCATAAAGTCTGCTGTAATATCCATTTTTCTCCATCAGCGCAGTATGGACTCCCGACTCTTCGATCACACCGTCTTTCATGACAAGGATCTGATCTGCCTCCACCACATTCGCAAGACGGTGGGAAATTAAAATCACTGTTTTCTTACGTGCAAGTTCACAAATGACCTCCATGATCTTATTTTCGCTCTCCACATCCACATTGGAAGTCGCCTCATCAAATATGTAAATATCACTGTCATGTAACAGTGCCCGTGCAAGTGCAAGACGCTGTTTCTGTCCGCCGGACAAATTGGATGCTTTCTCCGTAATTTCCATAGACAACCCGCCTTTTTCTGAAACCGTATCATAAAGATCCACCGCTTTTAATGCATTTTCCATCTCCTCCACGGTTGCATCTGCACATCCCATACAGAGATTTTCACGCACAGTCCCTGCAAAGAGATAACTGTCATGGCGCACTCTCGTAATTTTTTTATACAATGCATCCGATGCAATTTCACGGATATCAACACCGCCGACTGTGATCGTGCCGGAAAATGCATCTGCTCCTTCTCCCATCATCAAAGATGCCGCTGTACTCTTTCCACATCCGGACACTCCGACGAGAGCCGTAAATTCACCCTCCTTTGCCGTAAAAGAAATACCTTTTAAAACCGGCTTTTCCGGTTCATAGGCAAATGCCACATCAGAAAATACAATGTCATCTCCTCCGATTTCAGTATTCGTCCCACACTGCATAAGCGACTCATCCAGTAATTTGAATATCTTATCCGCAGCCGCATTTCCATTCATCGCGATATGGAAAAAGGAACCTAAAAGGCGCAGTGGCAGGAAAAATTCTGCTGAGATCAGTATGATAAAAATACATTCCGCCAACGTGATATGCGAAGCCTGGAATTCTAACACACTAAGGACAATACCAAGCCCTGCCCCGCCATATGCGACTAAATCCATGACGCTGATAGAATTAAGCTGCATGATCAAAACACGCATCGTTACCCTGCGGAACTGCTCTGCTTCCTCATCCATCTTTTTTGCATAGCGCTCATCTGCCTGATAAATTTTTAAAGTGGTCAGTCCCTGTAAATTTTCCAGAAAAGAGTCTCCAAGTTCCGTGTAGCTGCCCCAGTACTTTGCCAGAAGCTTTTTCGCAAACTTCTGCACTGCAACAATAGAGACCGGGATCAAAGGAACACACAGAAGCAGCACGACCGCCGTTTTGAGACTCATTCTCCCAACAATGCAAAACAGTGTCAGCGGTGCAAGCAGGCTGTAGAAAAACTGCGGCACATATTTTCCAAAATAAATTTCTAACTGCTCCACACCCTCTGTGCTGATCTGAACGATCTCGGATGTTGCAAAATGCGCATGGTAGGAACTGCCGAGTTCCATTAATTTCTCATAGACAAGCTCTCGCAGCTTCTTTTTCACCTGCGTCGAGGCTGCAAAGGATAAATGGCTTCCAATGCCTGTAAACACTGCACGCCCGATATAAACTGCCGCAAAGACAATAAACAGCTTCGCGATATCTCCCTCTCTAACGGTTCTGTTACCCAGAAGCAGTTTTTCTAAAAAAACACCGATGGCATACATCAGCACCACATTACAGAGCAGCGAGCCCCACTGCACGGCGACCATTCCTGCCACATACTTCTGATTTTCTTTAAATTCCTTCATTAGTCTCTTATGAAACATGTTATTCTCCATTTCTGCCTGTTTATTTTCACACTAATCTGCCTGTTTCCTCTTATTCTGCAAAGTCACTTTCACATGACGGATTGCAAGTACGGGATGCACAAACAACATTCTCGGTCCTGCATAGCGCATCACTTTTCTTATTTCTTCCTGCATTTTCTTCGAATAGCAGTGCACTTTGCATGCGCTGCAAAATGTTTTTGTCTCCATAAACGGACAATGCATGGTTCGCGCTGTCGTATATTCTTTTAACTTTTCACACTGCTCACACAGTGCTCCCTTTTTTGTACCATGACTGCCATGACAATAAATCTCTATCATAGTAGAGACTGTCTCTATTTCCTTTTTACGTTTCTCCTGTATTTCTTTTGTTTCTGTTTTCATATCCACTTATCTGCTCTGATCTGCCCTCTCTGCTTTTATTTCTTCTGTTATTTCTTTGTATTAGAACAAACTAACTTCGCCCGTTAGTCTAACCTAATATGCAAGCGCTTGTCAAGAAAAAACGTGTGTCAGAAAAAGGAAAAAGGGAAACGCATACCCTTACCGGATCTGCGTTTCCCTTTTTATTTCTGATCATAGATCTACCCGAAAAACGTCAATCTATGATTCTGTTCTACACCGTCTTCACACACTGTGAAAATTTTTGTTTTGCATTTTCTACTTTATTTACATCAGCATCCGGTGTCGGATAAAGTCCTCTCTGATGCATCATGTTAAAGACATCTTCCTGGATACAATGTTCCTGCTCTAAACAGTGAAGAATCGCATCTCTCACACTGTCATGCACACACTCATTTGCAAATGCATTATAGTTATTCGTTGCTGCTTTCTCAGCCGTGAGTGCATCGGCTAAGATCTCTTTGTCTGTGTAAATCTGCTCTGTCATGGTCTTCCTCCCTCTCTCATTCCTTAGCTCAACTGTGCATACAGGGAATTAAAATGTCCCTGATGTTTTTGGGAAATCTCGGTAAATTTGGCACTGATTTCCTGATCTTCAGTGTGTTCTGCAAGCATCTGGAATTTTTTGATCAGAAGATCCTCCTCGGTCAGCAGATCATTCAACACGGATAATTCTTTTTCTGATAACTGGCTCATGTCCCACCTCCATATTTTAAATCTATCGTTGGCATATCGTCTTCACATTGACTCGCCTAAACAATAGTTTGGTCAGAACCCGCCAGATTATACATCACACTTCAGATAATCCGTCACCATTCACCAGTTCATCTAAAACCGCATACATCTGCCTGATATCCACTGGTTTACTTAAATGTGCATTCATTCCTGCTTCAAATGATTTCTTTACATCCTCCTCGAAAACATTCGCAGTCATCGCAACGATCGGTACTGTCTTGCTGTCCGGATGATCTGCTTTGCGGATACAACGTGTGGCAGCAAGTCCATCCATGACCGGCATCCGGATATCCATCAGTATCACATCATAGTGTCCCGGTTCATTCTTTAAAAATCGCTCCACGCCTTCTTTTCCGTTCTCAGCAACATCGACCATAAAATTTTTATGTATCAGAATATTTCTTGTAATTTCAATGTTAATCTCATTGTCCTCGACAAGCAGCACTCTTTTCCCGGAGAAATCATACGCCTGATAAGTGGTCCGCTCTGTTCTGCGCCTGCCCTCCTTTGCAGTCTTTAAAGGAACTGTCACGATAAATGCAGACCCTTGTCCTTTCTCACTGTACACATCAATCTTACCGCCCATAAAATCAATGATATTTTTGGAAATAGCAAGTCCTAACCCGGTTCCACCGCTTAATGTCGTATTTCTGTCATCTTCCTGTGCAAACGCGTCAAAAATATACGGAAGAAAACTCTGTTCCATTCCAATTCCATTGTCCCGGATCTCAAACCGGAAGATTGTTTCCTGTTCCCCTCTGGTAAAAAGTTCTATAATGAAAAAAATGCTTCCCTCCGGCGATGTATATTTTATGGCATTTTCTAAAATTGCGGACAGCACCTCATTTAATTTTTCGCTGTCAAACAAATATTGATCTGCAAATGAACCACGCTTCTGCATAGAAAATGAGATATTTTTTTCCTGTGCCTTGCCCGCAAACTCTTCCTCAATATTTGTAAGAAATGTCTCAAAATCAGTACTTTCCTCATGAAAAGCAACACGACCACTCTCTAAAAGCGAAAGGTTTAAAATATCATCCATGCAGGAACGTAAAAACTGTGCCGACATCTCTATCTTGTCGAAGTTCTCTAAAACCTTTTTTTCATCGCCAAGATTTGCTCTGCTCAGATAGGAAAGTCCAATAATTGAATTGAGCGGTGTGCGGATCTCATGACTCATGCGCTCTAAGAATTCGCTCTTGGAACGGTCTGCACGCTTTGCCTCCATCATTGCATCATAAATCTCTTTCCGGTGGCTCTGTTCTTCCTCATAACTGTCTGTGACATCCCTGCGAACGAAAACAAGTGTTGTTTTTGTCTTGTCGTAATAATGGATATTCATAGATTTCCGACGATATTCCTCACCACATAACAAACGATAACTGATAACGAAACGATCTTTGTTCTTTAAATTCTCCTGCAGACGTTCCAGCCGAAACTCCCTGTCGCACATCTCCCTGTCTTCCGGATGTACATACTTTGAGATTGCCATATCATTGACCTTCTGGTAATCCCCATCTGCCGGTGGCATAACATCCGTCTCTTCATTGGTAACAATGGTGTGTACAACCCCGTCTGCCAGATCTACATATGAAATAAAATCAATTTCCTCTTTTATAACACTTTCCAAAATCGCCCGCTGTTTTTCCATAGTAATCTCCATTCGCATTTTGTGCTACTCTGATTTTATGAAACCTGTCCTTTTATTATAACAGTTTTAATTCAGATTTTAAATAGAAAGCCAAAATAAACTGTATCTAAAGTCCTATTTATGTGACCGGCAGCCTATTTGTAAGTTTCCAGAAAGCTGTGCAGCCCTGTATCTGTATGATATGCGATCACTGTATTTAAATTTACATTCTCTACACTTTTAAAAATATTTGCCATAATTCCGGGATTTATATTTTCAAACTCTTCCAGCAGACGTTTTACTTCCTTCTGCTGATCTGAAAAAATCTCCGTCCTCCCTGCAGCATTTCCAAATTCCATATTCCAGTCTGTCAGATCCTGCTTATGCACCAGATAAAATGGGCGGATGATCTCTATCACCTCGCCAAAATCGTGTACTTTTTCCTTTGGCATCAGGGTACTGATCTCCCCCTGATACAACACACCCAAAAGGATTGTCTCAATCACATTCTCATAACAGTCTGTTACCGCCAGCTTGTTACAGCCAAATTTTTTTATTTCATCCATAGCACGGATCTTTCGCACCGGTATACCGATTTCTTCTGCAGTCTGAATCATTTTTTCATCATTCTCCCCATCAAGGGTAAAAAAATCCACCGCAAAATCAATCTTTCTATGACGTTTTATCTCCTGAAAACATTTTGCAAGGATCAGTCCGTCTGCATCCCGTGCAATACAGACTGCAACCTGATCGCCATCCCCCACTAACTGATAGGTATTGATTGCTCTTGCAAAACGTGAAAATATTGTCTTATGATATTTTTTTCGAAAACTCAACTCAGCTTCTTCTTTTCTCGTCTCTTCCATGGAAACTCCATTCTTATTTTTTCATATCTGTTAAAATAATACTCCATACTGTAGCCTGCACGTTTTGTGGGCAAAACCAGTATCATGAATCAGTATAATTTTTCTGCAAATGGAAGTCAATTTCTAATATAAAAAAAAGAACCGGCCAGCCTGGAATTTTCGACCGGTCAGTTCTTTTTTTCTTATTCTAATAGCAAAAATAATGCCCACCAATTTTGACTTCCACATGTTCCGTCAACGGGAATGTAGAAAAATACATTGTATCATCTCTTAATATTCTGGTTTTTCCATCCAATACCTGCTGGATGGAGTCATATTCCTTCTGTGTCGGTTTTGCCCTGTCCCTGTTTTTGAAAGAACAGAACTGCACCGGATTTTTCTGGCTTAAAACTTCATAAAGTGTATCCGGATACACCTCACTTCTCATACGGTTAAATACAACTTCCACAACCGCCTGCTGTCCTTCCACAGGTTCTCCCTGTGATTCTAACCATACAATTCTTGCAAGCAGTTCCATTTCATCCGGCGATAAAGTGATATGCCAGCGGTTTTCCGGCAAAACCTGCGCCGTCTGTATTTCCTGCTCTGTCGGAGTTTCCTGCACTATCTGGTCTGTCTGTGCAATCTCCTCTATCTGTTCCTCCTGTGTGTTCCTTATTTTTTCCTGCATCAGATCATCATCATATGCAGTCCCTACTATTATGCTTTCTTTTTTTTCGATTTCTGTTTTTTCATCTGATTCTGGCGTAAATGAATGTGCAAAACGTATCGATCCTGCCACAAGTCCCTCCATTGCCGGAATTTCTTTGACCGCTACGTCTTCTTTCACGTTGGATGCTGCAGTCAGACTGACGATAAAACCAAACAGCACTGCGGCACCCAATATTCTTTTTCTCATTTTGCTCCTTTCCTCAAGAATGATACATATATGTCAACATGACGAATGCCGTCATTTGATACAGGCACATATCATACTTAGGTTATATCCAAAAGTCAAATTTTTTATACATGTTTTTCTGAAAAAAAATTTGCTTATTTTTACTCAATTTTTTGATATATGTCCTGTTTTTTATCAGCCAATCATCCATCCGAAACTATGTTCGAATAAAGTAGAACTGACCATGTAAACAAAAAAACACCCGTTTTTTCGGATGTTTTTTGAAATAATTGCCAAATTTATCACTACGTTTTTCGTTTGTTTTTTATAAAAAACAATATTTTTATCTTCGATAAATGCACTCTTTATTATGGCACGATGCACAGATTCCAGTATGTTTTTCACTGCGTTTTTCTTTTTCAAAGGTCTCTTTGCAAGAATCTCCTTTGGGTTTTCCACCGGAAAAATCCGCTAAAAACATCACGCTTTTTTTCGGTTCCATACAGTATGCCTGATTGCAGGTAATTCTTTTTTGTCCCATTCCAGACAGGATCTGCGCCATTTTTTCAAAGGAAAGTTCCTCATCCGCGCCAAAGAAATGATACGATTCAAGCCGCTGCTTCAAATGTGCCTCAGCCCATCTTTGAAACATTTCATATCCTTTGCGCAGAAGTTCCCAGCAGATTGTCTCAACTGCATATGCTTCTCTTAAGCGCTCCGTGCTGCTGTAACGGTTTTGCAGCTCATCTACCCTGCTCCCTAATGTAAAAATTCCAACTGCATAATTTTCCACTCTGGGCAGATTTATGATCTGCTCACACCGGTTCCTCGTCACACAGTAAAACCCTTCCTCACCTGTAAGACATTCGCGCAATCCACCAGCAACTTCCTCTAACATTTCCATGTCTTTTTTTTCATAATGGTACTGTGTTAAAATTTCCATGAGAAAATCACGCGTCAGTTCGTTTTTTAAGTTTGTATGAATAAATTTTTCTTCTGTCACTTATCTTTCCGTCTCTGCTTTCTTTTTTAAAAACTGCATGATAATATCATAATTTTCCGCTTTGTGAGGAAATGTACAATGCATACAGGATTTGATGACTCTGCCCTTACTGTTGATATATTCCGGATTGCCCGGACAGTGCTCTCTCTCATAGAGCGGGCAAAAACAAAACAGACAATTCATCTCATCATTTTCCACTTCATGACACGGATAATATCTGCATGCTCTGTTTTCAAAATAACGATGGGAATTTTCCAAGATCAATGCTCCTTTACGATCACAATGGTAAGATAACCGGAAGTATCATCTAACTGTTCGACATCTCTGGTTATTTTTTCATTCATCATACCACAGTTTTCTACCGAATACACTTCCATCTGACCATCTTTTCTCTGTTTTTGCAACATTTCCTTTAATTCCCTTAATTTTTTGCCGGACTTCATATATATTCTGGTTCCGGAAAATTCTTCTGTTTTTTCTATATCATAGGATGCCGGTATCACATGGATTTCTTCTTTGTTGTCCGCTAAAGATATGCCAAGTGTTCCTGCTGCAGCACAAAAGGACGGAACCCCATTTACGATATGCGCCTCATAACCACCTTTTATCACACGTTTATGAATATACTGATAAGTGGAATAAACAGTTGGATCTCCGATTGTCAAAAAGGCCACTTTTCTTCCATTATCCAGCATTTCTTTTAGAGCAAGATAAATCTGTTCATGTGCAGCAGATAGCCTGCTCTCATCTTTTGTCATTGGAAATGGCATGCATACCAATTCTTTTTCCGCAATTTCCACACATGCCTCTTTCATAATCCCATAAGCAATGCAGTCCTCTTTATTTTTTGCCGGAAGTATCACGGTATCACATTCTCTGACAATTCTTACTGCCTTTAATGTAACGAGTTCCGGATCACCCGGACCGACACCGACGCCATAGAGGATACCTGTTTTATCTATATTTTTCACGCTCATTTTTCCTTCCTGTTCAAATACTTTTTGGCAACAGACGTATTTCTTTTAGAGTTTCTGGTTTTTACGGTCTGCATAATTTTTTGCTTTTTTCACAAAATTTTCTGCAAATTGGGGTGCGGACGGATAATAAAGATGCGGAAATCCCACAAAACATGATTTTTCATCAAAAATGCAGTCATATTTTTTTTCACTTACCGGTTTTAATGCCACACATTCATCACCATTTGCAGTGCTGTCGAAATAATGAAATTCATGTCCTTTTATGTTGACATTTTCCGGCAGAAAATTGGCTTTTTTCTCCTCAAGTTCAATGTACCCGAAACGGACCAGTTTTCCTGTATAAAAGCATTCTCCAGGCACTACCCCCGCCATCTCATAAATGCGATGTTCCATATCTTCCATTGTCCGGTGCAGATACATAAATCCGCCACACTCCGCAACGATCGGCATCGCACTTTTCGCCTTTTTTCTGATATCCGCAAGCATTGGCTTATTTTCAGACAATTCTTTCGCATAGAGTTCCGGATAACCGCCTAAAAGCAGCAGACCATCTGCCTCCTTAGGCACACCGTTATCATGGAGCGGTGAAAAAAATACAATCTCTGCGCCGGCTCCTTGAAGTGCCTTTAAGTTGTCCTCGTAATAAAAACAGAATGCTTCGTCGCGCGACACGGCGATCATGGGCTTTTTTTCCGTTTCCCGCAAAACTACTTTCTGATCACCAGAACTGCCGTTTTCTAATGTGTTGTCATCCGACAGTTCTGATGCCCCCTCCGCGATTGCGAAAAGCCTGTCTATATCGACGGTCTTTTCTAACATATCTGCCGTTTTTGCCAACATTTCGGCCATCTTCTCTACTTCTTCCGGCCGTTTCAGCCCTAAATGTCTGCTCTCTAACAGAATATCCTTCTGATTTGGAAAATATCCAAGAACCGCTATCGGAAAACTCCGCTCAATCTCCGGACGTATCGTCTCAAAAAATGCGCCTGATGTGCGATTCAAAATAATCCCCCGGATCAGATGATTTGTATCATAAGAAAGGAATCCCGCAATCAGTGGAAGGATACTTCTTCCCATTCCATGCGCATCAACGATCAGAATGACTGGTGTGTCTGTCACCGTCGCCAGATCATATGCAGATCCCTCTTTCCGGATTCCTCCTAATCCGTCATACAGTCCCATTACACCTTCCATCACAGAGATATCCACATTTTCCACAGACTCCATAAACAGATCTGCTGTCATTTTCTCCCCGGTAAAAAATGTATCCAGATTTTTCGACGGGATTCCAAGCACTGTACGATGAAACATCGGATCGATATAATCCGGTCCACACTTAAATGCCTGTACTTTTTTCCCCTGTCTTTTTAATATTTCAAGCAGTGCACAGGTGATCGTTGTCTTTCCGCTTCCACTTCCTGTTGCACCGATCAGTATCCTTGGTGCTCTCATGCCTCCGTCCCTCCTGCAAAATAAAACGACAGGATAAACACCGGATTTTCCGCCTGCATCAGATGGTAACGCCCTGCCTTTTTTGCGCGGCTGACCGACATCTGAATTATTTCTTCCTGTTTTACCGGAAACTCATTTAATATAGAAGAAACAGCTCCAACCGTCTCTAAAGTGACCGCCGTCACCACCACACGCATACATGGATTTTTCTGATATAAATCCTTTAATATCTCTTTTAAACTGCCATTGCTCCCACCGATAAACGCATGGGTTGGAACCGGAAGCTCTGTAAGTGCTCCGGGTGCCTCCCCATGTACCACTTTTACATTTGCAAGCCCATATTTTACACAGTTCTTTTCAATCAGTGAGACAGCTTCTGCTTTTCGTTCGATTGCATAAACCGTAAGATTCTTTGACAATCTTGCCATTTCAACTGCAATGGAACCTGTTCCACTTCCGATATCATAAACAACTGCTTCCGGTGTCAGCCGCATTTTACAGATTGCCGCCTCCCGGACTTCCTCCTTTGTCATCGGCACCTTATCACGGCAAAAAGCGTCATCCGGCAGACCATGCGTCAGGTATTTTGCATCGGAATCCCGTTTTTCTTTGGAAAACTCTTTATTCTGAATCAGACAGGTATAAAGTCCTTCGTCCGTAAGCTGCATACATTCTTCCGGAGACAGTATTTTTATCTGCTCCTCTGGATAGGACAATGCATATCCGACCGTCACGGCAATCTCCTTTAATCCGAGGTCTATGAGTCTTTTTCCGATTTCCCTGACATCTGAAACACCAGATGTAATGGCAAATACTTTCTCATTGGTTTCTACCATCCCAATCAGGCTTTTCATTCGATTAACTCCGTGCAAACTGACAATTTTGGCATCCTGCCAGCTGTTGCCACTCCGTGCAGCCAGATAAGAAACAGAAGAAATTCCCGGACAAACAGACACTTCCAGATTTTCTCTGCCCTGTAATGCCTGCACCATTTTTTCTGCTCCACTGTAAAATCCGGTATCGCCAGAAAACAAAATGACTGCATGAAAAACAGCTTTTTCGCTTCTTTCACCTGCTTTTTCCAGACAGGGAAGAATGTCTTTTGCCAGATAATACGGTAATCGCTCTGCAGATAGATTCCACTGTGCCGGCACCGCATCCAGCAGTCTTTTTGCTCCAAATAACAGATCTGCGCCTTTGATGCACTCTGCCGCTTCCTCTGTGATCAGTTTTGTGTTTCCCATACCGATCCCAACAAGTGAAACCTGCATTTGTTTCCCTTGAATTTTTTTCCCGGTCAGCTGTTCGATTTTTTTTAGAACTTCCTCTAAATTTTCTTTTTGCTCTCCGGTTTCCATCTCCGGATTTTGAATCACAAAAACGGATACGCCTGCTTTTTTTGCTGCACCGATCTTCTCTAAAAATCCTCCCGACACACCACTTGCTTTTGTGACCATATACCGGATCTGATATTGATGAAAAAGTGCCAGATTCATTTCTTCGGAAAATGGTCCCTGCATGGCAATGATCTGTCTTCCTGATACACCATTGCGGTGACAGATATCTATGCTCTCTGCTCCCGGAAGGACACGGACAAACAGGCGTTCCTTGAGCATTTCATTTTCACAATAGCAATGCAGCTCCTTGCTGCCTGTTGTAAGCAGAATATTGCCGGTTGTCTGTTCTAGTGCACGGACACATTCCTGCTGTGACTTTACATACATCACATCGCTGTCATCTCCGACCAACTGCAGAGTCCGTCTCAGACGATAATATGGAAGTCCAGCCTGTGTGGCTGCCTGCCTGATATTAGAAGAAACCACAACCGCATAGGGATGTGTTGCATCAACTGTCGCAGCATAGTCTCCCTTTTGCATAAATTCTTTCATTTCTTCTTCCGTAAGTCTTCCAGTATAAATATTCCGGTACTGCCCCTCTGTCATGACCTCATGTCCATATTCTGTGGCGACACAGACATCCGTACAGATCCCGGAGGCATCTAAAATATCCGCTAACTGCCTGCCCTCTGTTGTGCCGGAAAAAATCAAAATCCGTTTCATATGTGATACCCTCTTTTGGTGACAAGATGTCCGTCAATGATCTTTGTCTCTGAATTACCAATAAACACGGTCGTAAACATATTTACCTGACGATCTCTTAATTCTTTTAACGTGCAAAGCTCCATTTTTGACTCGTCCCTTCCGATATTTTCCACATATCCGCACGGACGTGTTTCCTCAACTGTCTCTAACAGGATATCGCAGGCACGCATCAGATAATCTGCACGTTTTCTGCTGGACGGATTGTAGATTGCAATCGCAAAATCCCCATCTGCCGCCGCTCTTAAGCGTTTCTCTATTTTCTCCCACGGTGTCAGAAGATCACTCAGACTGATCACACAGAAATCATGGTTTAATGGTGCTCCAAGACATGCTGCTCCACTGAGTGCAGCGGTAACGCCCGGCACGACACAAAGCTCACAGTCCGGGTAGCTTTCCCCGATTTCATACATCAGAGACGCCATTCCATAAACACCTGCATCCCCACTGCAGATCAGTGCAACTTTTTTCCCTTCCCTCGCCTTCTCAAAACAGAGGATGCAGCGTTCACGCTCCTGTTTCATCGGCGTAGACAGCTGCTCTTTTTCCGCAAATGCCTCTCCAAGCAGTTTTAAATAAACCTGATATCCAATGATCGTATCGCATGCCAAAAGCGTATCATACGCCTGCATCGTCATCATTGCTTCTTCTCCCGGTCCCATTCCCACGATATATATTTTATGTCTCATCAAATCTTACACTCCATTCCCGCCCGGCTACTGCGAGCGTTATTCCGTCTTTTGCTTTCTTTTTGCATAATAATCTGCCCTGTGATTCTTCTTTTCTGCACGCTGCAAGTGCTGCACGTTCACAGACATTATCCACTCCGACGGTCTGTGTCACAAATGCCGAGCCGCTGAATGTTCCCGGTACTTCTTTTAACACCTCTTTCGGATAGGTCAAAAAATCCAGTCCATATTTATTTGCAAATTCTATAAATCCCTGTTCTTCTTTTTTCAGATCGATCGTGGCAAGTGCTGTGACTGCCTGTATGGATATCTGTTCCTGTGCCAACGTTTCTAATACAAACTGCTCGATCTCCCCGCAGGATTTTCCCTTTTTACAGCCCATACCAAGGATAATCATCCGGGGAATCAGCCAGAGGGTATCTGCAATCTGACTCACTGGAATATTTTTTACCGGATACCTTGCAGAAATCACAACATCTGTTTTCCCACATCGTGTCCTATCATAGATACACACGGATTCCGGTATTTTTCCTTCCACCCGTCCGTCTGTCATTATCGCAATCTTCTTTCCGTCAAGAATTTTCGATGAAACTTCCGCAATTTTCTCTTTGTTCTGTATCCAAAGCCCATTTTCTTTTGCAAAAACATCCACGGCAAAGGCATGATTGACATCGGTTGCCGTTGTGATGACAGGTGTTGCACCAATTCGTTTTGCAAGCAGTCCCGCAAGCTCATTTGCCCCACCGTAATGTCCCGACAGAACCGGGATGACAAATTGTCCCGCCTCGTCCACCACCAGAACCGGGATATCTGTAAGTTTATCACGCAGGGAAGGTGCCATGGCGCGCACCGCAATTCCGCATGCGCCGATCCAGATGACGCCCGTCTTTTTTCCGTTTCTGTTTTGTTCGAAGCGCGTGCGCATCCAGTCATAGATGGTTTCTTTGACATAAACCGGATTTTTCCATCCAGCAGAATTTTGTTCCTGTTTGTTCCATGTATCTCTCTCTGCCCCTGTCAGATTCTGATATTTTCCATATTTGGTATACAAGCAAACTTCGTAATCTTCCTGCTCACCAAGAATTTTATCCCGTATCTTTGCCGAGAGTTCTATCCCACGTCTGGTAAAACTCATGATATCGATCTGCATGTGTTACTCCTTCTTTTTGCGGAATTCTGTCTCAAAATCAGGCGCATACAGCTTTGAGCGCGTGCAGCGTTCGTTCGCCAGGACATCTCCCACCAGAACCAGTGCCGTTTTCGTGATCTGATGCTCTTTTGCAACCTGTGGTAATGTCTCCACCGTACACAAATATGCTTCCTCTTCCGGCCAGCTCGCCTTATAGACTAACGCTGCCGGGGTATCTTTTGTATAGCCCCCCGCCACAAGACGTCTGGAAATCTCCTCTAACATTCCGGTGCTTAAGTAGATTGCCATAGATGCCCGGTGTGCTGCAAAACTCTCGATGCTCTCTTTTTCCGGCACCGGTGTTTTTCCTGCCATACGTGTAATGATCAGGCTCTGTGAGACTTCCGGCAGTGTATATTCGATCTGCAGGGATGCCGCTGCACCAAAGCAGGCGGAAACTCCCGGACAGCTCTCATAAGAGATTCCAAGTTCATCGAGACAATCCATCTGCTCCCTGACCGCACCGTAAAGGCTTGGCTCCCCGGTATGCAGACGCACTACCATTTTGTTTTCCTTCTCCGCCTGTTTCATCACATCGATCACTTCCTCTAATGTCATTGTGGCACTGTTGTAAACCTCACATGCCTCTTTTGTATAGGAAAGCAGCTCCGGATTTACCAATGATCCCGCATAAATCACTACATCTGCCTTTTCTAACAACCGCATTCCACGCACCGTAATCAGATCCGCCGCCCCACAGCCGGCACCTACAAAATAAATCATCTTTTCTCCTCCTTCAGTCTCCCAAGCAGCTCTGCCGCTCCTGCACTCTCTCCAAGTCCTCCCTGCTCGTTGGAATACAAAATACACTCGATCGCGATTTTCCCTGCGGCTCTTTTATTCAGGTAAAACATTATCTTTTGCATGATCAGTTCCATCGTCTGTTCGCACAATCCGGCTTTTTTCAACACATTAACCGCCTCTTCTGTTGTCACACAGGAAAGAATCTGACGCGCTGTATCTGCATCAGCTCCTGCTAACAGTGCTGACGACACAATCAGTTCCATCCGACAGTCCCCTTCCTTCGAGTGTGTGTTCATGATACCGCCGGCGACCTTTATCAGCTTGCCAATGTGACCGGTCAGAAGCATGGCTTCAAATCCAATTTCCACCGCCATACCGATCGTATCTCCGATAAAATTACTGCATTTGACACTCTTATCCAGATCATAATCATAGGTTCGCTTCATATAGTCGAGTCCGTAGTTTCCGGGCGATACTGCCACCATGGAATATCCCAGTGCACGCTTCTGGTTTAACTCCACGCGGATTGTTTCAAGCAGCGCCCTGCTGCTCATCGGCTCCACAATACCGCTTGTTCCAAGGATCGATATGCCTCCTGTAATACCAAGTCTCGGATTAAATGTCTGTGCCGCAAGCGTCTCCCCCTCCGGCACGGAAATTTCCACCAAAAGATCTGCCGTTTCGTCCGTGAGTGCACAGACTTCCCGCACCTCTTTTTCGATCATCTCACGCGGCACATGATTGATGGCTGCATTTCCGACCGGCTGGTCTAACCCCGGTTTTGTAACACGCCCGACACCATATCCCCCATCGATCACGATTTTCTGTAAGCACGCGGACTGCCCTTTTTGCAGCATACCACCGTCAATCCTTGAAACCGCTGCCACAATATGTGCCCCCGTCGTAATGTCAGGGTCATCTCCTCCATCTTTGATCACAGCACAGCTCACTGCAGTTTCACTGCGGTGGATATCCGTGATCTTAGCATGATACCGGATTCCTTTTGGCGTCTCGATCTCTATCTCATTTTTTATTTTTCCGGTGATCAGCATATATGCCGCCGCTTTTGCCGCCGCTGCCGCGCAGCTTCCGGTCGTAAATCCATAGCGCATGGGGTTCTCCTTTTTCATTTACAAGAATCTTCGTGACATCAGGCGAAAATCTATACCTATCATTTATAAATGGCTGTTTGCACAAAACTGCCAGCCACAATCTATCAATCCACCCTTTTCGCTGCATCCTCCCGCCGCACTTCATATAACAGCGCATTACAGATCGCAGCAGCCACATTGCTGCCTCCTTTTCTTCCCCGGTTCACGATACACGGCACATCGGTGTGCAGGATCATTTCTTTTGCCACCTCCACATTGACGAATCCAACCGGAACTCCGATGATAAATGCAGGGCGGTAAATTCCATCACAAATCAGTTCATACAAACGGATCAGTGCAGTCGGAGCATTGCCGATGGCAAATATGACCGGCTTGTCCAGTTTTGCCGCATGTTCCATGGAAACGACTGCCCTTGTCACCTTGCGTTCTTTTGCCTCTCCTGCAACCTCCTCATCTGCCATAAAACAGTGCGCCATTCCGCCATATGCCTCAAGCACTTTTTTGTTGACACCGGATAGCGCCATGTTTGTGTCTGTCACAATGTCCGCCCCTGTGCGGATCAGGTGTTTTGCGACCGCCACCGCATTCTCCGAAAAAGTGAGCGTATCCGCGTATCCAAAATCTGCACTCGTGTGGATCACGCGTTTGGTCACCGGCTCCTGTTCTCTCGGGATCATGATCCCCCGTTCTTCCAGTTCTTTTGTGATGATTGCAAAACTTCGTCCCTCGATCTCTCCCGGCAGTACAAATTCTACTGCGCCTGTTTTGTGTACAAGTTGGGCTGTTGCCCCATTTTTGCCGGCAGACTCCTGCTCTTTTACTCTGTCATTTTTTTCTTTTGACTCCTCTTTCATCCGGTCCATGCGTTCTACTGCCTGCGCATTTCCATGGATCTCTCTTAATACATCTGCAAATATCCGGTTCTGTTCTTCCGATTTTACCGCGATCCGGTAATAACCTCTCTGGAGTCCCCGGAAATTACTACAGTCACGGATCAAAATGCCACGCTGTAAAAAAAGTTCATACAGCTTTTTTTCACTGTAAAACAACAGATAGTCTGCGTCGGAATCAAACACGTTACATCCTGCCGCCTTTAATTCTTCACGCAAAAACAGCCTTTGCGTCTGTATACAGACCACAGCGCGTGCAACATATTCCTGCTCTTTTATCGCAGCGACTCCTGCCCTTTGGGCAAATACCGAAAGATTCCACTCCGGCAGCTGCAATCTGATCTTTTCCGCCAAAGTTTGTTCACAAATCAGATACCCAAGCCGTACCCCCGGAATCGCATATAATTTAGTAAATGCACGCACTACGACCACATTCGGAAATTCATCTAACTGGTTTAAAAAGGAATGTGTCATTTCTTTTCCGGTCAGTTCCATAAAACACTCATCCAGCACCAGCGTAATGTCACACTGTCTGCATTTTTCTGCAATTTTAAAAATCAGTTCCGGCTCAACCAGATTTCCGACCGGATTATTTGGATTTGCCAAAAATACCAGAGAAATGCTCTCGTCTAACGTATCAAGGATCCGTTCGGTCAGGCTGAATTTTTCCTCTTTTTTCATCTCATAAAAAATAACTTCACAGTCCAGCGCCTTTGCCGCCTCTTCATATCCTAAAAAGGATGGCACCGGGATTAGTATTTTCGATGGTTTTACTGCGTGTAAAACGGCATGGAACAATTCTGATGCACCATTTCCAAACACAAGCCGTTTTTCTGATATACTCAATCGTTCTGCAACTGCCTTGGTAAGTTCCTGTGCATGGATATCAGGATAATGTTCCGCCTCCTCCACCGCCTGATGAAGGGCTTCCCTTACCGAATCCGGCATTCCAAGCGGATTGGTGTTCACCGAAAAATCCAGTCTTATCTGATTGCGGTATATGTCTCCTCCGTGGTACTGCATTCCTTTATTTCTCACTTTCTATGATCTGTTCTTTTATTTTCGGACATTAGATGATTTGTCATTTCAAATATATCATTCGTATTCAGAGTATAACACAAAGTGCCGTCTGTACACAATTTTTTGTGTTACAGACGGCACTGATCATATCCTGTTTAACAATATTCTGCCCACTTCATTTTTTCCATATCTACATACACAGACTCTCCATCGGTAATGGAAAAATCAGGAACACCCTGACTGGTACCGCGCATAAAATCCATAAAATCATCCTTGTCGATCTTATCGTCTAAAAAATCTCTCCAGAAATTTTCATGCGCTGCGAAACGCAGATTCCAGTCGGACGGAAACTGACCGATCAATGACATGACCTTTTCATACTGTTCCCTGTTTTCAAAAGAAATGGACCACTCATAGCCTTCTGTCTGTCCCACTTTCCGACAGAAAATACCATTCTCGGTATACCAGGTGATATATCGGATATCCTCTTCATCCGGCTGACCGGCGGGATATGTACAGGATGTGGAATCTGCCGTGAGCAGATCACCTTCCTTCTCCTTTTCCAGCTCTTCTGCCGCTCTTTTTTCCTGTTCTTCCTCCATCAGTTTCCGAATCGCATCTTCTAAGGAATCGAATTTGCTGAGAAATTCATCCCACTCTTTCTCTGTAAAGGACTGTGAACCGATCTGATAGGAATTTTCCGTTTCACCATTTTTGATCTTTGTAAAGATCTCCTCTGATTTTTCTTTTAAAAGCTTTGCATATTTTTCGCTTAAACTTTCCGTTAGCATTCCCTTGTCATCGTCTGTTCCAAGTGCCTCATCCATGGTGTCTTCTTTTCTTTCTTTCTCGGTCTTTGGCTTATTCTTCTCTGCCTCTTTGGCTCGTTTCTCAGCCTCTTCCTCCGCCTCGTCCATGATATGGAACATCTGCGAGTTGTTATACTCCTGCTTTGCCGCAGCGATCTCATCCTCATAGGTATGATACATTTCCAGTTTTTTGGCAATGTCCTCTAGCGTTTCGGTTTTCATATTTTTCAGATTTTCTTTCTGTGCCTCAAAAAATGCAACCCTGTTGTCCCGCTCTGACTGTCTCTCCATTTTTTCTTTCGTGCTCTTTAACATATTCGGATTCGGATGTAAAATCCCAGACAATTGTTTTGAAAAATTGATCGTGTAACTCATTTTTACCCCCGGTATTACAAATCTTCAACATCAATGTTTCTTCTGTTAATATCGTCATTTCTGCCATTTTATTTAATTAAAAAAGGTGTATGGTTTGCATTTTTATACATTCCATACACCTTAAATCATTTCTTTATTCTTTCGGCAGCTATCTACCTGTACTCCGCAGCTACCTCCAGATAACTTCGTTTTCCTCTGATATGATCTGCATATGCAAGTTCCGGATCTTTGCCCTTAAATACGGTGCAAAGTCCACACATATCGCAGTCTGCAATACACGGAAAGGTATCTTTGATATATTGTCTTCTTTCCTCTTCTGTGGAGGATGCTATCTCTGGCGGTCTCATACTGCACCTACTTTACCAGACCGGAATTGCTTCTGTATTCTTCATTGATCTCGCGCAGTTCCTTTTCGCCATTGATGTATGGCTCATAAAATGCATCGACAGAGCCTCCGCCTAAATTGTCGCAGCCATTGCAGAAATCACAAGCTCTGCCACACTGGTTCAGTCCTTCCTGTACAATACGGATTCTTTCCTCTCTTGTTGTGTCTTTGAGCAGTATGCTTTTTATTTCCATGGTTTTCCTCCCTTATCACAGATAATTCGTTATCTGCTCTGCCGCTTCTTCCATCTTTATCTGTGTCTGAAGCGTCTTGTCACGGGAAACCACCTCGACGACTCCCTGTTTGATATTTCTTGGGCTCACAATGACACGGAGCGGAATGCCTAGCAGCCCATGATCGGTGTTTTGCTCTCCCCATTCTGATCCACATAGGTCATGTTCATAGCTTTCGTATATTTGTCTCCGAGCTGGAAGATGTTTCCGACCTCGATTCCTCTGGAAATACGGATCGTCTTTTTCCCGCATTTCGGGCAGATACCACCTTCATATGCCTTTGCAAAATCATGATATTTTGCATCCGGCACATCTCTTTGCATATCAAGTCCCTTGTAATGGTACTCGTCCTCATTTGCACCACAGGAAAGGTTATTTCTGTTTTCGAGTGATCTGTCATATAAAACAATGGAATCCCCATTTATTTTCAATCCAACCGGTCCGATATAACCTGCATTTAATCCACATTCTTCCGTAATCACAGCCGGATGTATCTCATCTTTTAAATAGTTGACCAGTTTTGTCTCGTTAATTTCAAGATTCCCCCGGATAAATACGACCACATAAGTATCATCCGAATTTTCTTTGCGCGAAAATCACATTCATCACACAATACGATAGAATCTTCTCCAACCGGCGTAAGAAGCATAAATTCATGGGAAAGGCTTCCTCCCACAGCGACGCCGGCATCACGACAGGAAATGATACTTCCTGTCCGTCTAGTTTATCCATTTCCTCACGCAGGATCTACTCAATCTTGCGCGTGATCCGTTTGAGCGGAAGGTAAGAAGAGTAAATACCATTTGCCATGTATTTCATATAACCGCCTTTTACCATCAGGGCATGACTGTCAATCACACAGTCTGCCGGTCTCTCACGAAAACGCTCTCCGATTAATTTTTCTAATTTCATTGTATGCCTCTTCATAATAGAATCCTATAAATTAAAAAAAGTCCCAAGCTGTATCAAAATACAACTTAGGACGAATTTCTTTAATCCGCGGTACCACCTAACTTCAGGATGTTCCTGCACTCCGGTACAAATTTTCATTGATACCTTATCTCTGTAACGGGAGAACCCGGCATAGCCTAATAAATCACATTCGGTATGCAGCTCCATGACCGGTTCATCATGTTCCGTGAAAGACTCGCACCTTTTTGTCTTCTCTCTGAACACTTTCCATGATTACTATTTCACTTCTTCGCATTAATCGTACTGTAGCATTTTACATGTAGATTTTCAATCCTATTTTTCGGCAGTCAGATGACACCGCATCTTTTTCTCCGAATTGACTGTCACTGCCGTAAATCCGGCTTTTTTTACCATATCCAGATACTCCTGCTTCTTATAGATTTTTACATCTCCATGTCCACAGAGACGCGCAAGCGGAAGTTCAATGTAGTTCATCAGCCACACTATAATATCTGAAGATGTGTAATCCCTCAAAATCAGGCATCCGTTTTTTCTTAATACCCTGTGCACACTGTCAAAGAACGCCTGCGGATCGGGATAATGATGAAAACTGTTCGTGCAGATCACAACATCGAATGAACCATCCGGGAACGGCAGATTCTCACAGTCCCCCACGACAAATTCAACATTGTGCAGTTTCTTTTCTTTCGCTTTTTCAATCATTCCCGGTGTCAGATCCAGTCCTGTATAATGCTTATCCGGGTACTTCTCACATAAAATCTCAATCATCGGTCCGGTACCACACCCACAGTCAAGCAAATCCGTAAATTTTCTGTCTTTCAACGCGGAAAGTATCTTCGGATAATCATATTTGCACATTTCATAAATTCCTGCATGACCGGAATCATAGACTCTGGCAGCTTTTGTAAACTCCTTTACAGACATTTCCTTGTATTCTTTTGACGTCATTCCCATAATAATCCTCTCTTTCTGATACATTTATCACAAAAAAATTATCATAAAACAAATAGCCATAGTTAGCTTTTTCTAACCATGGCTATTTTACCATATATAAAGAGATATGAAAACTAATGTTTTATTTTTATCATATGATTCTATGTCTGAGCATGGTGAGCGAGGTTGCAAAAAACTTGTGATAATCGAGATCGTACTAAATACGATATTCGGTGTATTAAGTTTTGCAAGAATCAGATAAATCGTCGTTGCAACATTTGAAATAAACACAATCGCAAGCGATCCCATCCAAAGGATCCATTCTCTTTTCGACAGTGCCTTTATTGGATTATTCAATTTTTATTCTCCTTTTAAATCTCTAATATTTTTTTAAGATCTAAAAGGAATCTCCGGATCTAATATCGGTATATTTCTCTTATTGAAAATCATGTTTTTTCCCAATCACAAATGTTATATGCAGGCATATTGACTCTCTTGCGCCCGGCAGTCTTTATTGTATCACAACTTTCACCCATGACAAACCAATTATTTTTAAAAAGAAAAACCGGATGCAGTCCAAGGGAGTACCGTCTTAAAAAAGCATTATCACAAGTCCTAAAATAACCAGTATCACACCCGTTGCACGATTCAATGTCTTCGGTGCTGCTTTGTTTGCAAAAACAGCCGCGATCCTTGCCCAGATCAGTGTGAATACAACACATAAGATCAATACAGTCCGGTCCGGCGCACCACCGATTGCAAAGTGCGAAGCTGCTCCTGTAAGAGCTGTAAAAGTCATGATAAACACACTCGTTCCAACGGCTGTCTTTAATTCATATCCAAGCACAGAGGTCAGGATCAGAAGCATCATCATACCGCCGCCTGCGCCGATAAAACCACAGATAAATCCAATGAGGATACCGCATACAACAGACTGCACTGCCCGCTTCTTTGCTGACACTCCCTGCATCGCCTCTTTTGTGGTCATGACCGGGCGCACGATAAATTTAATTCCTAAAAGAAATGTCATAAAGACGGAAAAGTTCCCCATGGTCGCAGATGGGACCAGACTTGACACATAGCTTCCCACAACGGTAAATAAAAGTACGCTCACCATCATGATGATACCGTTTCGGATATCGAGATTTTTATTTTTTCCGTATGTATACGCCGACACCGCACTTGCAAGCACGTCCGAGGATAATGCGATTCCCACCGCCATATACGGATCCATCCCTAGAAATGTGATCAGCATTGGACTGATGACCGCCGCGGCGCTCATTCCCGCAAAACCGGTTCCAAGCCCTGCCCCCATACCTGCAAAAAAAGTAACGATTATTGTAAGTAACATGTTCATGTCAGTGCTCCCCTTTCAGCATTTCATCCAGATTCTTTTCCATCTGGTTGAGGATCTCTGCCATCTTTTTCCGTTTCTCCTCATCCACGCCAGACAGTATCTGTTCCACAAAATTCTGCTGCAGTTTTTTCCCGTTTTCGATCACAGGATCTGCTTTTTTCGTGCAGATCAGCTCGACTTTTCTCCGATCACCCTCCACTGCTTTCCTCTCAAGGTATCCATCCCGCACCAACTTCTCAACATTGACAGAGACAAGGTTCGCCTTTATTTTCCGTACTTCCACAATATCACTCGCCGTTTTATAATCCGGGTTATTTGCCAGAAACATCAGGATATCAAACGCAGTCTGTGGCAGTTTCAGTTCCCTGCAGAGTGTCTTGCAGGTCGCACTGTACGCCAGTGACATTTTGTGGGCAAATTCAATACTCATATTTATCATGATCCGCCTCCATTTACTTCTTTTTTGTATTGTTCATTTTTGAAGTAATTATATAGTATTTTTCCAAAATGTCAAGACTGGATTTTTCTCTCTTAATCTTCCTCCCTTGTGATATTTCTCACCCAGATATACTTTTTATAATGCAGATAAACCGCCGGTATCTTCACGATCTCATCCAGATTGACAATGCAGTATACCACCATGACCGGGAGTTTTAAGGCAAACGCTGCCAGAAATCCTTTGTGAGCAGCCGGTCTGCGGGAACAAACATTTTTTTCCAGATGATCTGCACCCGCCCCGCAAGCGAGACCGCCGACAGCGATGTTTGACTGACTGCCCCCAACATCATAAGATCCAGATTCCAAAATGTTGGCAGAACATACATTTTACGTTTTCATATTTGAATCACCCTGCCAGTCGTCGCATTCACCCTGTGTGAGATGGAAATCACCGTCCGGTTCTCACTTACCCGTTTTAATGCCTGCAAAACTTCTTTTTCAGTCTGTGCGTCCAGATTTGCTGTAATCTCATCTAAAAGAAGCAGTTTCGGTTTTGCAGCCGCCGCGCGGGCGATCGATAACAGCTGCCACTGTCCCTGTGAAAAGATTTCATCGGAACATGGCGTATCGTACCCGTTTTCTAAACTCATGATCGTATCGGAAAGCCCTGTCATCTTTGCTGCTGCACAAACATCCTCCATGGTAATGGACGGATCATACAATGTAATCTGCTCTTTTACTGTACCCGGAACCATATGGAAAGACTGCTCCACATAACCGAAAAGGTGCCGTTTTTCTTCGTCCGGGATATCTTTCGCCGGGTTTCCCTGAATCAGCACACTGCCCTCCTTTGGCTCATAAAGCCCCAGTAACAGCTTGAATATCGTACTTTTTCCCGCACCGGTACGACCGGAAAGTGTAACCTGTTCTCCTTCTTTTACCTGAAAACTGAGACCATTTAACACATTTTGTTCTTCGTAGGCAAATGTCACATTCCGAAACTCCACAAACGCTGTGTCAGTTTTTTGGGGATTTTCTTTTTTATAACCGGCCTTTTCCGGTAATTCTTCCAGATTGAAAAATTCATTAATCCTGTGCACACCAGCCACGGCAGACTGTATAGTCTGGATTTCCATTCCAAGGCTCTCCACCGGTGAAAAAATCTGCGAAATATAGTTCATGACCGCGACTGCCGTACCAGCCGACATTCCAAATAAATTTAATACATTTGCATTACCGGATGCCGAGAATAGCATGACAACTGCCACAACTACCGCATTTAGAATCAGAATGACCGGCGAATAGATTGCATCATAAAAATTGGTTTTCTCCATGGCACGGTAACTCTCTCCAATATAGGTATCATAGCGCTCTGCCATATAGTTTTCCCTGCCAAGGCTCCGAATCGTTCTTATATTGTGAAGTGTCTGCGGCACATGACCGGAGGCTCGGCTGACGGCGCGCCGGTTTTCAATCTGTGCAGTCAGCATATTTTTCTGCACAATGCGTGTAAACCAGAACAGAAACGGAAGCAATACGAAAAGTACAATGGCAAGCCCCTTATTCCGAAACCAGATGACTGCAAGAATACTAATGATCTTGCACGCATCGGCAAACATGCTGATGATGCCTGACGTAAACAGATTCTCTACCGTATCGACATCCCCGACAAATCTAGAAACAACAGCCCCCGGCTCCTGATGTGTCAGCGCATCCGCTGTCATATCTGTATATTTGTCCATCAGACTGCTTCTCAATGCATGCGTGATCTTCTGCCCAAACACGATCAGCAGTCCTTCTCTTGAACTTTCCAGTGCACCTGTGAGCAACGTAAATCCAAAATAAGATATAATCAGATAAAATGATACCACATTTCCCGCTGTCATGGTATCAATAATAGTTCCAAGAATAAGTGGAGGCAGGAGTGCTGTCAGAATCGCACCGGCCACTGCACACACAATTCCTGCGGAAAGCCACTTTTGTTTTTTTACCGTCTGCCACATCACACTGCCTACATTTTTACTGCTATGCATTTCGTTATGCGTTTCATTATGTGTTTCGTTATGCATTCTGCCCGCCCCCTTTCTTTCCGGCATTGTTCTGCTTTAACTTATTCCTTTGTGTCACTGCTTTTTTTGTTTGGTACGTTTTTTCTGCCGGAAGATTTTCTTTTCCCGCATTTACTTTCTCCGCCGTACTGCCCTTCGTCTGCTCCTCATAGAGTTTTGCGTATTCCGGATACTTTTCCATGATTTCCTCATGCGTGCCGACCGCCGCATGCCCGTGCTCCATCCAGATCACCTGATCCATTTCCGGGAAAAGGTAAAGTCTGTGGGATAACAGGATCACGATACTGTCTGACGCCATCACTTTTAAGTTATCATACACTTCCCGCTCGGTATTCCGGTCAAGTGCAGAAAACGGATCATCTAAGATCAGTACCGGTCTTTTATGGCACAAAGTTCTTGCAAGTGCTAGACGCTTCGCCTGTCCACCGGAAAGTCTGACGCCTCCGTTTCCCACAACCGTATCAATTCCCTGTTCCATCTCTGTAACTTCTTTGTCAAAACATACCGCTTTCAGGTATGTTTCTGCATTCTCATTTTCCCCCATCAGGATATTATTTTTTATGCTGTCGTCAAATAATTCCGGATCGTGTCCTAAATAGCCAATGGTTCCTGTCAGCATACTATTTTCCATCTGTTTTAACTCTCTGCCCGCAAAACGGATGCTTCCCTCATAAGGATATTCGCACAGAAATGTCTTGCCAAAGGTAGATTTGCCGGACGCGACCGCACCGGTAACGCCGATGATCTGCCCCGGTTCTGCCGAAAATGTGATATCTTCATAGATCTTTGTGCTGCCCGGATATGCAAAGCCTAAATTGGAAACCTCCAGTCCGCCCGGCTTTTGCACTTTACTTTCACTTTCATGTTCCACACATATCATAAGCGGTTTGATTCTCTTCCAGGAAACCTGTGCCTTATGGACTGCATTAAAAAGTTTTGCTGCACTTGAAGATTTTACCGAAAGTTTGGTAAAGCAGGTGAGAAATGTGGTAAATGCCGCAACATCCCAAACTCTCCAGCCATTTCCAAGCACATTTTTACTTCCAAAATATAAGATGAAAATAACACCCGCCATCGAGATGACACGATAGATCGGTGGGAATGCCGCACTCCATATATTTGCCCGCACCGCAGATTTTTCGTAAGCGGAAAGATTTTTTTCATATGCATCTTTTCGTTCCTGCTCACAGCCATAGACACGGTAAGTAACCGCATTGGATGCACGGTCTAACGTAGCTACACTCAAAATCCCGGACTGCTCTTTATAAACCGCTCCTGTCCGCTGCACAATCCCCTTCATCTTTTCTGCCAGAAAATAAGAAACCGGCGGGAACAGCATACTTAATACGGCAAGTTTCCAGTCATAAAAAAGAAGCATCCCGGCATACGCAAGCAAAGCTACCCCGGTATCAAAGATTTCCGTCGTAAATTTCCGCATGCCCTCCGCACAGTCATCCACATCCAGGATTGCTTTTGTCATGACATTTCCGGCACCTTCCTCCTCTAATTCTGCCCTGCTCTTATGCACAAGACTGTCATACAGAACATGTTTCATACGCCGGTTGACATTGTTTGCAAAACGTCTCACATAAAAACGCTTGATATATCTACAACTCTGCACCACTGCGATCGCGATCACATAAGCTGCGACCAGTTTTCCCATGTCCGGAAATCCTGCCCTGCCGCCAAGGATATCCACCAGACAGCCCGCCATTTTTCCTTCAAACCATGGTCCTGCGAGAAGTCCTAAATTGTAGATCAGCCCGGAGACCGTCACCGCAAGAAGAACTTTCCACTCCATTTTAAAATAGGAAATCACACGGTCTGCCTCAAATTTTTCTTTTTCATTTCCAGTATTTTTTCTGTCATAATTATCACGCATCTGTCTCACCATCCGTTTCTGATCCCTCATTTTCTCCTGGTTCCACAAGCTGCGATACGTCTTTAAACTCTGCTCTGCGCTGTTCCTTCGACCGCCAGTAAAGTTTATCTAGCGTCTCAAGAAATGCCGCTTTTTCCTCTTCCGGCAGTTCCGCTAAAAGCCATTCATAAAACACTCTCTCAATAGACGCTTTTGAATTTTTTAACTGTTCCGCTTTCTCTGTCGCATACAAAAGCTGGCTCCTGCCATCTTCCGGATTCGGTTTCCGGTAAAGATAGCCTTTACTCTCTAAATTAGCCGCCCGCCTTGCGGCAGCCCCTTTGTCAATCTTTAACTGCTCTCTGACTTTCGCCTGTGTGACACCGGGATTGTGCCGGATGAAATGGATAAAATCAAATTCCGCCGTTCCGATTTCTTCCTCTTTCATCATCTTAAGTGTAAACTTCCCTGCTTCCCGCGCGATCTTTGTGATTTTTCTTCCTGACTCGTCCATCGCAATCTCCACTCCTAAATATCTCTGAAAATTGAAATCTAACCTATGACTTTCCAATTAGCATGTAAAAATAGATGTACCTACATCTAACTCGATGATAGTACATCTATTTTTGTGTGTCAATTTATTTTTTCTTACTTTGCACAGGAAAAAGCTTTTTTCTGATTCGATTCATCAACGAAATTTTTTTACTTCTCACTCCAGATTTTTTTGTATTTCATAAAATAGTAAATACTCATGATCATACTAAGTATCTCGCCAGTTGTAATCGACAGCCAGACGCCGTCCATTCCAAGCAGATTTGGCAATATCAGCACCGGGATCATGTACTGTCTGCAGTAAGGCAGCAATGCCGCATCAGAACCAAGGAAATGGCACAGTGGATTTAAAAACAAAAAACATAAGACTGCCAGCGTCACACTAAACAGAAAAGCTGTCGCCATCAGCAATGAGAAATCAATCTTCTTTCGCTTCTCTTTGTTTCCCTTCGCCTAATTTTCGTACTACCAGCGCATTTCCTCCACTGCCAAACATCATTCCAAACGCAGATGCCAGATAGATCATCGACATCGTAATGTTGATCGCAGACAGTGCATCCAGTTCCAGGCATAAATCTTTTTGTGTGATTGCAGTCTTTTCATTTCTTAACATGACATAATAAATCTGCATTTCATATAATGATAGAACATGCCCCCTTCTACTTACTTATACATATCCTCCAACGAAACCAGTCTTACTTCACCTTTTTCTGCAAGTTCCATTAGACCGTTTGTAAAACCACCTTTTGAAAAAATATAGTAGTGATATTTCTTTCCTTTTCCAAAAACTTCTGCATACTCCTTGATAAGTTCCAATTCATCTACACCAACCGGTTCATTCTTGTACTTACATGAACCAATAATATATTCATTTCCTTCTGCCGGAGTTCCAACAATGTCTATTTCTACTTCTTTTTTACGCTTTGAATCCGTTCCCCACCACTGACCAATGTCAGACAACAGAATAGGCACATCTTCTGCATATAAAAACAAATATTCTCTACACATCTGCTCAAAGACATGTCCCATATAATCGGCATAATGCTTTTTGATAACAGAATCATATATATGCTCTATTCTTCCTGCACTGATGGACGAAGTATTCTGTGGTACAAAACGGTACCAGAATTTAAAGAAGTTATCTCCAATAGCATATACCGTCTTCTTTCCCGGTTTCTCAGTAATTGGAGTTTTCTTTATCAGAATACCAAGGTCTAATAACACTTTCAGATATTTCGCACAAATCGGTGCTTCTATTCCTACTTTAGTTGCAATTTCATTGGAACGTGATGCTCCACTTGCTACTGCTGTAATCACTGAATTATAAATTGCTGGCTCTCGCAGCTCCTGCTTCAATAGATTTTCCGGCTCCTCAAATAGATAGCTTGATGTATTAAAAAGATTTTCTTTTAATGCTTCATCCACATCATCTTCAACAGCAAGTTTATTGATATAGTGTGGTATGCCGCCAGTAATACCATACACAAAAGCCTGCTGCTCTGTTTTAAGCGTTGGATTAAATTCTCTAACTTCCTTATAGGATAATGCCTGTATCTTAAACTGTCCGGTACGTCGTCCGTACAGAGGGCTTTCATAACCTAAAACCTGATATTCCATAAAACTCATGGACGAACCACATAAAATCAAAAATAGCTGTCCATTTTTCCAAATATGGTCAATGATATGCTGTAATCTGGATGAAATAGACTTACTTGCTTTTGCAAGATATGGATATTCATCAATTACAAGCACTAATCTCTCGTTTTCTGCCATCTGTGTAATTTGGGTAAGTGCTGCATCAAACGAAGGGTAGACTGGTGCTAAATCTGTACCCGGATGTTCTTTTTCACAAATTGCTTTTGAAAATGCCTCAAGATTCTCTTGTTCGGATGCATTAAGAGCAGAAAAGAAAATAGTAGGCTTATCTTTGCAAAATTCGTTAATGAGAGCAGTCTTTCCCACACGGCGACGTCCATAAATTACGATACACTCAAATTCTCCCCGGTTGTATCGTTTATTCAAATCTCGCAGTTCTCTTTCTCTGCAATAAAACATAAAATCACCTCTTTATCAACTTATGAGTTTTCAACTTACGAGTTTATTATATTTTTTTATATTTAATATGTCAATGATATTATCTCCCTCTGCTCCTGCATTTCTACAAGCTGCTTTCTTACGTCTGACAGGTCCTGTGCCATCGCATAAAGTTAACATCTTTAGGATTGACAGTATTACTACCACTCTCATAACTTGTCCAAGAATCATTCCCATTACCTACTCCGCTGTCTTTATAGCCGGACTTTCTATCCTTAAAGGTTTTATCATCCTAGAAGGATCCCTAAATTAATCTCCATAGCTGATCCCCACTAAGTATGTAAACTATTTATGTTTCGCAAACAATGCATCCAACATTAGAATTATGACGAAACTGCTTTTAAGGCAATGTCTTTACAAATAATATTATACATTCCAATATCATCAATCACCAATTTATAATGTTGTATTTTTTTGTACTCTCCTCCAAAAGCTCTTTGTAATTTTTCTTTTGACATATTACGAATTATTTTTTCAATGTACACTGAATTACTTTGTAATTCTAATCCGAATTTCCACCCCGTTTCGTTAATATAGTCAAATTCAACGAAATCAAATACATAGACACTGTTAAATACTATTTCAAAAATATTATCATGATCATAATATTTAAATACAACATCTCCCTTTCGTTGCGCAAATTCAATGATATCTTCCTCATAAATCGGTGGTATCTCAATATTCATAAATTCTCCAAAGCACCAGGTGCCATAAAACAATGCATTTTAAATCTAAAAAAGTAATACTCATTGATTGTTTTGCATATCCTTAAAAGTTATATCTTTGTAGTTTTACTCTTCTGTTTGTTCCTGCACTAATCCCAAAACAAAATCCCCAAAATCTTCTGCTAATGTTTCAACAACCTCATATTTCTTACCATTATAAAATGCCATGATAACTCTGGGTTCTTTTTGCCCGTTTAAACAAGAATAATCTAAGTATGCCATATTTCCATCTTCAAAATCGTAGATAGGTATCCATTCCTTAGGTAAATTGTATTCCTCCCTGTCATTCAGTGCATAAGCAACAGAATTTCCCTCCAATATTCCAGAGTCATCATCTGGGTCAATTCCAAAAATTTCGTTCCCATAGAATGACAAGTATCCATATTTTTCATAAAATTCTCTACTTTGATTTGAAAATCTTATGTCAAGTATTTGTTCTGACCTTCTAATTTCTTCTTCGGTTTTTCCACCTGCTGTAGTATAAAATTCACATTTAGGTGCCAGTTCCATTGCTTTCATAAAATTTGTATAACTCATATATACCTCCACTCGGCGCATATTTTCCAGCCTCAATGACTTTTTCTAACAATTCCTGTTCTACTGGTTTATCCAGATATTTTCTTGAGCTTCTTCTAGTGACAATAGCATTATATGTATTCATTTTTTCTTTCCTCCATGTTCTTTTATCTTATTTTTCATCATCACTCCTCATATATATACGATGCATATGTTTTATGAAGTTCTCTTCATGTGAAGTATGCTTCATCTGTTTTAAAATGTCAATCAGCACCCCCGTCCCCTCTTGACAGTCGAGTTAGTTTGCATTAACCCAAAATTAACAACTAACCATTTCTGACAGGAGGGGATTTTATGAGTCTGATGCTTTTAAAAATCATGCTTTGTTCCGGGATTATCGGTCACGCGATAAATATGTACTGTGACCGCATTTTAAGTATATTCCCAAACGGGACATTGAGACTGGAAGATCTGAAAGATATCGGCAGGGAAGGAAAAATGGCAAAACTGATGGAAGGGGTATCGGAAAAGGTTCCCATGCGTTCTGCCATCCTCGGCGCATTTTCATTAATGTTTCAGTTTCTTGGATATTTTTCCATCACTGCTTATATGTACGGACGTTCAAAACTGTACGGTTCCATTATGTTTGTGGCAATCGTCCTGTTTATCACAGTCGGCATCGCCCATCATGTAAAATATGGTTTCGCAGAATATGTATTTTTAAAACTTGGCAGAAATGAGCGGGCAAAATCCCTGATGATAGATCTGTACAACAGCGCCCCCATCACCCGGATCTGTTATGCCGGATATATCGTGTTTATTATCGCACTGATCGCCGCCATCCTATCCGGCACTGCAGGATTCCCTCTGTGGGCTGCGATCTTTACGATATTGCCGGTATTTATCATCTTATTTCCTTTCCGGATCATCGGCACACTGCACATCGCCGCAATCGCGTCTATGCTGGTGTGGATGATTTTACTATAGTTTTCCGGATAATACATACTGCTAAAATCGCTGTCGCTACATTTGCAAATGTCAGAACCACAAGTGACACTCCGGCATCCAGTTCCTGCACGCCTGTCTTTCTGACCGGTCACAAAACAAAAACATCCATATTCCAAAAATAATGGAGTATGGATGTCTGACTGTAGCACAAAAAGATCTGTGCCCTATCATACCAAAGGAGTTTTGACACACTCTAAGTTTGTGTTATACATTTATTATTTCTGCATAAATTCAAACACTGCCTCTTTCGTCGGAATCGCAGGAATTCCACCTCTCTTTTGCACACACAATCCGGCAATTGCATTTCCCAAAACAGCACACTTTTTAATGTCTTCCCATTCCATGTTTTCGACAGGCTTATTCACAGAAAGGATACTGCATAATACGCCTCCCCAGAAGGAATCACCCGCTCCGGTCGTATCGACTGCATTGGTCTGAAATGCTTTGATGATTTCTTTTCTGTTTTTTGTTGCCATAAGAACACCCTGTTCTCCCAATGTAACGGCAACCAGCTTCGGTCCCATGGCAAGAAGTTCTTCTGCAGCCTGCTCATAACTTTTTGCCCCTGTCAGGAGAATACTCTCTTCATCCGATACCTTCATGACATCTACCAGTTCTATGACAGATCTCATTTTTTTCACTGCACACTCTTTGCTTTTCCAAAGAGACGGACGGTAATTCGGATCGTAGGAAATAAGTACACCCGCTGCTTTTGCCATTTTTACCGCTTCGATCGTTGTACTTTCTGCCGGTTCATCTGTCAGCGATAATGATCCAAAATGAAAAACTCTACAACCTGAAATTAATGTCTGATCCAGTTCTTCTTTTTTTAACTGTGTATCTGCACCCGGTTTTCTTGCAAAAGAAAAATTCCGTTCTCCATTTTCACCGCTTTCCACAAATGCCAGTGTTGTAAAATAATCCGGATCTTCGACGATAGCATCTGTATTGATCCTTTCTTTTTGCAGTGTCTTCTTTAAAAATTTACCATGCATATCCGTCCCAACTTTTCCAATAAAAGCGGTACGATACCCAAAATGGCTTGCAACTGTCAGAAGATTTGCCGGAGCACCGCCGGGATTCTGCTCAAACAGCTTCCTTCCATCCTGACTGTATCCTGCTTCCGTAAAATCGATCAGCAATTCTCCCAATGCCACGATATCAACCTTTTCTTCCATATTTCAGTTCCTCCACAATCTCGTTATAACGTTTTTTATTTAACCGGTAGAAAAATAATACAACTGCCGTCACAATCCAGAGTACACCAGGAATTGTAGTAAATGCATGTTTCATAATCGAGAGTACAGCCTCATTCTGTGTCTGATTTGCAATATAACCATATTTTCCAAGTAATCCTGCCAAAAGTGACGTTCCAACTGCCATTCCGATTTTATTTCCAAGCGAAATAAATGCATACTGAAAACCGTCATTTCTAAGTCCGGTTTTCCATTCCCCATATTCCACGCAGTCTGGAATAATTGCATAGATTGCGGTATTAAATCCAGAGAAGAAAAACTGTGTCAGACCAGATAAAGCATAAAAAATGGCTGGTGATTCTTTGGCATTAAAGAAAAACATAGTCAGCATGGAAATTCCTGTAAATAAAGCAAAGAGAGATGCTGTTCTTCCTTTGTTATTCAGCTTGCGGAATACTGGTTGAAAACAGGCTGCCCCGATGATAGAAGGAATAATGATGCACATCGAATAAGTTGTGTAGTAGGCGGCATTCCCTTCCACATATGTAAAATAATACAGAATATCTGCGTTTCTACCATATAACGTAAATCCAAATAATATCTGTCCTGCCAATGCAAGAAGATATGGTCTGTTCTGCATGACTGCTTTCAATTGAACCTTTACAGAAATTTTTTCTTTTTCCGGAGTAATCACTGCCTCTTTCGTCTTCGCAAAGCAGAAGAAATGACAGGCTGTAAAAATACATCCATATATGACCGCAACCGTCAGATATCCTGTCTTTGCACTGTGACTGCCGAATTTGCTGATCAGTGGAACTGTGATAATATTTAACACACCAATTGCAATCATCGCTGCAACCGAACGGGATGTATTTATTTTTGCACGTTCATCAATATCCTGTGTCATAGCACCACACAAGGTTCCATATGGAATATTCACACAGGTATACCCCAAAACCAGCAGACAGTATGTAATTACCATATAAATAATCTTTCCATTCTGCGGCCAGTCAGGTCTTGCCCAAAATGTCATGACAAGAAGAATCGCTGTAATTGGTGCCGCTACTAACAGCCATGGACGGTACCGTCCCCATCTCGATTTTGTTTTATCCGCAAGTCCCCCGACGATTGGATCATTGATTGCATCCCAGAATCTTGAAAAAAGCATAAGTGCTGACACCGCCGCCATACTGATTCCGAACACGTCTGTATAAAATATCATCAGAAAATTACTGACGAACATCCAGCTGAAATTACATCCAACATCACCAAACCCATATGCGATCTTACTGACCAGCGGTACTTTTCCATTTTTGTTTTCGCTTCCCATATGTCCCTCCTGTTTTTATCAGAGTTTCTGACAGAACTCTATTTTTTCCTCATTTGGTCCCTTAATCATAAAAAACTTCACACCATTTTCCCAAAATGGCAGTTCTTCGATTCCGTCTGTAATAACTGTGTATTTTTCATTGCAGATTTTCTGATACATACTTTCAATGTCTTCCACATCAAGTGCAACATGCTGGTATGCACCATCTGACATTGCCGTCTGCCCATTTTCAAAAGTCTCTATACAGTAATTTTTTATCTGTAAAAATGCCACTTTTTCCCCTGCTTTTTCATTATAAGTCTGCATAATTACTTCAAATCCAAGGCTCTTATAAAATTCAACTGTTTTCTGTAAATCGTTTGTCGGAAGCCCGACATGGGCAACTCCGACAATTCCATATTTATTTTCCACATGCGCTCCTTACTTTTCACTGACGTTGATAATTACTTTCATTGTTGTCTCGCGATTGTCATCAATATACTGATATGCCTTCAGATAATCTTTAAAGGCAAATGTCTTTGAGATGAGCGGTTGCAAATGAACTTTGCCTTCATTTACCAGTCTGATTCCATCTATGTAATCATCATGGCGGTACATCATCGTGCTCTTAATGTCAAGTTCGTGGTCATTTGCCACCGCAAGATCCACTTCTGCCATTCCTGCAAAAACAGCCACCAGTACGATTGTGCTCCCTTTCCTTGCATATTTGATTGCCTGTCCCATTGTGATATTATTTCCGGCACAGTCGTAGATCACATCCGCCTTATCCGGTCCAAATGCCTCGACCATTGCCTCACCAAAGTCTTTATTTCTGGTATTCACACATACATCAATCCCACATTCTTCTGCCTTTGCCAGTCTAAGATCACTGATATCTGTGATCATCACTTTCGCTGCCCCCATTCCTTTTGCTGCCTGTGCCACAAGATTTCCGATTGGTCCTGCGCCAAGGACTGCAATATTCATGCCAGCCACATCGCCCATCTGTTTTACACCGTGAACTGCCACTGCAAGCGGTTCGATCATCGCTCCCTCTTCATAGGACATATCCTCCGGAATCGGTGTTACTTTCGATGCATCCACTGCAAAATACTCTGATGCAGTTCCTGTTGTCTGAAATCCCATTACTTTTAACTCTTCACAGAGATTATACTTTCCATGACGGCATGGATAGCAGTGTCCACAATATACCTGCGGCTCTATCGTCACCTTCTGTCCAACATGAAACTCTGTGACATTTTTTCCAAGTTCTGTGATCTCACCGGAAACCTCATGTCCCTGTGTTACCGGATATTTTGTAAACGGATGTTTTCCATGATAAACATGAATATCTGATCCACAGACACCAATATTCATAATCTTTACCAATACCTGATTTTCCTTCACCTCCGGAACCGGAACCTCTCTGAAAATAATTTCTCCTGGATTTGTCATTACCTGCTGTAACATAATTGTTTCCTCCTTTTTTACATTGTTTTATTTTATCTTTTATAAAATGTTTTATTAAAGTAATTACATTATTATCCTGTAAACACAATTTGTCAATATATTTCTCCAAATTTTACGCATTGCACAATTTGCAGAGATGCTTTTTGTATATATTTTCTAATCAACGCACAAAAAAACGGAAAGGAAACCTGACTTACCGTTTCCTTTCCGTTTTTTTCTCACATTTCACTCTGTTTTCACACTACAAAAATTTACATTTCCATCATATGTTCCGTAAAAAAGTATTTTGCGGCTCCAACAGCCGACGCTTCTTTTCTGTATGAACAATTTTTCAAATATGAGACATCATGTTCAAAGCCATTATATGCCATCACTTTTTCTCCCAAAGGTATCATATAATCTGAGAGTACACCTCCGACATCGCCACCCAGTATGATATCCATATCATATGCCATTCTAAGATTTGATATCAAAACAGCAAGATGATCCAGATACTCATTCCATGTCTGTAAAGCCTGTTTATCTCCACTTTCAAGATTTTCCATAAATGCATCCAGCGACTGCCTGTTATCTTCCGTCAGTACACTTGCAGCACAATATGCATCCGCACATCCTGCTTTGCCACAATAACATTTTTTTCCACCGGGAACAAGTATCATATGACCAAACTCTCCTGCCTTCTGGTTCTGCCCGCGAAACAGCTTTCCATCTATGCAGAATGCGCCGCCTAATGTATGGTTCAAAGACAGATAAATTGCATTGGGATACTTCTGCTTTTTTTCTGCAAGCATGGCTGCATTGGCATCATTTTCAAAATACACCGGCATTCCCAGAGCCTGTTCTAAAAAGCGAAGACTGTAGTTCTCTATCCCTAACGCATGGGATTTTAAAACAATCCGTTCTTTCTGATCGATAATTCCCGGGATCGCAATACCGATGCCAAGCAGAGTCTCCTTCGCAGACTCGTCTGCCAGAAAAGTTTCAACCTTTTGTGCCACCTCTATACAGTAGGATAATTCTGCCGTAAATTTTATACGGATACGGTCTTTTTTTACGATCTCATCTCCAAGATTTACCAGTACCAGTTCGATATGGTTTGCAGTGATCAAAAGCCCCATTGCATGACAGTATGACTTATTGATCCCTATGCTTTTTGCCTTCCGTCCGCCTGTCGACGCATACTCGCCTATTTCTTCTAACAGTCTTTTCTCCAACAGGTCATTTACGTTTGCCAACACCGTCGGCATGCTCAGATTTAATTCTTTTGCGAGTTCCGCTTTCGATGTAACCGGATGATTCAGCGCATAATTGATAATTTTTTTTCTCGCTATATTTCTTTTATCTTTATTTTCCGTTTTCTTATCCTCTTTTATCAAATATTTTATAAAAGAATTATATGCTTTTTTATTCTGTTTGTAAAGGGACGATCAATTCTTCCACATGATCCATCGCATACTGGTCAAAGGATTCTACCCAGTAAAAACGTTTTAACCATTCCGTATTCAGACGGACAAATGCTTCTCTGTATTCCGGTTTATAATCCACAATTTTCATCTGTTTTCCCTCCTGTTTCTTGTATCCTTTACATGCCTATGATACTATGAAAATACAAATAAATAAAATCAATATTTTACAATCAAATATGCATTTTTCTTATTTGAAGGAGATAAAACATGAATCGATATAAAGCACTTCTCAAAGTAGTTGAAGTCGGAAGTTATACAAAAGCCGCAGAAATTCTCGGCTACACCCAGCCGGCACTCAGCCAGATGATCTCTTCTCTGGAAAAAGAAATTTCTATCACTTTACTGTATCGTTCCCGTTACGGTGTACGGCTGACTCCGGAAGGAGAACGTCTTTTTCCAACAATCAAAAAAACTGTGCAGCAATATGAAGAACTGCAACAGTTGGAAGATGAAATCAAAAATCTTGACAATGGACTTGTCCGTATTGGTACTGTGTCAAGTGTTTCCTGCCACTGGCTGCCTGATATCATCCAAAAATAAAAGATCTTGAAAAGGAACCTTACCTTTTACTGGAAGAAGGCTGTCACAGCGAACCATTGGAGGCTTTCCGGAATGCTGGTCTCTCCCCAAATATCCGTCTGTCCATGCATGACGATTACTCCATTCTTTCTATGGTAGAACAGGGAATCGGTTACTCGCTGCTAGCCAGATTAGTGTTGCAAAAAACCGCTTACAATGTTGCAGTCTGTCCGATCCAGGAACCGGTTTTACGGACTATGGCACTTGTAATGAAAGACAAACGTGCCCTTTCTGCAGCAGCAAAAACTTTCATGCAGTTTATTATGGATGCTGCTGATTCCCTATCGTTTCCCGGATAATATAAATTCTATTTTATGCTC
This sequence comes from Roseburia sp., assembly GCA_003483745.1. Taxonomy (GTDB): domain Bacteria; phylum Bacillota; class Clostridia; order Lachnospirales; family Lachnospiraceae; genus Roseburia. The sequence goes on along the minus strand of DMYD01000057.1, from coordinate 54,422 downwards.
TCTAATATTTTGAGTCCCTCGTACATATCCTGCCCTAAAATTTCCTGTGTTTTGGAAAAATAATATTTTTCCCCTGACAGCAGACAGCATTCGGGCATTTTCCATCTTCAGAACAGGTTGCAAAGGAACAGACATTATACTCTGTTCTGCAGGAACCGCACCACTGCGCTAAGGAACAATGGTTACAGGAAAAACCACAATATGCTATGGGATTCACGCCCTTGCGCGCCAGTTTACACAACTGGTTTTTGATCCGCTGCATCGCTTCAATATGCATGATCCAATGTCTGCTAAACGGCATTTTGATCAATCCACATACATTTTTATTACACCAATAATCGATCAGCCATACCGCACTTTCATGGGTACTTACACAGCCTGTTTCCAATAATTTTTTTCTGACGTCATCCGGAAATATTCGTTTCAGATCTGAATATGACAGGTCTTTTAGAATATCATCCGTAGACACCATGACACTTTTTGCATACTGGTACAGATTTTTAACATCGAGCTGCCTGGAAAAATCAGAAATCTCCTCTCCAACGAGTTCATTGCCAGTCGTTATGATAGCAGAACTGATTTTCCTCTGCCAGTCTCCGGAAAAAACACCTGTTCATCATCCGCTACCATTTCATGTGCAACAATATCTTCTATCCTAAAAATATGCCAGATAGAATAAGCCAATGTCTTACTGTGATAGCCTTTGGCTTTCGGAAAAGGCATTGCATAAAAAGCATCTGCCGGATATGTATTTACGATCTGCGTGATCTGCTCAAAAAGTTCCTGCCGAAATTCAAGCAGCTGATCGATACCTTCTTTATAGGTATCTTTCCGTTTTAATAGTTTTTGTATTTCCCTGTTTTTTTCTGACCAGTCTTTATTCATCGCATTCTACCTTTCTTAACTATCAAAATGCAAACGGGAATTCAACTTCTTCTCCTACTGAGAAAACAGACTCTCCGGATATTTCAGTAATTTTAAAACTCGCGCCATCCCATCCATTGATTTTGATAATGCCTTTTACACTCCCATCATCTGATGTGAAATCCAGTTCTCCATTTCCATTGTCAGCAAAGTTTCCTTCCATCTCACCTTCTCTGTAAATGGAGATAACTGCTTCATCATCTCCTTCTAACCCCTGTCTGGTGATCAGTGAACTGTAGACACTTCCGGTTCCCTGATTGTCTACAAACAAACCATACTTTTCTGATTTTTCTGGCATAACAAAGGATTCACCCCTGATCTTTGCCAACTCATTTGCAATAACATAAGCTCTGTTTTTCGTGATCTCCTCCAGATACGAATTTTGGAGAAGCGGATACATACTGCCATTTTCCTCGCTAGAACCGATATCCAATAATGTTACTTCTTCCTTCATAGCAATCCAGTTCCTCTGTTCTGCAAGAATCTTCTCCTTTGTCTGCGAATCGGCAGAATCACAAAATCTGTTCCAAAGGCTGTTCAACTCCGTATCCCATATTTCATAAAACCATTTAGATGACAGATTCATTTCTCCCTGAGTCCCAGCTGCCTGTGCTAACGGGGTGTACTTTTTTATAATCTTTTCAATGTTTTCCAATTCTATCTGCAGGGATTCCTGGCGTGATACCACATCATCAACATCCGCTTTGATATCCTCCGAATAATCATGTGTAAAATCTATTTCCAGTTCGTCATTTTGTTCAACATCATTATTTTCTCTGCTTTCAGAGCCTGCTTGTTCTTCTGACCAGAAAACTTCACTCTCCGTGTTTATTTCATTACTCTCTGTTTTCTCTTTGCCACAGCCAATACAAAGTCCTGCTATTAATATTAACGTCATTCGATAAATTCTTTTTTGCATGTATTGTATACACCCCTTCTTCATTTCTGACTTCATCACCCAAACAATGTTACACCCCAAAGTCCAAGCAGGCACAAAATCTCCCCGATCACCGCACTCCGGTACAAAAGCACATTCACCCGCACGATATCTTCCGCTTCCACAGGTCTTATATCATCTCCGATAAATGGTTTTTTGACGATTTTTCCAAAATAACTTGCGTCCCCCGCCAAACGAAGATGCAGCGCACCGGCACAGGCTGCCTCCGTCTGGGCAGAATTTGGGCTTGCATGATTATAACGGTCACGCATAAAAATACGCAGAGCATCTTTCCCGGAAAACTGTTTTCCCGGTCCATAAGCTGCTGCGATCATCAATGCCGCACTGATCCGTGCCGGAATATAATTCACCGCGTCATCGAGTTTTGCCGCAGTTCTTCCAAAGTTCAGGTAACGGTCATTTTTATAGCCCACCATCGAATCCATCGTATTGACTGCCTTATACAAAAACCCTAAAATTGGTCCCCCAATCGCTAAATAGATCATTGGTGCGATCACACCGTCCGACGTATTTTCTGCCACCGTCTCCACAGCTGCTTTTGCAACTCCCGCCGTATCCAGATTTTGCGTATCACGTCCAACGATCATTGACACCGCAGTTCTTGCGCCTGCAAGATCATCTTCCCGCAGACGTTCGTATACTTTCATGCTCTCAACTTTCAGACATTTGGTGGCAAGTATCTGATAAGTCATGATACTTTCTAAAATACAGCCTGCCACAGGACTAAGCGCATATGATCCCAGCAGCAGAATACCGCTCACCATTCCGGTACAGAATAATACAGCTGACACAAGCAAAATACCTGCGTGCCGTTCTTTTTTTTCATTTCTGGCTTTTGTCACATCCAGCAATTTATGTTCCAGTACTGTGATCAGATTTCCGATCAGCCGCACCGGATGATACAGCCAGTGCGGATCTCCGATCCATAGATCCAGCAGAAATCCTGCCAGAAATGCAATCATATGATAACGCATATCTTTACTCTCCAGTAATTAATTTTTCATCCGTCATGGAAATTGATGTTTCTTCTATCACTCCGGTTTCATCTAATGCATAGGTCAGTGTACATTCATATCCCTGTCCGCACCTGCACTGATAATCGAAATAGGAACCCTTTCCATAGCTGTCAAAAAGTGCCATGATCGTGCCGCCATGTACAATACAGACAACTTTTTTTTGTTTTCCTGACTTCATCAGACAGTCAATCAGACCGGCTCTGCATCTTGCAATAAACTCAGCCCGGCTTTCCCCACCTGGAAATGGCAATGTTCCACCGCTGTCGATCCATCTCTGATAATCCGCATTTCCCTTTAAATCAAGATAAGTTTTCCCCTCAAAGCTGCCAAAGTTCATCTCTTTCCATTTTTCTATCGTCTGATATGGCTGACCTTTATATAAAATCTCTTTCGTCTGCCTGCACCTTGTCATCGGACTTGTAAAAATAATGTCTGCCACAGGATAATTTCCCCTGTTATGCGCAAGCATTTCGCAGCCTTTTTCCGAAAGTGGCTCGTCTGTCCAGCCAAGGTAACTTTTCTTCCGGTTCGACGCTGTCTCCCCGTGACGGATAAAGATCATTGTTATTTTATTTTCTGTGCTATTCCGCATATCACACGCTCCACACTCTCCGAAGATCCTGCCAGAATGACCTGCATTCTTCCGACCAGCTCCCGGTATTCTCTCTCTTCTTTTTCTATCGGCACAACACCACATCCGACTTCATCGCAGATCACGATGCAGTCCGGATTTTTCTCTATAAATATGTCTGTGAGTTTTGGCACATCTGCCTGCTCTTTCACTTTTCTTTTTACCCACAGATGGAACTTATCTACTGCCTTTGCGCCGCACAGCTGCTCAAGTTCTGTTTGTTCACCGGAAAAAATGTCATTCTCTGAAATCTGATATGCTGTTTTTACATAATCGCGTTTTCCCTGTGCGATTCCACCTAGAACCAGTCTCATTTTACACCTCACCTATGTTATTCCATCAAAATATATCATACCGCTGCCATCACAACAATCACGCACTCGCACACCGTCACAAAATATCCTTCGGTGTCTCCGGTAATTCCACCAAGTTCTTTTTTACTTTTTTTATAGTAATATAAAAAGGTAAAACCTGCACCTGCTAAAACTGCTGCGCCGGTCACTCCGTCTATATACAGCATCAGCACTGCTGCTGCCACCATCTGCAAAAACAGTGATGTCTTTACCGTCCGTTCATGTGCTTTACTCGTAAACATATACAAAAGTCCTTCTTTCTTTGCACCCGGAAAAGTTACCGCAGCAATACCGGAAAGACAGCGCGATAAGAAAAATCCCACCGACACGATCCCCATCCGTCGTACTGCGCTGATCTCTGAATACGCTCCGATATAAACCAGTTCATAAAGCACCAGACAGATCACAGAAAAGGCACCTATATGCGAGTCCTTTAATATCTCAAGTTTTTTCTCTCTCGGCTGATAAGAATGGAACGCATCCATCGTATCCATAAACCCATCCACATGAAATCCTCCGGTGACTGCAAGTGGAATCGCTGTCCCCACCATGGCAAATGCCACCGTTCCAACCGAAAACGTTCCGCAAAACCACCACCAGAGCATCGTAATGCCACCGATTGCCGCTCCCACCCACGGGAAAAAACAGAATGCATATTTCATCTCTTTATCCTGCCAGGTAAATTGTGGCATCGGTATCTGTGAATACATGGAAAATGCAATTATCAATGCTTTTAATGCTGTCATCATAATTTTTCCCCTTTTATAAGAATTGGAATTCCCGCAATGACCTCAATCACCGAATCTGCCATTTCTGCCAGACATTGATTGATTTGTCCAAGGTTTTTTATATATTCCATCGTCTCCGGTTCATAAATGATTCCGTCCTCAAAAATCTGGTTGGTCACGATCACTAAATGTCCGGTCTGGTCTTTCAGGTGTCTGATCCGGCGGATAATATTTTCTACACAGTTTGCATTTATCTCATCACCGGCAGTCTCTGGAAACATCACATTCGCCACAAGGTTTGACATGCACTCCAACAAGGCCACGGGCATCCATGCCTTTCCATCCGATTTGACACATTCCTGTGCAGAAAACTCTGCCTCAGATATTGTCCCGTCATATGCCTGTGCAAACGCTTCATCTACATTTACCGGGCACTCAACCGTTTGAAATCCTTTTCCGGCACGCAGTTTCCTATGCCGCTCTACACGGCGCGCCCCTTCTTCTCCATAGACACGCATGGTTGCAAGATAATACAAATTTCCCTTTCCTGCCAGTTTTACCGCCACGCCTTCTGCATATTCCGACTTTCCGCTGCCGCTTGCACCTGTCACCAGTACCATCATGATTCCGTAAACCTCCGGTATGCCTCCACTTTAATATCTGAAAATGTCGTCCGGTTCCCATAGACTGCATGCACCGTATCAAGCAGCCCAAACATCAAAACAGCTCCGGTTCCCTCACCGAGTGCCAGACTGCCATCAATGACCGGATGTACTCCCAGTTCCTGTAAGATCAATGCTGCAGCCGGTTCCCTGCTTTTGTGGGAAGCAATCAGAAAATCTTTCACGCCCGGAACCAGACGTTCTGCCATAAGTGCAGCAACTGCGCTGATCACTCCATCTAACACCACAGGAATACCATAAACAGCGCCACCGATACAGACACCGCATAATCCTGCAATATCTAATCCGCCAACAGAACAAAGAATACGAAACGCTTCTTTTTTATCAAACTGATATTTCTCCCGTGCCTCTTCAATTACTGCAATCTTATGTAATAATCCCTCATCACTGAGACCTGCGCCTTTTCCTGTAATATCTGCAGTCTCACAGTCCAGCAGTGCCGCTGCCACTGCACTGCTGGTTGTCGTATTTCCAATGCCCATCTCCCCGGTCGCAAGCAGTGTCACGCCATCCTCTTTGCACTTTTTTACGCTGTCTATACCAGCCTCGATCGCAGCTAACGCTTCCTCTTCCGCCATTGCCGGCTGCTTTAAAAAGTTTTTGGTGCCACGGCATACTTTCTGATTCCAAACACCCTCCGGTGTTTCATCCGATGCAATCCCGACGTCGATTGGAATGACTTCTGCCCCCACCTGCGCAGCCATAAGGCAGACAGAACTTTTTCTCTTTCCCATAGATTCTGCAACCTGATAAGTAACTTCCTGCCCGGACTGGCTGATGCCCTCCTCAACGATCCCATTATCTGCGCACATCACGATCACTGCCTTTTTTTGCAACGGCACACGCTCATCACCTGTTACCGCACCGATCTGTGTAAAGATCTTTTCAAAAACACCAAGACCATCCAACGGCTTCGCCAAAGAATCCCAGTTTTCCTGCACCTTTTTTTTGATTTTTTCATCCGGTGTTCTGATTTTTATCTGCTCCAGCTGCTGTTTTGTCATCTACTGTCTCTCTCCATTCCCATCATCCGGTATACAGCATCCATGTCCAGATATTCCCGCAGTGTCTTTGCAAGTTTATCATACTGTGTCTCCTTAAATGCCTGATAGTTCTGCTGTGTCACTGTCTCCATGGAAATTCCCTTCTTTTCCGCAAGTGCCTCCACGATTTTTGCTGCAATATCATCTGCATCAAAAACACCGTGAACATAGGTGCCATAGACATTTTTACCACAGATTCCATCTGCCTTTTTATTTCCGGTCTGATCCGTGATACTGCACAGATTTTTAAACTCTTTCTGTCCATCTGCTGAAACTGCATCCATATCATTTTCCGGCAAATCCATCCTGCGGCTCGCTCCCATATGAATCTCATACCCTGTCATCTTCACACCTGACAGCACCGACAACACACCGGTCAATTCTTCAAATGTCCCCTCCACCTGCGTTCTCGTTTTTTCCTGTTCCATCTTTGTCTCCATCGGTAAAAGTTCCATGCCGCGCAGCATACCGCCTTCCTCCACACCGTAAAGATCGGTGATACGTGCTCCTAACATCTGATATCCGCCGCAGATTCCAAAGATCACAGCATCCTGGTTCTTCGCGTGCTTTTTAATGGCAGCTTCTAACCCATTCTGGCGCATCCACTTTAAGTCACCCATCGTATTTTTGCTGCCGGGCAGGATGATCATATCGGGGTGATGCAGCTTTTCCGGCGTATCCACATAGCGGACAGAAACGCCTTCGATTGATTCAAATACCATAAAATCCGTAAAATTAGAAATGCGTGGGAAACGGATCACCGCTATATCCACTGCTTTCTCCACATGTTCCGTAAACCTGTCTGACAGACTGTCCTCATCCTCAAGAACTAAATGCATATAAGGCACGACCCCGGTAACCGGAATCCCGCCTTTTTCTTCTAACATCTGTATGCCCGGGGCTAAAATTGACACATCCCCGCGAAATTTATTGATAATAAGTCCTTTGATACGCTCCCGTTCTTTTTCTTCCAGCAAGACCAACGTACCGATCAGCTGTGCAAATACACCGCCACGGTCAATGTCCCCGACGAGCATTACCGGCGCATCTAATAGTTCTGCAAGTCCCATATTGACAATATCATTTTCTTTGAGATTGATCTCAGCCGGGCTTCCGGCCCCTTCGATTACAATAATATCCGCCTGTTTTTCAAGCTTCTCATACGCTTTTAAAATATCCGGGATCAATTTCTTTTTATATGCAAAATAATCCCTTGCCTTCATATTCTCTAACACTTCGCCATTTACAATAACCTGGGAACCGGTATCATTCGTTGGCTTCAAAAGAATCGGGTTCATGCAGACCTGAGGCTTTATGCCTGCCGCCTCGGCCTGCATGACCTGTGCACGCCCCATCTCAAGTCCCTCCTCTGTAATGTAAGAATTGAGTGCCATATTTTGGGATTTAAACGGTGCCACACGATAGCCGTCCTGCTTAAAAATACGGCATAATCCCGCCACTAAAAGGCTCTTTCCCGCATTTGACATTGTTCCCTGAATCATGATTCTTTTTGCCATAAACTTTTTTCTCTTTCCTATCTGAAATAAATATCTGTTTCACATGCCTATTCCCTGCGGCTGATTTCATCCCGCAGCAATGCTGTCATTTCCTGATCCGCTTTTTCCAAACCGGCATCTTTTAAATTCTGCTGCAATTCATCCCATTTTTCATCAAAATCATCCGTTGGACTGACAACACACTCGATCAATCCTTTCCATGATACATTATCTAATGCAGCAAGCATTTCTTCAAGTTCATCTGGCAATGTCATTGCCCATAATGGAGAATATGCGTCTTTTTGGAATTCTTCTTTCTGTGGAAAAATATCAATCAGCATATCGACATTCCATGCTTTCAGTGCTTCTTTTTCCATCTCATCATAGCCTTCTTTTACCATTTCCCTCGAGCTCTTACTATAGCAATTGCCTGTGGAATCAACCGACTGATTTCCATAACTTGGATATGGATAAACACGAAATCCCACACCCGTGCGCTCGGAATAATTGGTGTCTTTCTGGGACGCTTCGAGATCTTCCTCGGTAATGCATCGCTTTCCATTTTCGTCATAATAATAATCGACACCCTCAATTCCCCAGTTTAACAGGATCTGTGCCTCATCACTGCAAAGCCAGTCTAAGAACTTGACCGCCCGAACCGGATCCTTACAGCTTTTTGTGATACCGATCCCCCAGCCCACGGAAAGATTCTGCTGTTTTAAAGAAGGACATTTCACAGATTTGTCGATTGTGACCGGAAGTCCTGCATAAGTCCGCTCTTCCTGTCCATTTCCACGCAGGGAGGTCTCAGCACTCGTATAATCCCAACTCTCATCTAACAGCCCAAGCACTCTTCCCTCTGCAATTTTTAAAATATAATCCTCATGTGTCTGCGTTGCAAATTCAGGATCCAAAATTCCTTCATTGTACATTTCGTTCAGCCACTTGTAATATTCTTTCTGTCCGGCAGCCGCATGTTTATAGTAGACTTCCTGTTTTTCATCATTCACGATCCATTGTCCGTTATCCGCCGAACCGTTCATATATCCGGATGGATTCGATAACATTGTATACCAGTGCCAGTCAGAACATGCAATCGAGATACCGATCGTCGGCTTTCCGTTGATCGTTGGATATTTTTCCATATAGTGACGGATCATCTGTGTATATTCTTCCAGTGTATATGGTATGCGGTACTGGTTTTCCTGCAATACCGCCCACTGAAGCTGGGCTGTTCCGGATGTCTCTAAAGTCTCTTCCTGCACTTTGTCACTGCACAGCTGGTAAATGGACGGATCCTCGCTGGAAAAGCGCAAATTTTCGTATTCATCTCCATACAGCTTTTTAATATTCGGACCATACTGATCGATCAGGTCTGACATATCAATCAGGGCATCATTCTGTATTAATGTATGAGCATCTCCTTTTGCAAACACAAGATCCGGATATTCTCCTGTTGCAGCCATAAGTGCAATACGATTATCACTGGCATCTGCAGGATAATCCATCTTTAACGTAACACCTGTCAGCTCCGTAATTTTTTGTGCAACAGGATCCGTCCAGGTATCCTCCATCCCATCTGCATTGTAAAATGTAAATGTAATCGGTTCTAACGATTCCTGTCTGTCTTCTAACTGCTGTGTCTCCGCAACCATCGTATTTTCTGTGGCACTGCAGCCATATAAACCCATCAGCAGACTGCCTGTGATAGGGCTGCATGCACCTCTGTACCAAAAACTCCTTCCCATATAAATCCTGCCCCTTTAACTTATTTCCTCATTATTTTATATCAAAAGTTTCGTCAGAAACTTCTAATATTATGAACTCATCCACGTTCATTCTTTCCTCACACGATTTCCGATGTCAATACCGGAAGCTTGATAATGACTTTTGTTCCTGCTCCTGTCCTGCTCTCAAATTCCACTCCATAATCCTCCCCATACTGAAGCTTGATTCTCTGATTGACATTACAGATACCAATATGCGTCCTGTCCAGATTTTCAAAGTCGTTCAATGCTTTCTGCACCTCGTCTAATTTTTCCATTGACATTCCACATCCATTGTCTGTCACCGTAATCCAGAGATGCGATCTCACTTCGACACGTATCACGATCTCCCCACCGCTCTCTTTCGCCTCAAGACCATGCACAAACGCATTTTCCACAAAAGGCTGGATCAGAAGCGGCATAATCTTTAACGGCTCAATGTCACCCTCCGTTTCAATACGGTAATGGATTCTGTCATGAAACCGGTAATCCTGTATTTTCAGGTAATACTCTACCAGTTTCAGTTCTGATTTTAACGGCTGCAGCGTGTTACTTACCTGAATATTTCTTCGCATGATCTTCGCAAGCATTTTTGCCAGTTCCTCGATATCCGGCTGATTATGGATCCTTGCCTGCATACGGATCGTCTCTAATGTATTATACAGAAAATGTGGATTGATCTGACTTGCAAGCATTTTAAATTCTACTTCTTTCTGCCTTGCATTGACCTGTTCTTTCTGTACCCTTTCTTTGATCACGTTATTCATCAGCTCCTGAATGGCATCGATCATCACCTTTAAATCGCGGTAAAGATCTGAAATCTCATCCTCCCCGCCAATATCCTCCGTGATATCAAAATCTCCTGTTGCAGCCTTATGCATCTGCAGACGGAATGTATTTACCCTTATACTGAATTGATTGGAAAATACTAAAATAATTCCAAGTCCGAACGCTACACAGGCGAACTGCGGTACAAGACTTCCCAGCGCACTGCGTGCTGCGGATCCTGCAATCTCCTCATATGGACATACACTGACCAGAGTATAATAATCATCCGAATAATCCGGTTTCACCCGCACTGTCGATAAAAGACAGGTATCTTCGCCCTGGAAACGCACTTTGCCGGAATAGGTCTCCTCTTTGATCTGCTTTAACAACAGAATCATTTCATCCGTATCACGTTTATTTTCATTACGGTGCAGAACCACTGTATCATCATACACCAAATAGGTATCCTGTGTCCGTTCCTGCACAGGCAGTTCCGTCCGCTTATACTGCATGTTAATTGCAAGTACACCGACCGGATCCATATTTTTCGTGTATAAAAGTCTCGACATGCGAAGAGAATCTTTTCTTTTTAACGAGTCATATGAGTAAGACCAGTACGGCTTTCCATTCAGTTCGAGCGTATTCTGATACCATGGCTCCTCTGAGATCTCCTGGTCTACATGTACAAAATATTCATTGTTGGAAATTGTATCATTATCGAGATACAATGTGATACTTGAAATTTCATGATAATAATACTTCAGATAATCAGAAATGGTATCATAGTCTCTGTAATCTGCAAGAATCTCCGAATAATTTTCATATTGATGAAATGCAATGTGCTCGATCTTTTCATCGAAATACATCTGTTTGGAAATGTCGGAGATGACGGACATACTCTCGCTCATCGAATCCGCGATCATATTTAACCCGTCCATCTCACTTTCCTTTGCTTTCTGGATCAGTACCGTTCTTGTATTCTGATAAGTATAAATATCTAACAGCAGAATCGGCAGGATTCCTCCGGCAATGTATATAAAGAGCATTCTCTCCCGCAGTCTTAAATTGCCTATGAATGTTTTTATCTGGACAAACAGACTCATGTTTTTTACACCTTTCGTCACTTATTCCGGACGCACCCGCACTACAACCGGAAACTCACTCTCTATTCCAGGTGCGGTCACATGCAATCCTTCCCCGTCCACAAACCACTGCAGCTTACCGTCATATCCTAAAATATCCACCGAATCTATGATACCATGAAATTCCGGCACATTCTGGTTGCTGCTGTCTGCTAATGAACGGATACAGAAAACACCATCCTTTGGACATTGTAACGCAATCGCATAAATATTTCCATGATTAATCGTAAAACGGTAATCTTTGTTTGTAAATTTCAACTCCATCTGATCCTGGAACTGTCCTTCCTCCACGACCGTCGGGCCTTCCATGGATTTCCGCCAGACATTTGCCCCGATAACGGCCTCACTGTTTACTTTCATCCATTTCGCAAGATCCCGAAGGATTGCACGGTCTCCATCCGGTATCGTTCCGTCTGCCTTTGGACCGATATTCAGTAAAAGATTGCCGTTTTTGCTGACCACATCCACAAGTGTACAGATAATCTCGTTGCTGCTCTTATAATCTAATGTATCTGTATAGCACCAGGAATTTCTTGCAACCGCCGTATCGGTCTGCCAGTCATATGGCTTTGCCTCCGCAAAGCCGCCGCGTTCTACTTCCACGATTCCACTGCCAAACATCATCGCATCATGTTTATAACAGATTTTAACATCTTTCCCCCATTTTACTCCGCAGTTGTAATAAAACGCCGCCAGCTTCTTTAAATACGGCTTGAACGCCTGATGCTGCACCCACCAGTCAAAATACAACAGGGATGGTTTATAATTTAAAATCAATTCTGCTGTGCGCGCTAACCAGTCGTTTAAAAATTCTTCTGTCGGATATGGCTCTCCATAGAGATCCTCTGCATCCGGTTCCGGCATGGACGGCCAGTACAAGTCACCTTTTTGCAGTGGATCTTTGATGTCACTTTCAAATTCTTTTCCGTGTCCTAAGAAAAACCAGTGTTCTGCCCGGTGGGATGACGTACAAAATGTCAGTCCCTGTTTTTCGATTTCTTCTTTCAGCTCGCCAAGCACGTCTCTCTTTGGTCCCATCTCTGCAGCATTCCAGTGGGACAATTCGCTTTTGTACATCTGAAAACCGTCATGATGTTCTGCAACCGGAAATACATAACCGGCTCCTGCTTCCTTGAATAATTTTACCCATTCTTCCGGATCAAATTTTTCGGCACGAAACATCGGGATAAAGTCCTTATAGCCAAAGTCTTTCTGGCTGCCGTAGGTTTTTATATGGTGTTCGTATGCGGGCATCCCCTTGATGTACATGTTTCTTGGATACCATTCGTTGGAGTTGGCAGGAACGCTGTATACTCCCCAGTGGATGAAGATTCCAAAGCGGCTCTGTTTAAACCAGGCTGGGGTTTTTGCCTGCATCAGGGAAGACCAGGTTGGCTGGTACGGGCCTTCTGCAATGATACGGTCTACGGTTTCAAGAAGTTGTTGTTCTTTCTGCTCCGACATAGTTTAAGTCCTCTTTTCTTGTTCTTAATAGGGCGAAACTCTGCGCCATGCTGTGGACGTTAAGTCAAAGGCACAGATTTAACTCAACTACTTCAGTTTTTTGGAGAGTTTCGCGGTTTCTTTTTGGAAAAGCTTTACTTGCTCTGAATAATCGCCACTGCCTTTGCAGGAAGTACAACTTTCTCACCTGCCTGATAGGTCATTCCGCCGAGCAGGTCGATTCCGGCTTTTTTCAGCGTTACTTCCTGTGGTTCATCTGATGGATTTAAGAGGAAGAGGAAGCTGCCGTTTTTATTTTCACGAACGGTGATTTCTACTTTATCACTGCCTTCTGCGAGGGCTTCTACACCGGCTTCTTTTAAGATGTCGGTTAAGAATGTGCGGTAGAAGCCCTGACTGGATCGGGTTGCGATGTAGTAGGCTTTTCCTGATCCAAAATTGTTGCGGGTCAATACCGGCATTCCTGCGTAGAAATCGTTATCATAGGTAGTAAGTGCTTCTGCACTTTCGGTATGTAACAGGTCACAGAGTACTTCTGCCGGATAGGTCACGTCTTTGTATGCAAAGGTGTGTTTTATGCCCGCATCTCCTTCCGGGATAGCATCGGATTCCTCCACCCAGATACCTAAAATATCACGCAGTCTGCCCGGATATCCACCTGTGATCACAAGGTCGTGGTCTTCCACATATCCGCAGAAATAGGAAGTCAGGAAAGTACCGCCTGCTTTGACAAAGTCACGGATTTTTTCATCATAACCGTCTTTACACATATATAACATCGGTGCAATGACAACTTTATAGCCGGATAAATCGTCGTCCACACCCACAAAATCCATCGGGATATGAAGATTTAACAACGCTTTATAATACTGATAAATCTCTTCATAATAATTAATACAGCGGCTTGGACCTGCAGATAATACAGTTGCCCACCAGTTGTCCCAGTCAAATACGACTGCCACTTTTGCCGGAGTTCTTGCGCCAAGCAGCGTGTCGGAAAGTCCGGTTAGTTCTTCTCCGAGTGCCGTGATCTCACGGAATACTCTGGTATTTTCATTGCCGACATGGTCGATCACTGCGCCGTGATATTTTTCACAGGCACCAATGCTTCTTCTCATCTGGAAAAACATGATCGTGTCTGCCCCATGTGCTGCTGCCTGATAGCTGTATAAGCGCATCACACCCGGACGTTTTAAAGCACAGTAAGTATGCCAGTTGCTCACACTCGGTGTCTGCTCCATCAGTGCAAATGGCTTTCCGCCCTTTAAACCACGCATCAGATCATGTGCCATCGCATTGTTTTCTGTCTCTGCCCCAAATGACGGATAGCTGTCCCAGGAAATAAAGTCCATCTCTTTTGCCCATTTCTGGTAATCTAATGCCGGATAAAATCCCATCAGGTTTGTGGTGACCGGAATATCCGGTGTGTATGCTTTCACCGCATCACGCTCTAATTTATAGCATTCTAAGATACTGTCGGAATTGAATCTGCGGTAATCGAGGGAAATTCCCTGAAAATTGGTGCGTATGCCATCCCAGTTAAATTCTTCCGAACGCATATCCGGCAGTACAACATCATCCCAGTCATAAAAAGTATGACCCCAGAAAGAGGTGTTCCATACGCGGTTTAACTCATCCAGTGTTCCGTATTTTTTATGCAGCCATACACGGAACGCTTTCTCACAATTTTCACAATAGCATTCCCCACCGTATTCGTTCGAAATATGCCATGCAACGATATTGTCATAATCCTTGTAACGCTCTGCCAGTTTTGTTGCAAGTGCCACCGAATATTTCCGGTAAGTCGGGCTGTTCGGGCAGGAATTATGACGTGCTCCGAATTTCCGCTTCATGCCATTATGCTCGACACGCAGAATATCCGGGTACTTTCTTGCCATCCACGCCGGATGTGCACCTGTCGAAGTTGCAAAGCAGACTTTCAATCCGTTTTCTTTCACATACTCCATGATCTTGTCCAGTTTGGAAAAATCATAAGTAACCTCATCCGGCTGCAATGCTGCCCAGCTGAAAACATTAAGAGTCACGACATCAATGTGCGCTAATTTAAACATGCGCATGTCCTCTTTCCAGATTTCTTCCGGCCACTGCTCCGGGTTGTAATCTCCACCATATAAAATTTTATGTACTTTACTGCTCTCGATCATATAAACCTCCTTAAATTGACACTATCACTCGCCCTCGCGGTTCACGCGTTCAATCTGTAAGAAAACACGCTTACTCATTGCTGCAATCGTATAAATGATAAATCCTGGTCCAAACAGGATTCCAAGGAATATCATAGTTGAATTATACTGGAAAATCAAAACTTCTGCAGCTACAATAACCACCAGTATCAATGTCTTTCCAAAATATTTTCTTGAAATATCCATAGAATTCTGGATCGTGCGGACAACTGTATTCTCGTAGCGTGCCAGCAATGGAAACGAATAGATCATTGCGATGATCACAAGAAATACAGACACCATACCGATAATCAGCAAAATGACCGGATTATTTTTCACTGCACCAAAAAGCTGAAAATCAAGATATACCGCATACCATGCAACCAGAAAAATCAGTCCCATTGGAACTCCCTGTTTAAAGTTTGCCTTGTATGCCTCAAAATATGATTTTCCAATATATCCTTCCTCGTCATCCGCCAGTTTTAACGCAACCGACATAGCTGCCGTGGTCGATGCCCCGATGGTAAAAACCGGCAGGCTTCCTAAAATCCATAAAAAATTCAATTTTAAGATATCAAGCAGTCTGCTTAAAAATCGATATAATGGGCTGTCAACACTAAAAAATTTCATTTGTTTTCCTCCAATCCAAAAATGCTGCAGGTACACTTTTTCGTCTCTTATCTCTCTTTTTTATGATCTGCTTTCATCATACAGGATTTTAATAAAAATATCCAGTATGATGAAAACAGACCTGGGCGATCCGGACGGAATGTCCGGATCTTCTGCTCTGGTCTGTCATTCATTTGTGATACAATTATTTGATTGTCTCTTTTACTTCGTTCTCAGCTGCTTTTCTAAGTGCTGCCTCATTCTCCTGGAATGCGATACACTCATCATAGCCGTAATCTTTTGCCTGGGAGATCATATCTGCAACGATCTGATCATACTCAGCATCTGTCTTAGCATAGATTGCTTTCCATGAATTTGTCTTGATACACTCTGCAACCTGTGTCCATAATACATTTAACTCATCAGACTTAACAGACTCAGAATATGTGGTACCAAGAGAAAGTTTATAAGGTCTTGATCCCATGTACTCATCTGCTGTTGCGTAACCAGTCTTGTCTCTCCAATCCTGCTCAATGTCAGAATTTGCATCTGTTGCAAAACTTGCCCATTTACGATAATTGAATGTCTCACCGTTAGAATCAGGATTTAAGGAATCAAGTGCCCATGTTGTATTGTTCATTTTAAAGGAACCATCATCAAATGTACCGCTGTAACCGTCAGACATCTGTGTGCTGATATCTGTTTTTGCTGCACGTCCCAGATCTGTAAACTGTGTTTTACCATCTTCATCATAGTACCAGCAGACATCCTTTGGACCATACTCAGCTGTCATACGTCCTTCCGGAGTAGATAACCAGTTTAAGATCGCCATACATAATTCCGGATACTCTGTCTTAGCGCCGATAGACCAGATACGGTTTCCACCATAGATATTCTGACCATAGCAGATCGGAGTTGCATCTTCCGGCGGGCAAGGATACATTGCTTTGCCTTCCTGTGCATGTGAATCTGAGTTGTAGAAAGTAGAACCTAAGAAGTTAAATACATTTAAGAATGCTCCACCGTTCTGATAATCTTCCTGCATACCGTCATATCCCTGTGTCTGGGAGTCTGGATCAAGTAATCCTTTCTGATACAGATTATTATAGAATTTTAAGCATGTGAGGTAAGGCCCATTTTCTTCTAATACAGGATGGAATACCTGCTCCTCCGGATCATAGAGACCGAAGCCAAACTCATCATATCCATAATAAGCAGTTGCTGTTGATTTTACAAACATTACCATATTTCCATCCCAGTCGTTGAATAAGGAAACACCATACGTTGTTTTTCCGTTATCATCGGTCGGGCAGATCTCTTTCATCTGACCTAAAACATCTACCATGTCGTCTAAGGTCTTGATCTCAGGATATCCTAACTCTTTGTAAAGATCCCATCTTAAATCCCAGGTATACATGAAATCCTGACGTGCTGTTGCATCTCTTGCAACATCAAATCCGAATCCATATACGGTGCCACCGGAAAGATTTGCATTTTTCTCCAATGCATATGGCATATTCTGTTTGATGTATGGACCGTAATCACTTAAGATATCATCCTCGTTCCAGTCAAAGAGCATTCCCTTGCTGACTGCCTGCTGATACTCATCAGAATCATTTCCCCAGAGAACAATATCTCCAAGGTTTCCTGACTCCATACGAGTCTCATATACACCGTCGGAATCCGGAATGATATTTAATTTTACATTGAATTTGTCTAACATGATCTGACCAAACCAGCCGATCTGCTCACCGGAATAGTTTGCTAACTGATCGAATACATCGAGAGTAACTGTCTCTTCCGGAATGATATCTGCCAGATCTTCCGCCTCATCTGCAGAAGTTCCTTCGGATACTCCGCTCTCTGTTGCATCTTCACCTGCAGCATCCCCCGCTGCACTGTTGCTGTTGTTCTTGGATGCACTTGTCTGATTGTTGCCCCCACAGGCTGCCATGGAAACTGTCATTGCAGCTACCAGAAGCAGTGATACGATTTTCTTTGCTTTCATGTAATTTTCCTCCTTGTTTTTGTGTTATATTGATTCCGCACCATGCGGTTAACACCTCTTTAACCTTTTACGGCACCTAACATGATACCTTTTTCAAAGTAACGCTGCATGAATGGATATACGATCAGAATCGGGATTACCGTTACCATGGAAATCGTATATTTGATAACCTTTCCACTCATTGCTGATTTCAAAACAGCCTCGCTGACAGATCCACCGGACTCCATTAATGCGCTTAAGTTGGATGCCTGATTTAAGTAGATGTAAAGTCTGTGCTGTAAGGTATATAACTTCGGAGCTGATGTCATTAAGATCAGTGAATCCGTAAAGGAGTTCCAGTGACCAACTGCACCGAAAATCGCAATCGTCGCAAGGATCGGTTTACTGAGCGGCCAGATGATCTTGCGGAATACAGTAAAGAAGCTTGCTCCGTCGATCTGTGCACTCTCTTCGAGTTCCGCCGGAATTGACTCTATGTATGTCTTTACCAGAATGATGTTGTATGGAGCCACAATACCAGGGATGATGTATGCCCAGAATGTATTGGTCAGGCCTAACATCTGCATATTTAAGAACCATGGAATCAGTCCGGCATTGAAATACATGGTGATTACAAGAAATCTGTACCAGAATTTTCTGCCCCACATCTCATCTTTGGTTACCAGATATCCGATAAATCCGGATGCTGCTACCATAAGTGCCGTACCAAGTACTGTTCTTGATAACGATACGATCAATGCACTGGAAAGATCGCTTACATTTAATAACGCTGTATAGTTATCAAAGTGGATTCCTCTCGGTATGAAGTTGATCAAACCCTTGATTACCAGATCGTTATCACTGATTGTATTGATAAACAGGTAATAAAATGGGAATATACATGCTATTGTAAATAATGTAAAAAAAAGGTAGTTCAAAATGTTAAATACGATATCGCCCGGTTTTAAACGATATTTGCGTTTATGTGTTTTTTCATAGAGCTTTTCGGCTTTTAAATCAGCCTTTTCCTGTGCTGTTCTTGCCATGTCCTACACCTCCTTATACAATGCTCTCGCCACGAATCAGTTTTGAAATACCATTTGCAGCGAATAATAATGTTACGCTGACAACGGATTTTACCATACCGATTACTGTTGATAACGGAATCTGTCCCTGTCCGATACCAAGTTTGTATACATACAGGTCAAGCACCATGATAGAGCTTGTATTGGTAGAGTTCTCAAATACTAAATACTGATCCATACCATTGCTTAAGATATTAGCGATTGACATTAACAGTAATACGCAGAATGTCGGGATCAGACTTGGCACGGTAATGTTCCACATTCTCTGGAAACGTCCAGCGCCATCAACCGTTGCTGCTTCATATAATTGCTGATCAATACCGGAAATTGCCGCGATATAAATAATTGCGCTCCAGCCGATACCTTTCCATAAGCCCCAGGCTAACATCTGCAGCCATACATGGCTGCCACCCATCAGCATATTTACGCCCTCTTTCCAGATTCCGGCATTTACCATCATACTGCTGACAAATCCATCTGTAGAAAAGATGCAAAATGCGATTGCATATACAAGAACCCAGCTGATGAAGTTTGGCACGGTTGTAAGTGTCTGTACGACACGGCGGAACTTCATGTTTTTAATCTCGCAGAGGAAAATTGCAAATGCCATCGGAAGCCAGCTTGTCAAAATTCCAAGTCCACTCATTGCAAGTGTGTTTTTCAGAACACGGATGATATCTCTTATTGTTGCCGGATTTTTAAACAGCTGTGTGAACCATTTGAATCCAACAAAGTTATCCATGCTTAAGGTATCACCAACTTTGTAATCGAAGAATGCATATCTCCATCCCCATAATGGCAGATAACAGAACACACCAGCCAGTGCCAAAAATGGCATTAACATCAGGAATAGGCGGTACTTTGTTTCCATCTCATATTTAGCACCCGCCTCAACCTTCGGTTGTTTTACCATCACGATCAATGTAACTGCCAGTAACACGATTGCTACGATCAGGATTGCATAAAATCCATTTGCGAAAATCGGTTCGATTTTTCCCGGTTTTTCAGTTTTGCTGATCTGGCTGTATGCAAGTGCGATGCCTCCAAGTCCTAAGAGCATCACTGCGCTTCCTGCTGCCGTGAAGATGTTGCTCAGTTTTTTCATTTTCAGATTGCCAAGTGACAAACAGCCTCCCGCTGCAACTGCAACTGTTCCAAGACAGATAATTAAAGCTGATGCAGAGTCAAGCTGTAATGTTGATTTCATGACCCATCCTTTTCGGAATGCACGTCCAAACTCTGACGCTACCGACGAGTATGAAATACCGGAAGTAAACAGTGATAAGTTTCTTCCGATCATCCCACTGATCCTCGCCGGATTGATTCCAGGTATGAACATGAATAAGACTGCGAACAGAGTTGCTATTCGAAGTACCAGATATAACTTATTTGTACTACCGGAACCATCTGTTTTGTTGTTTTTTGAAATGCCCGTTTCTTTCATTTCTCCCTTTCCCTTCTTTTTTGGTTTTCGCCAGCATCCGGAGCTTTTCGAAAACGATTAAGTGTTGTTTTAAAAAAAATATTTCCGAACTGCTTTTGTTGTATTTATTATATAAAAGGGAAGAAAATTAAAATACCGTAAATAATTGATAAAATATACCTTGATTTTTGGTCATTGAAAATGAGAGGTCAAAAAAATGGGGTATTTTTGTTGAATAAGTACCCCATTTTTTGAATCAACAGAATTGCATATGTTTTAAATATAATTCCTGAAACTCTGGTGTATCTGCAAGATTGATTTCATAGGACATCGATGTGATTTCATGCGGTGGCAGACTGTTGCCTTCCTTTTTGGTTGTCAGACAGCGCGCGGCGCCCTCTAGGGCACTGTTGCCGACTGGTATGAGTTTTCCGCGGAGTCCTGCCGGCAGCAATCCGATTCCAAGTGCTTTTTCCATATCAAGACAGGTGCCAAATCCACCTGCAACATATACTTTTTCGATCTGCCCATAGGAAACGTGTGATTTCTGCAATAATACTTCCACGCCTGCACAGATGGCTGCTTTTGCCATCTGTACCTGTCTGATGTCTTCCTGCGTAAAATAGATTTTTCCAGGTACAACAGGAAATCCTTCTGTAAACCAGGGCTCTTTTAAAGTTCCCTGCGCATCGACAATACGATGGCGTACCAGTTCGTACATCACATCAATAATGCCGGTTCCACACAGTCCGATGGCAGGCTTTCCTCCAATCGTCTTTGTTACCATTTTTTCTTTTCCAAACAAAACCGCACGGCAGACAGCTCCCGGCACACCCGGCATTCCACAGGATATGTTTCCACCCTCGAACGCCGGTCCTGCTGCAACGGATGAGACAAGGAAATGATCTCCCGCTGCAAGAACCATCTCACCGTTTGTTCCGATGTCGATCAACATTTCGCATTTGTCCGGCCGCATGTCACATCCTTTCATGCCTGCTGTAATATCGCCTCCGACAAAAGCCGAGATTCCCGGAATGATCTGCACTTTTGTATTGCGGCTGATTGCGGTCTGCCTGTTCTCTCTTGTCAGTTCTCCCCACGTCATGTCCTCCGGCGCAAGATTCACTGGTGTAAACGGCGCAGCACCAAGTCCCTCGCAGGAATATCCAAGCAGCAGATGGCACATTGTAGTGTTTCCTGCGATCACGATCTTGCTGATATCGCATGCTTTTTGTTCCCCTGTTTTCTGCTCCGTAAGTAAAGTTTCGATCAAATTGCTTACATCTTTTAAAATGCTCTCTCGCATCTTTTCTGCATCCCCGGACATTGCTGCCCGGATCCTTGAGATCACGTCCGCCCCATAAGCCCTCTGATGATTGACGGATGATGCTGTTTTTATGCATGTTCCATCGGTAAGGGAAATCAGTTCACCTGCGAGCGTGGTCGTTCCGATATCGATTGCAATGCCGTAAGTGGATTTTTCTTTCCCCATATTCTCCGTTTTCATATCCAGATTAAATCCCGTCTGCACCTGTATCTGGTTTTCTCTGCTTTCCGGAATGTGTACATACAGATCCCCCGTGGGAACCGTCATACAGGAAAGACGCCAGCCATCTTCCAGTTCCTGCTCCGTGAACACTTCTCTTTCGCGTTGTTTGGGCTCGGCCGGTGTTTGTGTTTCTTCTATTTTAATACGGCACTTTCCACAGGTACCTTTTCCATTGCAGGGGGCATCTAAATATTCGCCCTGTTCCCTTAATAATTCAAGTATTGTTTTTTGCTGGTTTTTCTTTAAAAAGATACGTTTCATAATCCCTAACCTGCCGCTTTCTTTCATCACTTACCATAATTATATCATGTGCAAAACCGGCACATGATCCAATTCACCGTTCGTCAATCATGCAAGCATGTTGACTCTCTTGCGCTCATTATATCATATGATTACCAAACTCTGTCAAAGCCGTTTCGATTGTATTATCTCCTTTTTCTACAGAAGCACATATTTTCCTTGTCTCGTGCAAAAAATAATGCTATGATATTTTCGAAAATAATATGATTTTTTCAGATATGAAAAAGAATGGAGCATACTATGAAACTGATTTCCTGGAATGTTAACGGGCTGCGTGCCTGTATCCAAAAAGGTTTTCTTGATTTTTTTCATGAAATTGATGCAGATATTTTCTGTATTCAGGAATCCAAACTGCAGGAAGGACAGATTGACCTTCCTCTGCCCGGCTATTTTTCCTACTGGAATTATGCCGAAAAAAAAGGTTACTCCGGCACAGCAGTTTTTACAAAAAAAGAACCTCTAAACGTAACTTACGGAATCGGCATCGAGGAACATGACAAAGAGGGACGTGTCATCACTTTGGAATACCCTGATTTTTATATGGTTACCTGCTATACCCCAAATTCACAGAACGAACTGGCAAGACTGCCCTACCGTATGCAGTGGGAGGATGATTTTCGTGCTTACTTAAAAAAGCTCGATGACTCTAAACCTGTTGTTCTCTGTGGTGATTTAAATGTTGCACATGAAGAAATCGATTTAAAGAATCCAAAAACCAACCACAAAAATGCCGGGTTTTCGGATGAAGAACGTGCAAAAATGACAGAACTTTTAGGTGCTGGATTTACAGACACTTTCCGTCATTTTTACCCGGATATGGAACAGATCTATTCCTGGTGGTCTTACCGCTTTAAAGCGAGAGAAAAAAATGCCGGATGGCGGATCGACTATTTTATTACTTCCGAACGCCTGAATAACAAACTGACCGACGCAAAAATCCATACGGATATTTTGGGTTCAGACCACTGTCCGGTGGAATTAGATATCGACTTGTCATAAAAATTCTCGCAAATATTTTCTTTCCAGCAAAAACTTTATCCCAACTCGTCCACTGCTTTTTTCAATTTGGAAAATGCCTGCTCTAATGTTTTTCTTGGACACGCAATATTGATGCGTTCAAATCCGATCCCCGTTTTTCCAAAAATTGCCCCTGCATCCAGCCAGAGTCCGGCCCGGTCAATCAAAGCTTCCAGTTCTTTTCTTTCCAGTCCGAGTTTTCCAAAATCTAACCATATTAAATAGGTTCCTTCCGGCTCGATCAATTTGATCTGTGGCAGGTTTTCCTCCAGATACTCACGGACAAAAGACAGATTTTGATACAGATATTCTTTTAACTGCAAAAGCCATTCCGCTCCCGCTTCATAAGCAGCCTGACATGCAACAAGTCCCATCAGATTTACCTGACTATATCCTGCCTGATCCACCGCCCGTACAAACTTTCTGCGCAGTTTCTCGTCTGCAATAAAAATATTTGATACCTGAAGTCCGGCAAGATTAAATGTTTTGCTCGGCGCTGTGCAGATCACAGAAATATTCTCAAATTCCGGTGAAACAGACGCAAATACATAATGTTTATGACCCGGATATACAAAGTCACTGTGAATTTCATCACTGACCACAACAACCTGATATTTTAAACAGATTTCTCCGATTTTTCTTAATTCCCATTCTTTCCATACCCGTCCTACCGGATTATGTGGACTGCAAAGTAAGAACAAATGAATCTGATGTTCCTTTATTTTCGTCTCAAAATCCTCAAAGTCAATCTCATAATGACCCTCTTTTAAAACAAGATCACTGCTGATTAATTTTCTGTCATTTGATTCTATCACCTGCCGAAATGGATAATATACCGGCTGCTGAATCAGCACTGCGTCTCCTTTTTCCGTATATGCACGCACAGCAGCCGCAAGTGCAAAAACAACACCCGGTGTTTTTATCAGCCACTCTGGCCGTACATCCCATGCAAAATGATCGTGATACCATTTTGCCACTGCTGCATAATAGTCTTCCTTGCTGTCACTGTATCCATAAATTCCATGCTCCACTACTTTCTGCAGTCTCTCTGTCACAGCAGGTACTGTCTTAAAATCCATATCCGCAACCCATAATGGCAAAACATCTTCTTTTTTTCCACGCTCTTTTGCAAAATCATATTTTAAACATCCGGTTCCTCTTCGTTCCACAACTTCATCAAAATTGTACTTCATGACATACTCCATTCCGGAATACTGCTCCTTTAACCATCCTTCGTGTTCCTGTTATCGGTTGCCGCATCCTTTTCTCTCTTTTATCATCTAATTCATATCAAATTAGTATGATATTAGCATTTTCACTATTATATGTCAATAGTACTACAAAAAAGACTGTCCAAATGAAAAATATACATTCTTCTTTGAACAGTCTTTTGAACTTTTATAAAGTTTTATGAATTTCCATGCTTGATATCGCGGATTGGAATATTAACAAACAGCGCCGGTACAGTTCCATTGTTTGACTCTGACTCCGTCTGTGTAATCTGAATATCAAGACCTTCCATATCTATATCCATATGTCTTGAAATTACCTGAATGATCTCGTTTTTGATCTGCTCCATCATTTCCGGGGAACAGCTTGCACGGTCAGTCACCAGCAAAAGTTTTAAACGGTCTTTTGCAACATCACCGGAACTTTTCTTTCTAAATAAGTCCATCAATCCCATGACTGTTCCTCCTAATTTTTCTTAAATAAATCTTTTAACTTAGAAAATACTCCCTGTTTTGCATCCAGATCAAGGAATGCGACTTCCTCACCAAGAATACGATGGCAGATATTTTCATATGCCTGTCCAGCAAGACAGCTGCTGCCAACCAGTGGCTCACCCTGATTAGTAGAAATTACAATATGCTCATCATCCGGTACTGCACCAATCAGATTGATTGCTAAAATATCACATACATCTTCCACATTCATCATATCACCGCGTCTTACCATATCCATGCGCAGACGGTTTACGATAAGATCAACCCTCTGGATCTGATTTGCCTGAAGCAGACCTATGATACGGTCAGCATCACGCACTGCGGAAACCTCAGGAGTTGTAACTACTAACGCTCTGTCTGCCCCTGCGATGGCATTTTTAAAGCCCTGCTCGATTCCTGCCGGGCAGTCTAATAAAATATAATCAAAATCTTTTCTCAAATCTTCGATCAATGCCTGCATCTGCTCTGGAGATACAGCTGATTTATCTCTGGTCTGAGCTGACGGCAAAAGACATAAATTCGGATATTTTTTATCCTTGATCAGCGCCTGCTCAACACGGCAATTTCCTTCTACTACGTCTACAAGATTGTATACAATACGATTTTCAAGACCCATGACAACATCCAGGTTACGAAGTCCGATATCGGTATCGATCAGCACTACTTTTTTGTTTAACTGTGCCAGACCTGTTCCAACGTTTGCGGTTGTGGTCGTCTTACCAACTCCGCCCTTTCCGGACGTAATTACAATAACTTCACTCATTTTAATAAATTCCTCCTGCTGTTAAATATCGCTTAATAGTTCTTTTGTCAGCGGTTCAATACAGATTGTCCCATCCTTTAAATATGCAATCTGCGGAGACGTGGTCGTTTCTTTGACCTTTTTTCGTATTCTTCGTCTGCTAAAAGTTTTGTCCGGACTCTTTGCCAAAATATTTCCGATCCGAATCTGAATCGGGTCCATATCCAGTGCAACGATAAACGCACTGTCATCTCCTCCAAGCCCTGCATAGACACTTCCTTTTACCGCTCCAAGTACAACGATACTGCCGTTTGCCATGACTGCTGCGCCCGGATTGACATCACCTACCACTACAATGCCTGTTTCACTCTCAAGTGTCTGACCAGAGCGAAGCGTTCCGCGATAAAACTGAGTCCCACCATCCACATACGGCTGCTGCACAGATGCCTGATATTCTTCAATCTGTTGTTTGACGTATGCTTCACGGTCCGGATCATGATCTACAATGCACAATATCTCGATACTTGTATTAGATGTTACCGCATCAATGATCGCCATTTCTTCCTCATGTGTCAGCTTTCTTCCCTCAAAAGAAATCGCCAGTTTCGCCCCTTTAAAGAACTTCTCTGACTCTTTGAATTTCTCGACGATGGCATCTAAAAGTGCTTTAAAAGATATCTCATTGCTCAATACAAGATGTATCCCGTATTTATTACTTTTTATAACAACTGCCTGTGACATATCGTCCCTCCACTTTACTATCCGATTTAGTATAGCAGATTCTTGAAACGGGTGCAATGCGACAGGAGAAATTTGATTGAAATTTTTACATTTTTTTATTACAACTTCATAAATGCGGACATGATGCACGCACCCGCTGCCCCGCATTCACGTACACGGTCAATTTTTCCATCATCAAGTCCAATCCCTCCAATAGCATATACTGGTATATTGACCGATTCACATACCTGTTTTAAAAAGTCCGTTCCGCGTGGTGGAAGTCCTCTCTTACAGTCCGTGGCAAAAATATGTCCTGCTGTCAGATAAGACGCACCTAGTTTTTCTGCCTCGATGGCATCCTCCACGGAATGAACGGAGCAGCCTAAGATCATTTTATTTCTGCATTCCTTATCATTTTGTTCTGGCTGCTCTGGCAATTTAATTTCTGCCTCTGTCTGCTTTTTCCAATTTTCTGTTTCTTGCATATATGTTCTTAATAACGGAAGCGGCAAATGAACATACCGCCTTTCTAACCGTTTTGCAGCTTCCATGTAACTGTGCAAAATGCAGCTTACGCCATATTCATCACAAATTTTCAGCACCTGTTTTGCCAGTTCTTCATATTCCGTCTCCGGCAGGTCCTTTTCTCTTAAGATCAGCGCAGCCGGCTTTTTTTCACACACTCTTTTGATCTGACCTAAAAAAGGCCGCTCACAAAGACTCCGGTTTGTAACAGCAATTATTTTTCCCGGAATCGGATTTTCTTTTTTACACATAAATATAATCACTCATAACAGGCTGCAGACCTTCCTCAAGCAGTGCATCATACACCTGTTTTACTGTCCTTCCATCCGAAATTTCAAACTGCTCATCTCCCTGATCTTCAAGTCCTTTCGCGTGGCTTCCGATACCTGTGCTGACTCCTGCAGAAATCTTTGTTGCAGCGATCTCCATCAGACTGTCCCGCACCCTTGCACACTCTCTGGTGGAAACCGTGATGCTTGCATATGGCATAAAAAGTCGATATGCCGTCACAACCTGTAAAAGCTGTTTTTCATGTACATCCATCGGATTGATCTTATCATTATTGATGATCGGACGAAGTCTCGGGCAGGAAAAAGCGATTTCCGCATGTGGATATTTTCTCTGTAACAGATATGCATGCATTCCCGTCGCAAATGCATCTTTTCTGAAATCGTCGAGTCCTAATAAAGCAGCAAATCCAACGCCTCTCATACCTCCGCGGATTGCACGTTCCTGTGCCTCCATTCGGTAAGGAAAAATACGTTTATGACCAGCCAAATGAAGCGTTTCGTATTTATCAGAATTATATGTTTCCTGAAAAACCGTCACATAATCCGCACCACATTTGTGCAGATATGCATACTCCTCTGAATTCATCGGATAAACTTCAAGTCCGATTACTTTAAAATACTTCCGGGCAATCTTACAGGCTTCTCCGATATATTCCACATCCGACATTTTCCGGCTTTCTCCTGTTAAGATCAATATTTCCTGCAGACCGGATTTTGCGATCTCCGCCATCTCCGCTTCAATTTCCTCTGCATTTAATTTTGCCCTGCGGATACGGTTATGGCAGTTGAATCCACAATAAATACAGTAATTTTCACAGTAGTTGGCAATATAAAGCGGTGTAAAAAAGCAGACGGAATTGCCAAAGTGATTTTCTTTTTCCACTTTTGCACACTGCGCCATCTCTTCGATCAATGGCTCTGCTGCCGGTGATAATAACGCTGCAAAATCTTCCGGTGTACGGTTCCTTTTTGCCAAAGCACGTCTTACATCTTCCGCTGTATAACTGTCATAATCGTATGCTTCCATTGCCTCGATCACCTGTTTTGTGATATCTGATTTTAATGCCTCCATCCCCGGCAGATATGTCATATGATCGATCCTAGCCTCTTTTTGATGCTCTTTTATTTCTTCACTTAATATACTCTCATTCACATGTTCCATGATTTTCCATCCCTTGTACTTATTTTGAATCCGAATTTTTTATATTTATTTTATTTGACATTTTATTCTTCCGAATTATTCAGAGAGGAACCCTGTCAGCGGCGAGGATGCACTTGCCCCACCCATCTTGACACGTCCACAACCTGATAAGTATGCTTTTCTTCCTGCCTCGATGGCCTCACGGAAAGCAGACGCCATCGCCGGAATATCACCGGCCGTTGCAATTGCAGTATTTGCCATAACCGCTGCAGCACCCATCTCCATGACCTCACATGCCTGCGATGGTTTACCGATGCCGGCATCTACGATGATTGGCAAATCTATCTCATCGATCAGTATCCGGATAAAATCTTTTGTGCACACACCGCGGTTTGATCCGATCGGTGCTGCAAGCGGCATAATGCAGGCTGCACCCGCATTCTGCATATCACGCGCCGCATTGAGATCCGGGTACATATACGGCATCACGACAAATCCCTCTTTTGCCAATACTTCTACTGCTTTTACTGTCTCATAATTATCCGGAAGTAAATATTTTGAATCATGAATTACTTCGATTTTTACAAAATCACTTCCACTGATCTGTCTTGACAGTCTTGCAATACGAACTGCCTCCTCCGCATTTCGTGCCCCTGATGTATTCGGAAGCAAGGTTACATTCTTCGGAATGTAATCTAAGATATTTGCCACACCACCCTCATTTGCACGGCGCAGCGCCATTGTCACGATCTCTGCTTTTGCCTCTTTCACTGCTGCGTCGATCAGTTCTAAGGAATATTTTCCGGAACCTAATATAAATCTGGAGGTAAACTCATGTCCTCCTAATGTCCATGTATCTTTTGTCATTTCGCTCATCTTTTTTTCCTCTTTTCTGTTTTTCGTTTCTCTTTTGCTGATATTTAGCAGCCGCCTCCCATGAAGCTGACAATCTCTAAAATGTCATCATCCTTCAAAACGACTTTTGCATAATCTTCTTTGTCTAAAATCACATAATTGTGCTCCACTGCAATCTGTGCTAGCACATAATGATTCTGCTCTAAGTAATCAAGTATCGTTGTTCCCTCCGGCAACGTTGCCTGCTTTCCGTTGATCTCCATAAATCCTCCTTTAATTTTACGGAGTAAAATCCGAGTCCCTTTGGACGAGGGGAGGATTTTCCTCCTTTTAATTTTATGGTGTAACAAAAAAAGCGTTCACGAAAAAATACACCCGCGGTGGTGTACCCCTTCATGAACGCTTTGTCCACTCTGTTCCTGATGATAGCATGATACAGTGGTAAAGTCAAGCATTATAATGTTTATTCCACTTTTGCAAAACTGCTGACTCCATCGGGTGTCCGCTGCTTTGTCACTATTATTTTTTTGTCGATCTGATCTTTCAGTTCCGATACATGGGAAATGATACCTACCAGACGATTTCCCTCGGTGAGCTGCAGCAATGCCTTTAGCGCCTGTTCTAATGCATCCTCATCAAGTGAGCCAAATCCTTCATCCACAAACATGGAATCCATACGGATTCCGCCCGCATAGGACTGTATCTCATCCGACAATCCAAGTGCAAGAGACAATGATGCCTGAAAAGACTCACCACCGGAAAGCGTCTTTACACTGCGCTGTGTCCCGTTATAATGATCGACCACACAAAGTTCTAATCCTGCCTTTTCCTTACGGCTGCCTGTCTCTTCCTCACGCTTTAATTCATACTGTCCGCTGCTCATCGTAAGCATCCTTCGATTTGCACGGACCAGTATCCGGTCAAAATAAGCCATCTGCACGTACGTTTCCAACTCGATCTTTGCTTTACCGTTCAACATTCCACTTGCCGTATCGGAAAGAGATTTCATCCAGACATACTTCTGTTCGGTCTGCGCGATCTCTTTTTGTTTTTTGCTGACATTTTTGCAGATATCCATATTGGTACGATAAGATGTATATATGGAAGCTCTTTTTTCTTCCATCTCACCTCTTTTTGTACGCAGTTCCTCCGCCCGCTTTTCAATCTCCTCTTCCGGAAATGATATTGCTTTCTCTGTCTCCTCAATCTGACCAAGAAGTATCTGAATGGCGCCTTTTTCCGTTTCTATATTTTTTTCACAGTTATTATATGCTTCTCTTGTCCTCTCCCTGTTTTCTTCTAAGTTTCTTTTTTTCAGGGTAAACCCGCTTATCTGTGCCTGTACTTCCTCTTTTGCTGCATCTTTTACCTGTTCTTTCAGCTCATTGAGATTCTTTTCTTCACCTGCATACTCTGTCTGCAGACGTACCATCTCATGTTCGGCCGCATTGATCCGGTCGGCAAGTGTTTTTATTTCTGTTTCATCAAGCGGAATCTGCTTTTCCATAACAGTCTTTTTCCGTTCTTCTTCCTGTTTTTCGGAAAGTTCCACCTCTTTCTCACCGGCTGCTCTTTGCAGCATATCGATCACAGATTGTACATGCTCTGTTTTCCCATCAAAATCCTCCCTTAGCAGAGACTGGTTTTGCAGAGCTTGAATTTGCGCAGACTTGATATCGTCACTGATCTGCTTTTCGGCAGTCTCCCTGTTTCCGGTCAATTTTGCAATTTCTTCCTGGATACTACTGAGCATTTTTCTTATCTTTTGTATGGATTCTTCGTTTTCTTTTAATTCACCTGTGATTTCATCTGCACGTTTTCTGTTATTTTTAGCCTGCAAAAACTGTGTGTTGCGCTCTTTTTCAATCTGTGCAAGTTGTGCAAAAACAGTTTGCGGATCTTCTGTCTGCTCTATCGCAGGATCAAAGCCGGCTGTCATCTTCTTCCATTGCTGACGCTGCTGCATGTGACGCTCTGTTGCAGTGGCAAGCATCTGCCCAAGACTGACGTTCCGTTCATTTAACATGGTCAGTTCATCCTGCATGGTCTGTATCTGTTCTTCTAATGTATACTTTGCATCCAGATCTTTTTTCGCTTTTTCTTTCTGTTTTTTGTATGCTTCTCTGCTTGTCTCACCAATACTCTTTTGCCTTTCTGTCTCTGTCCTTATTTCGTTTAGAGACATATTTGCAGCTGGGTCTCCCAGAAGTTCCTCCACATCTTTTAATACAGCAGCCTTTTTTTCTTCTTCCTGTGTCACAAGCTGGTGTGCTTTTTCACTCAGTCTGCTGACTGTCTCCCTTGCCTTTTCATCCTCTGCTTTTGCCTGTTCTAACGTCTCCCGGTCCGGCGTTTCCTGTGGTATAACTGCCAGTACCGGATGATGCATGGCTCCACAGACCGGACAAGGTTCCTCTTCCTTTAAGTTCCGTGCCAGCATTCCTGCCTGTGCATCCCAGAATTGCTGCTCTATTCTCCGGTAATGCTCACTGATCTGCTTCTGCTCCACAGCCGCTTTCTGATACTGTTTTTGTGCGTTCTCCCTTTCTTTGCTGACATTTTCCCAATCATCTAATCTGTTTTCCAGTTCTCTCAGTCTGCGTATTCTCTCTGATACCTCCAATATCGCTTTCTCTGCCTGTTCGCCCCTGCTGTCTGCACCGGAAAGCTGCTCCCACGCTTCTTTCTGCCGCTGCAGTTCCCCGCTTTTTCTCTCGTATGATTTCTGCGCATTTTCCTGTTCTGTGCCAAATCTTTTTACTTCTTTTGCCGATGTTTCCAGCTGTCCTGCAATCTCCGTCAGATCCTGTATTTTCTGCCGGATCTCATTTACTTCTCTCTCACAGGCAATCTCCTGCCCTGCCGCATCTTTTTTCTGTTCCTGTTCCTCTTTTAATTTTTGTTCCTGTTCTAAAAGACCTTCTTCTGTTTTCTTTTGTGAATCGAGATTCTTCCTTCGCTCTGAAAGTTCCTCTTCCAGTTCATCAATCCTGTCTCTCTGATTTTTCAACGCATCCCTTTTTTCTGTGATCAGCCCCAATTCATGCTTCACACGCTGTATTTCTGCAGTAATGCCCTCATAGGATTTTAACGTTTCTTTTTCCTGCTGCAGTCTTTCTTCCAGCTCCATTCTTCTCTGTTCTTCCTGCCGCTTTTTCTGAACCTTTTCTTCCATGTCCTGCCGCTTCTTTTCCTGTGACAAACCTGCTTCCTGTATCTTTTCGAATACCAACAGCTTCTTTTCACATTCTTCAATCGTCCTACCGAGTTTCTCACAACACGCTGCTTCAGCTTCTGCCCGGTCCATATCCCCCTTTGCCTGCATCAAAAGTATTTCCAAATCTTTCAGCTTCTGCTGTTTTTCTTCTAACATCTGTCTTCTTTTTGCATTTTCATGCACTTTTCCGTTCAGTTCATCCACATTTCTGATTTTCTGATCCAGTGCATCTTTTTTCTTTTGCATACCCTCCAGCGCCGCTTCCTCTGCTTTACATAGTTCTGCTAAGAGTATGATTCCCTCTTCAATTCTGCCGTCAAATTTCTCTTTTTTTAACAGTTTTATTTTCTCGGCGACGATTGCATCTTCCTCATTTAAAGAGTCACTGTCACAGGCAATTCCTTCCATATACTGATTGATACTGCGCCGCAATTCATCATATTCTTTCCACTGTTTTTTTACGGCATCTTTCAGCCGATCCTGCAGCACACGGTAAATATCTGTTCCGAATATCTGCCGGAAAATCTTTCCACGCTCCTCCGTATTAGCAAACAGTACTTTCTGAAAATCTCCCTGTGCAATCATCGCTATCTGAGTAAACTGCCTGCAGTCTAAACCGATCAGCTCTGTAATGGCACGCGTGACATCTCTGCTTTTTGTCACAGGCTCTCTGTCATCCGGATACTCTAATGTGGCATTCGCCTTTTCCATTGTCATTCCTGTTCCACGTCCCTTTGGGCGCATATATTCCGGATTACGCTCTACCGTATAACGTTTTTTTCCATATTCAAATACCAGACGCACAAATGTTTTCACATCTTCTTTCGCATATTTGCTGCGAAACATATCTGCTTTGCGCACATCTCCACTCGCTTCTCCGTACAACGCAAACGTGATTGCATCAAATATCGTAGTCTTTCCCGCTCCGGTATCACCTGTGATCAAAAATAATCCCTGTGACCCAAGTCGTTCAAAATCTATGGTCTGTTCCCCCGCGTATGGGCCAAATGCACTTATCGTAAGACTGACTGGTTTCATAAAATTCTCCATTCCTGCGCTGCCTTTTGCGCATATCAAGTTTGCGTGTAAGCACAAATCATGCGTGTGAAAAATGTTATTTTTCACACGACTTCTCCATAATGCTTATACAGACTTTAATTCCTCCAACAGATTTTTTACAAAATTCTGTTGGTCTTCACTCATCGGCTGATTATTTTGTATCTCATAAAACTCTTCGAACAGTTCCATTTCTGATTTTTGTTCCACACGTTCTGTTACCTCAACCTGCCTGCTCTGTCTGGTTCTGCTGTTATCATAGACAAGCTGCATCAGGTTCGGGTATACTGTCCGGAGTTTTGCCATTCCATCCGGTACATCCTCCTCATCGGTCAGTGTGATCTGCAAATAATCACCGGTATCTGTACCCTCATAGAAATCTTTCGACATCAGTTCCATGTATGTTCCCCGGATCTTTCTCAGATTTCGAAGCGGTTTTAACGGAACTTTTTCAATGAGGACATCTCCCTTTTCCTTTATCTCCATGACAACAACAGATTTTTGCTGTTCTGCCTCGGAAAAAGAGTATTTTAATGGTGTTCCGCAATAACGCAGTGTCTCTCTACCAATATGCTGCGGGCTGTGAATGTGTCCTAATGCAACATAATCAAAGACATCAAACACTCCCGCCTCGATCTGGTCTAAACCACCCACAGAAATTTCTTCCGATTCACAACGCGAAGCACCTGTCACAAACTGGTGCGCCACTAATATATTACGCTTCGATGCATCTACCGGCATATGTGTCACAACATACTGCAGTGCATCCTGATATGTTTCCACGGTCTCCACATCATCTTCCTGTGCCAAATCCTGTTTTGTTCCGCCGACATCCTCCATCATAGTTTCGCTGTCAGTCTGCATGTTTCTGATCACATTTTCCATACCGGCTTCTTCTGCCATATTTCTCCATGCATGACGTACAGCCGCCGGACGGATAAACGGCAGCAGCCAGATGCACAGTTCCCCATATGCATCCTGACAGGTAACACATTTCACCGTTCCATCATACACCGGTGAAACATACACTTCCCGACTGCTCATAAGCTGCGCACCAAATGCGATTCGTTCCGCGGAATCATGATTACCGCTGACTGCAAATACCTTTTTCCCGCAATCTGCAAGCTCCGTGAGAAACTGGTCAAACAACTGCACCGCCTCCGCAGACGGAACCGGCTTATCATAAATATCCCCCGCGATCATAACCGCATCCACCTGCTTTTCCAATGCGATCTCTTTGATCTGCCGTAAAATATATTTCTGATCTTCGATCATGGAAAATTCATTGACTCTTTTTCCAATATGCAAATCCGAGATATGAAGAAATTTCATGCTCTCCTCCTGTACTATATCAATCGTAATATTTGATTTCAATATACCACATAGCGCTGCGCAATGCAAACATATGTTTTGTTTTTGTAACTTTTTCACAAAAAAAGATCTCCGAAAATGAAAATCACTTTCCAGAGATCCGTTTTCTTCTTATTATTGTTTCCATTGAAGCAGCAATGCCGAATTGATGATAACGATTACGGAACCCGCATTATGTACCAGTGCACCTACGACCGGATTTAAAATACCGGTGATTGCAAGCTCCGACATCCGCTTCTTTCTGTTCCGCCGGCAAAATGATCTGCGATTCTTCTAACATTTTTTCATTGCCTGCAAGTACTATTTTTTCGTTTATTTTTGCATACACGCCCCTGCCGTGTATCATCTTTATCAAATTTTACTGTTCTTCATCCCGGATTTCTATCGGATGCGCATTGGTAACGAAGATCATTCCATCATACAACGCTTCCGGCGTCTTTGATATGCGGTAACTGCGCGGGATGAGATTCATAAAAAACGGGCTGTATCCCTCTCCCAATGATCCCATAAAAATGGAATCTGAAATCTGCTCTTTTAGTTTCGAATTTTCCGGAACCTTTGAGAAATCCAGCCAGCACATATCGTAACCGGCTTTCTTTGCAGCTTTTGCAAGCGGATCATAGGAATAAAATGTGTGTGTGATACGATTTCCATTATTCTTTGGCAGATTGCAGTTTGTCTTATAAAAATCCGTTCCTATCGCAAAATATTCTTCTCCAAGTTCATCCGATAAAATATTTCCCATAACCCTGTTATCCGTTCCATAATTTCCAGACCGCTCTATATGTCCATTGTGACCGGAAATAAAAATACATGAATTGCCCCGCTGTTCTTCCATAGAAAGAATCCACATTACATTTTCTGCCATCAGTTTATCTCTGAGCGCATTTCCTTCCAGTGCAGAATTGAACACTTTTCCAAAAGAAATATTCTGCAGCAGCGTATCTGCCAGATGATCCGCCTGTGCAATGTCCTTTACATCTGATTTTTGTAATTCTTCTTTTATTTCCGTGATCACTTTACTCTGCTGTTCTACATCATACTCACTGTGCTGTTCTTCTGTATCCTCCAGTTTCTTCAGTTCTGTCACATCTATCCCCGCCTTTTCACATGCCTCGATCAGATACTGCAGATTATAGGACCATCTTTGCATGTCAAATCCATAAAATCTTAAATCATCCCCATCTTTTGCAGTTTCATTGTATTTTCGCATATAGGAAATCAGATCTGCCATCTCATCCGTTCTGTAAATTGCAAATCCGATCGCAGCAGCCGCCTGCCGGGCCGTTCCTTCCCCATCATGAATGTAACGGTTCACATACTCACATCCGCCATAGTCTCCTTCCAGTGCGAATGCCCTTACCCCGTCATTCTCCACCAGATTTTGAAATAAGGAAAGTTTTAACTGCTGAAATTCCACATTTCCATGCGATGCTTCCCCTAATGCCACAATCCTTGTTTTTTCCGGTATTTTTATATTATCCACCTGGTCTGCGCATTGCATAAATTCCGTTTCATCAGCACATGGTCCGGTACCAAATCCTCCAAAATGAGAATATATACTGCCGACAGCAACTATACCTAACAGGATTATACCTGCGACAGCCAAGATTCGCGAATGTTTTTTCTTTTTCATAAATTTTCCTCCCCAAAAATTATCTGCTTTACTTAATTCATGACTTTATCTTAACAAAAAAGGAAATGTACCGCCATTTTATTAGCTTACATTTCCCTGATAAATCTTACATTTTTGTAAGATTGGAAGAATCTTCAAATTTATATTGCAAGATAACTTTACTTCCCAAAAGTGTGATTGCCTTTTGTGGACAATTACATATACAGCGGTAACACATTGTACATTTGCTGCCTAGATGAGGTCTTCCATTCTCCATCGTGATATTTTTCATGGGGCAGATTTTTGCACACTTACCACATCCCACGCAATCCTGATTTATTTTTAGCTGGTCGGTATATCCTGCCGTTTTTTTATAAAACCAGAGCCTTTGTCCAAAAAGTCCTGCTATATGGGCGAAAATTGTCAGCCCCTCCGCAGGATAATCCCCCTGCCTGATTCGTTCTGCAGCTTCTTTCAATTTTTCATCCGCTTTCCTGATGATCTTTTCATTTTCTTCCGCCGATTTTTTCAACATTTTACTGTCACATATGGAATCCGGCATTTTAATATGTACACCGCCTAAGATCACTGCTCCGTATTTTTTCAGAAGTCTCGCTGCACATCCGGCGCCGTCCCCGCTAAATGCTCCCATGGTCGCGACACATATCATTTTCTTGCCTTTCCATAAAGAGGCATGCGTTTGGATAAAATCTCTTACCATGTATGGTGCATTCGAAAACTGCGTCGGATACCCAAGGATCACTGTTTCGTTTCTTTTTATTTTATCAATGATAAATTCATCCTCTAACGGAATCACATCGGCTGACGCATCGATTAATTTTACCAGCTTTGTAACGCAGTATTTCGTATTACCTGTACCACTCAAATAAATTCCTAACATACACTTACTCCAAAAATTAATGCTAAAAGAAGAAACAACATAATAAGAATCATCACTATCTTTTTTCCAGATATACTCTTTTCAAACTCCTCATCTTTCTATTATTCTGGTATTTTCTCTATAGAATGGTACAACATGCCAAACCCATCCTCTAAAAATTCATTCTTCGATAACCTCATCGATATTCTGATATATTCTTCTTTATTTGCTGCAAACTGTATCAGTCCTGACAACATACCCCAAAATTGGAAAATCGTGGGCATAATTTTTAAATCCTCCCGCAAATCGTCTTTTTGAATTCCTTCCACTAAAAATTCTTTCATTTTTTCATTGATTTCTTCCCCTATCTGATAGGTATCTTTCTCTTCCGGCAGATAATCTTGGTCTTTAAAATCAACATTAATTTTATCTAACACCATTTTAAAATAAAACGGAAATTCCTCCTGATACTGTATTAAACCTTTACAGATCATATCGTATCTCGCCCTTGTTGTTTTCTGCTCTTCTAACGCATCAACTATATATCCATATAATTTTTTCATGCTCTCTAAGACCAGCAGCCCAACAATTTCCTCTTTATTTTCAAAATATACATATAACGTAGCTTTGCTGTACCCGGCAGCCTTTGCTATATCACTCATGGAAGTTGCCTTAATTCCATTTTCCATAAACAGTACCGATGCCGCTGATGCAATATTTTCTCTATGTACTGCTCTCGGTTCTTTTTTTCTTCGTCCCATATGCCTCTCCTCTTTAATTAATTAAACTCTTGGTTTAATTATACTAATAAATATATGAATTGTCAATCTTTCCCCTTACACAACGTAAAAACCCGCACAAACCTTTCGGTTCATGCGGGTTTTCTCTCTATATATTACCTTCTCCCAAAAATAACATATCCCCTTTTTAAATTATGCAATACAAATATTTGTTTGCGATTGCAGTCCTGTGCATGCAGCACAGACTGCATTCAGCTTACAACAAATTATTTATTTGCAATAGCAGCCTGTGCTGCAGCTAAACGAGCGATCGGCACACGGAATGGTGAACAGGATACATAATCCAGACCAATCTTGTGGCAGAACTCAACAGATGAAGGATCTCCACCGTGCTCACCACAGATACCAACATGGAGTTTCGGATTAACCGGTTTTCCAAGTTTAATAGCTGTCTCCATTAACTTACCAACACCTGTCTGGTCAAGTTTTGCAAATGGATCGTTCTCGAAGATCTTCTTATCATAGTAAGCATTTAAGAACTTACCAGCATCATCACGAGAGAATCCATAAGTCATCTGTGTTAAGTCGTTTGTACCGAAGCAGAAGAAGTCAGCCTCTTTAGCGATCTCATCAGCTGTAAGAGCAGCTCTTGGGATCTCAATCATAGTACCTACTTCATAATCAAGCTTGATACCTGCTGCTGCGATCTCAGCATCTGCTGTCTCAACAACAACATTCTTAACGTATTTTAACTCTTTTACTTCACAAACCAATGGGATCATGATCTCAGGTTTTACAGTCCAGTCAGAATGTTTCTTCTGAACGTTGATTGCTGCACGGATAACAGCTTTTGTCTGCATCTTAGCAATTTCCGGATAGGTAACTGCAAGACGGCATCCTCTGTGTCCCATCATTGGGTTGAACTCATGTAAAGAAGCGATGATGTTCTTGATGGTCTCAACAGATTTACCCTGAGCTTTTGCAAGTTTCTCAATGTCAGCTTCCTCAGTTGGAACGAACTCATGAAGAGGTGGATCTAAGAAACGGATAGTAACTGGGTTACCTTCCAGAGCTTCGTATAATGCTTCGAAGTCTCCCTGCTGATATGGAAGGATCTTCTCTAATGCTGCTTCTCTCTCTTCTACAGTATCGGAGCAGATCATCTCACGGAAAGCAGCGATTCTGTCTTCCTCGAAGAACATATGCTCTGTACGGCAGAGACCGATACCTTCTGCACCAAGCTCACGAGCTTTCTTTGCGTCTGCAGGAGTATCTGCATTTGTACGAACTTTAAGAGTTCTGAACTGATCAGCCCAAGCCATAACACGTCCGAACTCACCAGCGATTGTAGCATCAACAGTCTTGATTGCTCCATCATAGATGTTACCGGTTGTACCATCGATAGAGATGTAATCTCCCTCATGGAACTCTTTACCAGCTAATGTAAATTTCTTATTCTCTTCGTCCATAGCGATATCGCCACATCCGGATACACAGCAGGTACCCATACCACGTGCAACTACGGCTGCGTGAGATGTCATACCACCACGAACTGTTAAGATACCCTGGGAAGCTTTCATACCAGTGATATCCTCCGGAGATGTCTCAAGACGTACTAATACGACTTTCTCTCCTCTTGCATTCCACTCTTCAGCATCCTCTGCTGTAAATACGATCTTACCGCAGGCAGCACCTGGAGAAGCACCAAGACCTTTTCCGATTGGTGTAGCAGCTTTTAATGCAGCAGCATCGAACTGTGGATGAAGTAATGTATCAAGGTTACGAGGATCGATCATAGCAACTGCCTCTTCCGGAGTCTTATGTCCCTCATCAACTAAATCGCAAGCGATCTTAAGTGCAGCCGGAGCTGTTCTCTTACCGTTACGGCACTGAAGCATGTATAACTTCTTATTCTCAACAGTGAACTCCATATCCTGCATATCATGATAGTGATTCTCAAGAGTCTCACAAACTTTTAAGAAGTCTGCATATGCCTCTGGGAACTCTTTCTCCATCTGAGCGATTGGCATAGGTGTACGAACACCGGCAACAACGTCCTCACCCTGTGCATTGATCAAGAACTCACCCATCAGTTTGTTCTCACCAGTTGCAGGATCACGTGTAAATGCAACACCTGTACCAGACTCGTTATTTAAGTTACCGAATACCATAGGCATTACGTTAACTGCAGTACCCCAGGAATATGGGATATCGTTATCACGACGATATACGTTTGCACGTGGGTTGTCCCATGAACGGAATACAGCTTCGATAGCAAGTTTCAACTGCTCAACAGGATCTGAAGGGAAATCTGTTCCTAACTGATTCTTGTACTCAGCCTTGAACTGCTCTGCTAACTCTTTTAAGTCAGCTGCTGTAAGGTCGATATCAAATTTAACGCCTCTCTCTTCTTTCATCTTGTCGATGAGCTGCTCAAAGTATTTTTTACCAACTTCCATAACTACATCTGAGAACATCTGAATGAAACGTCTATATGAGTCATATACGAAACGCTCGAATGCAGGATCTGGATTACCTTTGATCATTGCAGCAACTACTTCGTCATTTAAACCAAGGTTTAAGATGGTATCCATCATACCTGGCATAGAAGCTCTTGCTCCTGAACGAACAGATACTAATAACGGATTCTCAAGATCGCCGAATTTCTTTCCGTTGATCTCTTCCATTTTCTTAACGCCTTCCATAGCCTGAGCCATGATCTCGTCGTTGATCTTGCGACCATCTTCATAGTACTGTGTACAAGCCTCTGTTGTGATTGTGAATCCCTGTGGTACAGGAAGTCCGATACTTGTCATCTCTGCAAGGTTGGCACCTTTACCGCCAAGCAGGTTACGCATGGTCATGTCGCCTTCGCTAAACATATACACCCATTTGTTTGCCATTTTGATAATTCCTCCTAAAATTAATTACTATGTAATTATGGACACCGTATTTGTTTCCATAATCAAGCCATGTTATGTGCCTTTCTAAAACGCACATATTCATTCTAACATACTTTGTCTAAATAGCAACATTTTTTTTACTGATTTTCCCGGTTTTTTTGTCATATTTCCTTGTCGTAACACTTTGTTTCATAATATGGAACTTTTTATTTTATTTCTTTTTCCATTTTGCATAAAGTGTTATTTTCCCGGTACAGCCTTTTTTGATGGCAGTTATTTTTTTCCTGTATTTTTTATCACGGTACCATCCTTTAAACACATATCCTTTTTTTGATGGCTTTGCCAGTTTTATCGTATTTGAGGCAGTTGTATATGTTTTGGGATTCTTCTTACTATTTTTGCCTCCATTCAGGTTATATGTGATCTGATATTTTCCCGAACTCCACTGGGCATATAAAGTTACAACCTCATCTGCATTTTCTGTCAGATTTTTTACACGGACATTTTCCTCATAAAAGGTTCCCTTTCCATCTGCCTGCGTATTCCAGCCTGCAAATGTACAGCCTTCCTTCTGATAGCTGTTATCAAGGCATTGCTCCTCATTTGCTGCACATAATCTGATATCCATATTTCCTTCGTCCGCACCATTGCCATCAAATTTTATTTTATAAAGGTATGGACACACGCAAACCGGAACGTTTCTCCTAAATGCTTCTGCATTGATCTTATCTTTTGAGAGACTGGTTATTACATAGATTTTGGCAGGTCCGGCAGTCTTTTCCCATGAAAATGCTTCTTTTCCAATCTCCATAACAGTGTCCGGCAGCCTTATCACCCCAAGCACGCCGCCGTCCTCTTAAAATGCGCAGTATTCAATCGTATTTACCACGGTCTGGGAAAGGTCGAGTTCCCCTGTCAGACTTTTACAGGATGCAAAAGCATGGCTGCCAATCGCTGTTATAGTTTCCGGTAATTTTATCTTTTTTAAAGAGATACAATTCAAAAAAGTCTGTTCCAGATCGCTGTCACATTTGTCTGCGACAAATCCGCTTCTTCTAACGATGTACAGTTTGCAAGCACACCCATTCCACCATCTACTTTCCGCACATCAATATCTTCAAATCCGGCACACTTTGCCTGACGGATATTTTTATTTTTTACGGCAGCCAGGTCGAAATACCAGTCTCCTCTGACTGTTCTGTTTCTGTGTCTGGCTGCTCTGTCTCATTCAGCTGTTCTCGATTCTCTGATCTATCATGTATCAGCAGACTGCCTGTCTGGAGATACGTCAAAAAATTTTTCACATAAAAACAGACGGATCATTCTCTCCCAACAGGAAAAATCCGTCTGTTTTACTCTTTTTATTCTCTGCTTTCAGAAAATCTTAGAAATCTACCTCAGTGTCATAATAGCAGCATTTCAGCAGCTTCTCCATCTCCTCCTGGCTCGGCTGGCGTGGGTTTGATCCGGTACATGCATCTAAGATTGCATTGGCTGCGATCTCCGGCAGTCTCTCTAAGAATACTTCTTCCGGTACAAAGCCCTGCTCGGTCGGATAACTGTCTGCACCATAATTCTTAATGCAGTGCGGGATCTTCAAATCATCATTCATACCGCGCAGGTATTTGATCAGAAGATCAACCTTCTCATCCAAAGAGTTTCCACCAAGTCCCATGAAATCTGCAATCTCTCCGTAACGTTTCTTTGCAGTCTCATCTTTTGCATTAAATGCAATAACTTTCGGCAGATACATCGCATTGGCTGCACCAT
Organism: Roseburia sp.; assembly: GCA_003483745.1. Taxonomy (GTDB): domain Bacteria; phylum Bacillota; class Clostridia; order Lachnospirales; family Lachnospiraceae; genus Roseburia. Next base: position 11,748 of record DMYD01000057.1, on the reverse strand, counting down.
GAATGATATGTGCGCCATAATCTGCAAATGCTGCACCTGTCTTATGTGCCATGGAGTGAACGATACCAAGCAGTGCATTGGAGAATGCCATACCTGCAAGACACTGTGCGTTATGCATGTTATCTCTCTTTTCCATATCTCCATTATAAGAACCTACCAGATCTCTCTGGATCATCTTGATTGCATGCAGTGCAAGCGGATCTGTGAAATCACAGTTTGCTGTGGAAACATATGCCTCGATTGCATGTGTCATCGCATCCATTCCGGTATGTGCAACCAGCTTCTGCGGCATGGTCTCTGCAAGTTCCGGATCTACAATCGCAACATCCGGTGTGATCTCAAAATCAGCGATCGGGTATTTGATACCTTTCTCATAGTCGGTAATAATAGAAAATGCTGTTACCTCGGTTGCTGTTCCGGATGTCGATGAGATTGCACAGAAATGTGCTTTTTTACGAAGTTTCGGAATACCGAACACCTTGCACATATCCTCAAATGTGATATCCGGATACTCGTACTTGATCCACATAGCTTTTGCCGCATCGATCGGTGAACCGCCTCCGATTGCAACAATCCAGTCCGGTCCAAATTCCTCCATCGCCTTTGCGCCTTTCATTACGGTCTCCACCGATGGATCCGGCTCGATTCCCTCAAAAAGCTGTACTTCCATACCTGCTTCTTCCAGATACTGTTTCGCACGGTCTAAGAAACCGAAACGCTTCATGGAACCACCGCCTACGCAGATAATTGCCTTTTTACCTTCAAATGTCTTTAATGCTTCTAATGCCCCTTTTCCGTGATACAAATCGCGTGGTAATGTAAATCTTGCCATCTTTCCTCCAATCTGCTGCCATCCAAAGGCCGCCCCCTGACACAAATCTATTTTTATGTGCCATTTACTGTGTGCAACTTTTATGTAACCATCACATATTTTGTTAATTAAATAACAATATGTATAGTGATATTATATCACATCTTTTAAAAATAAGAAGTATTTTTATGCATTTTTAATAATTTTTAATAATTCTTAAGCATTATTTTTAAATCCACATTTCGGGCAGACATTTCCTCCTTTATATACATAGCCACAGCGGAAGCAACAGATTGTATCATGTTTTTCTTTTGCCAGATACGAGATATTTCTTGAATCCGGTTTTTCCTGTAAATAATGAATAAACTCATTCATTACCCCGGCATACGCCGTAAGTTCCTTATGATCTACCGCATACGGAATTTTCGTCTTTTTGCCATTTTTTTCCGTCACATATACACCACGGTTTAAAAGTCCTGTGGATGCGGTAATCTCATCTATGGACGGCACATCGATCCGGTAAGACGTCATAAGTGTACTGTAATAAAGATGTTCCGGTGTCAGAATAATGCCCTCTTTTCCACTGTTATTCCGTGATGTATCCACCACAAAGATCGGGTATTCGAACAAACCATTTCCCGCCGCATAGGATGCCATGGCATAGTCAATGACCTCTGTTTCCTGCGGTGATGTCTGTTTTAACAGCACTTTTCTTGCCGGATAAAAATAATGTTTCTGGTTTTCTGTAACACCAGCTTCTTTCAGTTCATTTTTCAATTTATTTACCAGCTGTTCACATTCATCCGTTTTGATTTTGGAAAGACGTCTGCTTAAAAGTTCTAATGCATTATCCTTTAAATCCGGCAGATATGGTCCCTCTGCAATCTTTTGATATGCTTCCATTCCATCCTCAAAGGACATGTGCATCGGATCTCCGGTAATCTCTGCGATTTCATTTTCATCCATCTGGCGCACCTTATTTTCGATCTGCTCAAAATAAGGTAAAATTAATTCCGGCTCAAACTCTTTTTCTTTCAGCCGGTCCATCAGTTCTGTCAGATCTTCCCTGGTGATCTTTCTTGACTGGCGGATCATATTTTTGATTTCCTGCTGCTCGGCAAGATTTTTCTGTGATTCTAAACGTTCCTGATATGGTGTTAAATCTACCCCTTCGTATTCTTTTAATTTCTGCCGGAGTGCCTGGTAACGCGCCCGATCCATATTCGGCGGCATTTTTTCGATCAGTTCTGCAACTTCCCGTTCTGCCTGCGCCTGCATTTTCTGTTTCAGATTTAACAGCAGATTCTGCTTTTTCTCCTGCGGCAGCTTTTCTTCTGCAATCTCATCATAGACACGGTGCATAACGGCATAGTTTTTATCCGCACAGCTTTCTGCTTTTTTATTTAACATGGCAAGTTTTCTGTCCTGCTCTTTTTCTTCAAGTGTATCAAGATACTGCCTGCGTTCCTCCGGCGGAATCCTCGTCTCATGTATGAGCTGGTGCTTTAATTCGGAAAGCTGCCGTTCGGACATACGGTCTGCAACACCAAACTTTGCCTGATAGGTCTCACGGGCTTTCTGCGTCTCTGCATCATCTGTCTTTGCAGCCTGCTCTGATATACCATTCGTTTTTTCCCGCTGATTGGCTTTCGTGCTGCCACTTTGCATACGATTTTCATCGGACTGTTTTCTGTCAGATATCTGTTCGTCCGCAGACTGTGTATTCACATTCCGATATTCGTTTGCGCCCTGATTTTCATTTGCCGGTTGGAATCTGTCTGCATTTTGATTTCCATCTGCCAGCCGGAATCCGTTTGCAGTTTTCACCTGGTTTGCGTTTTCGGCAGCATTTATATGACTTTGTCCTTCATTTTTATCCGACGGTGTTTTATCATCCGGTTTCTGCCCGTTTTTCAGCTTTTTACGACGTTTCTTTTCCTCCTGTATGACAGGTTCACACGCTGTGACACTGCTTTCCGGGAAAAATCCCTCTTCTATCTTATTTAATAGTTCCTCAAAATCTGCATCTGAATATTCCGGCAGATCTTCACACAGATCTTCTAATGGCTTTTCTTCCTCGTCAATTCCCACCGGTTTTCTTCCATCCTCATATTCATTGTAACGGCTGCCTGCCTCATGTTCCCCGTTTCGTCCCATCAGTTCGAGATAATCTTCATATGCCTTTTTATCTTCTTCGAAGTCCATCAGATAAATGTCACCATCTCCAAGGAGTTTCCATGGACGCGGTGTATAAAAACGATGGCAGGACGCACAGGTACACGCTTTTGCAAGAAGGACCGCTCCCTCCGGTGTCTCGATCCGAAATTCTTTTCCCTTCGGGTACATGATCATGTGAAGATTCTCTTTGCATTTCGGACAGCGGTAACCTATCTTATAAAAGTTATTGCCAAGTCTGCCTTTTGCTCTATCTAACACCGAAAGTTCCATCCGCTCAAATACGGCATGTGCCATTTTCCACTCTACTTTGTGCCAGAGTCCCTGTTCCTCGTCGGTTTCTTCTTCCTTCTGCACCGCCTCTTCTGCCTCAAGTGCCGCCTGTATCACATCTTCATAAGTGATGCGTTTTCCAGCATGATAAAACCGGAAATATTGTGTGGTATATTCCGGCTCAATGTAAATTCCCGCAAGCACCTGTCCAAAAAGTGCATTCAACTGCTCTGTATTTTTTTCAACACGGAGTCCCTGAATCGTTCCCCATTTTCCAAATGCGTACAGGATCATATTGATCACATCCCGGACTGCTGCCTCGTCGGTGTCTTTGATCTCATCCTCTTTGATTGGCAGATCCACAATGTTTTCCGCCACTTTTCTGCTGTCAAAATGAAAAAACAGGGAGCGCACTTCCCCCTGTAAGATCAGATAATTATCAATTGCTACAAAAAGACCGGTCCAGTTTACGTTGGCATGCATGGTCTGGATCAGCCGTTCGAATGTCATTTTCAGTTCACTGTCTGCGCGTAATACGATCACTTTGTGTCACCTCTTGCTTTTTTGCTACTGTTTAAATCAACATCTCGATACCATTATACAACCTTGCATAATTCACGGGCAATAGTATCTTCCTGTAAAGTTTATACTTTTTTAAGAAACTCTCTCTTTGCCCATTTTCAGGCATTTCCGCCCTTTTTGTTAGCACTCATTTAAAAAGAGTGCTGATTTTCTATTGACTTTTAAAATTTACGGTTATAATATTAATTTCAGGCAGCAGCGAGGCGGATCTGCCCGCTGCATTTTATTACGATTATAAAGGAGTGTTTGAATATGGCAGAGAAACATGGAAATCTTTCAATTAACAGCGATAATCTGTTTCCGATTATCAAAAAATGGTTATATTCCGATCATGACATCTTCTTCCGTGAACTGATCAGTAACGGATGTGATGCGATCACAAAATTAAAGAAACTCGAAATGATGGGTGAATATACATTACCGGCTGATTATAAACCGGAGATCCACGTTGTTGTAAATCCGGAAGAAAAAACCTTGAAATTTATCGATAACGGTCTTGGTATGACTGCCGATGAGGTTGAGGAATATATCAATCAGATTGCATTCTCCGGCGCAACGGATTTCATTGAAAAATACAAAGACAAGGCAAACGACGATCAGATCATCGGACACTTCGGACTTGGTTTTTACTCCGCATTCATGGTAGCCGATCAGGTAACGATCGATACATTATCCTACAAAGACGGCGCAACAGCTGTTCACTGGTCCTGCGATGGCGGTACGGAATTTGATATGGCTGACGGCACCAAGGAAGGTGTTGGTACAGAGATCACCCTTTTCTTAAATGAGGATTCCGTTGAGTTTTCCAACGAGTACCGTGCAAGAGAAGTTATCGAAAAGTACTGCTCTTTCATGCCGACTCCGATCTTCCTTGAAAAGGCAAACGCTGAGACAGAATATGAGACGATCGACGCCGCTGACAAATTAGACACAGACACCGTTGTCGAGACAATCCATGAAGAAGCCAAAACAGAGGAGAAAGAAAACGAGAACGGTGAAAAAGAAGTCGTTGAAGTTTCCCCTGCAAAGGATAAATTAAAGATCGTAAAACGTCCGGTTCCATTAAATGATACTAACCCATTGTGGGCAAAGAGTCCGAATGAATGCACCGATGAAGAATACAAAGCATTCTACCGCAAAGTATTTTTAGATTACAAAGAGCCGTTGTTCTGGATCCACTTAAATATGGACTACCCGTTCAATTTAAAAGGTATCCTGTACTTCCCGAAGATCAATACCGAATATGATTCCATCGAGGGAACCATCAAGCTTTACAACAATCAGGTGTTTATCGCCGACAATATCAAGGAAGTCATTCCTGAGTTCTTAATGCTCTTAAAAGGTGTGATCGACTGCCCGGATCTGCCGCTTAACGTTTCCAGAAGTGCACTGCAGAACGATGGTTTCGTAAAGAAAATTTCCGAGTACATCACCAAGAAGGTAGCTGACAAGCTGATCGGTATGTGCAAGACGGACAAAGAAAATTACGAGAAATACTGGGACGACATCAGCCCATTCATCAAATTCGGCTGCTTAAAAGACACCAAGTTCTGCGATAAGATGAACGATTACATCCTGTTTAAGAACTTAGATGACAAATATCTCACTCTTCCGGAACTCTTAGTCAAAGAGGAAGAAAAGAAAGACGAAAACAAAGACGAGGCTGAGGTATTAGATGCCGATGGCAATCCGATCAAAAAGGAAAACGATGCTGCCGCAAATGAAAATGCAGAGGAAAAAGATGAGCGCAAGGTGATCTACTATGTAACTGATAAGCTTCAGCAGGGTCAGTACATCAAGATGTTCAAAGAGCAGAATATGGATGCTGTCATCTTAGACCACAACATTGATACTTCCTTCATCTCACAGCTGGAACAGCGCAACGAGCATTATAAGTTCATGCGTATTGATGCAGACGTCACAGAATCCTTAAAAGACGAGACTTCCGCTGAGGACTTAAAAGCTGAAACAGATACTTTAACTGACGTATTCAAAAAAGCTTTAAACAATGATAAACTGACTGTCAAAGTTGAAAAACTGAAAAACGCTGATATCGCATCTGTCATCACCCTTTCTGAGGAAGGCAGACGTATGCAGGATATGATGAAGATGTACGCGATGAATGGCATGGGCGGTATGGATCCGAACATGTTCGCAGCAGATCAGACTCTGACCTTAAATGCAAACAACGAACTTGTAAAATACATTTTCGAGCACAAGGATTCCGAGCACGTTCCAATGTTCTGTGAGCAGTTATACGATCTTGCAATGCTTTCCAATCAGCCGCTGTCTGTGGATGCCATGGCAAAATTTGTACAGCGCAGCAATCAGATCATGATGCTTCTTGCAAAATAAAATATACAAAATCATAGGCTCTACATTTTTTGAGCAGGACCAAAAATACCAGCAGGGATATGAACTCTCTGCTGGTATTTTTATGTAACTCTTTATATTCTGATTGGCAAATTTTATTAAAACCGTTTAATCTTCCTCGACGCAGTCTTTTCGAACTCGTTTTCTCTCACTTTCAGGTGGTAAACCCTTTTATATGCCGGTGCTCCTGTATTATACGCGTCGATCAGTGACTGCAGTTTTTCTTTTATATCCGTGATCTTTTCATTTGCGGCATATTCAGAATCCGGGAAAATTTCTGCCTCGATCACGCCCTCCGCTTCGCGGACTAAAATCTCTGCGACAAGCGGTGATGTGCCAAGTTTATTTTCAATCTCTTCCGGTGATACATTCTCGCCATTTTTCGTGATGATAAGATTTTTCTTTCTTCCGGTCAGGTATACATAGCCTTCCTCATCCACATAACCGAGATCCCCTGTTTTTAACCATCCATCTGACAATGCTTCTTTTGTCTCTTCCGGCATTTTATAGTAGCCCTGCATGACACTGCTGCCGCGCACATAAAGTTCTCCATCCACTGTTTTTGCCTCGCAGTTTGGCATCAACATTCCGACGGACTGTTTTTTTTGTTTTCCTGCCATTGTGGTGGAAATGACCGGGGAACATTCCGTCATGCCGTATCCCTGTAAAATGGAGATTCCAAAGCGTTCAAATAATGTGATATAGTCCGGGTTCAAATAAGCTCCGCCACTGAAAATTGTATGGAACTGCGCACCAAATACATTTTCTTTTACCAGTTCTGCGGGAAGGTCTTTTGCAGCCTGTAATTTTTTTGCCAGGCTCTCAATCATAAGCGGCACCATAAGCATGATATTTGGCTGAAACAGTTTTATATTTTTCGCCATATGAATCAAAGAATCATTGATACAGATCGTACTTCCCAGTGAAAATCCTTTTAAAATATCCATGCAAAGACAATATGCATGATGGATTGGAAGTACGGACAGCACAACACTCTTTTCCGGAATATTCATATCCAGACAGGTTGCATTTTCTGCCAGATTGCGGTGTGTCAGCATAACCCCCTTGCTTTTTCCGGTCGTTCCGGAGGTAAACATGATTGTACACAACGTCTCCGGGGTAATCTCTGCCGGATACCCACCCTGATATTCTTTTAACAGGTCTCTAAGTAAAATATAGTCTCCCTGATACATCTGCCCCCGTTGTACCTGATCCTGTGTTTCATTCTCCTGCCGCATCACGATCCTGTATTTAAGCCCCGGACATTCTGTTTTGACAGCATTAATAACATCCCTGCGGGCAGCATCCACAAACAAAGCCGTCACATCAGCGCGGTTGATCAGTTCACACAATTCTGCTGCCGGAAGTGATGCATCCAGCGGTACTGCCACACTGCCGCCATTTACGATCCCAAAATACGATATCAGCCATTCATAAGAAGATGCACCGATCAGCGCAATATGTTTCCCCTGTTCCCCGATTGCCGACAGCGCATTTGAAATACAGTCACTGTCCTCTCTTAGCTGTCCGTATGTTTTTGCTTTTACTTCATTCTTCCCTGTCTTATAGCGCACAGCAACACAGTCTTTATACTGTCTGTACGCGTGTTCTGTAATCTCACGGATCGTGTGATATGTATGATATCCCATAACCTTCTCCTTCCTGACTGACAATTATTCCTATTCTCACAGTGTCCCCAGATAATCGACTGCTTCCTGTACCGTGCGGATATCTGCCGCCTTTTCCTGTTCGATCTCAACGTCAAACTCGTCCTCGATTTCTCCTAACATGCTCATAAAATCAAATGACGTGAATCCTAAATCTTCCATAAACCTTGATTGTGGCCGAACATTTTCCGGCTCCACTTCCACATAATTGCAAATAATCTGTACTAACTGGTCAAACATCATTTCTCTCCTTTACATAAATCCACATTTCTGCTTACTTTTATACCAACTGTATAATTTCACCGATTGAAAGATCCGGGTTTTCTGCTCCCTTGAACATGATCCTGCACAGGTAATAATATAAATACTCCAACTCTTTTTTACTGACCGCCTTTACCTGATGCTCAAAATTAAAGTCCAGTCCGTTATCCTCCGGCCGGTGCATGACTGTCAAATACATCGCCTGCGTCGTCATCCCGTTCGGATACCATTTTGTCTTATACGAAATCCCGCCCAGGTCATCGAGTCCTTTCTCCCGCAGTGTCATCGGCTGATAAGTCAGAGACATCGGTTCGTAGGTCAGTCCCGCTTTCGGCTGTCTGTACACTTTTGAACGATAAGCAAAGTACTCGGTCGGATTGTAATTGGCATGACGGAACATCTCATTCTGCAGATCGCGGATGGCATAGACAGCATCGATAAATTTCATGTTTTTTGAAAAAATAGTCCGGAATGGGAAAGAATGAATCCTTGTTCCACCGCATTTCTTTTCTTTTAAAGTCGCGCGTCTTGCGATTGCATTGTTGATCGACACATCATCCTGTCCGTTTTCTTTCTGAAAATAAGTACGAAGCCCCATCAAAAGGAGACATGCAAGCGAGACATGATATTTTTCACAGAAGTCTAACAGTCTCTTTGTAGGTTCTTCCTCCAGATGAAAAATATCAAGTGCCGATGTCACATCCGCTGTGGCATTAAATGCGGTTCGAAGTTCCGGATTTTCAAACATTTTTCTTGCTGCCTCAAGTTTATCCGTTCCGCAAATCCCGTTATATACCGGTTCTGACTGGCGGATCAGATTTTCAAAAAACTCGCTGTCTCTCTGTTTTGCCTTGCTGCCCGCCTCATATGCCAGATCTTTTTTCAACTGCTCCACATAAGAACACATTTCCTTCGGATACGGGATTCCCTCATACTTTTTGTTGCAGTAAATTTCAATGATGTCTTTCAGAAAAGCGATCAATGCCTGTGCATCCACAACCATATGGTGTCCTAAAAAGTAGACTCCGTTAAAACCATCCGGTGTACGGATCATCACGATTTTCGTCATTGGCGAATCTTCAAATGGGAACGGGACAGATGTCCACTGCCGCATGGTATTTTCCGCCTCTTCCATCGACTGTCCATAAAAATCAACAAAATCAATCTTTCTGCTTTTTCTGTCTTCCGTATCGTCCACGATATACTGGTAATAAGTTCCATCCGCATCCTTCGTAAACCGGATCCGCATCGCTTCATTTCTCTCGTATGCCTTATTGATCGATCCACGCAGCACTTCCCAGTCAACTTCTGTCCCGATCGTTAAACTTGTTCCGATATTGAGTACTGCTGCACTCGGGCAGTATGGCAGATAATATAAATGAAATTTCTGGGCTACTGTCAGTGGATACAGTTCATATCCTTTTTTTGTTTTTGTCATTTTATAATTTCCCCCACAAATACATCCATTGCTTTTTCAACGGTTTTGGTATCTTTATAGTAGCTTTCACAGTGTCCTGCACCTTTTACGATCAGTTTCGTCTTCGGCGCAGCATAATTTTGATAAATCTCCTCACACATACTGCACGGCACAAACGTGTCCGCATCTCCGTGGATCAGTAATGCCGGTATCTTTGCCCTGCGGACCTCTCTTGCCGCATTGCAGTCATCTAATCCATAGCCCGCTAATTTCCGATTGACCCAGTCTGCAATTTCTATCATCGGAAAAGCCGGCAGATGGTACATACTATGAAGCACATGCGTAAACACATATTTCGGAGACGTAAATGCACAGTCTGCTATGATCCCTTTTACCTGCGGTGGCAGTGCGAGTGCCCCCGCCATCAGGACAGTTGCCCCTCCCATGGAATCTCCGTGAAGCAGAATCTGTGCGTTTTCTCCGATCTTATCAAGCAGCCATTGAATCCAGCCTAACGCATCGAATCTGTCCATACAGCCAAACCCGATATATTTTCCTTCACTCTTTCCATGTGCCCGCGCATCCACTAAAAGCATCCGGTATCCACGTTTCAGATAAAAATTAGAAATGCTCCCATAATCTGCAAGTGCCTCACTGGTGTATCCGTGAAAACAAATCACCGCCTTTGTTCCTTCTGCTCCCTTAAAATAAGTACCATGAAGTTTTAATCCATCCTGCGATTGTATGTAGACATCCTCATGCGGCTGTCCCATCATCCACTCCCGGCGCGGTCTGATCTTATCATAGTACTGTTCCCAGTCGACACCAGACATCTTTATCGTGCGTTCTCTTTTTGCGTTATAGCGCATCATTGTTCTTCTGTAAAAATAGGCACTCCCGGCAATCTCCCCAGCCGTGGCACCTGCAAGCCCTAACAGTACCGCCGTCATTCCCCACTTCATTGCTATTCTCCTATTCTTTTTTGCTGTCGATCAGTTCTTTTAATCTGAGTGCCTTATCGATATTTCCTTCTACTTTTAATTTTCCGGTCGTAAATGCAAGCACCGGGTCTATTTTTCCTTCCGCCAGACAAAACAGTGTTTCCGCCGTGCAGGTAAAAATAGCGTCACGGTCAAAATATTCATACGGCTCCACAAAAAGTTTTCCTTCTTTTACTTCCACATAAAAAATTCCTTCCGCTTCCCCCGTGATGTCAAACTGATATGCGAAATGTTCTGTGATATCACTGACATCCGCTGTCATAAACATTCCTTTTACTTTTGAAAACATATCCGCGTATTTCATAAGAATCCTCCATTCCTTTGCTGACGTTTTTCGACCATTGGTCGATTTATTATATTTAAACCTTAGCATTTATTCGACCATCGGTCAATTATTACTTCTTCATAAATAAACGAAAAATTTATCTATTTTTTTGTGGGATTTTCATTCGCATTTCAGAATTTTGTATGATATGATGATGTGGGAATCAGACGATCCGTTTCTATTACACATAATAAGCACAAGAATGAGGATTTCTATGGCAAAACAGGAAAAATATAACAAAATTTTAGACGCTTTAAAGGAGCTTCTTGAAACAAAAGAACTGTCTACGATCTCAGTCAGCGAGATCGCACAGACGGCAGGAATTGGAAAAGGCAGTATCTACTACTACTTTTCTTCTAAAGACGCTATTTTAGAAGCTCTGGTTGCACGAAGTTACAAAGAGCCTCTGAACACTGCAAAGCAGCTTGCGGAACAGACAGATATCTCTCCTTTCACAAGAATGGCAATGATTTTTCAGGCATGCAGAAATTCTTCTGCTGCTTTTTTAAAAACGGAGATTGGCAGCGGAACTGCTGCACAGGAAAAGGCATTTCTGCACCAGAAATATATGAAGTACCTGATCACAGAATTAAAACCGGTTCTCACCGAAATCATAAAACAGGGCACCCGGACAGGTCTGATCACCTGTGAACGTCCGGATGCCCTCGCTGAAATTGTTCTGATCGTTCTCACTGTAAAACTAGACAACACATTAGTGCCATCGGAACGAAACGAAATTGAAAACACGATCCGCGGTCTGATCGCCTTGCTAGAAAAAGGTACGGAAAATCCAAAAGGATCACTCAATTTTCTGATGGCAGAACTTTAGGCAGATTCACAGTGAGACCGTTTCAAGTTTTGTG
>DMYD01000009.1:83105-92969 GCA_003483745.1 Roseburia sp. | reverse complement strand
CCAACTCTTTTTATCTGCCGTTTTTACTAAATACCATTGCCAGTTGTCGTATGTATCATTAGAATTGAACCCTCCATCGCCACCTTTTTCGTCTGTATTAAAGGTTGATAATACTACAATAAGTTCTTGATTATTTTCTTCGTGATACTTTTCAATTTCTTCTGCAAATCTGTTTTCAACATCCTTGTCATAGCGAAGTTCTGTAAGTGTGCAACCATCAAAATCTTTTGCAAATTTTTTCTCTATGACGTCAAAGGCTTCATTGATTGAATTTTCACCATAGAGTGCAGAGTAACCAACAACACGATTAACATTTGATACATTTCCTCTGTTTCCAGTCAATACAAGGACTGCTGCCAAAACTAAAATTACTAATACAGCACATATTGCAATTATGCTTTTTTTCTTCATACAATCACATTCCTTTGTCAAATTCCAATCCGTCAGATTATTTCTTATTGTACCATATAGCAGGGTAGAAGTAAAAAGTTATTATCTGGTATCAGAGCATAAGATAACATTCTTTTAAACGAGTCTCTTGAATGGAGGGGATAGGACTGTTATAATCCTACATAGAAAATGTCTGGTTACACAATAGGTGTGAACAGCAGCAATGTCTGAAATTTTATAATCAGGAGGAGAACCTACGATGAAATATACACCACAACTAAGCCACCAGCTCGCCTTAGACTACTGCTGCACCCCCGCAGACATCCTCGATCAAAGAAACCACTTCACCGAATACCGTAGCCTGGAAGGACGCCGCAGATTCGAAGACCAGGACAACTGTGCCCTGAAAATAACCGCAGTCAACAGGAAACTGATCTTTACTGGGAAAAAGGAGATCATAGAACTCTGCCGCGAAAAATACGAAACCTGCCCGGGCGAATGGTTTATGGATGTCGCAAACTTCCGGGAACTGGATCACATCTTAAAACCATACGGGTGCCAGTTAAAAACAGCACATCCGTTTTTCCTGCCGGAGACAGAGAGTGCTGCAAAAGAAACGGGGTTTGAGATCCGAACATATGACCGTGGGGAGATCCTGCAGTTTGCAGGGGACAACCGGTTTGACGAGGCATTCTGCTTTGACGAAAAATCACCCGATATGCTGGGAGTGGCAGCGATTTCAGACGGAAAGATCATTGGCATGGCGGGGGCAAGCGCAGACAGTCCGCTGTTCTGGCAGATCGGGATCAATGTGGAAAAAGAGGCAGAGGGCAGACATGTCGCGACCATTTTGGTCACAATTTTAAAAGAAGAGATAGAGAAATTGGGAAAAGTGCCGTATTATGGAACCAGTATGTCAAATCTTGCGTCACAGCGGGTAGCTGCAAATGCAGGATTTCGCGTGGCATGGGTGGAACTTCTGGCGGAAACTAAAATATGAGATAAGCCTGTTAAATCAATGATTTTGGGATCGGAATTATGGATAAAAAATATCAGATTAGGTGAGACAATATTTTTTGATTCCAGGTAAACAAAAAATACTTGCACGACCTATCACACAATGCTATACTGTATGACAGTTAGATAACGTTAACTTGTATTTTGAAGGCAAAGTGAGGAGTATGACATGTTTAAAATTAATGACAATTATCAGAAACTTCCGGGAAGTTATTTATTTTCTACCATTGCAAAGAAAGTAAGCGCATATTCTGCAGCAAATCCGGACAAACAGATCATCCGTCTTGGTATCGGTGATGTGACACAGCCGATCGCGCCGGCTATTATCGATGCAATGCATAAAGCAGTTGATGAGATGGGACATGCAGAAACATTCCACGGTTATGCACCGGATCTTGGATATGACTTTTTAAGAAATGCCATTGTGGCAAATGATTACAAAGCAAGAGGATGCGATATCTCTGCTGACGAAGTTTTTGTATCTGACGGAGCAAAGAGTGATTCCGGAAATATCCAGGAAATTTTTGCACAGGATAATAAGATCGCTGTCTGTGATCCTGTATATCCGGTTTATGTAGATTCTAATGTTATGGCTGGAAGAACCGGTACATATGATGCAGATACACAGATGTGGAGTGATGTGATCTATATGCCTTGTACCAGTGATAATAATTTTGTACCGGAGCTTCCGAAAGAGACACCGGATGTTATTTATCTGTGTCTGCCGAATAACCCGACCGGAACAACGATCACGAAATCACAGTTACAGGAATGGGTAGATTATGCAAACAAAGTCGGTGCAGTGATCATCTACGATGCAGCTTATGAGGCATATATCAGTGAGGATGATGTGGCACATTCCATCTATGAGTGTGAGGGAGCAAAGACCTGTGCGATTGAGCTTCGCAGTTTTTCTAAAAATGCAGGATTTACCGGAGTACGTCTTGGATTTACGGTTGTTCCAAAAGAATTAAAATGCGGGGATGTCTCCTTAAATGCGATGTGGGCAAGACGCCACGGAACAAAGTTTAACGGTGCGCCTTATATTGTACAGCGTGCCGGTGAGGCAGTTTACTCCGATGCCGGAAAAGCACAGTTAAAAGAGCAGGTCGGTTATTATATGAAGAATGCAAAAGCCATCAAGGAAGGTCTGACGAAAGTCGGCTATACTGTATTTGGCGGTGTAAACGCACCATATATCTGGTTAAAAACACCAGATCAGATGACGTCCTGGGATTTCTTCGACTATCTGCTTGAGAATGCCAATGTGGTTGGTACACCGGGATCCGGATTCGGACCGAGCGGTGAGGGATATTTCAGACTGACAGCATTCGGAACTTATGAGAATACACTTGCAGCTATGGAGAGAATACAGAAATTATAAGATTTAATAAGACTGCCGGGTGAACCTCGTGTAGATTACGATCATGAATAAAACGGACAGAACCGGTTTGGGGTTTCTGTCTGTTTTAGCATATTGACAGCAGAGGTATGAGAAAATTTGTAACTAAAAGGGGGTTTTTGCGGAAAATGGATCGGTCAGTTTTCAGGATCAAAAGAACAAAGACCCTGCATCAGGAGTGGAAATATAAAAAGACTGCTGAATTAGAGCAGCAGAGGCAGGATTTTTTAGAAGAAAAGAGAAAATTAGAAGAAGAACGACGCAGTTTTGAACGTGAGAAAAAGGAGTTTTCTGCACGTGTTCAACTTGAAAAAGACAGCATGAAGCGGGAAAAACAGCTGTTTGAAACAAAGTGGAAAATATTAGAGGAGGAACTTTCACAGCTTGCGGATGAAAAGATCCAGATGAAGAAACAGCGCGATTTTTATAAGTATGTCAGAGAACAGGAGGCACGTGATATGCTGACTGTGGGTACAGAAAATGTGGTTCGCGGGGAATTGTTTTTTATCGGTGTGGAAAGTAAGACGGCTCTGAAGAAAAGATATAAACAACTGTTAAAAATTTATCACCCGGATAATCTCTGTGGGGATACGGAAACACTTCAGGAAATAAATCATGAGTATGACAGGCTGTTAAAGCAGTATGAGCAGAAGAAAGAGTAAGTTTAAAGAGACAGTTGGAAAATCGTGTAATAAAATATGGCAGTTGCGAATGTCAAAAATGAAAACTGGAATTGAAACAAACAAAATAGTATGATAGTATAACGAGGTAAAGTGTTACAAAACGAAAGCAGAGGCGAAAGAATAAAAAATCAGGATTTGCATTTACAAAGACCTGATATGCGTATTGAGGGCGCAGGAAAGGAGTTTTATGTATATTACATGTTTGGATGTAGAGGGAGTATTGGTACCGGAGATCTGGATCGCATTTGCAGAGGCAAGCGGAATCCCGGAATTAAAGAAAACGACCCGCGATGAGCCGGATTATGATAAACTGATGAAATGGAGACTTGGTGTTTTAAAAGAACACGGACTCGGTTTAAAAGAGATCCAGGACGTTATCAGAACGATCGATCCGCTGCCGGGTGCGAAAGAGTTTTTAGACGAACTCCGCTCTTTCACACAGGTGATCTTAATCAGTGATACCTTTACCCAGTTTGCATCTCCTTTGATGGAGAAATTGGGCTGGCCGACATTATTCTGTAATTCTTTGGAAGTTGCAGAAAATGGTGAGATCACGGGCTTTAAGATGCGTGTGGAACAGTCAAAATTAACAACAGTAAAAGCACTGCAGTCGATCGGATTTGACACGATCGCAAGTGGAGATTCCTACAACGATCTTGGAATGATAAAGGCGAGCAAGGCAGGATTTTTATTCCGTTCCACCGATAAGATCAAGGCGGATTATCCGGATATTCCGGCATATGAGACATATGAGGAACTGCTCAGTGCGATAAGGAAAGCAATGGTGGATTAGAGAAGCGGTAAAAAACAGCATTGGAGAGGAGGATCCGTATGAAAAGAACAATTCATGTGAAACCGGCTGCACCGCAGTATTCCGTGATTACAAACATCACATTTGCACAGACAGATGCATGGTTCGGACACACCACGCAGGATCTTCGTATGGATTTGATTTATCCGGAAGATACGGCACACGATTATCCCTGTATTGTCTGGATCTGTGGCGGTGCATGGCAGAGCATTGACAAGTCCGCACATCTGGCATATCTGAGCGAACTTGCGAGAGCAGGGTTTGTGGTGGCATCCATACAGTACCGGACCAGCAATGAAGCAAAATTTCCGGCACAGCTCTGTGATGTAAAAGCGGCGATCCGCTATCTGCGTGCGCACGCCGCAAGGTATCACATCGACGAAGCACATATTGGGGTGATGGGAGAATCAGCGGGGGGATATTTAACCTGTATGGCTGCATTATGCGATGATTCGGCATATGAGGTGGGAGAATATCTTTCTTATTCCAGCAAAGTGCAGGCAGCGTGCCCATGGTATCCTCCGACAGACTTCAGAGGTTTTCTATACGAAAACGAGGAGCAGTGTGCAGCATCCCCAGAGTCATTGCTGATGGGAAAAAATGTGATGCGCAATTCCAGGGAGGCGCTTGCATGCTGCCCGGTCAGCTTTGTGACCAAAGATGCTCCGCCATTTTTTATTATCCATGGAAAATGTGATAAGACGGTACCATTTACACAGGGAGTGGAACTACATGATGAACTTGAAAAAGAGGGCTGTGATGTCACACTCTTAGAGATCGAGGACGCAGACCATGCGGATATCCGTTTCTTCCAGGAAGAAATCTGGCAGGAGATCATAACTTTTTTTAAAACAAAATTATAAAAAGAAAACAGCAGCAGATTCTTCAAAGATGGAAAAATGGAGAATTTTACTGCCTGAAAAAATGGGCATATAGCAGAAAATTGTTTGCTATATGCCCATTTTCAGCCCATTTGCGTCTATAAATTACCACCGGGATATTTTTCACAAGGTCTGGTAAAATTTTTAAGCCGGATAAATAAGATGTGCATCATCAATTCCATACAGTGTATTTTCTAAATAACGGTTAGCAAGATAATTTGCCATGCCAAGATTCATATCCAGGTAGTTACCGCAGTCTTTTGGAGAGGCACCCGGTACTTCGTCATGAAAATCGCGGATAAATTCAAACATTTCCGTGATCAGTCCAACGATATCTTTTGACTCATAATCTCCTGCGAGCAGCAGATAAAATCCGGTGCGGCATCCCATCGGTCCGAAATAGATCGTTTTATCCTTATAAAGAGGATGATTTCTTAAAAATGTGGCACCAAGATGCTCAATCGTGTGTACTTCTGCGGTATTCATAACCGGTTCATCGTTTGGGGAAGTCATGCGCAGATCGAATGTAGTGATAACTTCGGAGCCGACGGTATCTTTTCTTGATACATAGACACCAGGCTCTAATTTAATATGATCAATCGTAAAACTTGCTATTTTTTCCATAAGAATCCTCCATGTTTGCGTTTAAAATATTGTTACAGTAATGACCTGACCGGAAATGTGCGTTACTGTTCACAGGCAGGCATTTTCTGAACTGAAAATGCCGTATGATACAGTGGTGGCAGCAGATTTTGCCGATTTGGAATGCGAAGCATCGGCAAAATCCGTTACTGGAACGAGGTACGAGTGAACAGTAACAAATGTGCAGCAGCAAAAGTAATTTTTATCCTCTTTCTATTGCTTTTTTTTCGGTGGACAATGTATTATGAAACTACCATAAAACAGATATTATGGTTCGTCAAGAAAAATTAAAGAAGAAAAAGGGAGAAATAAATACGATGGGCAATTATGATTTTAAAAAACAGCCATCTCTTCTGATTCAGGGAGCAATGGATACAGAGACGGCATATTTCATAGAACATTTAGAGGAACATGAGTGCGTCACAATTGGAAACTGGCAGTTTCACACAGGATTTCTCGGTGCAAAAAGAGAGCCTGTCATCATTTCAAAGACATTTCAGGGAATGGTCAATGCTGCGGCAGCGACAAGCCTTGCACTGGCATACTTTCATCCATGGGCGGTAATCAATCAGGGAATCGGCGGAGGCCACGATAAAAAATTTCACAGAGGGGACATCGTGCTTGGAGAAAAGGTTGTTCCGATTGGAGCAATCGCATATGCATTTTCTGAGGAGGGAGCGGGAATTGATGGAAAAAGTTTTTCACTGCTTCCGGTGGAAATTTTTTGCCGGGAAACGGGAAAGACAAAAAAAGTGACAGAGTATCCGTGTGACGGAAAACTGCTGAAAGCGGCGGAGCAGGTAAAAACGAAATATCATACCGGCCGTGGGGTGATCGGTTCCGGGGATGAGTGGAATAACCAGCTTGACCGGAT
Organism: Roseburia sp.; assembly: GCA_003483745.1. Taxonomy (GTDB): domain Bacteria; phylum Bacillota; class Clostridia; order Lachnospirales; family Lachnospiraceae; genus Roseburia. Next base: position 86,269 of record DMYD01000009.1, on the reverse strand, counting down.
CGCACTTTTAAGAGAGCGGTATCATACAGCCGTGGAAGATATGGAGTCGGCGGCGGCAGCCCAGATTTGCCTTTCTTATGGGGTACCGTTTCTTGGCGTGCGGATCCTGTCAAATTCTATCGTAAATGGAGAAAAGTTTGATGAAGCGGTCGGAATTGACGGACAGAAATTCATGTTATCACTGGTAGACCAGATGAGAGAATATAGTTATTGTTCACAGGCAGGCATTTTCTGAACTGAAAATGCCGTATGATACAGTGGTGGCAGCAGATTTTGCCGATTTGGAATGCGAAGCATCGGCAAAATCCGTTACTGGAACGAGGTACGAGTGAGCAGTAACAGAATATATGTAGGAATACAGCAAATATACGGCAATGCTTTCTTTTGACAAAAAAGTGTGCTATACTATCTACTCAGAAAAATGAATATTTATACACGAAAACGAGGAGAAAAAGACCATGAAGAAAACAGGTAAACGTTTACTTGCAGCCATGCTTTTATTCTGTACCATACTGATCGGTGCAGCAGGCTATGAAGTGATGGCAGCAGATGAGGCACAGAGCACGGAAAGTACATCTGGAACCGTGAATTCTGCAGATGATCTGCCGGGAAAAAGAATCGGTGTCCAGCTTGGTACTACGGGTGATATTTATGTCAGTGATTACGAGAGCGATGGCTCCGGCACCGTGGTGGAGCGTTACAACAAAGGTGCGGATGCGATCCAGGCATTAAAACAGGGAAAGATTGACTGCGTTGTCATTGATGAGCAGCCTGCGATTAAATTCGTAGAGCAGAACACAGGAATCCGTATCTTAGATGAAGAATTTACCCTTGAGGACTATGCGTTTGTTGTTGCAAAAAGTAATACAGAGCTTTTAGATAAGGTCAACAGTGCTCTGGAAAAATTAGAAGCAGATGGTACGATCGCAGATATTCAGAAAAATTATATCGGCACTGAGGATGAGATTGGAAAGTTTCCGTATGAATCTAAAGATGTCAGCCATGAAAATGGAACTCTGACGGTTGGAACAAATGCAGAGTTTCCACCATATGAGAGCTATGAAGATGGACAGATCGTGGGAATCGATATGGATATCATGCGTGCTGTCAGTGATGAACTTGGTATGGAATTAAAGATCGAGGATATGGCGTTTGACTCGATTATTCCGGCAATCTCAACAGGCAAAGTTGATATCGGAGCTGCCGGCTTTACCGTGACAGAAGAGCGGAAAAAGAATGTTAATTTTACGGATACTTATACGACATCAAAACAGGTTATCATTGTAAAAGATGATACGGTAACTTCTGAAAAAGCGGGACTTAGTGAGAAATTTTATGACAACTTTGTAAAAGACAGCCGCTATGTGTATTTGTTAAAAGGTCTTGGAAATACGCTTTTGATTACAGTGCTTGCATTGTTAGTCGGGGTTGTATTTGGATTTCTGATCGCAATCGTCCGTACCAATCATGACAGAAACGGTGGGCTGACGATCTTAAATGCACTCTGTAAGCTTTATCTGACCATTGTGCGCGGAACACCTGTCATGATCCAGCTTTTGATTATTTATTATGTTATTTTCCAGAGTATTGACACCGGAAAAATTGTTGTGGCAGTCATTGCATTCGGTTTAAACTCTGCAGCATACGTTGCTGAAATCGTACGTTCAGGAATCATGGCAGTGGATATCGGACAGTTTGAAGCCGGACGAAGCCTGGGTCTTAATTACAAGCAGACCATGATGTCGATCATCCTGCCGCAGGCGGTAAAAAATATCCTGCCGGCACTCTGCAATGAGTTTATCAGTCTTTTAAAAGAGACGTCCATCAGTGGCTACATCGGCCTTATGGATCTGACCAAAGGTGGAGATATCATACGAAGTGTAACTTATGAGGCATTTATGCCGCTGATCGCAGTTGCCCTGATTTACCTTATCATGGTAATGGGACTGAGCAAAGTGGTAAATCTGTTAGAAAGGAAGTTAAGAAGCAATGAGCGATAATACAGTCATTCTTGAGGTAAATGATCTGCATAAATCCTATGGAGATCACGAAGTATTAAAAGGTATCTCCACAACCATCAAAAAAGGAGACGTTCTGGCACTGATCGGTCCATCCGGCTGCGGAAAATCAACTTTCCTGCGTTCTCTAAATCTGCTTGAGGTTCCGACAAGTGGTCATGTATTGTTCGAGGGCACAGACATGACAGACGCATCCGTGGATATCAATCATGTCCGTGAAAAAATCGGAATGGTATTTCAGCAGTTTAATCTGTTCCCGAATATGACTATCCGTGAAAATATTATGTTGGCTCCGGTCAAACTCGGGAAAATGACCAAAGAGGAAGCTGCGAAAAAGGCGGAAGACCTCTTAGCACGCATCGGACTCGCCGACAAAGCAGATGCCTACCCGGCGCAGCTTTCCGGTGGACAGAAACAGCGTATTGCCATCGTGCGTTCCCTTGCCATGAACCCGGACATCATTTTATTCGATGAACCGACATCTGCACTCGATCCGGAGATGGTCGGCGAGGTACTTAACGTTATGAAAGAACTTGCGGCAGACGGCATGACCATGGTAGTCGTCACACATGAGATGGGATTTGCCCGCGAGGTTGCAAACCGTGTCATGTTCATCAATGATGGTGTTATCCAGGAGGAGAACACTCCACAGGAGATCTTTTCAAATCCGAAGAGTCCGAGGCTGCGGGAATTTTTATCCAAAGTATTGTAAAATCTGATTCAGAGCAGCTTGCTGCAAAGCAATATCGCAGATCACAGGTTGTGTGATTTGTTGGTATATATGTTATCAGAATCAATAGACCGGCTGGGGTATCCCTGCCGGTTGTTTTTTATGCATGACAATAGAAGGTTCGGGGAGCGTGCATTCTATTGCTTTTACAGGGCATTAGCGGAGCCTGCATTCTATGATTTGAGCAATATCGTCGGTAGATCTTGCAGCCTGAGCCTGTCTGATCACATCTTCTTTCTCCGTGTCTGTCATTCCGGAAAAACATTTCATCGCATTTTCGTTTCGTCCTAACAGCATTCCAAATCCCGGTGGGATATCGTCTTTTTCGAAGTGCATTGCGTGTTTCCTCCTTTTTTTGGGGTTATGAGTCAAAAGGTGTATGGGGGTAGTGAGTGGTAAATTGCGCAAAGCTGATT
>DMYD01000009.1:62082-82801 GCA_003483745.1 Roseburia sp. | reverse complement strand
CCCCGGACCGCTACTGCCACAAACTACTGCTCCTCTTTTTCCTAACACCCCACAGTATCCCCACTCCCAAAAGAAAAAATACGTTTATTTTGCCAAATCCCCGATTTTGTGTTATCATACCAAATAGCTATGTGTAAACGGAAATATACTTTATGGCACACAGCCTGACAGCAGCAGATATCAGGCTTGTGTCTGAATAGGAACCATGGAGAAGCAGCACAGAAATGGAGAATTTGTATGAAGTGGAATAAATATACAATAGAAACGACAACTGCAGCGGAAGATTACATGAGTGCCATGCTGGCAGATTTAGGGATCGAGGGAGTGGAGATTGAAGACAATATTCCGCTTTCCAAGGAAGACCAGGCGGATATGTTCATCGATTTTCTGCCGGAACTTCCACCGGATGACGGTGTGAGTCATGTCAGCTTTTATTTGGAGGATAATGGAGAGGACTACACGGAATTATTAAAACAGGTCAAAATCGCACTTGAAGATCTCCGCAAGATCGTGGATGTCGGAAGCGGAGTCATCACCTCTGACCAGACGGAAGACCTTGACTGGATCAACAACTGGAAAAAGTTTTTCAGCTCATTTTACATTGAGGATATTTTGATCAAACCAACCTGGGAAGAATTAAAAGAGGAAGATAAGGACAAATTCTTAATTGAGATCGATCCTGGTGTTTCTTTTGGAACCGGAAAACATGAAACAACGCAGCTGTGTATCCGCCAGCTTTTAAAATATATCCGTGGTAATGCGGAATATACACCGGAGAATAAAACACCGAAAGTATTAGATGTCGGCTGCGGAAGTGGAATTCTTTCCATCGTGGCATTAAAACTTGGTGCATCCGAGGTGGTTGGAACTGACCTTGACCCGGATTGCATGACTTCGACACATGAGAATTTTGAGGTTAACCATTTAGACAGCAGACTTGGAACATTTTATGTCGGCAACCTGATCGACGACGTAGAACTGCAGGAGAAAGTCGGTACAGAGGAGTATGATATTGTTGTTGCAAATATTCTTGCAGATGTCATTATTCCAATGGCTCCGGTCATTCCGGCGCGCCTGAAAAAAGGCGGATATTTCATCACTTCCGGTATTATTGATTTTAAGGAAGAACAGGTAAAAGAAGCGATCGAGAAAGCTGGTCTTACGGTGGTTGAGATCAATCATCAGGGTGAGTGGGTCAATATCACCGCACAGAAGAGATAAGCAGCGTAATCAGCAGCAACGAACAGAAAGGCATTAGAAAAATGTATCAGTTTTTTGTGGAGAGCGGACAGATCGGGAAAGATTCTGTGATGGTCGAGGGCAGTGATGTCAATCATATCAAAAATGTACTGCGCATGAAGCCGGGAGAAAAGATCCGCATCAGCGGACCGGCAGGGGAAAATTATTTCTGTGAAATTGCAGAAATCGAGGATTCCTTTGTGCGCGCGTCGATTTTAGAAAAAGACGAGACCGGAACCGAACTGCCGAACCGGATCTATCTGTTTCAGGGACTGCCGAAAAATGACAAGATGGAACTGATCATCCAAAAGGCGGTCGAACTTGGTGTGTATGAGATCATCCCGGTTGCAATGAAAAACTGTGTGGTAAAACTGGATGCAAAAAAGGCGGCGGCAAAGACAGCACGCTGGCAGGGCATTGCGGAGAGTGCAGCAAAACAGTCAAAGCGCAGCCTGATCCCAAAAGTTACAGAGCCGATGAGCTATAAAGAAGCAGTAGCATATGCAATGAAACTAGAACAAAAGCTGGTTCCTTATGAAAATGAGCGTGGTATGGCAGCGACGAAAGAGGCGGTAGAGGCGGTCAGACCGGGAGAGTCCATCGGTATTTTTATCGGACCGGAGGGCGGATTTGCACCGGAAGAGATCGCGATGGTAAAAGATGAGATGAAGCTGATCTCACTTGGCAGCCGCATTTTACGCACTGAGACGGCAGGATTTACCACATTAGCGATTTTGATGTATCATATCGAAACGTCGTGCACTGAAAAATCAAATTAGCCGGACTGTGATTTGGCGGGCGGATGAATTTGTTTCAAAATTGATGGGCGCGGACATACACAGAATGAAAACAGTGCGATGAGATGGCGCAGAAATGAAGATTAAAATGCAATATATATAAAGTTTTGTGCACACAGATGAAAATGTGCGGAACAGGAGTAACAAAAATGCAGGCATATCTGGATAATTCAGCAACAACACGCTGCAGTGAACGTGCGAAAGATCTGATGGTAAAAGTTTTGATGGAGGATTATGGCAATCCTTCTTCCCTTCATACGATGGGAGTTGTTGCAGAACGTTATATTAAAGAGGCAAAAGAACGGATCGCAAAAACACTGAAGGCAGATGAAAAAGAGATCCTTTTTACATCAGGAGGTACAGAGTCAAATAATATGGCTCTGATCGGAACAGCACTTGCAAATAAACGTGCGGGAAATCACATTATCACGACATCGATCGAGCATGCGTCAGTACTTTCACCCCTTGCATATCTGGAGGAACAGGGTTTTCGTGTGACCTATTTACCGGTAGATGAAAACGGTCAGATTTCACTGGATGAACTTCGTGATGCGGTCTGTGAGGATACGATCCTTGTTTCCATGATGATGGTCAATAACGAAATTGGTGCCGTTGAGCCGATCGCAGAGGCAGCAAAGATTATAAAAGAAAAAAATCCCAATACGATCATTCATGTAGATGCGATCCAGGCATACGGAAAATACCGTATCTGCCCGAAAAAACTTGGAATTGACCTGCTCTCTGTCAGCGGTCACAAGATTCATGCTCCAAAGGGAACCGGATTTTTATTTATCAAAGACAAGACAAAGATCAAGCCGATCATTTACGGCGGCGGTCAGCAGAAAGGCATGCGTTCCGGTACGGAAAATGTTCCGGGAGTGGCTGCGCTTGGCGAGGCAGCAATGGAGATCTATGAGGATTTTGATACAAAAATTGCCCATATGTATGCGCTCAAAAAGCATTTTATCGAGGAAGTAACCAAAATTGAAGGTGTTACCATCAATGGAAAGACGGGAGAGGATTCCGCACCGCAGATCGTCAGCGTCACGATCCAGGGAGTAAGAAGTGAAGTTATGCTGCACTCTCTTGAGGAAAAAGAGATTTACGTCTCCGCGGGAAGTGCCTGTTCGTCAAATAAACCGGCACCGAGTAAGACATTGCAGGGAATCGGACTTAACAAAGCAGATTTAGAGGGAACGATCCGTTTCAGCTTCTGTGTCAATACGACAGAAGAAGAAATTGATTACGCAGTAGAACAGTTAAAAGAGATCATTCCGTTCCGCAGAAAATTTACCAGACACTGACCGCTCAGAAAAGACAAAAAGAAAGGGCGGAAATACAACTAATAAAGTAATTAGGAAACGATTGAAAAAAGATAGAAAGGAAAAAATATGTACAAAGCATTTTTGATAAAATATGCAGAGATCGCTATCAAAGGAAAAAACCGTTATCTGTTTGAGGATGCGTTAGTCAGCCAGATGAACCATGCCTTAAAAAAAGTAGATGGAACTTTCCGCATCCGCAAGGAGCAGGGAAGAATCTACATTGAAATGGATGGCGAATATGATTATGATGAGGCAGTAGAAGCATTAAAATGTGTATTCGGTATCGTTGGAATCTGTCCGGTTGTCATCTTAGAGGATGAGGGATTTGACAAATTAGCAGAAGAAGTCATCCATCACATTGATGAGGCTTATCCGGACAAGCATTTTACATTTAAGGTAAATGCGAGAAGAGCGCGCAAAAACTATCCGCTTGAGTCCATGGAGATCAATGCACAGCTTGGAGAGCGTATTTTAGCTGCATTCCCGGAGACACGCGTGGATGTGCATAAACCGGAAGTTGTGATCAATGTGGAGATCCGTAACCAGATCAACGTTTATTCCACGGTCATTCCGGGACCGGGCGGTATGCCGGTTGGCACAAACGGAAAAGCAATGCTGCTTCTCTCCGGTGGTATCGACAGTCCGGTTGCAGGTTATATGATCGCAAAACGTGGTGTAACGATCGATGCAACTTATTTCCATGCACCGCCTTATACCTCAGAGCGTGCAAAACAAAAAGTTGTGGATCTTGCAAAGATCGTTGCAAAATATTCCGGACCGATCAACTTACATGTTGTTAATTTTACGGATATCCAGCTCTATATTTATGAGCAGTGTCCGCATGAGGAATTAACAATCATCATGCGCCGTTATATGATGAAATTAGCAGAGCATTTTGCCAAAGAAAATAAATGTTTAGGGCTGATCACGGGAGAAAGCATCGGACAGGTGGCAAGTCAGACTATGCAGTCGCTTGCAGCTACAAATGAGGTCTGCACGATGCCGGTTTATCGTCCGCTTATCGGTTTTGACAAGCAGGAGATCGTTGAGATCTCTGAGAAGATCGATGCATATGAGACATCCATTCTTCCGTTTGAGGACTGCTGTACCATTTTCGTTGCAAAACATCCGGTCACAAAACCGAGCCTGAATGTGATTCATAATGATGAGAAGAAACTTTCAGAAAAGATTGATGAGCTGATGCAGAAAGCGATTGATACAGTCGAAGTGATTCACATTGAAGCATAGAAGTGTCATTTAAAACAAGAGGTCTAGTGTACTGGCTGCTGATTACACAACATAGATAATCAGCAGCGGATATGCAAAAAAATGTAAAAAGTCTGGATGCAGCAAAAAACCACAGGTACATGACCTGTGGTTTATGTTCCATCTATGTGACACCGCAAACGGTATGACATCTGATCTGTGATTAGATTAAGTATGGTTTTAATGTTTCCATAATCTCATCAACATTAGCTTCAGCATGGATTGCTAAATCGATCGGTTTGGATAAGTCTAAGCTGAAGATACCCATGATGGATTTTGCGTCGATAACGTATCTACCGGAGATTAAATCGAAATCATACTCATACTGTGTGATCGCATTGACAAATGATTTCACTTTGTCGATAGAATTTAAAGAAATCTGTACTGTTTTCATGATGAAAAACCTCCTTAAAATTAGCTGTTAAAGTTATCTTTATAGTAATGGTTTTTCATGGAAAAGTCAACAAGTAAATAGATATTATGGAGGTAAAAAATGAAAAAAGCAGCACTGCACAATCTGGGGTGTAAAGTTAATGCATATGAGACGGAAGCTATGCAGCAGATCCTTGAAAATGCAGGATATGAGATCGTTCCTTTTACAGAAATTGCAGATGTATATGTCATCAACACCTGTTCCGTAACCAATATGGCAGACCGCAAATCAAGACAGATGTTCCACCGCGCAAAAAAGATGAATCCGGATGCCATTGTAGTCGGAGCCGGCTGTTATGTGCAGACAAAAGAGGCACAGGCCATACTGGATGAAAGTATTGATATCGTGATCGGAAATAACCAGAAACACGAGCTGGTAACATTATTAAATGAGTATGAAAAAGAACATGCAAAACAGGCACAGATCGTTGATATCAACCATGAAAAGCAGGAGTATGAAGAACTGCATTTAAAGAAAACGGCAGAGCATACACGCGCATTTATCAAGGTGCAGGACGGCTGTAACCAGTTCTGCAGTTACTGTATCATTCCGTTTGCAAGAGGACGTGTGAGAAGCCGTAAAATGGAAGATGTGTTAAATGAGATAGCAGGACTTGCAGAAAGCGGTTATAAGGAAGTAGTGCTGACCGGAATCCATCTAAGTTCCTACGGAGTCGATACCGGGGAGACATTACTTTCACTGATCGAGCATGTACATGAGATCGAGGGGATCGAGCGTATCCGTCTTGGAAGTTTAGAACCGCGTATCGTGACGGAAGATTTTGCAAAAAGGTTATCGGAGCTTACAAAGATCTGTCCGCATTTTCACCTGTCCCTGCAGAGTGGCTGTGACAGTGTCTTAAAGCGGATGAACCGCAGATATGATACGGCAGAATATGAGGCGGGCTGTGATCTGCTGCGCAAATATTTTACGCATCCTGCGATCACGACCGATGTGATCGTTGGTTTTCCGGGAGAGACGGAAAAAGAGTTTAAAATTACAGAAGAATATCTGAAAAAAATACATTTTTATGAGATGCACATTTTTAAATATTCGGTGCGTGAAGGTACAAAGGCAGCAGTGATGCCGGATCAGGTGCCGGAGCAGAAAAAGACAGAGAGAAGTAATATCCTTCTGTCACTGGAAAAGAAAATGTCTGAAGAATTCCGAAATTATTATGTCGGAAAAGAAAAGACGGCACTGTTAGAGGAAGAACTTGTGGTAGAAGGAAAAACGTATTTTACCGGATACACAAAAGAGTATGTCAAAGTGGCATTTGAGACAGAAGAAAATATGACCAATCAGTTTGTGACTGGAAAAATAAAAGGAAAATTAAAAGACGATATTTATCTTTTGGTTGAATTTTAGGACAAACTATATTAAAATAAAAACTAGCAATGCTTTTTATAGCAGGTATAAGGGCGTGAAAAATATGCAGAATATCAATAATACACAATATTTCAGAGTGGAGAAAGAGCCGGAGTTAAAGGTTGGCGATGTGCTTACGATTGTATATCGTGCACTGAGCGAGAAAGGCTATAATCCAGTGAATCAGATTGTTGGATATATTATGTCTGGGGATCCCACATATATTACCAGTCATAATAATGCAAGAAGCCTGATCATGAAAGTGGAACGTGACGAACTGGTCGAAGAAGTTTTAAAGGCTTATATCAAAAATAATCATTGGGAATAGGTAGTTTATGCGGATTTTAGGTTTGGATTTTGGCTCAAAGACTGTCGGTGTGGCAGTCAGCGATGAGCTTTTATTAACTGCGCAGGGACTGGAGATCATAAGACGCCAGTCCCCTAATAAACTGCGCCAGACTTTGGCGAGGATCGAAGCGATTATCGCAGAATATCAGGTGGAGTGTATTGTTCTGGGTTATCCGAAAAATATGAATAACACAGAGGGAGAGCGTTGCGAAAAGACAAAAGAGTTTAAAGAGATGTTAGAGAGACGGACAGGGTTAGAAGTCATTTTGTGGGATGAGAGACTGACGACTGTTTCCGCAGATAAACACATGATGGAGTCCGGTATCCGCAGGGAAGACCGCAAGAAGTATGTCGATGAGATCGCGGCAGTCTTTATTTTGCAGGGGTATCTGGATTATCGGAGTATGCACGTAGAGAAGTAAACAGGTTCTGACAAAAGCCGCAGGTTTTAGAATGCGGTTTTTGTGTTATGCATGGAGGATGCACATGGAAAAAGTAACATTTGTGGATCCACAGACAAAAGAGAGCATTGATTTTTTTGTTGTGGAGGAGACACAGATAAACGGTACGCGTTATTTTTTTGTCACGGAAGAGGAAGATGGCGACTGTGATGCGTACATTTTAAAGGAGGTAGCCACAGAGGACGATGACGTTGTGTGCGAGATGGTAGACGATGACACGGAACTTGCGGCAGTAGGTAAAATATTTTCAGAATTGATAGAGGATGCGGACATTGAATATGAAAGAGAATAAGGAGGCAGGAATCAGCCAGAATGATTCAAGAAAAGCAGAGAGACCGGAACGAAAAAAGAGAACCAGTGTAAAAGAGAACAAAAAAGAAAAAACTTCAAAACTTAAGATCATTCCACTTGGCGGTTTAGAGCAGATCGGAATGAACATTACAGCTTTTGAGTACGAGGACAGCATTATTGTTGTGGATTGTGGTCTGTCTTTCCCGGAAGATGACATGTATGGAATCGATCTTGTCATTCCGGATGTGACTTATCTGAAAGATAATATTGACAAAGTCAAAGGATTTTTCATCACACATGGACATGAAGATCATATCGGAGCAATCCCATATGTTTTAAAAGACATCAATGTTCCGATTTATGCGACAAAGCTTACCATCGGTATTATTGAACATAAGTTAAAAGAACACAATATGCTGACAAAAGTAAAACGTAAAGTTGTAAAATATGGACAGCATATCAATTTAGGCTGTTTCCGCGTGGAATTTATCCGTACAAACCACAGTATCCAGGATGCAGCAGCACTTGCCATTTATTCACCGGCAGGTATCGTTGTGCACACCGGTGACTTCAAGGTGGATTATACACCGGTATTTGGAGATGCCATCGACTTACAGCGTTTTGGTGAGATCGGTAAAAAAGGTGTACTGGCACTGTTATGTGACAGTACCAACGCAGAGCGCAAGGGATTTACCATGTCAGAAAAGACAGTCGGCAAGACCTTTGATGAGATCTTTGCAGATCACAAGAATACGAGGATCATTATTGCAACATTTGCGTCTAACGTAGACCGTGTGCAGCAGATCATTAATACAGCTTATAAATACGGCAGGAAAGTAGTTGTGGAAGGACGCAGTATGGTAAATATCATAGGAATTGCGTCGGAACTTGGCTACATTAATATTCCGGACAATACGCTGATCGATATTGAAGAACTGAAAAATTATCCGGATGAAAAAACAGTATTGATCACAACCGGAAGCCAGGGAGAGTCCATGGCGGCGTTATCCCGTATGGCATGCGGTATGCATAAAAAAGTTACGATCAAACCGAACGATACGATCGTGCTCAGTTCCAACCCGATCCCGGGAAATGAAAAGGCAGTTTCCGGTATTATCAATGAGCTTTCCATGAAGGGTGCAAACGTTATTTTCCAGGACGTACACGTATCCGGTCATGCCTGTCAGGAAGAGATCAAACTGATCTATTCCCTGGTAAAACCGAAATATGCAGTTCCAGTGCATGGAGAGTACCGTCATCTTTTGGCGCAGGCAAGAGTAGCTGAGGAGCTTGGCATCAATAAAGACAATATCTTTATTCTGATGTCTGGAGATGTGCTTGAGATGGATGACGAAAAAGCAGAAGTGACCGGAAGAGTCCATGTAGGCGATATCATGGTCGACGGACTCGGTGTCGGTGATGTCGGTAACATCGTACTTCGTGACAGACAGCATCTTGCGGAAGATGGAATCATTATCGTCGTGCTGACATTAGAGAGCGGTTCCGGACAGGTGCTTGCGGGACCGGATATCGTATCCCGTGGATTTGTCTATGTCAGAGGTGCAGAGAGTCTGATGGAGGATGCAAAGCATCTGCTCGAAGATAAGATGCAGTATTGTATGGATAAAGGAATCACCGACTGGGGCAAGATCAAAAATGAGATCAAGGATTCTTTAGGTGATTTCGTGTGGAAAGAGACAAAACGCAGACCGATGATCATGCCGATCATTATGGAAGTGTAGGAAGGACAGATGTATCATGAGCAGAATGGATGAAGCCATGCAGGAACTGGTGGATGCAATCAAATTCAGCGAGGAATATATCAGATATCAGGATATCAAAAACAGAGTGCACAATCAGCCGCAGTTAGAGCAGCAGATCCACGCATTCCGCCACAAAAATTATCTGTTACAGAACAGTGATGGAAATGTGGATCTTTATGATGCGACGGATAAGATGGAACAGGAATACCGTGAGTTTCGGAACAATCCACTTGTCGCAGAATATCTTGCAGCAGAGAATGCTTTTTGCCGTGTGGTGCAGAAGGTCAACTGGACGTTGATCGAAGAACTGGATTTTGAGGTTGGATTTGAGGAATAGTCTGGAGGATTTCATATGAAGCTGAATAAACTGGTATTAAAATTTGTCAGCATCAGTTTTTCGATTCTGGTCATGTTACTTGTTGTGATCGGTTTGATAAAGCTGGGCAGTTTTTGCTATGATTTCGGCTATCGGGTGTTTACCGAAGGACCGGTGGAAGAAGAACCTGGAACCGATGTGACCGTAGATGTGACGGGAGATCTGTCGGAATATCAGATTGGTAAGCTGTTAAAGAAAGAGGGGCTGATCCGCGATGCGAATCTGTTTTATGTACAGCTTCGTATGTCAGCGTATCATGGAAAGTTAAAAACAGGAACCTACACGTTAAATACATCCATGACAGCGAAAGATATGATGGTGGTTATGGCGGCAGAATCTGAGGAGAGTACGGAAAGTACGGAAAGCACAGAGCAGGAAAAGGATTCTGAAAGTTCTTCGGATGAAATGGAAGCGGATGATGACGGAGAAGAAGGTCAGAACACAGATGAAAATGAACAGGCAGGAGCAGTTGAGTGATAGTAGATGAACGTCTGGTCACCTATATCAATTCGCTTGATATGGGGAATACCAGTATTTTAGATCAGATAGAACAGGAAGCACTGGATAGTTATGTGCCGATCATAAGGAAAGAGATGCAGCAGTTTTTAAAGCTGCTTCTTGCAATGAAACGTCCGATGCGGATCCTTGAAGTGGGGACCGCAGTCGGATTTTCTGCCATTTTGATGGCGGAATATGATCCGGTGCCGTGTGAGATCACAACGATCGAGAATTATGAAAAGAGAATCCCGATCGCAAAAGAAAATTTTATCCGTGCAGGGAAAGAAAAACAGATCACGCTGTTAGAAGGAGATGCAGCGCAGATCCTTCCGACATTGACGGAATCTTATGATTTCATTTTTATGGATGCCGCGAAGGGACAGTATATTCATTTTATGCCGGATATTTTAAGACTGCTTGGCTCCGAAGGAACATTGGTTTCTGACAATGTGCTGCAGGATGGAGATATCATAGAATCCCGTTTTGCGGTGACGAGGAGAAACCGCACGATCCATAAGAGAATGAGGGAGTATCTATATGAACTGACACATGACGAGCGTCTTGTCACGGCGGTTTTGCCGATCGGTGACGGAGTGACCGTCAGCACATGGAAAAAATAGAAAGGGTGTATCTGAAAAAGATGCGAAAGGATAGATAAGATATGAGAAGACCGGAGCTTTTGATACCGGCAAGCAGCCTTGAGGTATTAAAAATTGCAGTGATCTATGGTGCAGATGCCGTATACATTGGTGGCGAGGCATTTGGACTTCGTGCAAAAGCAAAAAATTTTTCCATGGAAGAAATGAGAGAGGGAATCCGTTTTGCACACGAGCATGAGGTGAAAGTATATGTGACGGCAAATATCCTTGCCCACAATGACGATTTAGAGGGTGTAAGGGAATATTTCAAAGAGCTGGATTCCTTTGCAAAAGAAGAAAAACCGGATGCACTTATCATCGCAGATCCAGGTGTGTTTATGATCGCAAAAGAAGAATGTCCTGATATTGAGCGCCATGTCAGTACACAGGCGAACAATACCAACTACGAAACATACCGTTTCTGGTATGGACTCGGTGCAAAGCGTGTGGTATCGGCGCGCGAGCTTTCTTTAAATGAAATTAAAGAACTTCGGGCAAATATACCGGATGATCTTGAAATAGAGACATTTATTCACGGTGCGATGTGCATTTCCTACTCCGGAAGATGTCTGTTATCTAATTATTTTACCGGGCGTGATGCAAATCAGGGAGCATGCACACATCCGTGCCGCTGGAAATATTCGATCGTGGAGGAAACAAGACCGAACGAATATATGCCGGTTTATGAAAATGAGCGTGGAACCTATATTTTTAACTCCAAAGACCTTTGTATGATCGAACACATACCGGAATTAATGGAATCAGGTATTGACAGTTTTAAAATAGAGGGTAGAATGAAAACAGCACTATATGTTGCGACTGTGGCAAGAACTTACCGCAAGGCGATCGATGACTACAAAGTGTCGCCGGAGCTTTACAAAAAGAATCTGCCATGGTATTTAGATCAGATATCCAACTGTACCTACCGCCAGTTTACAACCGGATTTTTCTTTGGAAAGCCTTCAGATGAAGCACAGATTTATGACAATAACACCTATTTAAAAGAGTACACATATTTGGGAATTGTTGGAGAGCAGAATGAAGAAGGACTTTACCGGATCGAACAGCGCAATAAGTTTTCGGTTGGTGAAGAGATCGAGATTATGAAGCCGGATGGAGAAAATCTGACGGTGACAGTGAAACGGATCGTGGATGAGGATGGAGCGGATATGGAATCAGCCCCGCATCCAAAGCAGGTTTTATATATTGATCTGGGTCATCCGCTCGAGAAGTATGATATTTTACGAAGAAAAGAGTAGGGAGCAAAATAAGGGAGGAAAATCCTCTGCTCCTGCAATGGCAGTCGCATTTTGCTCCGCAAAACAAGGGAGGATAAAAATATGAAACAGGAAAAATATGTGGCATATGTAGGTACCTATACGCATGAAAACAGTGTTGGAATCCATATTTATGATGTGGATGTGGCAAACGGAAGCATGAAAGAGCGTAAAGTGGTACCGATTAATAATCCATCGGATCTTGTTGTTTCAAAGGATAGAAAGTTCCTTTATTCGATCGCAGATGAAGGAGTAGAGGCATTTAAAGTTCTTCCGGATGGAGATCTTGAGGCTGTAAATAAACAGTGGATCGGCGGCATGAGAGGATGTTATGTAGAGGTGGATGACGAGAACCGTTATCTGTTTGTAGGCGGACATCATGACGGACGTGTGACGATGATGCATCTTGAAAAAGATGGAAGTATCGGATCTATCGCAGATGGTATTTTCCATAAAGGAATGGCGCGCGGAAGCGACAGACGTACCAACACACCACATGTTGACTGTGTAAAACTGACACCGGATCAGAAGTTTTTATGTGCAGTTGATAACGGATTAGATCAGGTGAAGATCTATCGTGTGGATTATACTTATGGTAAATTAAAACTGGTGGATATCATTCGTGGACCGCTTGAGTCTGCGCCGAGAATGATCCGTTTTTCCAGAGATGGAAAATATGCTTATATCCTGTATGAGCTGACACATGAGATCGAAGTGTACAAATACTCCGTTGAAAATGAACAGCCACAGTTTGATAAGATCCAGACGATCACAACACAGGGAAAGAAAGAGGAAGATATCTGTGTCGCATCCGGTATGGAGATCACTAAGAGCGGAAAATATCTCTTTGTTTCCAATGCCGGTGTGAACACAGTGGTTGCATATGAGATCGATCCTGCAACAGGTATGCTGACACAGGCATTCCGCACAAAAGTAGACAGCGATTATCCGAAGATGCTCGCTGTTTATCCGGATGAAAAACATTACCTGACGATCAATAATACATCTAATGATATCGTATCTTATACGATCAATTATGAAAAAGGCTTTTCTCTGCAGAATGGTGTACCGGTTAAGGTTGACAAGCCAAACTGTATCTATATTTTAAAATTAGAAGAATAAAAATGGGTTCCGTGCACCTTAAGTCACGGTCAAACACCCGCAGTATGCCAGAGATGGTATGCTGTGGGTGTTTTTCATAGTGAGTGATGTACTACAAATCGAAAAGAAATATATAATCCTAATCTAAAGGATACATAATACCACCGAAAGAGGATATAGATAATAATAGTGGATGATAAAGAGATACAGTAAAGGAAAAATGGTGGGCGATGAACAGAGAAGAACGATTGAGGCGGCAAAAGGATTTTCTGACCGGATTTGCATTCTGGGTGGTGTGGCTTGTGATTTTGTGGGTAGTGCTTAAGGCGGCAGGTTCTGTGCTGTTTCCGTTTCTTGCGGCGTTTGCGGTGGCGGTACTGCTGTCGGGAGCGGTACAGTTTATTGCGGAGCGGATGCATATTCAAAGAGGGATCGTGGCGGTCGCGGTCGTTCTTTTCTTTTATATTATTTTAGCGGTATTCCTTTATTTTGCGGGCAGTTATCTGGTGCGTCTGATTTACGATACGGCAAGGGAATTATCCGTATTTTTTTCAGATACGATCGTCCCGGTCATGCAGCGCTTTTACCAGTGGTTAGACCGCTTTGTTTCTGTATTTTATCCGATAGAACTGACAGGAAAAACATCCGGTTTACATGGAGTTGGGGAAGAGTCCGCACAGACGCTGAAAAATGCAGGAAAACTGATGTCTGGGATCTCGGATGGTGTCATCGACGGGGTGTCCGGGATGGCAGCAGGAATCCCGGGAGTTTTTATGAAACTTCTGATTGCGGTGATCGCGACCGTATTTATGGAACTGGAATTTCCGGAGATCAAAGCATTTTTAAAGCGGCAGATCCCGGCGGAATACCAGCGGGCGTTCCGGGATGGAAAAAATTATGTAACAGGGACAATGGGAAAATGCATTCTTTCGTACTGTCTGATTTTTGGTATAACATTTGCAGAACTTACAGCAGGACTGTTTTTACTTGGCATAAAAAATGCATTTGCCATTGCATTTATCATTGCGGTACTTGATATCCTTCCGGTGCTTGGAACCGGTACAGTGCTGATCCCGTGGGCGGTACTCGCCTTTGCATCGGGAAGGATCTCTACCGGAGTCGGCGTGTTTGGACTTTACCTTGTGATTACGGTCGTACGGAATCTGATCGAGCCGAAACTGGTGGGAAAACAGATGGGGTTATCGCCGGTGATCATGCTGCCATGTATGCTGATCGGTTTAAAATTTTTTGGAATTATCGGCCTGTTTGTGGTGCCGCTTCTGGTTTCATTTCTAAAACAGTTGAATGACAGAGGAATTATAAAAATCTTTCGTTAAGGCATTTGAAAACATAAATGGCAGAAAATAGAAAATTCCATAAGTTCCTGGAATGATAAAAATAACCTCCGCTTATAAATGAAAAAATTTTTCGCTAAAAATTGGATTTTGGGTGAAATACGGCGAAAATTGCATTGACGGAAAAATTCCTCTATGCTAAATTTACTCATGTATTTCTATCAAGTAGTGATACAGGAGGATGAAAAAATGAAGAAAGCATTAAGCGTATTATTGACAATGGGACTTACCGTTTCCATGCTGGCAGGATGTGGTTCAAATGGAGCTGCAGACAATGCATCAGCAGGCAATGCAGCAGATAACAGTGCTGCAGACAATACTGTAGCTGCGACAGAGAGCAGTGCAGCAGCCGGCGAAGCAAAATCAGCATCGGATATCAAGGTAGGTGTGATCTACATTGGTGATGAGAACGAGGGATATACAGCAGCACATATGGCTGGTATCGATCAGATGATGAGCAATCTCGGATTATCTGAGGATCAGGTCGTAGAGAAAACTCTGATCCCGGAAGATGAATCTGCTTATGATGCAGCAGTTGATTTAGCAGATCAGGGATGTAACATTATTTTCGGTACAAGCTTTGGACATGAGAGCTACCTGCTTCAGGCAGCAGCAGAGTACCCGGAGGTTCAGTTCTGCCATGCAACCGGATATCAGGCAGCATCTTCCGGACTTTCCAATATGCACAACTATTTTGATTCTATCTACGAAGCACGTTATGTTTCCGGCGTTGTTGCGGGTATGAAATTAAACGAGATGATCGCAGACGGAACCATCACAGAGGATACAGCTAAGATCGGTTATGTTGGTGCATTCCCGTATGCCGAGGTTATTTCCGGATTTACTTCTTTCTATTTAGGTGCAAAGAGCCAGTGTCCTTCCGCAACTATGGAAGTACAGTATACAAACAGCTGGGCAGATATGTCCGGTGAGGCAGAGGTAGCAGCAAAACTGATCGATGACGGATGTGTCCTGATCAGCCAGCATGCAGATACCACTGGTGCGCCAAGTACCTGTGAGGATAAGAAAGTTCCATGTGTCGGCTACAACGTTGATATGACAACTGTTGCTCCGGATGCAGCACTTACTTCTCCGACAAATAACTGGGGTGTTTACTATACACATGCCGTACAGTGTGTATTAGACGGAACAGCAATCGAGACTGACTGGTGTCAGGGATTTGCAGAAGGTGCAGTTGACATTACACCGATCAACGAGGCAGTTGCAGCAGAGGGAACAGACGCAAAAGTAACAGAAGTTGAAAATGCAATCAAAGACGGATCACTTCATGTATTCGATACATCCGCATTTACTGTAAATGGTTCTTCCTTAGAAGACCTGATCGCAGAAGGCGGCGATTATGCAAAATATGCAGATTATGTATCAGACGGATACTATCATGAGTCTGAGCTGGCATCTGCTCCATCTTTCGATATCATTATTGATGGTATCACTTCTGTGACCAACTAAGAGCATCTGCGGTGCAGAATGATTGATTAAGATTTTTTGCGGAACTGTGAAGGGACAGACCTTTTATCACAGTTCCGCAGTTTACGTTAAAGGAGGACTGTTTGTGGAACCGGTAAATGCGATTGAACTTTTGGGAGTCACCAAACGTTTTGGAGAGGTTGTCGCAAATGACAATGTAAATCTGACAGTGAGAAAGGGAGAGATCCTTTCTATATTAGGAGAGAATGGTAGTGGAAAGACTACGCTGATGAACATGCTCTCCGGTATTTATTTCCCGGATGAGGGAGAAATCCGTGTGAATGGGAAAACCGTAACGATCCGGTCACCGAAAGATTCCTTCGAACTCGGAATTGGAATGATTCATCAGCATTTCAAGCTGATCAATATCCTGACAGCCGCTGAGAATATTATTTTAGGTCTGCCGGGAAAAGAACGCCTGAATTTAAAACAGGTGGAAAAAGAAGTCAAAGAACTGACAGACCGCTATGGTTTTGATTTAAATCCATCCCAGAAAATTTATGATATGTCCGTTTCCCAGAAACAGACAGTTGAGATCGTAAAGGTTTTATACCGTGGCGCGGATATTCTGATCTTAGATGAGCCGACTGCCGTTTTAACACCGCAGGAGACTGAAAAATTATTTGCGGTATTGCGCAACATGCGTGCCGCAGGAAAATCCATCATCATCATCACACACAAGTTAAACGAAGTATTAGAGCTTTCTGACCGTGTGGCAGTGCTTCGAAAAGGAAAGTACATAGATACGGTGGAGACAAAAGGTGCAACGGTAGAGTCTCTAACTGAGATGATGGTCGGTGAAAAAGTAACGCTTGATATCAACCGTACCGAACCGGAAAATGCAAAAAAACGAATTGAGATGCGCGGTGTGACATGCCGGAATAAGGAAGGTTTAAAAGTATTAAAAGAGGCTTCCTTTACCGCATACAGCGGCGAAATCCTCGGTATTGCAGGAATTTCCGGAAGTGGGCAGAAAGAACTCTTAGAGTCTGTGGCTGGTTTGCAGCCGATCGAGAGTGGTGAGATCCTTTATGAGTCACCGGAGGGAAAAGTCGAAAAAATCTCCGATATGAAGGCGGAGGATATCAAAAAACTTGGTATCGCCTTATCCTTTGTCCCGGAGGACCGTCTTGGAATGGGATTGGTTGGTTCCATGGATCTGACAGATAATATGATGATCCGCAGCTACAAGGAAGGAAAACATTTCTTTGCAGACCGTAAAGCACCAAAACAGCTTGCACAGGAGATCGTGGACAAGCTTGAAGTCGTAACGCCGGGAGTTGAGACACCGGTCAGCCGTCTTTCCGGTGGAAATGTACAGAAGATCCTTGTTGGACGTGAGATCGCAAGCAATCCAAACGTGCTGATGGTGGCATATCCGGTGCGTGGGCTTGATATCAACTCTTCCTATACGATCTATAATCTGTTAAATGAACAGAAGAAAAAAGGAGTTGCAGTCATCTGTGTCGGCGAGGATTTAGATGTTCTTTTAGAACTGTGTGACAGAATCCTTGTGTTAAACGGCGGAAGAGTGTCAGGTATCGTAGATGCGAGAAATACCACGAAAGAAAAACTTGGACTTTTGATGACGGGTTCGGGAGAGGAGAAACAGGCAAATGAGTAAAGAAGTAAAAGAACCGGCAGTTCGTATGATAAAACGCGATACGATCAGCACAGCAAAAGCATGGGGAATCAGGCTTACGGCTGTTGTGCTGTCACTGGTTGTTGCGGGACTTGTGATCGTTGCAATCACAAAACAGAATCCGATCCAGGTATATCTTGGTATTATAGATGGTGCGGTTGGAAGCAGCCGTCGTGTATGGGTAACGATCCGTGAGACGCTGGTGCTCTTATGTATTGCGATCGGTCTGACACCGGCATTTAAAATGAAATTCTGGAACATCGGAGCCGAGGGACAGATCCTAATGGGAGGCATGGCAACCGCAGCATTGATGATTTATGCAGGGGATGCAATGCCAAACTGGCTGCTTTTGATACTGATCTTTGTTGCCAGTGCAGCGGCAGGTCTGATCTGGGGACTGATCCCGGCAGTGTTTAAGGCATATTTCAATACGAATGAGACACTGTTTACGCTGATGCTCAACTATGTGGCAATGCAGTTTGTCACATTTGCGATTGTATTCTGGGAGAATCCATCCGGTTCTAACACAGTCGGTATCATCAATGCGGCAGGGCAGAAAGGATGGTTTCCATCCATTTTCGGGAATATGTATGGATTGAACGTGATTGTTGTTCTGATCATCACATTCGGCATGTATGTATACATGAAATACAGTAAGCAGGGATATGAGATCGCAGTTGTCGGAGAGAGCCAGAATACTGCGCGCTACGCAGGCATCAATGTAAAAAAAGTAATCATCCGTACGATGATGCTCTCCGGTGCGATCTGTGGAATTGCAGGCTGTCTGATCGTCAGTGGAGCGAGCCATACGATCTCTACAAGTACGGCCGGTGGACGTGGATTTACCGCAATCATTGTTGCTTGGATGTCTAAATTTAATCCGTTTGCAATGATCTTAGTATCTGTATTTCTGGTATTTATGCAGCAGGGATCGATTCAGATCGCTTCCCAGTTTGGTTTAAATGAGAATGCGTCGGATATCATTACCGGTATTTTACTGTTTTTCTTAATCGGCTGTGAGTTTTTCATCAATTATAAGCTGGAATGGAAAAAGAACCATAAGGAGGGAAAATAAATGAATCTGCTTATGACATTCATACAAAAAGCGATCGGACAGGGGGTTGCAATTTTATTTGGTGCAACCGGAGAAATCGTGACAGAGAAATCCGGCAATTTAAATCTTGGAATCCCGGGTATCATGTATATGGGCGGTATTTCCGGTCTGATGGGGGCATTCTTTTATGAAAATGGCAAAGAAAACCCGAATGGATTTGTTGGTCTTCTGATTGCATTTCTGGCAACACTGATCGTGTCTGCATTAGGTGGGCTGATCTACAGCTTCCTGACGATTACACTGCGTGCAAATCAGAATGTTGTTGGTCTGGCTTTAACAACGTTTGGAGTAGGTTTTGGTAACTTCTTCGGCGGTTCTATTTCAAAACTTGCCGGAGGTGTCGGACAGATTTCCGTACAGACTACGGCGGCGGCGTTTCGTGCAAAAATACCGGGACTTTCTGCAATCCCTGTGATCGGAGATTTATTATTTTCCTATGGTTTTCTGACTTATTTATCCGTGATCCTTGCCGTATGTATGACTTATTTCCTGAAAAAGACCAGACGCGGCTTAAACTTACGTGCAGTCGGGGAGAGCCCGGCGACTGCAGATGCTGCAGGTATCAATGTATCAAAATACAAATACATTGCAACTGTGACAGGAGCAGCAATCGCAGGTCTTGGAGGACTTTATTTTGTCATGGAATATCTCGGAGGAACTTGGTCTAACAACGGATTTGGTGACCGTGGATGGCTGGCAATCGCACTGGTTATTTTAGCACTCTGGAATCCGGATCATGCAATCTGGGGATCATTCCTGTTTGGTGGACTTTATATTTTATATATCTATCTGCCGGGACTGACCCGTGCAACACAGGAACTCTGCAAGATGCTTCCTTATGTGGTGACGATCATTGTACTTGTGATCACAAGTAAACGAAATAAACAGGAAAACCAGCCACCGGCAAGCCTTGGAGAAGCATACTTCAGGGAAGACCGATAATGGTTTAAAGAAAAGAAATTACTTTGCGGACAGCAGCACTCATCTGGGTGCTGCTGTTTGTGACTAAACAGATTTCACGTTCCGGTATGGGTTCGACGAGACGGATCGCGTAGGCGCTGCCGCGTGCGATCGCCTCTGCAGCGAGCTCCTCCGGGTAAAAACCGATACCGAGATTGTGTGTGATCATAGGAAGGATCTGGTCGGTGGTGGCAGCCTCCATATCAGGTGCGAACATCAGACCATGACTTAAGAAATAACGGTGATACAATTCTCTGGTCCCGGTGCCATCGGCAAGCCCTATAACCGGTATTCCGGAAAGATCATTTAAGCTTCGGATCTGTGAAGCCAGTTCTTTATATTTTGTTCCTCCGATCAGAATTTCGCGGTAGGAGGCAAGGTGTGTTTTGTGCAGTGGCTTTTGGATGGTAAGTGGTGAGGTGACTGCTGCAAAATCAACGACCTTGCTCTCTAATGCTAAAATTGCCTGTGGTGTGGAGTGATTGAAAATACGGATGCGCACATGTGGATATTGTTCGTGAAAACGTTCTAATACCGGAAGCAATAGCAGGCGCAGCGCATTTTCGCTGGCTCCGATGGAAACCAGTCCATTTTCGAGATCCCTATTCTGACGGATCTCATCTTCCCCAAGCGACAGCTGCTCATAGGCAATCGCAACATGTTCATATAATCTTTTTCCTTCGGGAGTCAGCGTTATCCCCTTGTTAGAGCGAAAAAACAGTGTACAGTTTAATTCCGATTCCAGATTATTCATGCATCTTGTGATATTTGGCTGGTTATTGTGCAGTGACTCTGCAGCTCTGGTAAAACTTTTATACTGTGCAACATAGTAGAAAATACGGTAATAGTCGTAAGTGATCATGCGGTGTTTTATCTCCTTTTATTTATTATATGATTCGGGTGTCAAAAGGTGGCTCTTAAATTTTTGATTGGCAAATTGCACAAAGCAGTGCCTATTTTGTTCCGTTGTCCGAAAATA
>DMYD01000009.1:11826-61935 GCA_003483745.1 Roseburia sp. | reverse complement strand
CAGTCTCTGCTTTGTGCAATTTGCCAGCCACTAAATTAAAATCCACCTTTTGACACCCTAATCATTATATAAAAATCATATGACGGATATATCAATAATACTTTTTACATCTGATGACAGGGATACTATAATACAGACGATGTAAGAAATCAATGAGAAAAAACGGGAATAAGAGGTGAGAACATTGGCTTTGAATCAAAATGAGCCAAGGAGTACGAAAGTGCAGATGTCGGAGGCGTTTATCACGAGTGTGTTTCTGGCACTGTCCGGTGGGTTTCAGGATGCATACACTTATTTTACGAGAGATGGCGTGTTTTCGAATGCACAGACCGGAAACGTGGTACTCATGAGTCAGCATTTTATGATGGGAGAGTGGAGTGAGGGATTGCGTTATCTGTTCCCATTGCTCGCATTTGCAGTCGGTGTGTTTGTGGCAGAGCGGATACAGGGAAGTTTTAAGTATGCGAGAAAGCTGCACTGGAGACAGTCAGTATTACTCTGTGAGATGGCAATCCTGGTGTTTGTGGGATTTCTTCCGGAGAATCTTAATATGGCAGCAACCGTGTTAGTTTCTTTTTCCTGTGCCATGCAGGTGCAGACATTCCGGAAAGTCGGCGGATATTCCTACGCGAGCACGATGTGCATCGGAAATCTGCGGAGTGGGACGGCAGCGTTTTCACTGTATCTCAGGGAAAAAAGACCGGAACAGATCAGACAGGCACTTTACTATTTTGGAATCATTTTATTTTTTGCGGTTGGTGCGGGAATCGGAGGAAATCTGTCTGTGAGGTACGGGTTTCATGTGATCTGGATATCCGGTGGACTTCTGTTGATCAGTTTTCTGCTGATGTTCTTAGAAAAGATTAGATAATGGAGGGAAAAAGGATGGAGACAATATTTCCAAGAGAAGAAAAAGCAGATCTGTTGTTTGATAAAATCTTGAAAGATCCGGAAGCCTGTGAGCGTCTGATGCAGACTTTTTATGGAGAAATTGATTCGGATCTTGAACTGGTGGGAGGATATCTTCCACCGGAACAGTTTGCTAAGGCATTGTTTGATGCCTATAAAAACCGGGATCTGACAGCATTTTTGATGGCGGTCTGCAAAAACAGTATGTTTGATCTGCTGCGAAACTCATTTTTAGCACCGTTCCGCTTTAATGCGGACGGACAGGTCAATCCGTATCTGCTCACGGACGAGGATGGAAATCTGATCCAGACAAAGGAAATCCATGTGAGTGAAAAAGATTATAACCGGTTTAAAAAGGTATTCCGGAAAGAGAAAGGTGTAAAGATGTATCTTGCATACGGATACCGCAAACGTCACAGCTATGATGCGGATACGATGGATGTGATGGAATATAAGATGGGTGAGCATATCGGTCTTTTGCTTGTCTATGAACTGCCGGATACGGTAAAACAGCAGAGGACGGAAGCACAGGCTTATGCAGCAGTGTGGAATATCATGATGAAACTGCAGAAAGATCTGCCGCGTTCCTTTGTTTATTACGGACAGGATTCTTTGGAAGATGAAGGTCAGAGATTTGATGAACTGGGCGTATTTTTGCCGATCCATCGTTTCTCGGAACGGTTGGAAAAGAGTATTGAAACAGCAGATAAGATTGTACATGCACAGGCATAAAAGGAGTGTGAATATTTATGTTAACAGCAGTAACTGGTATTAACTGGGGCGATGAAGGAAAAGGACGTGTCGTGGATTTATTAAGTGAACACGCCGATTATGTGGTTCGTTATCAGGGAGGAAACAATGCGGGACATACCGTAGTGACAGATAAAGGTAAATTTGTTTTGAATCTGCTGCCGTCCGGTATTCTGCATCCGGAGGTTGTCTGTGTACTTGGAAACGGAATGGTCATTGATCCGGATCACTTAAGACATGAGATCGAGATGATGCGTTACATGAATGTAAAAATCAGTCCGGAAAATTTAAAGATATCGGAAAAAGCAACCGTCTGCATGCCATTCCATGTCAGACAGGACGTTTTAGAGGAGGAGAGACTCTCTAAGACCGGGGAGGCATTTGGCTCCACAAAAAGAGGAATCGCCTATGCCTATGGCGATAAATATATGAAGAAAACGCTTCGGATGGGAGACCTTTTATATTTGGATTCGGAAGTGATCAAAAAACGGATCGCAATGATCGTGGAGAGTAAAAATCTGATCCTTGAAAAGGTATATGGTCAGAAACCGCTCTCAGTGGAAGAGGTCATGGACTGGTGCAAGGGACAGGCAGAATTTTTAAAGCCGTATATTACCGATACGGGGGTGCTGTTGGAAAAGGCAGCCGCAGAAGGCAAAGATATCCTCTTTGAGGCACAGCTTGGCGCATTGCGTGATATTGATTACGGAATTTATCCCTACACATCAAGCTCTAGTACGATCGCAGCCTATGCAACGATCGGTGCGGGCATTCCAAAAAGAAAACCGGAGCGTGTCGTAGGTGTCATGAAGGCATATTCTACATGTGTTGGTGAGGGACCATTTGTCGCTGAGAAAGCCGCTGACGGGGAATGGAACGATAAATTAAGAAAGGCGGGAAATGAATTTGGTGCTGCAACCGGACGTCCAAGAAGAGTCGGGCCGTTTGATGCAGTTGCAAGCAGATATGGACTGCAGTGTCAGAATGCAGGAGATATTGCCCTGACCAAACTGGATGTATTGAGCAGCTTTGAAAAGATCCCCGTTATCACGGGATACCGTGTGAACGGAAAGCTCATCACGGATTTCCTGACAAATGTATTGCTTGATGCTGCAAAACCGGAGGTTGAGATGTTAGACGGATGGAACTGTGACATCTCATCCTGCAAAAACTGGAATGATCTTCCGGAAAATGCAAAGAAGTATATCGAGAGGATCGAGGAACTGATCGGGCATTCCATTTACCTTGTTTCTACCGGGGCAAAGAGAGACGAATATTTATTGAAAGAATAAAATCTCAGGTACAGTACCGGAACATCTTATCGGTCAGTATCCTTGCAAAGATCAGTCCGAGAGGAAGGCAGACAATGATAAGGATCGCAGAGGCAAACCAGGAGGCCGATACATCCAAAGACATGATGCCGAGATTGTAGATCGCGCGGTACAGGTATAATCCGGGAACCATGATAACGATAGATGGAACGGTGATAGCGATCCTTGGATAACCGACATGATTCTTTAAGAGGGATGCGAGCAGACCCGCGGTCAGTGCACCTAAAAATGCAGCGGCCGCGGAAGGTGTTCCGAGAAGATCCACAAGTTCTAACCGGAATGTATTTGCAATGGCGCCGATCACGGCTGCGGCTGCTGCAAGCTGTCTGGGACTGTTAAACATGATTGAAAATCCGAATACGCCGCAGAAACTTGCAAGCAGACGGAAGATGATCTTTTCTGTCAGAGTAAGGTTTAAAGGAAGAAAATCTACCGGCTGCAAATGAAGTAAAAGGGCTACCATCCAGGCAAACATGGTGGCGACGGCAATAATGATCAGTGCGTAGGCGAGACGCTCAAGACCGGAGCGCATATCAAGTTTTGCGAGGTCGATTCCGCTGGTGATAAATGGAAAACCGGGAATGATAAAGAGCATGGCACAGATATAACCTGCTTCATGCTGAATGGAGATTCCCCACAGCAGCTCTGCAATTTTTAACAGTCCGGCATAAACCAGACAGGCACTTGAGACGGATGCTGCAATGCAGAGAAATAGTGTAAAATGATGTTTTGTCAGTTTGCACCGCAGATAATTTCCAATGCCGGCACCAAAGAAGGCACAGAGCATTTCAATAGGTCCGCCGCCGAGTAAAAATGTAAATGCGCTGCATGCAAGCGCTGATGCACATCCAAGTGCAAATGGGGAGTAAAGCCCATGGATCTGTTCAATCTGGTCTAAATAAGTATGGATCTGTTCGCCGGACATTGTGCAGCATTCATGGTCAAAATCATTGACGAAGCGTTCCAGCCGGTTTAATTTTGAAGTATTGACACCGGTATTTGTCAGGCAGAGAGACTGCGAGTAACAGTCGGTTCCGTCAAAACAGGTATATTCGATCGACATCAGTCCAATGTCAGCGGTACAGGTAACACCGAGCAGAGTGGCAAGACTGTTCATGGAACTGCGCACACGCCATGCTCCGGTACCGCAGGAGAGCATCATAAGACCGGTACGACCGATCACTGAAGCTTTTTCAGTCAGTCCTGTCTGGGTGATCGGGAGTGATTTATCCGATCCCGTAAACTGGTGCCAGGGAATATCCATATGGTTTTTTGGTATCTGGTTCTGCATCATTTGTAAACACTTCTTTCTGAATAATGTCATGTAATTTGTTGTTATAAAGTGTATCTGTTCTTCCTGAAAAGTCAAGTATGTATCTGTATAAATTAATCCCAAAATGGGCCGATAATCATAATAGAAACAAAAACTGCCGGATAAATGGAATTAGAAGGCGAAATAAGATTTTCAGGGAGGATAAAAATATGAGTGAGATCAGCAGCAACAGCGCATTAAATTCTTATGCAGCAGACTATTCTTACCGCACAGAACACAACAAAAAAACAGACAATACCAAAAAGACCGACGTTACAAAAGAGACAGACAAGACCGCAAAGAAAAACAAGGTGAGT
This sequence comes from Roseburia sp., assembly GCA_003483745.1. Lineage (GTDB taxonomy): Bacteria > Bacillota > Clostridia > Lachnospirales > Lachnospiraceae > Roseburia. The sequence continues at coordinate 57,316 of DMYD01000009.1, read as the reverse complement.
GGCAGAACGATCGGTGATCCGGTTCTGAGCGATAAGGCTAAGAAGTATTATGAAAAATTAAAAGTAAAATATTCTAATATGGATTTTATTCTTGTTTCTCCGGAGAAAAAAGAAGAAGCGGAGAGCAAAAAAGGCATGTACCAGAGTTCTAAGGAACTTCTTGTTTTAATCGATTCTGACAAGATCGAAAAGATGGCGGAGGATGAGGGGTATCGTGCAAAATACGAAGGAATTTTAGACAATGCAACGTCCCGGTTAAACCAGATGAAAGACAGTCTTGGTTCGAAAGCTGATTCAGTAAGTTCTTTTGGAATGACATTTGATGATCACGGAAATGCATCATTTTTTGCGGTTGTGGACAAGTCACTTGCATCCCAGAGAGAGCGTATCGCAGACAAAAAAGAGACCGCAGCAAAAGAAAAAAAGAAAGCGCAGAAGGAAGCACAGCAGAAACGTACAGAACAGAAAAAAGCTGACCGGACGGATAAAAAGGAAAAAACGGATAATACCGATAAAATCTCAGATAAAGACAAAGTGACGGTTTCGGCTTCTTCCTGGGAAGAACTGCTGAAAAAAATAGATCATGTGATTTATGAAAGCAGGGCAGATTCTGTGATGACAAAAGAGGAAAAAGCAGTCGGAGGGTCTTTTGATTATTCCATATAAAAATATTGGGAAAAAAGGACAGTTGAACCACAGGTCATTCTATGGCAGAATAAAAGAAAATACAGAAGAAAATATGCATAGGTGACATTGTGAGATATACAGTATTGATTGCAGATGATTCAAAACTTCAGAGAGTCATTTTAAAAGAAAATTTAAAAGATACTTATGATGTGGCGGAAGCATCAGGCGGGCAGGAATGTCTTGATCTGGTAGAACACAGTGCAGGAAAGATTGATGTGGTTCTTCTGGATATTGTGATGCCTGGAATGGATGGATTTGAGGTGCTAAGGAGAAGGCAGGAATCTGAGGTATTCAAAAAGATACCGGTGATCGTACTTACCATGAGCGACAGGGAAGAAGACCGGGAATTAGCAGAACAGTTAGGAGCGGATGGGTTTCTGCTAAAACCGGTCGATGCAAAGAAAGCGCGCCTTCGGATCAGCCGGGTTTTAGAAGAAAACTGACAGAGATTACCCATATGTGAAAGAAAAAATTGAATCACGTGAACAAAACGTGTATAATAAGTTCAGAAATATGTTTGACAGGGGAAAAAATATGGCACAGAAAATTATTTTAACGGGCGACCGCCCGACAGGTAAATTACATGTGGGACATTATGTGGGCTCTTTAAAGCGGAGAGTGGAGCTTCAGAATTCCGGAGAATATGATAAGATCTTTATTATGATTGCGGACGCACAGGCACTTACCGACAATGCAGACAATCCAGCAAAAGTGCGCAGCAACATCATGGAAGTAGCACTTGATTATCTTTCCGTAGGGATTGATCCGGCGAAGTCTGATATCTTTATCCAGTCTTATGTGACGGAACTGACAGAGTTAACATTTTATTATATGAACCTTGTTACGGTATCGAGATTACAGCGCAATCCTACCGTGAAATCGGAGATTCAGATGCGTAACTTTGAGACAAGCATTCCGGTTGGATTTTTCTGTTATCCGATCAGTCAGGCGGCAGATATCACTGCATTCCATGCAACGACAGTTCCGGTCGGCGAAGACCAGATGCCGATGCTTGAGCAGACAAAAGAGATCGTGCACAAGTTCAATGCTGTATATGGTGAGACACTGACAGATCCACAGATTTTACTGCCGGAGAATAAAGCATGCTTGAGACTTCCTGGTACCGATGGAAAGGCAAAGATGAGTAAATCACTCGGCAACTGTATCTATCTCTCCGAACCGGAAGCAGATGTCAAGAAAAAGATTATGTCCATGTATACCGATCCGAATCATATCCGTATCGAAGATCCGGGTAATCTTGAGGGCAATACGGTATTTACCTATCTGGATGCTTTCTGTAATGATGGACATTTTGCAGAATACCTTCCGGAATATTCATGTTTACAGGAGTTAAAAGATCACTATACACATGGTGGTCTTGGCGATGTCAAAGTGAAAAAGTTCTTAAATAATGTTATGCAGGAAGAACTTTCTCCAATCCGTGCACGCAGAAAAGAGTATGAAAACCGTATCGGTGATGTATATGACATTTTAAAGAAAGGCAGCGAGACGGCAAAACGTGAGGCAGAGAAAACTCTTGCTGAAGTAAAACATGCGATGAAGATCGACTATTTTGATACACCGGAGTTTTTAGAAGAACAGGTAAAAAAGTTTAAGTAAAAAGTAAAAAAGCTGCCCTGCAGGTGGAAACACAGCGGGGCATTTTTTTATTCTTTATTCTCCATGGATATGGTTTACGAAGTGTAGTATTTTGTGATAAAGTATATAGGTACTTCTTTTGGAAAGGAAAACGGATGTGGTAAGACGAAGAAAAAGTGGGTTAAACTTTGGAAGACGAAAGAAAAAAATCAATTTTGCAGTGGTAAAAGAAGTCCTGTCGTGGACAGTCGAAATAGCACTCACGTTACTCATAGCATTTACGTTTGTTTATTTTATCGGACTTCGGACAAGTGTGGTGGGACAGTCGATGTCTAAGACATTAAATGGTGGAGACCAGATTCTGGTAAACCGTTTTGTTTATAAAGTAACAGATCCGAAAACAAATGATATTATTGTATTTTTGCCAAATGGGAATGAAAAATCGCATTATTATGTAAAACGTGTCATAGGTGTTCCGGGAGATACCGTGCAGATTAAAAATGGAGCGGTATATGTTAACGGAAAAGCATTTGATGAGGAGACGGATGTGTCGTCTATTGAAGATGCAGGTTTAGCGGCAGAGGAAATTACACTTGGTGCGGATGAATATTTTGTCCTGGGAGATAATCGCAATAATAGTGAGGACAGCCGCTATGCGAACATCGGAAATATCAAAAAAGATTATATTATAGGAAAAGCATGGTTTCGGATCGCACCGTTTTCGGATCTTGGATTTCTGTAAAAACATACAGATGTGAAAAATTTTATTTTCACGCATAAGAATGGAGGAAGATATGCAATTTCAATGGTATCCTGGGCATATGACGAAAGCAAAACGTCAGATGCAGGAAGATATAAAACTGATCGATTTAGTGATTGAACTGGTGGATGCAAGAATCCCACTCGCAAGCCGTAATCCGGACATTGATGAACTTGGAAAAAATAAGGCAAGACTGATCCTGATGAACAAATCGGATCTGTCAGATACGAGAAGAAACCGTGAGTGGTCGGATTTCTTCCGTGAAAAAGGTTATTTTGTTGTCTGTCTGGACGCGAGGAGCAAGGCAGGGATGAAAGATGTCACAAATGTTGTGATGGAAGCCTGCAAAGAAAAAATTGAACGTGACCGGAAAAGGGGAATCAAAAATCGTCCGGTGCGTGCAATGGTCGTTGGTATTCCAAATGTAGGAAAGTCAACATTTATTAATTCCTATGCAGGAAAGGCCTGTGCGAAGACAGGAAATAAACCGGGTGTGACGAAAGGAAAACAGTGGATCAGACTCAATAAAAATGTGGAACTGTTAGATACCCCTGGAATTCTCTGGCCGAAATTTGAAGACCAGAGAGTCGGTCTTTATTTAGCGCTGATCGGTGCAATAAAAGATGAGATTTTAAATATTGATGAATTGTCATTAGAACTGATAAAAATACTGTTAAGTGATTATCCAACGGTACTTCATGAACGCTATGATGTGCAGGAAGATGCAGAGCCGCCGGTGATTTTAGGTCAGATTGCAGAAAACAGAAAATGTATTTCAAAGGGCGGAGAATTAGATTATAGCAAGGCTGCAGCGCTTTTGATTGATGAATTCCGGAGTGGAAAACTAGGGCAGATTACGCTGGAACGTCCGAAAATGCAGGAGGATAGTGACAGGTGAGAAAGACGGATATCAGGGCAGTATTGGAAATGATTCTGTATTTTGCACTGGTGGCGGGAATTACATTTTTGATTATTCACTTTGTAGGACAGCGCACGGTTGTAAATGGTGTTTCCATGCAGCCGACACTTTCGGATGGGGATAATCTGATCGTGGATAAGCTGTCCTATCGTTTTAGGAATCCGGACAGATTTGATATTATTGTGTTTCCACAGGGAGATGGCAGATATTTTATCAAACGGATCATTGGATTGCCGGGAGAAAATGTACGGATCGATGAGGATGGATCTATTTATATCGATGGCGAAAAGCTGTCCGAATCATACGGAAAAGAAGTGATACAGGATCCCGGACTGGCAAAAGATGGGATAGAACTTGGCGCAGATGAATATTTTGTACTGGGTGATAACCGCAACGACAGCATGGACAGCCGTATGGCGGAAGTGGGACCGATTGTGGGAGAAAGGATCATGGGACGGGCATGGCTTCGTATTTACCCGTTTGATGAGATCGGCTTTTTAAAACACGGCTCATGACAATAGATCTGCCTGCGGAAGGTGTAGTCTATTGTAAAAAATACAGACAGCAGAAATGGAAGTGTCAGAGATGGAAGAACGAAAAATAGGACAGATCAAAGAGGAATTAAAGGCGGCAACGGAAGCAATGCTGCCTTCTTTTATTATGGCATATGAGTCAGATGAGAGAAGTGGTGTCATAAAACTTGTAGAGCAGGCAAAAAAAAGACTGCAGAAATTAGAGGAAGAACGAAAAAGAATCTGGAAACTGCAGGAATACGAACGAAAATATGGTCAGTACACCTATATCTGTGGGATTGATGAAGTGGGACGAGGACCGCTTGCTGGTCCTGTTGTCGCAGGCGCAGTGATTCTGCCAAAAGATTGCGATATCTTATATATCAATGACTCTAAGAAACTTACGGCTGCAAAGCGGGAAGAACTTTACGATGAGATCATGGACAAAGCTGTTGCAACCGGGATCGGTATGGTATCCCCGCAGAGGATCGATGAGATCAATATTTTACAGGCAACTTATGAAGCGATGCGTGAGGCTATAAGTAAATTAAACCCGTCACCCGATATATTATTAAATGATGCGGTGACGATACCGGAAGTTACAATTCCACAGGTGCCAATCATCAAAGGAGATGCAAAAAGCATTTCGATTGGTGCTGCAAGCATTATTGCAAAGGTGACCAGGGACAGACTGATGGTGGAATATGATCAGATCCTGCCGGAGTATGGGTTTGCATCAAACAAAGGCTATGGTTCAGCAGAGCACATTGCGGCATTAAAGAAATATGGCGCATCCCCGATCCACCGCAAAAGTTTTATCCATAATTTTATAGACGAATAAAGTGCCAGACTTTTGGAATGAGGGGTTGTTATGCAGATCAGAGATATGTTGGGACAGTACAGTCAGAATGTCAAAAATGGAACAGAGGAACTAATGAGTGCACAGGGAACACAGAAGCTTGTGTCATCTATGCAGGAATTAGAGCCGGGAAGCACGTTTGAGGGAACGGTCAACAGTGTCAAAAACGGCAAGGTTGTTTTAGCACTTGGAAATGGGCAGACAATCACGGCAAGGCTTGATGGAAAAGTATCCATTCAGCCGGGTGAGTCCATGTTTTTTCAGGTTCGATCCAATGATGGAACAACGATCGCACTTCGTCCTTATGTTCAGGCAGGTAATATCAATAATCCGATTTTGTTAAATGCGCTGACCGCCGCCGGAGTTCCAGCGACAGAGCGGAATATCACGATGGTGGATTCCATGATGAAAGAACAGATGTCAATCAGCAAACAGAGCATTCTTGATATGGGAAGAGTGATAGGAAGCAATCCGAACGTCAATGTAAACACAGCAGTTCTGATGACAAAGATCGGGCTGCCGGTCAGTGTAGAAATGGCGTCACAATTTGAAAATTATATGGTGGATCAGCATGCGATCGTAGATGAAATGGATCTTGCAATGAATCAGCTCGGACGGCTTCTCGGAGATGCGGATTTAGGAGATGAACAGTCCTTTGAATTATATGGAAAAGTTTTAGATATTTTAAACGGTGATGGAGATACAGTTGCACAGACAGAAGGCATCATGCAGCAGAATGGGGAAACAACGGTAAATGCCGGCGGAAATGTGCAGGTGGAAACAGCTGCACCGCAGATTAAGGATGGAACAGCAGCGGAACAGGTGCAGGAACGGGTACAGGAACAGGTACAGCAGCAGAATACGAAAGAACTGCTTTCCATGGGGGCAGCTGGAGAAAAACAGGATACTGTCACAGCTGGCAGCGGCGCAGAAAACCCGGAAAATATTATGAGAGAACAGCCGGTGGAAAATGCAATGGTGCAGAAGGTACCGGTGCAGACGGACACGTTAGAGCAGATTTTAGATAATAACGGACTGGATCATTTAAAACGGTTATTACAAAATATACCCACGCTGACAGGCAATACAGATCTTTTTGAAATGCAGGAAGCGGAAGATGTATTTGTGGATACAATGTCTGGGGATGATGCAGGCAGGAAGGCATTAGAATTAGCACAGACAGTTACAGAACCGGAAGTGAATTTAAAGCAGTCTATGACGGCGGAAGATTTTTTAAATACACTGCGGGATGCGTTAAAACAGAATCAGGAGTATGGGTTTGCCGGAATGACAAAACTGTTTGCAAGTAAGGAATTTGGAGCGATTTTAAAGAACCGTGCCGAAAAACAGTGGCTGCTTGAACCGCAACAGTTAAAAGAAGCGTCAAAAGTAAGCGATCTTTATGAGCGGCTCGATCACCAGATGAAACAGATGGAAAATGTTATGAAAGCTGCAGGGGTTACGCAGAATTCATTCGTGCAGACAGCGGCAGATATCCGCAGCAATGTGGAGTTTATGAATCAGATTAACCAGGTTTACACCTATGTGCAGCTTCCACTCAAATTGTCCGGGCAGAATGCGTCGGGAGATTTGTATGTGTATACAAACAAAAAGAATCTGAACGATCCGGAAGCGGAACTGACTGCATTTTTACATTTAGATCTTGATCACTTAGGCTCCACGGATGTTTCCATACGTATGAAGGATAAAAATGTAAAGACGAATTTTTACATTGCGGATGACGCTTCTTATGATCTGATCGAAAAGCATCTTCCGGTTCTGGAAAAGAGGCTGGCACAGAAGGGATACCGATGCAGTATTACGATGTCAAAGGAAGAAAAAAAGGTCGAATTTGTGGAAGATTTTCTACAGCACGATATGCCACAGGCAGGAACGGTCCACAGGTATTCTTTTGATGTGCGTGCGTAGAAAGTGCAGGAGGCAGTTATGTGGTTTGATGGAAAAAACAAGGAACAGGAAAAAAAACAAAAAACTGCAGTAGCGGTTGCATACGAGCCTGGGGATGCGGCACCGAAGATCTTAGCAGCAGGAAAAGGAGAAGTCGCAGAGCGTATCATTGAAAAGGCAAAAGAGAACGACGTACCGTTTTATCAGGATAATAAATTAGCGGAAACACTCTCAAAACTTCAAATCGGAGATACGATACCGCCGGAACTTTACGATGTTGTAGCGGAGATTCTGGTATTTGTGGATGATATGGACAAAATGAAAGCCAAATTAAGTAAGGCAGGACTGTTATGATCAGGTCTTGTTTTTACAGGATGTGAAATGTAAAATAAAATAGTAAAAAAACGGGGGAAAAAATACGGGGAATGTAAACAGGCGTGCAGTGGGGACTGCATATGAGAAACAGGTGGGGGAATATTTAAAAACCGAAGGATATGAGATCCTGCAATATAATTTCCGCTGCCGTATGGGAGAAATCGACATTATTGCAAAAGATAAAGGATACCTTGTGTTTGTTGAGGTAAAATACCGCAGAGACGGTAAGTGTGGACATCCGGCGGAGGCAGTGACACCTAAAAAGCAGCGTACGATCAGCAAAGTCGCATCGTATTATCTGCTGACACATGGGTGCAAAACGGATAGACCGTGTCGTTTTGATGTTGCGGCTGTGTCTTGCAGCGGAGTTGAAATCATAAAAAATGCATTTGAGTATCAGGGATATTTTTAGAAGTGAAACAGGAAGGGTAACAGTGTGAATTTTAAAAAGAAGAATAACAATATTGTGTTAGAAGAAGTATGGTGTGAAAATGGAGCGGGTGGTACATTGCCGCTCCTTAAATATCCGCTGATCGAGCAGACCGGCATCGTAGAACATTGTTTTACCACAAGGATTGGCGGTGTAAGCAAAGGGATTTATGAATCCCTGAATTTAAGTTTTACACGCGGGGATGAAGAAGCGGACGTAAGGGAAAATTTCAGGCGGCTTGCAGATGCAATGAAAACAGATATAGCAAAGTTTGTTTTTACGGACCAGACACATACGACAAATGTGCGCAGGGTGACGGCAGAGGATGCTGGAAAAGGCATTGTAAAAGATAGAGATTATACGGATATCGATGGTCTGATCACCAATGAGCCGGGGATTGTACTTTCTACGTTTTATGCGGATTGTGTGCCGTTATATTTTGTGGATCCCGTTCATCGCGCAATCGGAATGAGCCATTCCGGCTGGAAGGGGACTGCCGGGAAAATGGGGGCTGCCACGGTTGAAGCGATGAACCGTGAATTTGGTACGGAGGCGAAAGATTTAGTCTGTGCCATTGGTCCATCTATCTGTCAGGAATGTTATGAAGTCAGTGTGGACGTTGCAGATGCTTTTAAAGAGGCATTTCCAGGACATTCAGAAGAAATTCTTCTCGATAAGAAAAATGGCAAATATCAGCTGGATCTTTGGAGAGCAAATGAGATTGTCTTAACGGAGGCTGGCGTGTTAAAAGAAAAGATCGCCGTCACGAATATCTGTACCTGCTGTAATCCAAATCTGTTATTTTCCCACCGTGCAAGTCATGGTAAGCGGGGAAATCTTGGTGGATTTATATATCTGAGGGAATCATGAAAAGTAAAAAATAAAATAAAAACAGCGCAAGAATGGAGATTAAAATGGAAAAGAAAAATTATATTGATTATATCGTGGAAGAAACAAAAAAGATTCTTGAAATTGACAGTCCATCCGGCTATACCAAAGAGGTGGCAGAGTATGTCTTAGGCGAATACCGTGCATTAGGATATGAGCCAAAACTTACCGTAAAGGGCGGTGTACTTGTTGCATTAGGGGGTAAAAATAAAGAGGATGCCGTGATGTTAGAGGCGCACATTGACACACTTGGCGCGATCGTAACGGAAATCAAACCAAACGGAAGATTAAAAGTATCTCCAATCGGCGGCATGAATGCCAACAATGCGGAGGCAGAGAACTGTCGTGTGGCGACCAGATTTTCGGGTACATTTGAGGGAACCTGCCAGCTTTCAAACGCCTCCGTCCATGTAAACGGAGATTACAGCGATACCAAACGAAGCTGGGATGAGATGGAGATCGTGCTCGATGAAAAAGCGGATTCCAGAGAAGAGACAGAAAAACTTGGCATTATGGCAGGTGATTTTGTATGTTTTGACCCACGTACCACGGTGACAAAGACAGGTTATATCAAGAGCCGTTTTCTGGATGATAAATTAAGCGTCGGTATCCTGCTTGGATACGCAAAATACTTAAAAGAAGAAAATATCACAACCGAGCGCATGGTATACCAGCATATCACAGTCTATGAGGAAGTAGGACATGGCGGTGCTGCATCTATCCCGGAGGGTGTGACGGAAGTGATCTCTGTGGATATGGGATGTGTGGGTGACGGACTGACCTGCAAAGAAACACAGGTATCCATCTGTGCAAAAGACAGCAGGGGACCGTACAATTATGATGTAGTCACAGGATTGATCAAAGCGGCAAAAGACAATGATCTTGATTTTGCAGTAGACGTTTATCCATACTACGGTTCGGATGCGGATGTGGCACTGACGGCAGGTTATGATGTGCGCCACGGACTGATCGGTGCAGGGGTATATGCTTCCCACGGATATGAGAGAAGCCATAAAGACGGTGTGAAAAACACATTTGAGTTACTGAAAGCTTATTTAGGTTAGAAAAAGCGGCCGTGTATTTTTACAGGAACTTAAGCATGCTTCATAAAATCTTCATAATATCATAGGATTATCTTTATTGTATCAGCAGGTGCCTCATGTTATATTGACCGTATGATAGAAAATAGTACGGTTAGTACAGACAGGGGGTATCTGATTGATACAGTTAAATTATCGTGATTCCAAGCCGATCTACGAACAGATCAAGGATGGACTCAGAAAACTTGTAATATCAAATTCTCTTTCTGCGGATGAAAAACTGCCATCGGTCCGGGAACTTGCGGCAAAGCTTGCGATCAACCCGAATACGATCCAGAAAGCATACCGGGATTTAGAAAGTGAGGGTTATATTTATACGGTCACTGGAAAGGGAACTTTTGTTGCAGAACGAAAAGAAGTTTTGGACGCGCGGGCGAAAGAGTTATTGACAGAATTTGATGAGATTGTGGAAGAATTATTTTTTTTGTCTGTAAAAGAAAAGGAATTGGTCGAACGTATGGATGATCTGGCAGAAGGGAAGGTGGACCAATGATACAGGTGAATCATCTGGAAAAGTCTTTTGAGGGATTTCATGCATTGAAAGGTGTGGATATGCATGTGGAAAAAGGTGCGATCTATGGACTGGTCGGACCGAACGGAGCAGGAAAATCAACACTGATCCGTCATATTACAGGGGTATATAAACCGGATGCAGGGGAAGTCTTTATTGCAGGGGAACCGGTGTATGAAAATAAAAAGGTAAAGGCAAAATTTTCTTATATCCCGGATGAAATATTTTATTTTGTGCAGGCAGATACGATGGAGATGAAGCGTTTTTATCAGGGAATTTATCCTACGTTTGATGAAAAGCTTTTTTACCGTCTTCAGGAATTTTTCCCGAATATCGATGTGAAAAGAAATATTCGCCGTCTGTCAAAGGGAATGCAAAAACAGGTCGCTTTCTGGCTTGCAATCTGTGCAAAACCGGAACTGATGATCTTAGATGAACCTGTGGACGGCCTTGATCCGGTCATGCGCAGACAGATCTGGAGCATTATCATGTCAGAAGTTGCGGAAAATCAGATGACAGTTCTTGTATCGTCCCATAATTTAAGAGAACTAGAAGATGTCTGTGATCATGTCGGTATTATGAATCAGGGAACCATTATGATCGAGCGTTCCTTAAGCGATCTGCAGGGCAGTGTGTCAAAAATCCAGGTCGCCTGCCAGAATGGTGTGCCCAAATTACCGGAAGAATTTGAAGTCCTTCATATGTCTAATACGGGACGGGTCTATACGCTGATCGTAAAAGGGGATCCGGAAGATGCTAAAAGAGCGTTAGCAGCGACAAATCCGGCAATTGTGGATGTCCTTCCACTGACCTTAGAAGAAATATTTATATATGAAATGGGAGGTGCTGATTATGAAGTCAAAGACATCCTCTTTTAACACAACGATATTTAAAAAGAATCTTACGCATTACTGGCCGATCTGGATCGTGTACCTTTGCTATCTGCTCATGGTAGTACCCGTCAGCATCGGGCTGATCTATGCAAATGCTGAGAATAATTATATTGGAAATGTACAGCCTGCACAGAAGCAATATTATGTGATTGGATCTGCGTTAGCAGGTGCAGGATCAGTGGTGCCGGTATTTATAGCAGCAGCAGCGGCGGCACTGGCAGTATTTTCTTACTTATATAATCCGCGGAATGCCAATATGATACACTCACTGCCGTTAGACAGACGTGAGCTTTACATTACAAATTATGTATCCGGTTTCCTGTTTCTGTTTATACCGGAGGTAATTTCATTTATTGCCGGGGTATTAGTCTGTCTGGCGAATCAGATTACCTGTATCCAGTATGTGCTATACTGGTTTATTGATATTGCCGGGGTATCTTTTTTTGCTTATGCACTTGCTGTATTTGTGGCTATGCTGACCAGTAATATTTTTGCCATGCCGTTTTATTACCTGGCAGTCAACTATCTGTGGATCGGTTGTGCAAAGATGGTACAGAATATTTCAAGTCTGATCTGTTATGGGGTATCAGATACATGGTCATACAATCCATCGAGTATATTGTCCCCACTGGATTATCTCTTTCGTAATCTGACAATGGGAGTAAAATATGATAAAGAGTATGTTCAGGCGATTGGCGTTATAGTAAACGGCGGAAAAATAGTGGCGGTTTATGCAGTGGCAGCAGTTGTGATCACGGTCTTTGCATATATCCTGTATAAAAGTCACAAGGTTGAAACGGCAGGAGATGTGGTAAGTATTGCATTTTTAAAACCTGTATTCCGCTGGCTGGCTGGAATTTGCGGCGGTGGTCTGATCGCACTTGCTGTATCTGCGCTGTTGTTAGGGTATATCAAAATGAATGAGTTCGTTTGTCTTTTGATTTTTATGCTTCTTTTTGGCAGTATTTGTTTTTTTGCAGCGGAAATGGTTTTACAGAAAAGTTTCCGGGTGTTGTGTAAAAAAAGAATCGCAGAGTGGGCAGGGTTTATGGCGGTTGTTCTGATTGTGCTGACCTGTTTCCGTATAGATGTATTTGGCATTGAACGGAAAATTCCAAAGGCATCTGAGATTGAGGCTGCATTTGTGAATATGGATTATCCGATCTATGTTTCAAAAGAACAGATTCCGGAAGTGCTTAAATTGCAGGAACAGTGTATCACAAGTAAAGATGAGTATTTATCTGTATATAAAAAAGGAAAAAACTACTATTATACGTCATTCCGGTATTATATGAAAGATGGTTCTGTGTTTGAGCGGAGATATCCGGTTTCGGTTACGGATGCCGCATTAAAAGACAAAAATTCCGTTGCATATAAACTGGCCGCTTTCGAGACGGATCCGGATAATATGATGAAACAGATCCTTGGAAACGGATACGAAGAAAACGATTATTATTCCGGTTATTTAACAATTTATAAAAGTGATGGCGAATCGGATGTATATACATTTTCCAGACAGGAGAGCAACATACTGTGTGATGCTGTCAAGCAGGATGTAAAAGAGGGTAATTTTGATTATTACCAGCTTCCTGCAGTTTATAAGGATGAACAGGAAGAGACCTATACCAATGCATTTTCGCTTTCTTATTATGGAAAAGGGAATGATTATCAGACTTGGGATTACTATTATAATTATTATGACTACCAGTATACGAGAAATGACAATGTTGCGATTGGTGATGCATCTGGAAACAGTTATATCCAGTTTGGACCACGATGTAAAAATACGGTAAAGGCATTAGAAAAGATGGGAGTGATCAGTGGAGTCTGGCATTTGTATAATGAGGATGAGTTTGATGAAATCCAGAAAAATGCAGGTGTGGCAGAATAAAAAAGTTTTGTGGAAGCACTGCCAAAAGCCCTGTATGGAAAATACCTTTACAAGAACCACAGGATATTGTAAAATCAAAATAATGTTCAGAGCGCAGTATCAGTCGCTCATGAGTGCATGAGATTTGAAGATTAAAAGGAGTACAGGAAATTATGAGTAAACCCGTAGTGGCGATCGTGGGTCGTCCGAATGTTGGAAAATCGACGTTGTTTAATGTGCTTGCAGGCGAGCGGATTTCCATCGTAAAGGATACGCCGGGCGTGACCAGAGACAGGATCTATGCGGATGTGACCTGGTTGGATTATCATTTTACCATGATCGATACCGGTGGTATTGAACCGGACAGTAAAGATATTATTTTATCCCAGATGCGTGAGCAGGCGGAGATTGCGATCGCAACTGCGGATGTGATCATTTTTTTAACAGATGTAAGACAGGGACTTCAGGATTCGGATTCTAAGGTGGCAGATATGCTGCGCCGTTCCGGAAAGCCGGTTGTTTTAGTTGTCAACAAAGTGGACAGCTTTGAAAAATTTATGCCGGATGTGTATGAATTTTATAATCTGGGTATCGGGGATCCATATCCGATTTCCGCATCTTCCATGTTAGGTCTGGGAGATATGCTTGATGAGGTGGTAAAGAATTTTCCGGAATACAACAAGGACGAGGCAGAAGATGAGAGACCGAAGGTTGCAATTATCGGAAAGCCAAATGTTGGAAAGTCATCCCTGATCAATAAACTGGCACAGGAAGATCGTGTGATCGTATCTGATATTGCAGGAACAACCCGTGATGCAATCGATACAGACATCCGTTACAATGGAAAGGAATACGTGTTTATTGATACGGCAGGACTCCGTCGTAAGAATAAGATTAAGGAAGAAATTGAGCGCTACAGTATCATTCGTGCCGTGACGGCAGTGGAGCGTGCCGATGTATGTATTATTGTGATCGATGCGACAGAGGGTGTGACCGAACAGGACGCGAAGATCGCAGGAATTGCCCATGAGCGCGGAAAAGGTATTATCATCGCGGTCAATAAATGGGATGCCATTGAGAAAGACGATAAGACGATCTACCGCCACACAGAGAAGATCCGTCAGATTTTAAGCTTTATGCCATATGCGGAGATTTTATTTATTTCAGCGAAATCAGGACAGCGTTTAAATAAACTGTTTGAGATGATCGATCTTGTCATTGAGAATAACAGTATGCGTGTTGCAACCGGTGTTTTGAATGAAATTGTTGCGGAGGCAGTGGCAATGCAGCAGCCGCCTTCCGACAAAGGAAAACGTCTGAAAATTTACTATACCACACAGGTCGCAGTAAAACCGCCGACATTTGTTATTTTTGTTAATGACAAAGAATTGATGCATTTTTCCTATACCCGTTATCTGGAAAACCGTATCCGTGATACATTTGGATTCCGTGGAACGGCGTTAAAATTTATCATTCGTGAGAGGAAGGAAGAACAATAATGATCGGGGCAAGAATTATAGCAGTGGCAGTGGGGTATTGTTTCGGATTATTCCAGACAGGATATATTTATGGAGAAAAGCACGGCGTGGATATCAGGACACAGGGCAGCGGCAATGCGGGAACGACAAATACACTGCGTGTGTTAGGCTGGAAAGCGGGGCTTGTCACTTTTTTGGGTGATCTGTTTAAAGCTATCTTTGCAGTGCTTTTGATCCGTTTCCTTTTCATTGGAAAATATCCGGATGCAATTAAAATATTAGAACTTTACGCAGGGTTTGGAGCAGTTTTAGGACATAACTTCCCATTTTATCTGAAATTTAAGGGGGGAAAAGGGATTGCATGTACATCCGGTATGATACTTGCAGTCTGCCCGCTTGCAGCACCAATCTGCCTGATCCTGTTTATTGGATCGATCGCGATTACAAGATATGTATCGTTAGGTTCTATCCTTGTTGTGACAAGTTATCTGATACAGGTACTGATATTTGGCTACATGGGATATCTTCATGTGGATACGGCATATCTGCCGGAATTTTACATTGTCAGTACATGTTTTACAGTGATGGCATTATGGAGACACAAAGCCAATATTAAGCGTTTGCTTACTGGAACAGAAAACAAATTTGGAATGAAAAAGAATTAGGAGGAATGACAGCATGGCAAAGACAGCGGTTATAGGTGCAGGAAGCTGGGGTACAGCGCTTTCTCTGGTATTACATACAAACGGTAATGATGTGACAGTCTGGTCAATTGTAGAGCAGGAAATACAGATGCTTCGTGAAAAACACGAGCATGTGGATAAACTTCCGGGAGTGAAATTACCGGAGGGTATTACATTTACCACTGATTTAAAAGAAGCGATCGAGGGAAAAGATTATCTGATCCTTGCAGTGCCGTCTGTTTTTACAAGGAGCACGGCAAAATCTATGGCGCCTTTTGTAAAAAAGGGACAGGTGATCGTCTGTGTGGCAAAAGGTATTGAGGAAGATACCCTGATGACACTTTCCGATATTGTGGAGCAGGAGGTTCCGGCTGCGGAAGTGGCAGTGATGTGTGGACCGAGCCATGCAGAGGAAGTTGGAATCGGACTTCCGACCACGGTCGTTGCAGGTGCGAGAAAGAAGGCTGTGGCTGAGGGCGTGCAGGATATCTTTATGAATGAGGTGTTCCGTGTATACACAAGTCCGGATGTCCTTGGTATGGAACTTGGCGGATCCTTAAAAAACGTGATCGCGCTTGCGGCAGGTATGGCGGACGGACTTGGGTACGGAGATAATACCAAGGCTGCACTTATCACACGCGGTATATCTGAGATCAGCAGACTTGCGATCAAGATGGGAGCAAATGCAGAAACATTAAATGGATTGACCGGTATCGGTGATCTTATTGTAACCTGTGAGAGCAAGCATTCAAGAAACCGTAAAGCTGGCATGTTGATGGGACAGGGATATACAATGAAGCAGGCGATGGATGAGGTGAAGATGGTTGTTGAGGGTGTTTACTCTGCAAAAGCAGCCATTGCACTTGCAAAAAAATACGAAGTAAGTATGCCGATTATTGAGGAGATCAACCATGTCCTGTTTGATGACAAACCGGCAAAAGAGGCAGTACGCGAACTGATGCTGCGTGACCGCAGAGAAGAACACAGCAATTTAGAGTGGGCAGAGTAGACAGGAGTAAAAATGGAACAGCAGACGATCAGAATTAAATATCATTCAGATGAGATAGAAAAACTTACCTATATTGATGGAAAAAGTGACTGGATCGATCTTCGGTCAGCGGAACATGTTGTATTAAAAAAAGGCGAATTTAAATTGATCAAACTTGGCGTGTCCATGCAGCTTCCGGCGGGATATGAGGCAGTCATTGTGCCGAGAAGTTCTACCTATAAGAATTTTGGAATCATTCAGACAAACCATATGGGTGTTGTAGATGAAAGCTACTGCGGAGATGATGATGTGTGGATGATGCCGGCACTTGCAATGCGTGACACGGAGATCAACGTCAATGACCGCATCTGCCAGTTCCGTATCCAGAAACATCAGCCGGTCATTCGTTTCGAGGAGACCGAATCACTTGGAAATGAAAACCGTGGTGGCATTGGCAGTACGGGAAAAGCGTGAGAAACAGGAGTTTTGAGACAGTGATGATCACAGTGTCAGGATGAGAAGCTATGATATATATATTTAATGCCTTATATTGTGAGGCAGAGCCATTAATTCGTGAATATGGATTGAAAAAAAAGACAGATGAAACATGTTTCCCTGTCTTTTTTTCTGAGAAAGAAAATATCCTGCTTGCGGTAACGGGATGCGGGATGAACGCAGCAACGGCAGCCGTGGCAAGGATTTGTACGAAAAGAACGCCACAGCCGGAGGATTTTTTGGTTAATATCGGAACCTGTGCGTGGGTTTCCACAAAAAACGAATCAGATGAAACTTGTAAGAATGTTTCGGGAGAAGTATATCTGTGCAAAAAGATCACAGAGGATGTGACAGGACGGACTTTTTATCCGGATATTTTATACAGACATCCATTTGTGGAACAGGAAATTGTAACAGGTGCAATGCCTTATCGTACAGAATATACAACAGAGTTGATCTCCAAACACGAAACAGTCATAAAAAATAGTGCGGCAGACGGTTTCCTTTATGATATGGAAGCATCTTCCATATATCAGGCAGGGGCATATTTTTTCGGACCACATCAGATGTTATTTTTAAAAATTGTGACAGATAGGGGAAATGTGCTGGGGCTGTCGGCAGAAATACTGAAACAGAGTGTTGCGGACACAGTTCCTGAAATTCGGAGTTATCTGGATGAGCTGATGAAGATTGATGAGATAAAAAAGCTGCAGAATGGGAAAGAGCTGGAGAAAGTATCGGTGTATGCACAAAGAATAGGTGCAGATATGCACTGCTCGGCGGTAATGAGGGCTTCTGTGACGCAGCAGCTGCGATATGCAGCACTTGCGGGGATCAATTATCAGGGAATCATAGAAGAAATGTATCAGGCGGGGGAACTGCCATGTAAGGACAAAAGAGAGGGGAAACGCTGTTTTGAAGAGCTTGGACGAAAGTTATTATAATTCGTTTTTTTCTCATATTTATGTGGAAGAAGAAGTAGCAGAACATCCGCGGGTAAAAGAAATTTTGATGCGTTTTGAACATGCGGAAGTAGTGTATATCAGGCATTACAAAGATGTATTCTGCAGACGAAGGCAGGACTATGACAAGCAGCACCATGCACAAAACCTGATTCTGGCAAAAAAGACCGGCAATCTGATCTATCAGGGGGCACCGGTGTGCCAGAATTTTGGAAATACATATTTTTATTATACATCCTGCATGATGAACTGTATCTATGACTGCGAATACTGTTATTTAAAAGGAATGTATCCCTCTGCCAATATTGTGATCTTTGTAAACATAGAAGATATTTTTGAAGAACTGCATCAGATGCTGTCAGAACACCCGGTTTATCTGTGTGTATCCTACGATACAGATCTGCTTGCATCTGAGTCTGTGACCGATTATGTCAGAGCGTGGGAGCATTTTGTTTTGAAAGAAAACAAGATATCACCTTATCCGCTTAAAATCGAGATCCGCACAAAGTCGGCAAATAAAAAATATTTTGAAAACCTGATTCCGGATGAAAATATAATCTATGCATTTACACTTTCTCCAGAGCATATCACGAAGCAATATGAACATAATACGCCATCGCTTTTGCAGCGTGTCAGCTGTGTGGCAGATGCGGTAAAAAAAGGATTCCCGGTGCGCCTGTGTTTTGATCCGATGATCTACTGTCCGGACTGGGAACAAGAGTACCATGAAATGTTAGAACTTGTCACAAAGGAAGTTCCCATGGATCAGATCTTTGATGTCAGTGTCGGTTCTTTCCGTGTATCGCAGGATTATCTGAAAAAAATGCGGAAAAACGAGCCGTATTCTGCAGTAGTGCAGTTTCCATTTCAGAATGACAGCGGGGTATATCATTATGGAAAAGAGCTGACAGAACAGATGGAGAGTTTTCTGATCAGACAGCTTTTAGAGTATGTGCCGGAAGAGAAGATCTTCCGGTGGGAGTCGTAAGAAAGGACAGCTATGACACAGAAAAAAGCAGCCATCGTAACAGGCGCTTCATCCGGCATCGGGCGCGCCATCAGTGAAAAATTAGGTACACTTGGATATGAAGTATTCGGTATCGGGCGTAGATTTGATACGGAAGAAGATAGAGATATTGCCGGAGTACTTCAGAGTGAAAATGATTTGGGAAATGGCATATTTCATCCCATCATCTGTGACCTCACCGACACGGATAAATTGTGCACGATCGTAAAACAGATCACATCGGAGCATACGGTAAAAGTTCTTATCAATAATGCTGGAGCGGCATACTACGGTCTGCATGAAGAACTGAACCCGAAGAAGATACAGGAAATGGTCCGTGTGAACTTAGAAGTACCGTTGATCTTAACACAGCAGCTGTTACGGACGCTGAAAAAAAACAGCGGTTATATCATCAATATTTCATCTGTCACAGCAAAGCAGCCAAGCCCGCACGGCTGTGCTTATGCTGCAACCAAGGCGGGACTTGCAGCGTTTTCGGCAAGTTTATTCGAAGAGGCAAGAAAGTATGGCGTCAAAGTGACAGCAGTCTACCCGGATATGACGGAGACAAAGCTGTACCGGAACGCCGATTTTACGGTGGGAGAAGAAAAAGAATCTTATCTTACCCCGGAAGAAGTGGCAGAAGCAGTGGAATATGTGTTAAATCAGCGGGAAGGAATTGTCATCCCGGAACTGGTATTAAGACCGCAGCTTCACAGGATCCGTAAAAAGAAATGATGGCTGTGGATCATAAAATAAACTTTTTATAAAAAAGAAGAACGTCTGTGTTCGTCAATCTGTACAGTTTTTGGTGGAAAAGCCGTCAGTTTGACGAAAACAGGAGAAAGATGCATAAAGCACTGTGACATCCTACAAGAAAAACAAAAATTCTTTGTGTAGGAGACATATGGTGCTTTTTGCATCTTTTTTGTATAGTATAGTTATCAAATAACGAAACACAAATATCAGGAGGTATTTAGACCAATGGCAAGTTTATCATTAAAAAACATTTGCAAAGTTTATCCAAACGGCTTTGAGGCTGTTAAGGATTTCAACCTTGAAGTAGAAGATCAGGAGTTCATCATTTTCGTAGGACCATCCGGATGTGGTAAATCTACTACACTTCGTATGATCGCCGGACTTGAGGAGATCTCCTCTGGTGAGTTCTATATCGACGGAAAGCTCATGAACGATGTTGAGCCAAAAGACAGAGATATCGCAATGGTATTCCAGAACTACGCTCTGTATCCTCATATGACTGTTTTCGATAACATGGCATTCGGATTAAAATTAAGAAAAGTTCCGAAGGATGAAATCAAGAGAAAAGTTGAAGAAGCAGCTAAGATTCTTGACCTTGAGAAATTATTAGATCGTAAACCAAAGGCTTTATCCGGTGGACAGAGACAGCGTGTTGCTATGGGGCGTGCCATCGTTCGTAATCCTAAGGTATTCCTTATGGATGAGCCGTTATCCAACCTGGATGCAAAACTTCGTGTACAGATGCGTTCTGAGATCGCTTCTTTACATAACAGATTAAAAGCAACTATCATCTATGTAACACATGATCAGACCGAGGCTATGACACTTGGTACCAGAATCGTTGTATTAAAAGATGGTGTTATCATGCAGGTTGATTCTCCGCAGAAATTATACAATGAGCCGAACAACTTATTCGTTGCAGGATTCATTGGTTCTCCGCAGATGAACTTCATCGATACAAAATGTAAAGTAGAGGGAGACAAAGTTTCTCTTACATTCGATAACACAACAATCGTATTACCACCAGCAAAAGCAAAGAAACTTGCAGATGCAGGATGCAACGGAAAAACTGTTGTTATGGGTATCAGACCGGAGGATATCGGAGATTCCGAGATCGAGATCGAAGCACACAAAGACTGCTCATTCGAGGCTGATGTAACAGGATACGAGTTATTAGGTTCTGAGGTATTATTATACTTCAAAGCAGCAGGCACAAGCATGACTGCAAAAGTTGATTCTAGAACAACAGCACGTATGGGAGATCACATCAAACTTGCTATTGATCCTGAGAAGATTCATGTTTTCGACAAAGAAACAGAATTGACAATTACCAACTAATTCGGTAAAATTAAACAGAACATCATTTAAAATAAAACTGGGTACAGTGATGTACCCAGTTTTTGTTCGTCAGTAAGGATGAAATTATAGATCGGATGATGGGTGGAACTAGACGAAGGGGAGATATCGGAAAGGAAACAGATTATGATTTCAAACCATAAAATACAGACAGCACTTGATGAGATAAAGGATATATCGAGAATTGATCTTGCGCTTTACACGGAAAAAGGAAAGCCGGTTGCAGCAACATTTGAGCCGGAGGGAGATTTAGAAGGTGCAATCACATCTTTTGCAGATTCCATGGCGGAGAGCCAGATGCTCTCAGGATATCATTTTTTTAAGGTGATCGTTGATGGAGAGATAGAATATATTCTGCTGACCAAATCACAGGCAGAGGATGCTTATATGGTGGGACGTCTTGCAGTCTGCCAGATCAGAAACCTTGCTGCTGCCTATATGGAGCAGTTTGACCGCAACAATTTCATGCAGAATATCCTGCTTGGAAATATGTTGGTCGTAGATATGTACAATAAGGCACAGAAGCTTCATATAGAGCAGGCGGAGCGTGTGGTCTATGTGATTGATTTAGAAGATAAAAAGGATTCCACAGCAGTAGAACTTGTGAAAAATCTTTTTGCAACCAAAATGCGCGATTATGTGACCGAAGTGGATGAACAGAGTATTGTTCTGATCAAAGATGCCCGCGATATTAAGAGTGAGGATGAATTACAGAAATTAGCCGATATGATCGTGGATAATATGCACACGGAGGCGATGGTACGTGTAAGGGTAGGTTACGGCAATCAGGTAAATAATCTGCCGGATATTGCAAAATCTTATCAGGAAGCAAAGATGGCACTTGAGGTCGGAAGAATTTTTTATGCGGAAAAAGAGACGATCGCATACCGGTATCTTGGAATTGGACGTCTGATCTACCAGCTTCCGATGAGTCTTTGTGAGATGTTTATTCACGAGGTGTTTGGGGATGAGATCCCGGATATTTTTAATGAAGAGACAACGACGACGATACAGAAATTTTTTGAAAACAATCTGAACATTTCAGAGACAGCCAGACAGCTTTACGTACACAGAAATACTTTAGTGTACCGTTTAGAGCGGTTAGAAAAAATCATCGGACTTGATATCCGTAAATTTGACGATGCAATGACTTTTAAGCTTGCACTGATGGTTATTTCACATATGCAGTATGCAAGGCGTCAGGATACGGATCAGAGATAGAAATTTAGTGTAAAAGGAATAGATTTAGCAGGAAAGGGAAGAAAGAAATGGCAAAGACAGGCGGCTATGACGAGAGCAGTATTTCCGTTCTCGAAGGGCTTGAAGCGGTAAGAAAAAGACCGGGAATGTATATCGGAAGTGTTTCGCGGAAAGGTTTGAATCACCTGATTTATGAGATCGTGGACAATGCAGTGGATGAGCACCTTGCGGGAGCCTGCGATACGATCCGTGTAACATTAGAGGCAGATGGTTCCTGTACCGTTGAGGATAACGGACGAGGGGTTCCGGTCGGTATGCATGCAAAGGGAGTTTCGGCGGCACGTATTGTTTATACGACATTGCATGCAGGAGGAAAGTTTGATGATTCCGCTTATAAGACCAGTGGTGGTCTGCACGGCGTCGGTTCTTCTGTTGTAAATGCGTTATCGACACATATGGATGTCTGGATCAGCCGTGATGGTTATATTCATCATGATGGCTATGAGCGCGGTATTCCGGTGGTTGAACTGGAAAATGGACTGTTACCAACCATCGGAAAGACGAAAAAGACCGGTACAAAGGTTAATTTCCTTCCGGATCCGGAGATTTTTGAAAAAACCAGATTTAAAGAGGACGAAGTAAAAAGCCGTATGCATGAGACAGCATACTTAAATCCGGCGCTGACGATCATTTATGAGGACAAACGTGGACCGGAAGTAGAGCATATTGTATATCATGAGGAGGAGGGCATCATTGGTTTTGTCAAGGATCTGAACAAAAAAAATGAGGTGCTTCACGATGTGGTCTACTTTAAGGGCGAGCAGGACGGTATCACCGTTGAGGCGGCATTTCAGTATACCAATGAATTCCATGAAAATATTTTAGGATTTTGTAACAATATTTTTAATGCGGAGGGTGGTACGCATATTACAGGATTTAAGACAGTGTTTACCACAGTCATCAATTCCTACGCAAGGGAACTTGGCATTCTAAAGGAAAAGGATTCTAATTTTACGGGAGCAGATGTCCGCAACGGTATGACGGCAATCGTGTCCATCAAACACCCGGATCCGCGTTTTGAGGGACAGACCAAGACGAAACTAGACAACCAGGATGCGGCGCGTGTCACGGCAAAAGTGACCGGAGACGAGATACAGCTTTATTTCGATAAAAATTTAGAAGTATTGAAAACTGTGATTTCCTGTGCGGAAAAGGCAGCGAAAATCCGTAAGACCGAGGAGCGCGCAAAGACAAACCTTCTGACAAAACAGAAGTTTTCTTTTGATTCCAATGGAAAACTTGCCAACTGTGAGAGCAGGGATGCGTCGATCTGTGAGATTTTTATTGTTGAGGGAGATTCTGCGGGAGGATCTGCAAAGACAGCGCGTGACCGTAATTTCCAGGCAATCCTGCCGATCCGTGGTAAGATTTTAAATGTTGAAAAGGCAAGTATCGACAAGGTGCTTGCAAATGCAGAGATCAAGACGATGATCAATGCGTTTGGCTGTGGTTTTTCCGAAGGCTATGGCAATGATTTTGATATCACGAAACTGCGCTATGACAAGATTATTATTATGGCGGATGCCGATGTCGATGGAGCACATATATCCACACTGCTTCTGACACTGTTTTACCGTTTCATGCCGGAACTGATCTATGAGGGACATGTCTATGTGGCAATGCCGCCGTTATATAAAGCAATTCCTACAAAAGGGGAGGAAGAATATCTCTATGATGATGCTGCCTTAGAGCGGTACCGTAAGAATCATAAGAGTAATTTTACCCTGCAGCGTTATAAAGGTCTCGGTGAGATGGATGCAGAACAGCTCTGGGAGACAACTTTAAACCCGGAAACCAGGATTTTAAAACGCATCGAGATTGAGGACGGACGTATGGCGTCCGATATTACGGAACTTTTGATGGGAAATGATGTGCCGCCGCGCAAGATGTTTATCTATGAACATGCGCAGGATGCAGCACTTGATATCTGATAGAAATGAGGATTACTATGAATCAGGAAGAACAGATTATCCGCACCGAATATGCAGAATTGATGCAGAAATCTTATATTGATTATGCCATGAGCGTTATCATTGCGCGTGCGCTCCCGGATGTGAGGGATGGTTTAAAGCCGGTGCAGAGAAGAACGCTCTACGATATGTATGAACTTGGTATCCGTTATGACAAGCCGTACCGTAAGTGTGCGCGTATTGTCGGTGATACGATGGGTAAGTATCATCCGCATGGTGACAGTTCCATCTATGATGCACTTGTTGTGATGGCACAGGATTTTAAGAAAGGTCTGCCTCTTGTGGATGGACATGGTAATTTTGGTTCCATCGAGGGAGATGGCGCTGCTGCAATGCGTTACACGGAGGCGCGTTTACAGAAGATCACACAGGAAGCATATTTAGCGGACTTAGATAAAGACGTTGTAAATTTTGTCCCAAACTTTGATGAGACAGAAAAAGAGCCGGAAGTACTTCCGGTTAAAGTGCCAAACCTGCTTTTAAACGGTGCAGAGGGTATTGCTGTTGGTATGACCACAAGCATTCCGCCACATAATTTTGGTGAGGTAATCGATGGTGTGATCGCATACATGAAAGATCCGGATATTAATACCGAACAGATGATGCAGTATATCCCGGGACCTGACTTCCCGACAGGGGGTATCGTTGCAAATAAAGACGAGCTGTTAGCTGTCTATTCAACCGGTATGGGAAAGATCAAGATCCGCGGTAAAGTTGAGGTTGAAAAAGGAAAAGGCGGAAAAGACCGGCTTGTGATCACAGAGATCCCGTACACCATGATCGGTGCTAATATCGGAAAGTTTTTAAACGATATCTACAGCCTCGTTGAGACAAAGAAAACTTCTGATATCGTGGATATCACAAACCAGTCCTCAAAAGAGGGAATCCGTATTGTACTTGAATTAAAAAAGGGTGCGGATGTTGAAAATTTAAAAAACCTTCTCTACAAGAAAACAAAACTGGAAGATACATTTGGAGTCAACATGTTAGCGGTAGCGGATGGAAAACCGGAAACTATGGGAATCGTTCCGATCATCCGCCATCATGTGAATTTCCAGTATGAGCTTGCAACACGCAAATACCAGACACTTCTTGCAAAAGAGCGCGACAAAAAGGAGATTCAGGAAGGCCTCATTAAGGCAACGGATGTCATTGACCTGATCATAGAGATCCTGCGCGGAAGTAAAAATGTGAAAGATGCGAGAGCCTGTTTAACCGACGGTATCACAGATAACATCAATTTTAAATCCGAACAGTCTAAGAGAGACGCTGCAAAACTTCGTTTTACAGAGAGACAGACCACGGCAATCCTTGAGATGCGTCTGCAGAAATTAATCGGACTCGAACTCGAAGCACTCTTAAAAGATCATGACGAGACACTGAAAAATATCGCAAAATATGAGGATATTTTAGGCAGTCGTGCGGCTATGGCTAAAGTTATCATTAAAGAACTGGAGAACTTTAAGAAAGAGTATGCAAAGCCAAGAAAAACAGTGATCGACAACTTGGAAGAAGCAGTTGTTGTGGAAAAGAAGATTGAGGAAATGGATGTCGTATTCCTTATGGATCGTTTTGGATATGCAAAAACTGTGGATGTTGCGACTTATGAGAGAAATAAGGAGGCAGCGAACACGGAAAACCGCTACATCCTGACCTGCAAGAACACGGACAAGATCTGTATTTTTACGAATAAAGGGCAGATGCATTTGTTAAAGGTGTTAGATCTGCCATATGGAAAATTCCGTGACAAGGGAACACCGATTGACAATTTAAGCAATTATAACAGCAGTGAGGAAAGTTTTGTTTATATCACAAACCTTGCAGCGATCAGCCGCTCCCAGGTATTGTTTGGAACGAAATCCGCAATGCTTAAAGTGGTAGACGGAAGCGAGTTTGATGTTGCAAAACGTACTACGGCTGCGACGAAATTAAATGAGGGCGATGAGCTGATCTTTGTGCAGGCACTTGCACTGGAAGAAACACTTGTCATGCAATCTGAAAAAGACTTTTTCCTGCGGATCGATATTTCAAGTATCCCGGAAAAGAAAAAGGGAGCAGTCGGTGTGCGCGGCATGAAATTAGGTGCCGGTGATGCGCTTACGGCGATTTATCTTCTGAACGCGGAAGATTCGTTAAACATTGAAGTAAAAGGCAAAGAAGTGGCACTTAACCGCCTGCGCACTGCGGGACGTGATACGAAGGGAACCAAACGATGAAACAGACAAAAGGTTACCAGATCTGGCAGATCATTTATCCGATTGGAATTTACTATGTAGTGTCAAGCCTCTGTTATTTTGCATTGGAGATGCTTCTTGGCAATGCAGATGAGACTTATATGCTGCGTCAGCTTGTCTGCGCAGCGGTTACGATTCCCGCCATATTAAAATATTATATGGCAGACAAAAATATCCGCGATACTGTTTACGGACAAAAGAAGTTTAAGCTGGGAAGCGAGCAGATGATCTATATTGCGGTAACGGTTGTGTCTGTGTCTGCACTTGGAATTGCAGTTAACAATATCATTGCAATGACACCGCTGATCCAGACCTCTGAAGGGTTTCAGACTGCAAATCAGGCTTTTTTTGCGGGAACGGCAGTTTATGAGTTACTTGGTTCCTGTTTTCTGATCCCAATCGCGGAAGAATTATTATTCCGGGGTGTGGTCTATCAGAGGTTAAAACTGATGCTGGGTGTCTCCCCTGCAATTATTTGTTCCGCTTTGATCTTTGGACTGGTGCATGTGAACCTGGTACAGTTTTTGTATGCAGCGGTTTTGGGATGCCTGCTGGCATATCTATATGAAAAAACAGGATTTTTCTATGTGCCGGTACTAGGGCACATTGCGGCAAACACTGCTGCGGTCGTGCGTGCGGAGACAGGATGGCTGTCTTTTGGCTATATGGCGGATGCGAAAGGAATTGGATTTACGGTGGTGATGCTTGTGGTGGCAGGCACTGCGGTCTGGAGTTTCTGGAAGTGGAAGAAGAATGTGGGAGTTGATGAGAAAGCCTAAAGCTGCATGAATAATATTTTATGAAACAAAAATGACTGATGGACAGCATATGCAGGCAGAAAGCCGGAAATGCGTATAAATTGCGGATTTTCCGGCTTTTCTGGTTTTTATCAATAGGATTCGGGTGTCAAAAGGTGGTTTTCAATTTTGGGTCTGTCAAATTGCACAAAACCGAACTTGTTTTGTTCCGTTGTCCGAAAATAAGAAAAACTAAGTATGCCTGAATCAGTTTTTCACAGAGTGACGTAAACGGCATTCAACGAGCCTTCCATGGCTCGTGAAGCCTTGTTCTGCCGTCCGTGGCAGAACATTACTGTAAATAGACAGGCATACTAAGATTTTCTAATTTTCTCCCAAAGTCACAAAAACAGTCTCGGCTTTGTGCAATTTGACAATCGCTAAGTTATGAACCACCTTTTGACACCCGAATCTCAATAGGGAAAAATGAAATTTTTATGAGCGATATGGAGCGGGAAAAAAGATATCTTTGCAGTGCACTAAGATGAAAGTAGAAATGGGGTAAGTGTATGATAAGAAAAATGGAAGAAACGGATATATCTGACGTTTTACAGATATGGCTTGAGACAAACATCAAGGCACATAGTTTTATAGAGAAAGAATATTGGACCGGCAATTATGAAATGGTAAAACAGATTCTGCCGGAAGCGGAAGTATATGTATATGAAGACGAAAAGAATGGTCAGATTGTAGGTTTTATCGGGATGAACAACCAATATGTAGAAGGATTGTTTGTGAAAGAATCGGCACAGTCGAGGGGAATTGGTAAACAGTTGTTAGATTACGCAAAGAGCAGGAAAACAGAGTTGCGTTTAGGCGTATATCAAAAGAATGTGCGTGCGATGCGTTTTTATCTGAGAGAAAACTTCTTGATCCAGGCGGAAGAAATGGATGAAGATACAAATGAAAAAGAGTATATTATGGGGTGGGGAAAATGAAAAATAAATTAATGATGACTATGATTGCTTCTGCACTTGCATGTGGCTGTTTCGCTGGATGTGGCAAAACAACAGAAAACTCTGCTGCGGTAAATGAGGCGACTTCAGAAGAAAATACAAAAGCAGAAAAGACGGAAGAGATGTCCGATGTCACACAAAAAGAATCAGATACAGAAATCTCTGAAACTACTGAAAAAGATTCAAATGCAGATACAGAAAAATATGTCGTGGAAAATCAGGAGTATGTCTATTCTACCTACGGTGATATTGGCCAGTTAGGGGAAGATGGCAGCTACTATAACACAGATTATCCGGGAAAGGATGCATATGAAGTACCTATATTTGAAATAACGGCAGATCTCACACACGATGGGATTGCAGATCTCGTTTCCGTAGTTGGATATGGCAGTGAGCCTGATGCAACGGTAGATGACGTTGTAAGTAACAGTTCGTATGGATGTTATGTGAAAGTGTATCGTAGAACAAAAGATGGAGAATATGAGAGTCATCCGCGGTTTATCAGCAGAAATTTTCACCTGTCACATGCAGGAAATGGAACAATATGTCTTTCAAAAAAAGATGGTCAGGACTATCTGTTCATAAGCATGACCTATGAAATGCAGGGAACTGCCCAATATGACTTTGCAGCTTTTTATGTGGACGATGAAAAGGGTATCGTGATAGAGGACACCTATGGCGTTGACTTTGCAGTTGACAAGGACGAACACCAGGACTGGAACGAATGCACACACAGGGAAGATGTTGTTCCACTCTTACAGGAAAAAATGATGCCATACCTGAAAGATTCTACGCTTCTTCTGTCACTTGATATTGATAATGGTGCTCTGTATAGTTGTGATGGGAAAACACTGGAGGGAAACGACTTCTTTGATCAGGTCTGGGAAAGAAACTATTAGATCAAGGCAATGGAACATGAACACATTGTAACAGATGAGAGAAAGAAATCAGGGAACGAAGCTACGTGGGCAGATTTTTATTTTTACTGCTTGCGATCGTGCTGATCGGTGTGGGATTTACGAAAAACTGTTTTGACCTTTTCAACATCTGTATCACTATCACAGTCGGACTGGTCTGTCAGGGGCATCTGATCGGGATCGGACTTGGAACGGTGGTGGCAGTGATCGGCGTTGGGCGTGTGATCGCAGTATTTAACCATTGTTTGAAAAGAAAAATGGATGAACTGGCAGGCATGGAAGCATAGATTTGTAGAAAAAAGAGCAAAAACATACAGATACAATTTAAACACAATTCAATAGAAATAGTAAAAATGCGAAGATGCAGAAAAATTATTGAGATTTTTTTGCATCTTTTTTTCTATAGAATTGTTTGCATATATATTATTTCGAATGAAAACAGGATAAATAAACTGAAAACAATACACTATATTATATAATTATCATATTTTCAGACAATATAACAAAAAAACTGGTAGACAAACGGATGTGAAAGTTGTATATTAATACATAACAAATCCGACAAAAGACAACTGTTTTTCGTGCAAAGACAGATGAGTGGATGGAGAAAGGAAGTTGAAGATGAAAGAGCAGAAATTAGACCGTTTTTCTGTAGCAGGCAGCTGTAAGACAGAAACCGGAATGTATGATCCGAGATTTGAGCATGATAACTGCGGTATCGGTGCTGTTGTCAATATCAAGGGTA
This sequence comes from Roseburia sp., assembly GCA_003483745.1. GTDB lineage: Bacteria > Bacillota > Clostridia > Lachnospirales > Lachnospiraceae > Roseburia. The sequence continues at coordinate 27,399 of DMYD01000009.1, read as the reverse complement.
TCAAGACACATGCAACGGTAGAGAATGCATTAAAGATCGTAGAAAATTTGAAACACAGAGCAGGTAAAGATGCAGAGGGTAAGACAGGTGACGGTGTTGGTATTCTGCTTCAGGTATCACACAAGTTTTTCTCAAAAGTGACAAAACCACTTGGAATCGAACTTGGGGAGGAAAGAGACTACGGTGTCGGCATGTTTTTCTTCCCACAGGATGAATTGAAACGCAACCAGGCGAAGAAAATGTTTGAAGTCATCGTAAACAAGGAAGGTATGGAGTTCTTAGGATGGAGAGAAGTTCCGACCGATCCGACCAAACTGGGACAGAAAGCAGTTGACTGTATGCCATATATCATGCAGGGTTTTGTCAAACGTCCGGCAGAAGTGGAAAAGGGAATTGACTTTGATCGTAAACTGTATGTGGCGAGACGTGTTTTTGAACAATCCAATGATGATACCTATGTGGTTTCTTTGTCCAGCAGAACGATCGTATATAAGGGTATGTTTCTGGTAGAGCAGCTTCGTTTATTCTTTGCAGATTTACAGGATAAGGATTACGAATCAGCAATCGCAACGGTACATTCACGTTTCTCCACGAACACGAATCCAAGCTGGGAGAGAGCACACCCGAACCGTTTTATCGTACATAACGGTGAGATCAACACCATCAAGGGTAATGCAGACAAGATGCTTGCCCGTGAGGAGACAATGGAATCTGAACATCTGAAAGGAGAACTGCAGAAGGTACTTCCGGTCATCAATTCCGAAGGTTCTGACTCTGCGATGCTCGATAATACCTTAGAGTTTCTGGTTATGAGCGGCATGGAACTTCCGCTTGCAGTTATGATCATGATCCCGGAGCCATGGGCAAACAACCGTATCATGTCACAGAAGAAAAAAGATTTCTATCAGTATTATGCAACGATGATGGAGCCGTGGGACGGACCTGCATCTATCCTGTTTTCCGATGGTGATATGATGGGAGCAGTGCTTGACCGTAACGGACTTCGTCCTTCCCGTTACTACATTACAGATGATGATTATCTGATTCTTTCCTCTGAGGTTGGTGTACTTGATATCGATCCGACAAAGATCCTCGTAAAAGAGCGCTTACGTCCTGGTAAAATGCTTCTGGTTGATACCGTTGCAGGCCGTGTGATCGATGATGATGAGTTAAAAGAGACCTATGCGAACAAGCAGCCATATGGTGAATGGCTTGACCGCAACCTCTTAAAACTGGAAGATTTGAAAATTCCGAACGAGCGTGTGCCGGAATATACCAAGGAAGAACGCCAGAGAATGCAGAAAGCTTTTGGTTATACTTTCGAATCTCTGCGTGAAGCAATTCTTCCAATGGCAAAGAACGGTGGTGAGGGTACATCTGCCATGGGTATTGATACACCACTTGCTGCACTTGCAAGTGATCATCAGCCGTTATTCAATTATTTCAAACAGCTGTTCGCCCAGGTAACGAACCCGCCAATCGATTCAATCCGTGAGAAAGTTGTAACATCCACGACGGTATATATCGGTGAGGACGGTAACCTTTTAGAGGAAAAGGCAGAAAACTGTCAGGTATTGAAAGTAAATAACCCGATTTTAACGAACACGGATCTGATGAAGATCAAATCCATGAAAGTACCGGGATTTAAAGTAGAAGTGATCCCGATCATTTACTATAAGAATACAAGCCTTGAAAAAGCAATCGATCGTCTGTTTGTGGAAGCAGACCGTGCATATAGAGACGGTGCAAATATTCTGATTCTCTCTGACCGTGGAATTGATGAGAATCATGTTCCAATCCCTTCGCTGCTTGCAGTATCTGCCTTACAGCAGCATCTGGTAAGAACGAAAAAGAGAACTTCGGTTGCGATGATCTTAGAGTCCGGAGAACCGAGAGAGGTACATCACTTTGCAACGTTACTCGGTTATGGAGCCTGTGCGATCAACCCATATCTGGTACAGGACACAGTAAAACAGCTTGTGGACGAGCATATGCTTGACAAAGATTACTATGCAGCAGTACAGGATTACAACAATGCAATTTTAAACGGTATCGTAAAGATTGCATCCAAGATGGGTATTTCCACGATCCAGTCCTACGAGGGATCAAAAATCTTTGAGGCAATCGGTATTGATAAAAATGTCATTGATAAATATTTTACTAATACGGTCAGCCGTATTGGTGGTATCACATTAAAAGATATCGAAAACGATGTCAATGAGCTACACTCCGCAGCCTATGATCCGCTCGGACTTGAATCTGATCTGACCTTAGAGAGCCGCGGACGTCATAAGATGAGAAGCGGGGCAGATCCACACCTTTATAACCCGGCAACGATCCATCTGTTACAGGAAGCAACCAGACGTGGCGATTATGAGTTATTTAAACAGTATACAGATTTAGTAAATAAGGAAGAAAGAGAGATCACACTGCGTGGACTGATGGATTTCAATTATCCGAAAAAAGGTGTACCGCTTGAGGAAGTTGAGAGTGTTGATTCCATCGTACAAAGATTTAAAACAGGTGCAATGTCTTACGGTTCCATTTCACAGGAGGCGCATGAGACACTTGCGATCGCAATGAACCGTCTGCATGGTAAATCCAACTCCGGTGAAGGTGGTGAGGATGCAGAGCGTATTGCAAGTAAAAACAGCAGCGTCAACCGTTGTTCTGCGATCAAGCAGGTTGCATCCGGACGTTTTGGTGTTACCAGCCAGTATTTAGTCAGTGCACAGGAGATCCAGATCAAGATGGCACAGGGTGCAAAACCTGGTGAAGGTGGACATCTTCCGGGTAAAAAGGTTTATCCGTGGATCGCAAAGACCAGACTTTCCACCCCGGGTGTAGCTCTGATCTCTCCGCCGCCACATCACGATATTTACTCCATCGAGGATCTTGAGCAGCTGATCTTCGACTTAAAGAATTCAAACCGTGATGCAAGAATTACCGTAAAACTGGTATCTGAGGCAGGCGTTGGTACAGTTGCTGCAGGTGTTGCAAAAGCAGGCGCACAGGTCGTACTGATTTCTGGTTATGATGGTGGTACCGGTGCAGCTCCGGCAAGTTCCATCCACAATGCCGGACTTCCTTGGGAACTTGGACTTTCCGAGACACACCAGACTCTGATCATGAATGGACTTAGAAATAAAGTCCGCATTGAGACAGACGGTAAGCTGATGAGCGGACGTGACGTTGCAATCGCAGCATTGCTCGGTGCAGAGGAATATGGTTTTGCAACAGCTCCGCTTGTAACTTTAGGCTGTGTCATGATGCGTGTATGTAACTTAGATACCTGTCCGGCAGGTATTGCAACACAGAACCCGGAACTCCGTAAACGTTTTGCAGGAAAACCGGAGTATGTTGAGAACTTCATGCGTTTCATCGCAGCAGAGTTAAGGGAATACATGGCAAAACTCGGCTGTAAGACGATCGATGAGATGGTCGGCAGAAGTGATCTGTTAAAGGTTCGTGAGGACTTAAGCGGCAGAGAGAAAGAAATCGATCTTTCTAAGATCTTAAACAACCCGTTTGCAGATCAGAAGAAGAAAGTCATTTTTGATCCGAAACAGGTTTACGATTTTGAACTGGAGAAATCAAAAGATATTACGGTACTCTTGAAACAATTAGGACCGGCACTTGAAAAACAGCAGCGCAGAAGCATTGATGTGGAAGTGACAAATACCGACCGTTCCTTCGGTACGATCTTTGGTTCAGAGATCACCAAGAAATATGGTGGTGAGGGACTTCCGGAAGATACATTTATCGTAAAATGCAGCGGTGCAGGTGGACAGAGTTTTGGTGCGTTTATCCCGAAAGGGCTGACCTTAGAGTTAGTCGGAGATTCCAATGATTACTTTGGAAAGGGACTTTCCGGTGGAAAATTAGTTGTCTATGCACCGGCAGGCGTACAATACAAAAAAGATGAGAACATCATCATTGGTAACGTGGCTCTTTATGGAGCAACCAGCGGAAAAGCATTTATCAGTGGTGTCGCAGGCGAGCGTTTCTGTGTCCGTAACTCCGGTGCATCCGCAGTTGTTGAAGGAGTCGGCGATCATGGATGTGAGTATATGACCGGCGGACGTGTCGTAGTCCTTGGTAAGACTGGAAAGAACTTTGCAGCAGGTATGAGCGGCGGTATCGCATATGTGCTCGACGAGGACAATGATCTGTATACAAGAATGAACAAAGAAATGGTATTTTCCGAAGAAATATCCAATAAATATGACGTTATGGAATTAAAGGATATGATCAAAGAACATGTAGCTTTGACCAATTCCGAAAAAGGAAAAGAAATCCTTGACAATTTCAGTGAGTATCTGCCGAAATTTAAAAAGGTCATTCCATACGATTATAACCGGATGCTGATGGCAATTGTTCAGATGGAGGAGAAAGGATTATCCTCAGAGCAGGCGCAGATTGAAGCATTCTATGCAAACACAAGAGGTTAAATAAGGAAGATGTTCATGTGGCAGCATTGCCGCATGGCATCACGATGGAGGATATAAATAATGGGAAAACCAACTGGATTTATAGATTATGAGAGAGAAGACGCAAAGGCAATCGAGCCGAAAGAGCGCATCAAAAACTTTAAAGAATTTCATATACCGCTTTCCATGGAAAAACAGCAGATTCAGGGTGCAAGATGTATGAACTGCGGTGTGCCATTTTGTCAGTCCGGTATGACCATCATGGGAATGACGAGTGGATGCCCGCTGCATAATCTGGTGCCGGAGTGGAATGATCTTGTCTATACCGGAAACTGGGAACAGGCATATAACCGTTTAAAGAAAACCAATAACTTCCCGGAATTTACATCACGTGTCTGCCCGGCTCTCTGTGAAGCAGCCTGCACCTGTGGTCACTGGGAAGATCCTGTTACCTGCAAGGCAAATGAGCACGGAATTATCGAAAATGCTTACGCAAAAGGATATGCAGCAGCAAAACCGCCGAGAGTGCGCACCGGAAAGAAAGTTGCAATCATCGGTTCCGGTCCTGCAGGACTTGCGGCAGCAGACCAGTTAAACAAGCGTGGACATCAGGTGACAGTGTTTGAGCGTGATGACCGTATTGGTGGACTTCTGATGTATGGTATTCCAAATATGAAACTTGAAAAGTGGGTGATCGACCGCAAAGTGGATATCATGAAAGAAGAGGGCGTTGAATTTGTAACCGGTGTCAATGTCGGAAAAGATGTAAAGGCAGCAAAGTTATTAAAAGATTATGACCGTGTGATCTTAGCCTGTGGCGCAAAAAATCCGCGAGATATCAAGGCACCGGGACGTGATGCAAAGGGCATCTATTTTGCAGTGGATTTCTTAAAGGCAACCACAAAGAGCCTTTTAGATTCTGACTTAAAAGACAACAACTATATTTCTGCAAAGGGTAAAAAAGTGGTGATCATCGGTGGCGGTGATACCGGAAATGACTGTGTGGGAACATCGATCCGCCATGGCTGCGCGAGCGTGACACAGCTTGAGATGATGCCGAAAGCGCCGGATACCAGAGCAGAGAATAATCCGTGGCCGGAGTGGCCGAAAGTCTGCAAGACAGACTACGGTCAGGAGGAAGCAATCGCTGTATTTGGACATGATCCACGTATTTATCAGACGACAGTCAAAGAGTTCTTAAAAGATAAAAACGGCAACTTAAACGGCATTATTACCGTAAAATTAGAGAGTAAAAAAGATGAAAAGACCGGACGTATGATGATGACAGAGGTACCGGGGTCTGAGACTAAGCTGGATGCAGATCTGGTTCTGATCGCAGCAGGATTCCTTGGAACTGAAAAATATGTTGCGGATGCGTTTGGCGTTGAGTTGAATGCAAGAACAAATGTATCGACAGCAGAGGGTGCATATGCGACCAGTGTGAAAAATGTATTTGCAGCAGGTGATGTGCACAGAGGACAGTCTCTTGTTGTGTGGGCAATCCGTGAAGGACGTGAGGTCGCACATGCGGTGGATGAGAGCCTGATGGGATATTCTTACCTGTCGGTACAATAGGGAAAAATAAAAATTGTTGATGGAAATAATATAATAAAAGACCGGAGTGACATGATTTGGGACACTATATGAAATCATGCGGCTCCGGTCTTTTTCAAAAGTTGTTTATTGAAACATTTTATGGAATGTGCTATTTTCATCATATAGATTTTCCGGCGGATGGAGAGTCCGGGAAGAAGATATGATGGGGGAAACAGAAACGATGTTGAAAATTTTTCTGGCAGAAGATGAGATTGTAATGCGGGAGGGGATACGAAATAATATTGCGTGGCAGGAGGAAGGATTTGAATTTGTGGGAGAGGCGAGTGATGGAGAACTCGCGTATCCGATGATTCAGAAACTAAAACCGGACATCCTGATCACGGATATCAGGATGCCTTTTATGGATGGACTGGAACTTAGCCGGATCGTAAAACAGGAACTTCCGGATACGAGTATACTGATTCTGAGTGGATATAGTGAGTTTGATTATGCGAAAGAAGCTATCTCGATCGGTGTGGAAGACTATCTGCTGAAACCGGTGACCAGTGCACAGCTTTTAGAAGCGGTTAAGAGGATCGCAGAAAAAATTTACGGCAGGAGAGGCAGACAGGAAGAGACAAAAAACGAAAAAGAACAGAAAACACTTACAAAAAGAAGACTGTTCCGACATATCGTATCCGGTGAGCACTCCTTTTCGGAGGTGTTAAAAGAGGCCAGAGAACAGGAGATCGAACTGGCAGCAGAGCGCTACAATGTTCTTATGTTACAGCTCTTTTTCGAGGATGGGACGGAGACGTTTTATGAAAAAGATGAAGCATTTGAAGATCATATGGAACAGTTTTTTGCATACGGTTCGAGTGTGATCCGCGCAAAACTAAGCTGTGGGGAATATCATCTGGTACTGAAAGAGGAAAATGGTGTGACGCTTGAACAGCTGAAAAATGCCATTGAACAGGAACTTGAAATATATCTCTGCGGGGAAAATAAGATCGATTATGCCGCGGTATACGGGATACCGGTCACACGGTTCAGCGAGATCAAAAAATGTTACGAGGAAGCGAATCTTCTTTTTGCAAAGCGGTATTCCTTAGAGAAAAATAAGATCACGGAACAGGTAAAGAAGATAGAAAATGAGATGGAAACAAAAGAGACATTAGATCTTGGGGAACTCAATGTGTCCGGGATCGACCGCAGACAGGTGGAACAGTTTTTGTATACAGGAAGAAAAGAGGAAGTATCCGGGTTTGTGGATGATTATTTCCGGAAAATCTCAAACGGTAGCTTACAGTCGGTTCTGCTGCGTCAGTATGTGCTGATGGATCTGTATGTGAGCGCGGTCTCCGTGTTGGAAAAAAGCGGATATACCAGTGAAAATCTGTTGGAACAGTACAAAGATGCGCAGAAGATGGAAATTTTTCTTGGCACTGCAGGACAGGCGAGGGAGTACATCAAAAATCTGTTCGGGGCAGTGATCGAACTGCGGGAGCAGGGCATGGAACGCAGATATGACAATCTGATCCAGCATGCAAAAGCCTACATAGAAGATAACTATAATCATGAGGATATCTCCTTAAATATGGTCGCTTCGGAGGTAAATTTAAGTTCGAGCCATTTCAGCACTGTATTCGGACAGGAGACGGGAGTGACGTTTGTTGAGTATCTGACAAAGGTGCGCATGGATAAGGCAAAACAGTTATTGCGGACGACCGGGACTAAGACCACGGAGATTGCATTTGAAGTCGGTTTCCGGGATGCACATTATTTCAGTAACCTGTTTAAAAAGACACAGGGGTGTACGCCGCGGGAATACAGAAACAGGAGTGACAGACCAGAGCAGGAACAGGAAAAATTATGAACGTAAGAAAAAAATTTTCATTAAAAAACAGGTTGTATCTGCTGCTTCTTATCTGTGTGATCCCACTAACGGTTATGATCACATATTTGCTTTTTATGATCAACAATGTATCGTCAAAATATGACCATATTGTGGAGAAGATCACAAAGGCAAATGCATATAACATCGGATTCAAGGAAGATATCGACTATGTGATGTACATTATCGTGGTTAATTCGGAACGTGCGGAGGAGTTAGTCGATACACAAAAGCCGCAAAAGATGATCAAAGAGGCGAGAGAGGTGTTTGGGGAATTGGCAGAGGATGCCGATTCCGCATATGCGAAACAGCGTCTCTCGCGAATTTTAAAGAGTCTTGACACCCTTGAAAAAAGGGTGCAGGAGATTGAGGAAGATGCGTTAGTCAGTGGATCTTATGAGACAAATATGGAGAGTTTGGACTTAAATATCAGGGTGCTGACGGAGCTGATCCAGGAACAGATCCAGTATTATATTTATTACGAGAGCATGAACATGGAGGATCTGCGGGGTGGGATCCGTAATGATGTGGAGCAGGCGATTGCGATCACGAGCGGTATTTTACTGGTGATCTTAGTGGGTGCATTTGCAGTCAGCAGAAAAATCGTGACGGGCATCACAGAACCAATCGGGGAGCTGTGCGATGCCGCAGTGGCTGCCGGGGGTGGCGATTTCAGAATCCGGGCGGTGAAAACCGGACCGGAAGAGATTGAGGTGCTAAATAAGAGTTTTAACCAGATGGTGGAAAAAATCGGCAACCTTGTGGAAGATATCCATACGGAGGAGTTGAATTTAAGGGCAGCAGAGCTTCGGGTGCTGCAGGAGCAGATCAATCCTCATTTCTTATATAACACGCTCGATAATATCATCTGGCTTGCCGAGTCAAAAAAGACAGACGAGGTCGTAATGATGGTGTCCTCCCTGTCCACATTTTTCAGGACTTCTTTGAGTAAGGGAAGGGAGTTTGTCTCCGTGAAAGAAGAGACAGAGCATATCCGCAGCTATTTAGAGATCCAGCAGTTCCGCTACCGGGACATTTTAGATTATGAGATTGCGATCCCGGAGGAATATTACGGTTATGAGGTCATCAAACTGACACTTCAGCCGTTAGTGGAAAATGCACTTTACCATGGCATAAAAAACAAGCGTGGAAAGGGACATATCACGGTCTCGGCGGAGCGTTGTGCGGATGTCCTGATCTTTAAGGTAAAAGATAACGGGATCGGGATGGATAAACAGAGACTTGCAGAAGTATGCGCGATGTTAAAAGAGGATGGCAATACGAAAAAAGAAAATGACGGCTTTGGACTGTTTAATGTCAATCAACGCATCCAGTTGCATTATGGCACGGAATATGGACTGAAAGTGCAGAGTACCTACGGGGAAGAAACGGAAGTCTGGATAAGAATTCCGGTAAGAACAGAAAGCAGTTCATAAAAAATACACATTTTTCCAAAAAAAATACACTTTTTTACCGAAATATATGAAAACTGTTCACAATTTAGTAAAAAATTATACTTAATTCAAATTTAATTCGGTATTCATAAAAACCTCTCACAGTTATAATTAGACCATGGTTAGCAACGAAACCAAATCTAAAAAAACTATGGGAGGTTTTTGAAATGAAAAGAAAATTGGTGAGTATGGTAATGTGTATGGCATTAGGGGCAACAATGTTAGCAGGATGCGGAAACAGCGCAAACACGTCAACAGGTAATGCGGGTGCATCCAATGATGCCGCAGCAAAAACAGATGATGCAGCTGCTGCAGATCAGACAGATGACAGCGCAGAGGCAGCTGGAACAGAGAGCTCCGCAGCAAGCGGTGATACGGTTACAATTGGTTTTGCACAGGTTGGACACGAATCTGACTGGCGTACCGCTTCCACAGATTCCTGTTTAAGTGTTTTTTCCGCAGACAATGGATACGATCTTCAGTTTGTAGACTGTGATAATGATTCTGCAGTACAGTTAGAGGCAGTCAGAGGATTTATCGAGCAGGATGTTGATTATATCATCATCGATCCGATCGTATCAACCGGATGGGACACTGTACTGACAGAGTGCGAGGAAGCAGGAATTCCGGTTATCGTCATTGACCGTACGATCGATGACTCAGATAAATATGTTTCATGGGTAGGTTCTAACTTCAAGACAGAAGGTCTTGCAGCAGGAGAGTGGTTAAAAGCATATACAGATGCAAAGGGCATCAGTGATGTCAATGTACTTGTGATCGAGGGATCTACCGGAGCTTCCGCAACGATCGGACGTACCGACGGATTTAAAGAGATTGCAGATGCAAATGGATGGAATATCTTAGATTCCCAGACAGGTGATTTCACACAGGCAGGCGGACAGGAAGTCATGGAGTCCTACATCAAGAGTTATGAAGGTAAATTTAATGTTGTTGTATGCCAGAACGATAACGAAGCATTCGGTGCAATGGATGCAATGAAGGCAGCTGGTATCTCCTACGGTGTAGATGGTGATGTGATCCTTGTTTCCTTTGATGCATGTACCGCAGGACTTGAGTATGTAATGTCCGGTGACATCAATGCAGACTTTGAGTGTAACCCGCTTGCAGCTCCGTTCGTAGAGGAAGTTATCAAACAGCTTCAGGCTGGTGAGACTCCGGAGAAAGAAGTATACATGACAGAACACTGGTTCGTAAATGAGGATGTCCTTTCTACGATCAATGTAAATGGAGAAGATCAGGATCTGACCGTTGTCACAAAAGAAATCGTAGATGCCCAGTACTAATCAAACCTGATGGCATAAAATGCGGGGGAGACCATCTGGTCTCTCCCATTTTAAAGAAAGGGTGAAGGAAGATGGAGAGTAATGTTGTATTGACCATGCGCGGAATAACCATGACATTTCCGGGAGTAAAAGCATTGGATCATGTGGATCTTACATTACGCAAAGGTGAGATCATGGCACTGATGGGGGAAAATGGTGCCGGAAAATCTACGCTGATCAAATGTCTGACAGGAATCAATGCATTTGAGGCAGGAGAAATACATGTGGAGGGCATCGATGGTCCGGTTGTCAATCATTCGACGCTGGATGCACAGAAAAAGGGCATTTCCACTGTGTATCAGGAGGTAAATCTTTGCCCGAATCTTAGTGTTGCAGAGAATTTATTTATTGGAAGGGAACCGAAAACAAAACTTGGAACGATCGACTGGAAGACCATGGTCGCAAAATCGGAAAAGATCATGGACAGTCTGGATATAAAAATTGATGTAACGCAGAATCTGGAAGAATATTCACTTGCCCTGCAGCAGATGATCGCAATCGCGAGAGCGGTGGATATGGAATGTAAAGTACTTATCTTAGATGAGCCGACGTCATCGTTGGATGACCATGAAGTAGAAAAATTATTTACCCTGATGCGTCAGCTGAAAGAAAAGGGAGTTGCAATCGTGTTTGTAACCCATTTCTTAGAGCAGGTCTATGCGGTCTGTGACCGTATCACAGTACTCAGAAACGGTAAATTAGTCGGGGAATATCCAATCGAAGAACTGCCGAGGGTGCGTCTGGTTGCGGCAATGATGGGAAAAGATTTTGATGATCTTGCGGCCGTAAAAACAGAGCAGGCGAAAGACTTTTCAAAGGAACCGCTGTTTATCGATGCAAAGGGATTGAGCCATAAAGGAAAAATCAAACCGTTTGACTTACAGATCCATAAGGGAGAGGTAGTCGGATTGACCGGACTTTTAGGTTCCGGTAGAAGTGAGTTAGCGCGTGTTATTTACGGCGCGGACAAAAATCAGACCGGAGAGCTGAAAGTGGCGGGAAAAGAAGTAAAGATCAATGCTCCGATCGATGCCATGAACCTTGGAATGGGACTATTGCCGGATGACAGAAAGGCAGAAGGTATCATAGGTGACCTGTCGGTAAGGGAAAATATTATTCTTGCACTGCAGGCAAAGCGTGGAATATTCAAACTGCTGCCGATGAGTAAGCAGATCGAGATCGCGGACAAATACATAGAACTTCTTCAGATTAAGACCGCAAACAGGGAGACACTGATTAAACAGCTCTCCGGTGGTAACCAGCAGAAGGTGATCTTAGCGCGCTGGCTTGCGACCGATCCGGAATTTTTAATTTTAGATGAACCGACGCGTGGTATCGATGTCGGAACAAAGACAGAGATCCAGAAACTTGTGATCCAGTTAGCGGAGGAGGGAAAGAGCCTGATCTTTATTTCTTCTGAGATCGAAGAGATGCTTCGAACCTGTTCGAAACTTGTCGTATTAAGAGATGGGGAAAAAGTCGGTGAGATCACGGATAATCTGACACAGGAACATGTAATGCAGGCGATCGCAGGAGGTGGCACAAATGAATAATATAAAGAAACTGATCAGCAAACCGCTGTTTCTGCCTATCTTTTGTATGTTATTGGTAATGGCGGTAAATATCATTTACGATGTTGCATCGGGAAATTTTGCATTTAATTTCTTTACGATCTCCATTCGAAACGGAGTATTGTATGGACGTATTATCGATATCTTAAACCGTGGAAGTGAGATCGCGATCCTTGCGATCGGAATGACTCTGGTTGTATCCTGTTCTGCAGGTACTGATATTTCCGTTGGTTCGGTCATGTCACTGGCAGCGTCGTTCTGCTGTATGCTGCTTGCAGGCTATGGAGTTTCCTCCACGAATGAACTGGCGAGACCGCTTATCATCGGAGTGCTTGGCGGTATCCTGATCGGATGTGTCTGCGGTGCATTTAACGGATTTTTAGTATCGTATCTGAATGTACAGCCGATGGTCGCAACGCTTATTTTATTCTCGGCAGCAAGAGCGATCGGTCTGTTATTATGTAACAATATGATTGTGTATGTAAGAGAGGATTCCTTTAAAATTTTTGGTGGATATCTTGGATTTATCCCGACACCGATTGTTGTGGCAGCCGTATGTATCATAATCACTTCCCTGATACTAAAAAAGACGGCGCTGGGGTTATATGTACAGAGTGTTGGTATCAACAAAAAGGCTTCCCGTATTGCAGGTATCAAATCAGAAAGAATTATTTTCCTGTGCTACATTGTCTGTGGACTTTGCGCCGGAATTGCCGGAATTGTGGCATCTTCCCGTATCAGTTCTGCAGATTCTAACAATATCGGATTAAACTTTGAGCTAGATGCAATTCTTGCAGTTGCACTTGGCGGTAACAGTCTTGGCGGCGGAAAGTTCCGTCTTACCGGTTCTATTATCGGTGCATATACGATCCAGGCGATCACGACAACACTGTATGCGCTGGGTGTTTCCACCGAACAGGCACCGGTATACAAGGCGGTCATTGTTATCATCATCGTTGCAATCCAGGCGCCTCCGTTTAAGGATTATATGAAAAAGATGTCTGCAAAAAGACAGCTGGCAAAAGGAGGTGTCGCATAATGAAGAAAAAGAAAATGAATGGAAACACGGTACTTTTGATCATCACAATCGTTTTATTCTTCGTCATGTATGCAGTCGGATGTGCGATTTATGCAAATAAGGGATTTACACACCTGCAGACATTTTTAAATGTACTGATCAATAATGCGGGACTCTTATGCATTACCTGTGGAATGACATGTGTTATGCTGACAGGTGGAATCGACATCTCGGTTGGTTCTCTTGTAGCTATGGACTGTATGTTTCTTGCGGTCGGAATGGAGAGATGGAACATGAACGCAGTGGTTCTTTGTATTCTGGTCCTTTTGATCGGCGTTGTATTTGGAATTGTACAGGGTTTCTGTGTCGGATATTTAAATATCCAGCCATTTATTGTGACGATGGCGGGAATGTTCTTCGCAAGAGGTATGACGGCTGTGATCTGTACGGATCAGGTATCGATCAGCAGCAATGAATTTTTTGTAAAACTTGCAAATGCCAAGATCAAACTTCCGTTTGGATCTTATGTCAATGGTAAAGGCGTGGTACAGGTACCGTTTATCCGTATTTCCGTTGTTGTGGCACTGGTAGTGTTAGTCGTGGTATTTCTGATGCTCCGCTACACCAAATTTGGAAGAAGTCTTTATGCAGTTGGCGGCAGTGAGCAGTCAGCGACCATGATGGGACTTGATGTGAAAAAGACAAAATTAAAAGCTTATGTGTTATCTTCTTTCCTCTGTTCAATCGGCGGTATCTGCTATTGCTTGAATACCATGTCCGGCAACGTGCAGCAGGCACTTGGATTAGAGATGGATGCCATCGCATCATCCGTTATCGGTGGAACGCTCCTGACCGGAGGAGTTGGAAATGTGATCGGTTCCTTCTTCGGTGTACTGATCAACGGTACAATCTCAACTCTGGTAAAGACCAATGGTAAGCTCTTAAGTTCCTGGTCGAGCATCGCAGTTGCAGCATTACTTTGTTTCTTTATTGTGTTACAGAGTATTTTTGCAAAGATGAAAGAGAGCAGTAAATAATAAAGTGAATAAGAAAAAGCTGTCGCACAGAGAAAATTCTCTATTTATGTGCGGCGGCTTTTTGGTATATAATGAAAAGCAGAGGTTATGGGTTCGGAGGAGATATGTTAAACAAAAGGTGGGTATCAGCAGGAATCACGGTATTTGGGGCGATATTTTTGCTGGCAGGATGTGGAGAAAAAAGAGGGCAGCGCACGAATGGACTGGACACGGAGGAGATGGCAGGTCATGATGGGTGTATTGTGGTAGGCTATGCACAGGTCGGTTCAGAGTCAGACTGGAGAACAACGAATACGCAGTCATTTAAAAATATTTTTACGGAAGAAAACGGTTATTATCTGATTTTTGAGGATGGACAGCAGAAACAGGAAAATCAGGTCAAGGCGATCCGCAACTTTATCCTACAGGATGTGGACTATATTATTTTAGATCCGGTTGTGGAAACGGGATGGGAAGCGGTGCTTGAGGAGGCAAAGGAGGCAGGAATCCCTGTCATTCTCTCTGACCGTACCGTGGAAGTCGGCGATGAAAGCCTTTACAGCTGCTGGGTAGGAAGTAATTTTTGTGAAGAGGGAATAAAGGCGGGGGAATGGCTTGAAAATTATTTAAAAGAACAGGGAAGAGAAGATGAGACGATCCATTTAGTCACACTGCAGGGGACGCCAGGTTCCTCCGCACAGATCGGGCGGTCGGACGGTTTTGAAAAAATATTAAAAAAACACTCAGACTGGGTGATGCTTGAAAAACAGTCGGGCGATTTTACACAGGCAAAAGGTCAGGAAGTCATGGAAGATTTTTTAGAGAAGTACGATGATATCGATGTTGTGATCAGTGAAAACGACAATATGACGTTTGGCGTGATTGATGCGCTTGAGGCGGCAGGAAAGAAAATGGGAACAGATGGTGATGTGATCGTGATCTCATTTGATGCAGTAAAAGATGCGCTTACGGTGATGCAGGATGAGAAGATCATGGCTGATTTTGAGTGCAATCCGCTGACAGCCCCTTTGGTCGAACAGACGATCCGGCATATGGAAAACGGGGAAGAGGTCGATAAAGTCCAGTATGTGGAGGAAGGATATTTTGATTACACGATGGATCTGAAATCAATCCTGAAAGACAGATCCTATTAGACAATAGGGAGAGTGTGTATATTGCTTCTTTGGTTTTATTTTTGTATAATATTGAAATAAATTATACTGGGAAATCAAATAAAACAGAGGAGAAGAACAGTATGGCAGAAGAGGAATTTCAGGAACAAAGTTCCGTGAAAACTGAAACTGAAAAAGA
>DMYD01000009.1:0-11593 GCA_003483745.1 Roseburia sp. | reverse complement strand
CCGTGGAAAAGAAAAAAGCAAAAGAACAGAGTGCCACAGAAAAGGAAAAGGTAAATGTAGAGAATGTTATGGAAAAGGAACAGGTAGAAGATCCGGTTATCATAGAGAGCGAAGATGTGAAGATGGAAACGGAACCGGATTATACGCAGATGGAAGTCAAAAATCCACGGATCGGAAAAGTTTTAAAACTCGAAGAGGAAGCAAAGAGGCAGAATGAATTAGAGCAGCTTCGCAGTAAGCGGATTAGACAGCAGCAGGAATATATCAATCGGATGATCGACTCCGTGGAAGCAAATCTGAAAAATACAAAAGAAGAACAGAAGTTAAATGAAGAATTTGAACGCCATATCAGAACGGAAGTTTACCGGATGCATGGCATTAGTGAGGATAAACTTCAGGGCATGGAGGAACGCCGCAATGCATGGTATCAGGGAGCGGCGTTTGCACTGTTTTTTCTGTCGCTGATCTTAGTGGCAGTGTGTGGTGTTTTACATGGGTTTGGTTCGGAACTGTGTATTTTTATGGCATTTTATACGGCAATTGAGGGTACGCTTCTTTCAAATGGCAGAAAACAGGCAGCGTTTTTTGAGGTACTGATCAAGATTTTATATCTGTTACTTTACCCTGTGATGCTGACGGTGTTTGTGTGCTACGAACTGAAATTTAAGGAATATGATATGTTAGTTCCAATCTTTGTGATCGCTGGTGTGGTTGTTCTGATGCTTGGGGCTATATCTTATTTTGCTTACGATCCATACCGCGTGGATAAGCGCAACCGCAAAAAGGCAAACAGTTACATAAAAGAAATGGAGAAGGCGGCTTTAAAGGAAGTGCGTCTGAAAGAAAAAGCGCTTGAAAAACTGCAGCGGAAAAACGAGAAGAAGGCACAGAGAGAAAAAGCGCGCAAAGAAAAGGAAGAAGAAAGGCGTAAGAAACGGGAAGCACGCAAGGCAGAACGTGAAGAAAAACAGGAGACACGGCAGAAATCAGTAGAAAAAAGCACTGCATGGTGGAAAGAAATTTTTCATAAGAATAAGGAATAAAAGTCTGTTATGGCCCAAAGACCAATAACATATAGAAAAGCAAAAAGAGAGGACAAAATAAAACATGGAAGATTTTAAATTCAGCACACTGGAATATAAAAGACCAGATTTTGAAAAAATAGGTGCGTTTGCAGAGAAAATCACGGAAAAGATCAAAAATGCAACATCCTATGAAGAATTAAAAGGATATATGGAGCAGATGGAAGAGATGTCGAAAAACTTTTCGACTGACTGTACGATTGCCTCCATCCGTCATACTTTAGACACCACGGATGAATTTTATGAAAAAGAAGATGCCTATATCAACGATATGGTGCCGACGGTTATGCCAAAGCTTTTAGCAATGAATGATGCCCTGATGGAATCAAAATTCCGCGGCGATATCGAAAAGGAATATGGAAAACAGTATTTTGCACAGATGGATCTGCAGAAAAAGACATTCTGTGAGGAAAATATCCCATTGATGCAGCAGGAATCAAGACTGTGCAAGGAATATGAAAAAATGATGGCAACCGCAGCAATCCCATTTGATGGAAAAACATTAAACTTGTATGGGGTACAGAAGTACTTTGAACATGAGGACCGTGAAGTACGAAAAGCTGCTGTGAAGGCTTACTCTGATTTTTACCATGGCAATGAAAAACGCCTGGAAGAGATCTGGGATGAACTGATCAAAATCCGTACACAGATGGGAAAGAATCTTGGCTATGAGAACTTTATCCCGGTTGGATATATGCAGCAGGGACGTACCGATTACGGTATGGAGGAAGTGGCAGCTTTCCGCGAGCAGGTGCGCACAGTGTTAGTACCTCTGTGTGAAAAATTATATGAGGCACAGAAGAAACGTTTAGGTGTGGATACATTGATGTTTTATGATGAAAAACGTGTATTCCCGGATGGCAATGCAGTTCCGGCAGGAGATGATGATTTCATGGTGGATCAGGCGAGAAAAATGTATCATGAATTAAGCCCTGAGACAGGAGAATTCATTGATTTTATGATCGATCATGAGCTGATGGACTTGAAAAATAAACCGGGCAAAGCATCCACCGGATATATGACATCACTTGACCGCTACAAGGCACCGTTTGTATTTTCCTGTTTCAATCAGACAATCTTTGATATGCAGGTATTGTCACATGAGTTAGGCCATGCATTTGCAGGATATATGGCAATGCGCAATCAGCCGATCGCAGCATATTACAGCGAATCTACAGATATCGCAGAGATCCATTCCATGGCAATGGAACAGTTTGCTTATCCGTATGCAGAAAAGTTCTTTGGGGAGCAGGCAGATAAATATCGTTTCGCACATTTACAGGATGCTTTGACTTTCGTACCGTTTGGTGTTGCAGTTGATGAATTTCAGCATATCTGCTACAGCAATCCGGATATGACACCGAAGGAGCGCACACTTGCATGGAAGAAATTAGAGGAGATATATATGCCTTGGAGAAAATATGAGGCGGATGATTTCTTTGATCGTGGCGGTTACTGGTATCATAAACTGCATATTTATCTCTACCCATTCTATTATATCAACTATACGTTGACTACAATGGGTGCGATGGAATTTAAGACCAAAGACAGAAAAAATCATGAGGATGCATGGAAAGATTATTTGAATCTCTGCAAGTGTGGTGGAAGTATGAGTTATTTAGAGACACTACGTTATGCACATCTGATGAATCCGTTTGAGCAGGGAACGGTGGAAAAAGCCATTGAGCTTGCGAAAAATGACCTGTTAAACAGCAAATATATGTAAAAGAAAATAAGAACCAAAATATACTGTTATCGGAAACAAAAAAGCAAAGAAACGGCGGTTACTTCCGTTTCTTTGCTTTCTTCTTTTTTGCAACACTGTATCCGAAGGTGCCAAGTTTTCTGCCGAGCAGAAAATAGGCGCCGTGAGAGTAAGTGACAAGTCCTGTGTCATTGAGATGAAATGTGTTTTTTTCATCAAAAAATTTATCGTCTACCGTGACATTCACCACATCAGCAAGAAACATGGTGTGGCTGCCGAGCGGTTTGATCTCCCGAACTTTACATTCGATGTTGACCGGGCTTTCTGCAATACCCGGTGCAGAAATCTCTTTTGAAGGGAGTGGTGTCAAATGCATTTCCTTGAATTTGTCAATGTCTTTTCCGGAGCGGACACCGCAGAAATCGGTCGCACGAACTAACTGCTCCGTTGTCAGATTTACAACAAATTCGCCGGAAGCTTCGATCATATGGTAGGAGTAACGCTCCGGACGTACAGAGATCGATAACATTGGTGGATTGGTACACACGGTACCTGCCCACGCTACGGTAATGATATTTGGTTTCCCTGCAAGGTCAGGATTGGTGCAGAGCGCATCTTCCTTTCCGGCAGGATACTGGCAGCTTACCATGACGGCAGGCAGAGGATAGAGCATATTGCCGGGTTTGAAATATTGTTTTGCCATAAAGCCTCCATTTATTTCAGCAAAAGATCCATGAGATATGCATAGACATCTTCATTTTGTTTTTTCCAATTATCACAGATGACCTGAGCCTGTTCCCTGGTTTTTACAGTAAGCGTCAGGTCGATCAGATTGGTGTCATGTACACGGAACTGACAGCGTGCAGCATAATCCTGATTTGGTGTTTTGTAATAATCGGCAAGTATGGAATTGACGCTGCGCAGTTCTAATTTATTTTTTTCTAAGAATGCGGTCGTGTCGCGTTCGATTGCAGGCGTGATCTTATCTTTGAAAAAACCAAGTGTCTCTTTGCCGGCAGCAGTAATCGTGTACTGTGTATTACTGTGTGTGGATTCTGCATGGATCAGGCTGGCGTCCTCAAGATCACTCAGTACCTGCTGGACACGAAAATAATCCGTATAATCCTGTTCTAAAAAGAAATTAGATATCTGTGTGTTAGTCAATGGAAAATCCACTTTATCGAGCATGTTTAAAATTGTCAGTTTATAGATTGTGATTGGTTCTGCCATAATATAGATGCCCTCTTTCTTTTATAATCAGATATTCTTTCCCTGCCAGAGGTCACGCTCACGCAGGCGTTTCTGGATCGTATTTAAAACTCTCTTTTTGTCAGTGCTCCATAAAGGGGCAAGTAAAAGATTTCTTGGACCGTCTCCTGTGAGCCGGTGGATGACAATCTCCGGCGGCAGTAGTGCAATGCAGTCTGCAATCATATCACAGTATTCTTCCAGTGTAAAAAGTGGAAATGGATCTGTCATATAGGTCGTCCCAAGATCGGTTCCTTTTAATATATGAAGGAGCTGGAGTTTTATTCCGGTGATCGGAAGGCTGCCAACATAACGGACGGAAGCGAGCATATCCTCTTTAGTTTCACCCGGAAGGCCTAAGATCAGATGTGTAATGACAGGAATTTCTCTTTCATTCAGGGCATTTACTGCCTGCTCAAACTGCGAGAGGGTAAAACCGCTTCGGATTAATTGAAGTGTTTTGTCGTGGATAGTCTGAAGTCCCAACTCGATCCAGACCGGTTTCCTGCGGTTTAATTCGTCGAGGAGATCTAAGACATCCGGCGCAAGGCAGTCACAGCGGGTAGCAATGGACAATGCTGCTACATCAGGTTCCTCGATGGCTTCCGTAAAAATCCGTCTTAAATATTCTACCGGCGCATAGGTATTGGTATATGCCTGAAAATATGCAATGAACTTTTTACAGTCGGTTTTTGCCTGAATGCGTTTCTTAGCAGAAAGAATCTGTGCATGAACAGAGACGTCCGGAGCAGCGGCAAAATCCCCGGAACCACCGGCACTGCAGAAGATGCAGCCACGGTTATCCAAGGTGCCGTCACGGTTTGGACAGGTCATACCTCCATCTAATGAAAGGCGGTAGACCTTTTCCCCGAAAGTCTGTTTTAATTCATAATCTAAAGAATGATACCGTTTATCGCCCCAGATCATCATTTGATATGGGATTTGACAGCTTCGCTTACAACTTCTGCGACACGCGGGTCAAAAGCTTCTGGCATGATAAATTCGTCGCATAACTGATCTTCGGAAACAAGACCTGCGATCGCTTCTGCAGCGGCAAGTTTCATTTCTTCTGTGATCTGTGTGGCACGTCCTTCTAAGGCGCCTTTGAAGATACCAGGGAAGGCAACAACGTTGTTGACCTGATTCGGGAAGTCGCTTCTTCCGGTTCCGACCACGCGGGCACCGGCAGCTTTTGCAACATCCGGCATGATCTCCGGTACCGGATTTGCCATTGCAAACAGGATGGAGTCATGGTTCATGGAAGATACCATCTCCGGTGTTACAATGTTTGGTGCGGAAACGCCGACGAAAATATCAGCACCTTTTAATGCATCGGCAAGTGTTCCATGCTCGTTTGCAAGGTTTGTCACTTCGGTCATTTTCTGCTGCATCCAGTTTAAGTTTGGATAATCTTTTCCGATGATTCCTTCACGGTCACACATGATCACATTTTTAAAACCATATGTTAAAAGCAATTTGGTAATGGCAACACCCGCAGAACCTGCACCGTTTACGACAACACGGCAGTCCTCTTTTTTCTTGCCAGTCACTTTTAACGCATTGATGATACCTGCAAGTACCACGATGGCAGTACCGTGCTGATCATCATGGAATACCGGTATGTCGAGCATTTCTTTTAAACGTTCCTCAATCTCAAAGCAGCGCGGTGCGGAGATATCCTCTAAGTTGATACCGCCGAACGCCGGTGCAATATTTTTGACAGTTGCAATGATTTCTTCGGTATCCTGTGTGTCTAAGCAGATTGGAACGGCGTTGACATTACCGAATTCTTTAAATAATACGCATTTGCCCTCCATAACCGGCATCGCTGCGTATGCACCGATATTGCCGAGGCCTAATACAGCACTTCCATCGGAAACAACAGCAACGGTGTTGGCTTTCATGGTATATGTATAAGCTGCCTCAGGATCTTTGGCAATGACCTTACAAGGTTCAGCAACACCCGGTGTATAGGCGATCGCAAGATCTTCGCGGCTCTTTACTTTTGATTTGGCAACGGTCTCTAATTTACCGTTCCACTGTTTATGCATCTCTAATGCTTTATTTTCCATAGTAAAATCTCTCCTGTTATCCTTGTTTTCATTTATGATAACATTAACAATTTCACAAATCAAGAAAAGTTGATGGAGAATTCGGGGAATGTTTGTTGAAAACATTTGTAATAAAGAATATACTGGATGTAGTGTATTTTTGAGAATGTTTCATTGGTAAAGCTGTTGGTTTGGTAACTGGCAGTATCAGGAGAAAAAATGAGTAAAGTTGATGAGTTACGATTGGGATTTGAAACTGCATATATAAATGGTTCGGTTGCATCTAACAACCTTTATCGACCGCAGTTTGTGTCCAATAATCATAAAGAGGGAAAGAAGGTGCTTTCATCCGTTGAGGATGAGCTTTTGAAATGTGACAGGTTTCAGATTAGTGTCGCATTTATCACGATGAGTGGCATCACACCGCTTCTTCAGACACTAAAAGAATTGGAAAACAAAAATATTCCTGGGGAAATTTTAACCACAAATTATCTGAATTTCAGTGAGCCTGTGGCATTAAAAAAGCTGAATGATTTATCGAATATTACTTTAAAAATGTACGATGTGGAAGCAGCGAACGAAGGGTTTCATACCAAGGGATATATTTTTAGAAAAGACGAAATCTATCGGATCATTATTGGCAGTTCGAATATTACAAGCGCGGCGCTTACCAGCAATCGTGAATGGAATACAAAGTTGATCTCAACCGAACAGGGGGAGATGGCAAAAGAAATCGTTGCGGAGTTTAAAGAATTGTGGAATTCACCATATGCTTTATCGTTTGATACTTTTTACAAAAATTATAAAGAACGGTATCAGATCATAAAACATCAGAGAGAAGCTGCAAAATTAGATGAGATAACGTCAATTGAAAAATATACGTTACAGCCGAACAGTATGCAGGTTGGGTTTATCACAAATCTGAAAAAAATTCTTGCAGCAGGGGAGAAACGGGCGCTTCTTATTTCTGCCACCGGAACAGGAAAAACATATGCCTCTGCATTTGCAATGCGCGAACTTGGTTTTCGGAGAGTTCTCTTTTTAGTCCACAGAGGGCAGCTTGCAAGACAGACCAGGAAATCTTATGAGAAGGTATTTGCAAACTCAGTATCTATGGGACTTGTTGGTGCCGGTTATTATGAATATGAAGCAGATTATGTGTTTGCGACAGTTCAGACATTGAATCGAGATGAGCATCTGCTTCAATATGCGAAAGATGCATTTGACTGTATTGTTTTGGATGAGGCACATCATGTTCCTGCGGATACTTACCAGAAAATCATGGGTCATTTTACGCCAAAGTTATGGCTGGGAATGACCGCGACGCCGGATAAACGTGATGATAACGTGGAAGGCAGAAATGTCTATGAGATTTTTAATTACCAGATCGCATACGAGATACGACTGCAGCAGGCATTGGAGGAGAATCTTCTTTGTCCGTTCCATTATTTTGGAATTACGGATTTGTCTATGATTGGAGATGAGGAAGCAGCCAGAGATTTTAACATGCTTACCAGTGATGAGCGTGTGAGACATATTGTGAATCAGGCAGATTATTATGGGTATAGTGGCGATAAAGTGAAGGGACTGATTTTCTGCAGCAATATAAAGGAAACAGAGGAACTGTCCGCAAAGTTCAATCAGATCGTTAATCCGGCGACCGGGAAAAATTTCAGGACCGTTGCCTTAAATGGCAGTGCATCGGAACAGGAAAGACAGGATGCATTTGAGCGGCTGGCAATGAATGAGGATGAGAGTTCAGAAAATAGACAGCCGTTAGACTATATTTTTTCAGTTGAAATTTTAAACGAAGGTGTTGATATTGTTGAAGTAAATCAGGTGATCATGCTAAGACCGACGCAGTCACCGATCGTATTTATCCAGCAGCTAGGCCGTGGACTGAGAAAAGCCAGTGGAAAAGAGTATGTAGTTATTTTAGATTTTATTGGAAATTATAATAATAATTTTATGATTCCGATTGCGTTATCTGGAGACCGAACCTATAACAAGGATAATATCCGGAGATATGTTATGGAAGGCGGAAGGGTAATTCCTGGAGCATCCACCGTTCATTTTGATGAAATAAGCAGGAAAAGAATATTTTCATCCGTTGATAATGCAAATTTTAGTGACATTAAGCTTATTAAGGAAAATTATAACAACCTGAAAAATAAACTTGGAAGAATTCCGACACTCCGTGATTTTGATGATTATGGAGAGATGGATGTCATTCGTATTTTTGATAATAATAGTCTTGGTTCTTATTATAAATTTCTTGTGAAATATGAGAAGGAATATACCATTCGCTTATCGGAAGATGAAGAAAAGGTCATTGAGTTTGTTTCAAAGAAGTTAGCAAGTGGTAAAAGAATTCAGGAGTTACAGCTGCTAAAAAGAATGTTAGTATATACGCGGAGCATTTCAAAGATTGGTTTGTTTGCAGGATTAGAGAATGATCTGAAAGCATATGGAAAAGTGATGAGTAAAGATCAGCAGGAGAACATCATTCATGTTATGACAAATGAATTTCCAGCAGGATCGGGAAAGAAAACGTATGCGCAGTGTGTTTTTATCGAGAAAGATGATTCGGATTATAAACCAACCAAATCCTTTACCAAGATGCTTGCCAACAATGATTTTTATAATATTTTAAAAGAACTTGTGGATTTTGGAATCGGCCGTTATAAGAGAGACTACAGTAAGACTTACGAGCAGACAGATTTGGTGTTGTACCAGAAATATACATATGAGGATGTCTGCCGCCTTCTTAATTGGGAGCAAAATGAGGTGCCATTGAATATTGGTGGCTATAAGTTTGATAAAAAGACGAAGACTTTTCCGGTGTTTATCAATTACGATAAAGCGGAGAATATCAGCGATACCACAAGATACGAAGACCATTTTGTTCCGGGCTTTCGAGACCGCTTGATCGCGATTTCCAAATCGGGAAGAAGTATGCAGTCCGAAGATGTACAGAATTTTCTCAGGGCAAAAGAAAGAGGAATCCAGGTGGAATTGTTTGTCCGAAAAAATAAGGATGATAAGATTTCCAAAGAGTTTTATTATCTCGGACACATGACAGCCAGTGGAAATGCAAAAGAGTTTACGATGGCAAATACGGAGAAAACAGCTGTTGAGATAGAGTGGATCCTTGATGTACCGGTTCGGGAAGATATTTATGAATATATTGTCAATGCGTAATTTATGATATGTTTGCAGAATATACAATTTATTATTGATAAACAGGAAAATAAAGATGAACGGAGAGTGTATGAAAGTAATCAGAGTGGTTGCAGCTATTATAAAAGCAACAAATGAAAAAGGTGAGCCAATGATCTTTGCCACGCAAAGAGGCTATGGAGATCTAAAAGGCGGCTGGGAATTTCCGGGTGGCAAAATTGAAGAAGGCGAAACTCCAAAAGAAGCCTTAAAAAGAGAGATTATGGAAGAACTCGACACGGAAATTAAAGTGGAAGAACTCATAGATACGATCGAATATGATTATCCAACATTTCATATGTCTATGGATTGTTTTTGGTGTGAGATTGTAAAAGGAGAGCTTGTACTAAAGGAACATGAGGCGGCAAGATGGCTGACGCGGGAACAATTAGGCGAGGTGGAGTGGCTGCCGGCGGATGTAACACTGATTGAGAAAGTTGGAGATGAGATGATACATCATCCTTAAGAGGTATGGTATTATCTAAGTCATGAGTAGAAATGGTAAAAGGTAAGGAGACTGTCGTATGAATCTGCCATATAGTGACAATTTAAATATTGGTTATCTGAGCCGGATGTTTGATCGTAACAGAGTATCAAATTGCTATAAATACTTTTGGATGCTTGCAATTTTAAATAAGATTTCTGCGGAAAAAACATCATTTACTTATAATGAATTATTAGATGAAATGATCGTTCGCGCATGGTATATGGTAACGGAATTTAATCTCAGGCTTGGTCCCTGCAATACGACAGACAACCTGGAAGAGGTAGTAAGATATATTTCCTCAGAGTATAAGCTGGCATCTACAGTGGGAGAAGACAAGCTCTATGAATTTTTAACAACAACAGAAAATGTGAAGATAGAAAAATATAAAGAAAAACTCATCGTCAATGTTCCGTATTGCCTGCAGAGTCCATTTTATTCGGCGATGAAAGCTCCAGGCAAAAGCAAAATAGCAGAAATTAACAGGCAGAAGCATCTGCTTTATTATTTTCTGGATTTTCAAAAGCTTAATACAAGGGTGGAAGTAAACGATGAATGGGTAGAGTATCTGATTCGAAATAAAGAGATCCTAAAAGACTGGGTCAATTACAACCTGATCGAATATTTGCAGGACCGGAATCCGAGTGTGCCTGGTATTGCAGATAAGTTGACAAAACCTAAAAAACGCAATTTAACGAAAGTGACAGGTTACTGGAAACTGCTCATAGAGTTGGATCCATCAATTACAGATATTTACGGAAAGATAAACATGTCAAAAGAAAAAATATCTATTGATCATTTTGTCCCATGGCAATTTGTAGCACATGATGAACTTTGGAATCTCAGTCCAACGACGAAAACGATTAATAGTAGTAAGGGGAACAAACTTCCAAGGTGGGAAGAGTATTATAAACCTTTGGCTGCGTTAGAATACAAAGCTTATCGTATCTGTGACGATAACCCGGTTGCAAAAACAAAGTTTGAGGAATGCGCAAAATATCATATCAATAATATGGATGTTCGAAATAGTCTTTATGTGGAGGGGTTAGATGATAAGCAGTTTCCAGAGAGGCTGGGTAATATATTAAAACCAGTGTATGAGTCGGCGAAGCTATGCGGATTTCAGGAGTGGTAAAGGGAAAGAAAAACAAATATCTGAGCCAATCAATAGAAATGGAGGATAACACAATGAACGAAACATTAAAAGTATTGGAAACAAGAAGAAGCTGTAGAAATTTTGACAGGGAAAGAATGGTATCAGAAGAAGATATCCAGGCTATCGTAAAGGCTGGTACCTACGCGGCGACCGGTATGGGAAGACAGAGTCCGATTATTATTGCCGTAACGAACAAAGAATTAAGAGACCGGTTATCGGCAGAAAATGCAAAGATTATGGGGACTGCGACAGATCCATTTTATGGAGCGCCGGTTATTCTGATTGTTCTTGCAGACAAAGACATACCAACCTATAAGTATGACGGATCCCTCGTTATGGGAAATCTTATGAATGCAGCGGAAAGCCTGGGTCTTGGCAGCATTTGGATTCATAGGGCAAAAGAAGAGTTCGAGTCGGACTTTGGAAAGAAGATTCTTGCAGATCTTGGCATTAAAGGCAACTATGAAGGGATTGGGCATTGTGCAATCGGATATGCAGCTGCACCTGCCAATGCACCGGCACCAAGAAAAGAAAACTATGTTTATTATGTAAAATAGCTGCCGGTAATACCGATAGAGATGGAGAACATCATGACTTTAACCGCAGAAAACTATTACTATAACCAATTCAATGTCATTTAGTTAGTGA